>LUUF01000045.1 GCA_001644045.1 Methylomonas methanica | reverse complement strand
AATGGCCGCACTGACGATAGGCGAGCATGGCGCCTGAAGAGTGAGTTGATATACTCCAGCAAGCTGTGAAAGTTCTTGCTGCATGCTCGCTCATACTATCTACAGTTATATTGAATAATTCAAAACAAGCATTTCAAATATGGTGGTACGGCGACTCAGTGTCGGCAGCAGCCATTCGGCGCTAGAGAGCGTGCATAAGACAAGCCTAATTTAAGAATAAAACCTGGGCGGCACACCTAAAATCATCTGCTAAACCTGCTAATTTAGCGGATTTAGCAGGGTAAACCTGGTACTGGCTTTGACTTCCCGGTAGCCCAGGCTATCGCGCAGAAACGGCAGCAAAAACCGATCGTGCAGGTGTAATTCATTCATCTCCGGTCATCCATTCCGCTTTGACTTGGGTAATCACGTCTTCCAATAAACTCGGGCGAATATGCAGCGTTGATTGTTGCGGAATGGCGGCCAATAACGCCACCACCTCGGCAGGGCTGCGGGTTTGCTTACGCACCGCACGGATCAGCAAACCCAGCGTGCCGTGCGTCGTGATGTTCAGGTTTTTAGCCGCCAAACGCGCGGCCGTGTCATCGGTCAGCATCAGGGCAATATCATGCTGCAAGCACAAGGCCAGAGCCTCACGTTCGCCGCTATGCAAAGTGTATAAAGTTGCCACCGCGTTCACTTGGGGGGAGGCGGATACTATCGATTGCCGGACCAGATTCACGGCGGGATGCAACAACGCATTGGGCCGATGCCGCTCAACCTCCTGCCAGACCGCTTCAGGCACCAAAATAGCGGCGTAATCGCTCAGCACATCCAGGGCGGCCAATTCATCCAGATGAATCAACGGCCCGGCGTCGGCTACGACCAACGCGACTTTAGTCGTCGCCATGCAAGCCCCATTGCACATCATCCTTGATGAAGGCTTCGGTCAACGCCTCTTGATGGGATTCCAGATACCGCCGCAAGGCATCGTTGACGATTTCCTGAAAACTACCCGCCCAACCTTGATGTACTAAGGTTTGGGCTTGATTGAATAGTTGATCGGGTATTTCGGCTTGCACGGTTTGGGTCATGGTGAATCCTCCTAAAGGATGCAGATTTTGCCAGTCACGACATCGTTAATCAGGGTTTTACGCAGATATTTAAGCTTTTCAATCTGAGCGTTGATGGCTTCGACAATGGCGTCTATTTGCGCGGTCTTGTCGTCGAGGTAGCTGTAATAACTTACTTTTTCTGCTTTTTCTGCTTTTTCATCTAATCAACAATGTCTGACTCATTCCACTTGTTTTCTGAGTGTACTTTATGGGGAGTAGGAAATGTTGGATCGTAAGATCGCGACGTGGAATTCATGTAGCTGTATACGGTTGCTCGAGACACTTGCAACATTTCCAAAACCGTCTTTGTCCCTATCCATTTTGGCGTTGGCACAGTGCTGTCAGGCTTATCGCCACTATGATCATCTGAGCAATATTTTAATTCTGAACCCTCATCATCACCTCTAGCAGTATCGGAGGATTCTATATCTTTGCTATTGCTCTCTGATAATGAAGATGAGGTCTGAGCTACTCCATGCGATTTGTCTGTCATATCTGGATTAAATTCGCGCAAACTCCCTGACCAATCATTTTTATCAACTGATCGACTTCGCGCTACTGTCTCTTTTAAATCCTGCCCACTACCACTAGCTTCTGAATGCGTTGTTAAGGCTTGTAAGGCACTAAGGGTTAGCCGACAACGGTATTCGGCAACCCCAATCTTTAATAATTCATGGGATAAGCCATGATACTTGCCAGCTGTTTTTTCAGGGGTATTAACTTCTGACCCACAAGTAAACGCTGTCCAATCGCATCCAACCATAAGAGCCCGATCTAACAGACCCTTTCGCTCCAAAAGTCGGATTGCTTCCCGGTTGGAAAGAAAAACACCCAAAGAAAGATTTTCACATTTCATTCCTTGCGAATCCACCAAAAAAACATCGCCACTCGACATCAGCTTTTTCAGTTCATTTTTTTCTGATTCAAATGCGACATTTCTTTTTTCCGTGTCGAAAAGCAAATTAGCATGAGTAAGTAACGAAGGAACCCAGTCTGGGGAATCCTTTAGCATGACGAACTGATCTATAAATTCTTTGGCAACTTTAGAGGAAATCGGATATTCAAGGTAAGGTAGACTCTCCAAATGATCGTTGATGAACTTCCAATGTTCATCACGCAAAACGATAGGCCAAAAATGCATACCTGATGAAAGTTTGGACCCCATTAGCCCACCAGTGATGCAATCAATACCTGTCGATCTATGCCGAAACGGAATGCGTAAATGAACAACCAACCAAACAAAGTCCTCCCAGTAAATTAAATCCTTAGGAAATAGAATTCTCTCAGGGCTTTTATTCATTATACTTATCTACGGCAGCCACTTATTTCAATCATTGGTGAGAAAATTTCCCCAATCGTCCATAAGTACTCTACGTTTATCCAGAGCATCACCACGTCGATATGCAGCTTCAACTTTGTTTTCAATTGCATGAGCCAATGCCTGCTCCGCAAGCTCTCGTGGGTAGCTAGTACGTTCGCCCACCCAATCCCGAAATGTTGATCGAAACCCGTGAGGTACTGCGTCGCCCTTCATGCGCCGCATGACAGCGGTAAGGGTCATGTCCGACAATTCACCGCCCTTAGGCGCAACAAAAATCAGATCAGTCTCTGGTGATTTCTGAATGATCGATAAAATCTCGATTGCTTGAGGATTTAGAGGCACTCTGTGTTCTTTGCCTGCTTTCATTCTTGATCTTGGGACGGTCCACAAACGGCCGTCCATATCAATTTCGGACCAACGCGCTCCCCGCACCTCGCCACTACGAGCTGCACAGAGTATTAAAAATTCCAGCGCCAGTGCAGCAACCCCATCATGCAAGCGTAATCTTGAAATAAAGACAGGAGCTTCGTCAATAGCCATTGCACGATGGTGATTAACGACTTTGACCTTGTTTGGAGCGGGAAGAAGTTTCAAGTAAGCCTTTCCACCGAGCAGGATTTTCACCTGATCTGTACTTTCTTGCCGTTGCCCAATCCAAAACCGACTCGATGCGCCCCCTAACTCTCGAAGCAGTTTCGTTCTTGGTTTTCCATATAGGGGTCAAAACAGATAGCACCTGCTCGATCGCAACATCTTGAATCAAAAGATCACCTAATAGGATAAACATAGGTTGTTAGCGTACTTACCCACTGCGCTCTGTGCTTTGCATTCCGCCATGAATCTCCGTGAGTAGCCAAATAACCTTCAGCTGCCTGCTGAAAAGTTATCGCACTGGCCTGCTTAGCCTTCAATTTACTGGCAACGACCTTTCGCTGTTGTATCGGGTCATGACCATTCTTACTTCTTCGCGTAATTGCCTTGCCTTTTCTTTAGCTTGAGCCAGTGTCACTGATGGAAAACCGCCGATCCCAATGTGTCTACGTTGGAGACCAACCATTAAACGCAGTACCCATGACTTAGCGGTTGCGTCATTGACATACAGACCGGCAACGCCACCGATGCCGTAATGGCCAGGTGTATTTAATCGACTCACCTCAAGGGCAGACATTTCGCGAGCAACTTTGGGCATTGTGTAACGTATATCGTAAAATTCATTCTACCATCCTTTCTACCATAAAAATTTAAACTAAATTAGACAAATTTGTACATAGATTTATACAACATTAGATAGTGTCGTCAT
>LUUF01000044.1 GCA_001644045.1 Methylomonas methanica | reverse complement strand
GCGGCTGAGAAAATCGAGTGCATCGAAGGGACGTTGGCGCTGGAATAAACCCGCATCGTTTGGGTCAGCTCGGCTCATCCGGTAACGGGGCTACTAGTAATTTTTTCAAGACCGTGCGCAGAATACCGCCGTCCCGATAGTATTGCGCTTCAACCGGCGTATCGATACGGCTGCGGGTTACGAAACGCGTAACCTTGCCGTCTGCCGCGGTCGCCGCGACCATCACTTCCTGCTGCTCGACTTTATCGCTTACAGCGACAGACAAGACTTCATTGCCCTGCAATTGCAGGCTGGCGACGGTCACACCGGCCAGAAATTGCAGCGGCAGTATGCCCATGCCGATCAGGTTGCTGCGGTGGATGCGTTCGTAACTTTCGGCGATCACTACTTTAACCCCCAATAAATACGGGCCTTTGGCGGCCCAGTCGCGGGACGAGCCAGAACCGTATTCCTTGCCGGCTAGAATACATAACGGCATATCGGCTTGCTTATACCGCATCGCCGCGTCGAAAAAACTTAGCCGGTCGCCGCTGGGATGGTGGACGGTCAAGTTGCCTTCGCTACCCGGCACCAAGAGATTACGTACCCGGATGTTGGTGAAAGTACCGCGGCTCATCACTTCGTCGTTGCCGCGGCGCGAACCGTAACTGTTCCAGTCGTTACGGGCTATGCCGTGTTCCAATAAATAAGCTGCGGCCGGTGAGTCGGCGGCTATTTGTCCGGCTGGGGAAATATGATCGGTCGTCACCGAGTCGCCGAATATCGCCAATACCCGCAAACCGGCCAGCGGTTCTGGCGCTTGCGATTGCTCGGACATGCCGGCGAAGAACGGCGGTTTGCGGATGTAGGTGGAATCGATCTGCCACGCATAGCGTTCGGATGCGGCTATGGGAATTTGTTGCCAGGCCGGACTGCCGGAAAATACATCGGCGTATCGTTGTTTAAACATCGCCGGCGTGACGAATTGGCGAATGGTGTCGGTGATTTCCCGGTTGCTCGGCCAGAGGTCTTGCAAATAGACCGGCTGACCATCGCTGCCGGTGCCGATCGGCTCGCTACTGATATCCAGCGCCGTCGACCCGGCCAACGCATAAGCCACCACCAATGGCGGCGACGCTAGATAATTGGTTTTGGTCAACGGATGGACCCGGCCCTCGAAATTGCGGTTGCCGGACAACACGGCCGACACCACCAAATTGTTCTGGAGGATGGCTTTTTCCACGGCAGGGTCCAGTGGACCGGAATTGCCGATGCAGGTGGTGCAGCCGTAACCCACCAGATAAAACCCCAGTTGCTCCAAATACGGCAGCAAGCCGGATTTTTGCAAATAGTCCGTCACCACTAGCGAGCCGGGTGCCAACGAGGTTTTGACGTAATTTTTGACTTTCAGGCCCTTTTCCACCGCTTTTTTTGCCAACAGACCGGCGGCGAGCATGACCGAGGGATTGCTGGTATTGGTACAGGAGGTGATGGCGGCAATCACCACGGCGCCGTGAGCGATGGTTTCGGTAGTATCATGGATTGTCACAGCAGCATGTCGATTCAGGTCGCTTTCCGCAAGCCCCATGCCCTGATTGCCAAGCGGCGCGGTCAGCATTTGCGTGTAAGTGGGGCCAACCCGACTCAACGGAATCCGGTCTTGCGGGCGCTTGGGGCCGGCAACCGCCGGTTCGATGTCGGCAAGATCGACCTCGACTACCTGGCTAAATTCCGGTTCCAAAGTCGAGTCGTCGCGAAACAAGCCTTGCAGCCTGGCGTAATGTTCGACCAGCGCGATTTGTGCGTCGCTACGGCCGGTCAAGCGCAGGTAGTTCAGGGTTTCGGCGTCGATGGGGAAATAACTCACCGTCGCGCCTTGTTCTGGCGCCATATTGCCGATGGTGGCCCGATCCGCAACGCTAAGCGATGACAGGCCGGAGCCGAAAAACTCGACAAATTTTCCCACCACGCCGATCTCTCGGCATAATTCGGTGAGCCGCAATACCAGATCGGTGGCGGTGACGCCAGGCGGCAGGTCGCCGATTAGTTTGATGCCAACCACGTCGGGTAGCAACATATAGATCGGTTGATCCAGCATCACCGCTTCGGCTTCGATGCCGCCGACGCCCCAGGCCAGCACGCCCAAACCGTTGACCATAGGCGTGTGCGAATCGGTACCGACGCAGCTGTCAGGGTAACAAACGTTGGATGTGTTATCGAGGAACACCACCGAGGCCAGATATTCCAGGTTGACCTGGTGCACGATGCCGGTGGCGGGCGGCACGACCCGCAAATTGCGAAACGCGGCCTGCCCCCATTTCAGAAAGGCATAGCGTTCGGCATTGCGCTGAAACTCCAGCGTTTCGTTCATCGCCAAAGCATTGGCCTTGCCGAAATAATCGACCTGCACCGAATGATCGATCACCAGATCGCACGGCACCAACGGATTGACCTTGCCAGGGTCGCCGCCCAAGTCGCTGACCGCATCGCGCATCGCCGCCAAATCGACCAAGGCGGGAACGCCGGTAAAATCCTGTAACACTACCCGCGCCGGTTTGAAGAGGATCTCATGCCGCGGGCCATGCGCTTGCCAACCGGCTACTTTGGCTACGTCTTGCTCGCGGATTTGGTAGCCGTCGCAGTTGCGCAACGCCGATTCCAGCAGAATCTTGATGCTGAATGGCAGCCGCGCAATATCCATCCCGTTGCCGATGTACAGATCGGGCAAGGAATAATAGCTGGCCTGCGGGGCTGATGTCAGGCCTAAAGGCCGTATCACACCGAAAGGATCGAAATTTGTCATGATCTTTTCTCCCGTGGTTTGGAGCGCCACCGGCGCGATAACGCCGTGTTGCGAAAGACCCATCGCGGCGTTTTAAGTTCGCGCAGACCGGCGATTTAAGCGTTGCAATCGCCTAAACCCCAAAATTTTGTGCATGAAATCAAACTTATAGTTGCTACTGTTGTCTGACGATTTTTACGGTGTGAAAGGCTTTATCCCACAATTGAAAGGGGGCGTTATGGCTAATACCGAAATCGATCAAGATGCTGTTATCAGCGTGTTGAATGCAATTCTGGAGGCCGAATTGGCGGGTGTCGTGCGTTACACTCATTATGCCTTGATGGTGTTCGGCTACAATCGGATTCCCATTGTTTCGTGGATGCGGGCGCAAGCCACGGAGTCGTTGATGCACGCCGACCAGGCCGGCGAGATGATCACCCATTTGGGCGGCCACCCGTCTTTGGATATTGGCCCGCTACTCGAAACTCACCGCCACGACATCGGCGACATCCTGTCCGAATCGCTGGAGCACGAAACTCAAGCCCTGGCCGAATACCACCGTCTGTTGGATTTGGTGAACGGCCGCAACGTGCTGTTGGAGGAATATGCGCGCCGCATGTGTGCGCTGGAAGAAACCCACGTCGGCGAAGTACGGAAGATGTTGTTAAGGCCCGGCGACTTATAGGCGGATCGAGGCATGAACGATCAGTGCTCCGAAACACGGGTTGAGACGGACTCTTTCGGCGAAATCGCCGTGCCGGCCGATAAATATTGGGGCGCACAAACCCAGCGGTCGTTGCAGCATTTCAAGATCGGCAGCGAACGACTACCCAGGCC
>LUUF01000046.1 GCA_001644045.1 Methylomonas methanica | reverse complement strand
TTTACACAGCCTGGGTCGAATTTGCCCATTCATCGACACCGTTAGCAATTAGCCAATTGAATTCCCGCCATTAATCATATATCCAAACGCGACACCTTCATCGGCTCTTTCATCATCAACGCCACCAGCATCGACACGGCCGCGCAGGCACTGACGTAGTAGGCAAACCATTCGGCATGCCCCAGGCTTTTCAGCCAGAGAGCCAGATACTCGGCGCTGCCGCCGAATATAGCCACGGTCAGCGCATAAGGAAACCCGACCCCCAACGCGCGAATATGCACAGGAAACAATTCCGCTTTGACGATGGCGTTGACCGACGAATAGCCAGAGACGATCAACAAAGCACAGATATACCAGAACAGCGCGGATTCGATGGTTTGCGCGTGGCCTAATAAATCAAGCAATGGCGCGGTAAACAGCGTCGCGCCGGCACCGAAAGCAATCAGCATCGTGCGTCGGCCGACATAATCGGAGATCAGGCCGAACACCGGCTGAATCAACATGAATACGATCAAGGCCAGCGTGCAGATCGTGGTAGCGTCGTCCTTGCTAAAGCCCGTAGTGTTGACCAGGTACTTTTGCATGTAGACGGTAAAGGTGTAGTACGACAAGGTACCGCCTGCGGTTAATGCCACCACGGTTAATACCGATTTGGGATATTTCAGCAGTTCGCGCAGATGGGCGTGTCGGGCCGGGTAGGCATGTTGCTCGACAAAGGCCTTGGTCTCGGCCATGTTGCCGCGTAAGCCCATCGCCACCACAGCCAACAAGCCGCCGACGATAAAGCCGATACGCCATCCCCAATCGTGCAGTTGCTCGCTGCTCAACAGGCATTTTTGCAACAGCATCAATAAACCCAGGGCCAGGATTTGACCGAGGACGATGGTGACGTATTGAAAACTTGAGTAATAGCCGCGCCGATGGGACGCGGCCATCTCGCTCAGATAGGTAGCGGAACTGCCGTACTCGCCGCCGATGCTGAAGCCCTGCAACATGCGGGCAAACAGCAACAAGGCCGGCGCCCACATGCCGATCACCGCATAGCCCGGTGTGCAGGCGATAATTAACGACCCCAAACACATCACACTGACCGAAAACAGTAAGGCGCTTTTACGGCCCTTGCGGTCTGCCAGGCTGCCCAGCCACCAGCCACCAGCCACCCAGCGGCCGAAAGATAAAGCCTACCGCGAATATCGCCGCGTTGTTTAGCAACTGGGCGGTTTGATCGGTTTCCGGGAAAAAAGCCGGGGCAAAGTACAACGCAAAAGCGGCGTAAATCGCCCAATCAAAATATTCAACAAGGTTGCCAACCGAGCCGCTGAAGATATTGAGTAGACGCCTGCGTTCCGAATGTCGGTCTGTGGGATTGGACATGTCGCTTGAGCCGATGAGTTATTGGCCAGCTACTATATCGCCGTCCAGGCCAAAACACCCAACAGACCGTTATCAGTTGCCGTTAAATATCCCAGCTATTCGGCTCAATCCTGGGTATCTGGTTCATTTCGTGCCGAAATGTTGAAATCGCGTTGTAAACAATTTTACGTGCACGGTTGATACCGCCCAGCGGCCGATGTTCAGGCAGCGCGTGCCACGGCGTGAAGGATAAATGCTCACCGAACGCGTTCTGCGCCTCGGTGTCGAACGCCTGTTGCAAAATCCTGATCGTCGCCACCTTACGAAACGGCGAAAGCGCTTCCGGCCATTCGACACCCGGATCTTCAATCGGCATTACTTCGGGGTCGGTCTGCAGTTGCACGGCAAAATCAAAAAAAGCATCGCCGATTTGCAATTGCCTGACCATTGCCAAACGCAAATAATCGTCAGCCGGGTTGCTCGGAATGCTATCGGGAGCAGCAACATGCGGAATAGCCGAATATTTAACCGCCCGATTACCCAGTAAATACGGCGTGGCACTGAAATAGCGAATCTGCAGAGGATTAGCGAACTTGAGCATGCTACGCAGCAAGTTGAAAACCACCCGCCAATGGCTGAAGAAAAATACTATTTTTGCCGACAGGCTGCCGGTCAGCGCCTTGACCAAGCCATCAAATTCCGCAACGTCTTTGGTCACAAAGCGGCTGGCGCTGATCAAAAGCAAATCGTGGGTTTGCGCGTGCTTTTCCGCCTCCAGAAGTTTCTCGCCGGGCACGCCCATCAATTTAATCGCCATGCCGCGAATATCATTTTCCTTGTCCAGATTGATCGTGCCGCTGGCGTTGGAAAAACGGATCCAGGCTTGATAGGTTTGCGGCTCTTTGAAAAGCCCGATTCTCAATTCTTCCGGCAAATCGGTTTCGACAATAAACTCCGCCTTGACCAATCCGTGCATTTTCGGATGCGCATCCCGACGCATGATGCCGGCCGGGTTGTCCTGCATAATTTTTGCTTTTAAGCGCGCCGTCAAATCTTCTATGACTTGGGGTTCATTGGGCGGGATAATTTCTTGAGCGAGTGGTTTTTCAAGCATAACGATCTCCTCACCTTCTTGTTTTACTTTACATTTTTAAGACATATCCTAACTCACGTGTTTTTTAACATTACCGCCCGATCGATCTTAAAACGTTTAGATTCAACTCGCACGTGAATTATCGATCAGGAACAGATTTTCGGCGGATTGTCGGTTAATCGATAAATGACCTCGACACCTGCAGCCGGCGGGGTTTCAAGTTGTGTAAATGGAATGAGCTGCCTGATTGGCCGTTATTTAAGCCAATTTCTTGATGCCGACAAACTTATTCCCGGCGCCCAGCTCCATTTCAAAATGGCCCTGAATCCCGGACTTGGTGAGGTAACGTTGAATATTGCCGGCGGGGAACACGATGCGCCGGCCGTCGTCGGCAATGGTGACCACGGTTTTGGCAACGCCTTGATAGACAGCCAGGTACTGGTCGTAACTCAGATCGAGTTTGAAGCGGATAAATTGATTGGTCATAAAAAAAGCCGCGCCGGTTGATCCGGCGCGGCAAGGGAGCGTACTAACGGGCGTTTTGCAACGCGGCGATGCGTTCTTCCAAGGGCGGATGACTCATAAACAAGCGTTGCACGCCGCCGCCATTGATACCGAATGCAGCCAGTTCGCCGGGCAATTCGGCGGGCTCATGCGAACGCTGTAACGCGCGCAATGCACCTATCATTTTCTGACGACCGGCCAAGTTGGCACCGCCGGCGTCGGCACGGAATTCGCGGTAACGCGAAAACCACATCACCAGCATCGAAGCCAAAATCGACAAGGCGATTTGCGCGACCATCTGCGTTACATAATAGGCCGGGCCGTAACCGCGTTCAGTTTTGAATACTACCCGGTCCACCACGTAACCGATGATAGTGGCGAAGAAATAGACGAAGGTGTTAACCACGCCCTGCATCAAGGCCATCGTCACCATATCGCCGTTGGCGACGTGACTGATCTCATGGCCTACCACCGCTTCCACTTCATCGGCATTCATACTGCGCAGCAGACCGGTACTGACCGCCACCAGGGCATTGTTACGGTTGGCGCCGGTGGCAAACGCGTTGGCTTCCGGCGCGTCAAAAATACCGACTTCCGGCATACCGATACCGGCTTGTTTGGCTTGTTGGGCAACGATGCCGACCAACCATTGTTCGGTTTGATTTTGCGGCTGTTCGATGACATGCACGCCCATCGAGCTTTTGGCAGACCATTTGGACATAAACAATGAAATCACCGAACCGGTCATGCCGATTACCGCCGACATCGCCAGCAGACCTTCGATGTTCAAGTTGACGCCTTGAGCGTCCAGCGCGCCTTGCAAGCCTAAGACATTAAAAATGATGCTGATCGCAATCATGATGGCCACGTTGGTAGCCAGAAATAGCAATATTCTCATCATGGCGTAACTTTCCTGTGTTGTTATAAAGTGGGTTTAATCTGGGGAGTCGAAAGATTAAATTCAAGACTATAGAGTGTTAACATCTGCCAAAGTTTACTTGAGGGACATAAAAATGAGAATTATAAAGTCGCTACTAATGCTGTTTGCCGCCGCACCGCTATGCCTGGCAGCCACCCCGGAACAAGAAGCCGTGCTAAAGCAATTGCGCTTGCCGCCGGGTTTTAACATTAGAATTTTCGCCGACGACATTCCCAACGCCCGGCAAATGGCGTTGGGCGACAATGGCGTGGTCTATGTCGGCTCTCGGCAAGGCAACGTTTACGCGGTGCAGGATAAAGATGGCGACGGCGTCGCCGAACAAAAGTATCTGATCGCCCAACAACTTAATCTGCCCAATGGCGTGGCTTACAAAGACGGCACCCTATACGTCGCGGAAATTCAACGCATCATTCGTTTCGACGAAGTCGGCCAACGCCTGGCCAGCCCACCCAAGCCGGTCACGGTATTCGATCAATTCCCTTCCGACCGCCATCATGGCTGGAAATATCTGCGTTTCGGCCCCGACGGCAAGCTATATACCGCGATTGGCGCCCCCTGTAACGTCTGCGACCCTGAGAAACCGATATACGGCTCCTTGATCCGCCTGGATCCCGACGGTAGCGATATGGAAATCCTGGCGCGCGGTATTCGCAACACCGTGGGTTTCGATTGGGAAACCCGCAGCGGCCATCTGTTTTTCAACGACAACGGCCGCGATTATCTGGGCGACGATGCGCCAGCCGACGAACTGAACGAATGGAACCAAAAAGGCGAGCATTTCGGCTTCCCTTATTGCCACGCCGGCACCATCCCCGATCCCGAATACATCGGAGACAAGCAATGCTACAAATTCAAGGCGCCCGCCTGGAAATATAAAGCCCACATTGCCCCGCTAGGCATGCGTTTTTACACCGGTAAACAATTCCCGGACACTTATTTCCGGCAATTGTTCGTAGCCCAGCATGGTTCCTGGAATCGCACCGTACCGCAAGGTTATCAGGTTAATGTGGTCAAATTCCGAGAAGGCCAGGCCTACAACGAACTGCCCTTCATCAGCGGTTGGCTGACCGCGCAAGGCGAGGTGCTTGGGCGCCCGAACGACATTATTCAAATGCCGGACGGCAGCCTGTTGATCAGCGACGACAGTCTGGGCGTAATCTACCGGGTGAGCTACGGCCGATGAGCGACAAGCAATTTCAAGTATTGGATACTCAGCTAGTGTATGAGGGTTTTTTCCGGCTGGAACAATACACGCTGACGCATACGCTGTTCGCCGGCGGCTGGAGCCAACCCTTAAAACGGGAGCTGTTCCGCCGCGGCAATTGCGTGGCGGTATTACTTTACGACCCGAACCGCGACGAAGTGGTCTTGATAGAGCAGTTCCGCGTCGGCGCAGTCTTGCAACCGGAGCGGGCCTGGCTGCTGGAAATCGTCGCCGGCGCCATCGAGGACGGCGAAACCGCCGAAGAAGTCGCGTATCGCGAAGCCCGCGAGGAAGCAGGCTGCGAGATTCAAGAACTCATCGAGATAAAACAGTTCTTCACCACGCCCGGCGGCTCGTCGGAGTGGATCACGTTATTCTGCGGCCGGGTTGACAGTAGCCAGGTCGGCGGCATTCACGGTCTGGACGAGGAAGATGAAGACATCCGCGTCACGGCCGTCAAATTCGACGAGGTGTTTCAAATGCTGGAAGACGACAAAATCGAATCCGGCATTCCCATCATCGCCATTCAATGGCTGTATATTCACCGCGAGAAGTTACGGAACCTGTGGCTGGCAGAGGCTTAATCAGGCTGGGAATTGGGTTGGACTGGAAATAAATCCGGTTCACCGGCTACAGCTTTGTAGATCATTTCAGGTTTTGAGTCAGCGGTAGACATAAGTTTTTAAATTTCGCGATTGAACCTTTGCACAACAAACCGGAACTCACTCACTGTGAAAGTTAGTGCCGTTACCTTGTCAACCGGCTCAATCGGGATAAAGAACTGACGGCTCTCAGTTTGGCCATCCCGACAAACAGCGTCGGTTGCGGCACGAAGCAAGTTTTACCGATCCGCGCGGCATTGGTTTCACATTCCTTCTCCTTTCCCGAGGGCAATACTTATGAACCAGATAATCTCGCTGCAAATCTCCGGCAACATCGCTCATCAAGCTATCTCCCGACCGCGTAATACCCTGCATTTCAAGACCTTGGCCACGGCAATGAGCATTGCCACGATTCTAGCTGCCCCGGTCAACGCCGACTCGATTCCCGCCACCGTTCTGGATCCGAATTTACAGGTCGGTGTGGCGGTCAGCGGACTAAGTCAACCGATTGGCGTGGTGTTCTTGGCCGCCAACGATATGTTGGTGCTGGAAAAAGGCTCCGGGCAAGTCAAGCGCGTAATCAACGGGGCGGTGCAGGCGACGCCAGTGCTGGACTTGCCGGTCAATTCAAATTCCGAACGCGGCCTGCTGAGCATGGCATTGCACCCGCAATTTCCCGAAGTGCCGGAAGTCTTTATCTGCTGGACCGAGAGCAGTACCGGGGCCGATTCCTCTGCGGTATTGGAAGTACCGGTTTTGGGCAATCGGGTAGACCGTTATCGATGGGAGCCGGCCAACGGCGGGCGCCTAGTGTTCGAAGAAAATCTGCTGAAACTGCGCGCGCTGCAAACCGACAATATCCAGGTAGCCGGACAACCGACCAGCGCCAATGCCAATCCGCAAGGCAATCACAATGGCGGCGTTATCAAATTCGGCCCGGACGGCAATTTGTATGTTTTCATGGGCGATCAGGGTCGCCGTGGCTGGCTGCAGAATCTGCCGAATGGCCCATTCCTGAAAGCGCCGTTGGTCGACGATACCTATGGCGGCCCGGCTCCGGATGACGTCCATTTGTCCGGCGTCATTTTACGGCTTAACACCAACGGCGGCGCGCCGGTGGACAATCCCTTTTTCGCCGCCGGCGCGGCGATAGGCGGCGGCGTAGGCGCCAATATCCAGAAGATTTATTCCTACGGCCACCGCAACGGTTTTGGTATGGCGTTTGACCCCACATCCGGCGCGCTATGGGAGACCGAAAATGCCGATGACGCCTTCAGCGAATTGAATCGAGTCATTCCCGGCATGAACGGCGGCTGGATCCAGTTTGCCGGGCCGGCCAGCCGGATTTCTCAATTTAAAGCGATAGAAACCACCCAATTCAATAACGCCATGCAGCAGGTTCGCTATCCGCCAACCCGGATTGCCTATACGCCGGCTCTCGGTAAAGCCAGGCTGTTGACGCTGCCCGGTTCGCTTTATGTCGATCCGGAACTGAGCTGGAAATACGAGATTGGCCCGGCCGGCACGGCTTTTGTCGATGGCGATGCGCTTGGGGCTGAGTACAACGGCACGCTGTGGATGGGCTCTTCCAGAGGCTTTGCCCAAGTCGGCGCCAATGGCGGCAGTTTGTACCGTATCAAATTGACGGCCGATAGATTGCACGTCGATGTCAGTGCCGATCCGCGTCTGGCGGATAAAGTCGCCGACAATCTGTTTCGTGCGCAAAAATTCGACGGCACCGAAAGCGAAACCTTGCAAATCGGCACCGGCTTCGGCACCACCACAGATATAGAGCAAGGCCCGGACGGCAATTTGTACGTGGTATCCATAACCGACAGCAGTATTTATCGCATCAGCCGCAAGCCTTAACCCTAACAGGAGTAACACTTGATGAACACTTTCAGCAACTTAAAGTCAGCGGCGTATCTCGGAATATTGATCGGCGGTTTTTCCATGCCGAGTCAGGCCAATTTAATAATAAACGGCGGTTTCGAGGCGGGTTTTAACAACTGGACCCGTGCCGATCAACTCGGTAGCGACGGCGGTTTTTTTCAGCAAAGCGGAACGAATAGTCCGGCAAACGGTTTTTCGGTGCTTGCACCCGTCGAGGGTAGTTTTGCGGCAATGACCGACGCCGGAGCCGGCGGCAGCCATGTGCTGTATCAGGACTTTCTGGTGCCGACTGGCGTGGGCACTACCCATCTGGCGTTTTCTTTATATCTGAACAACGGTGCTGACAAATATTACAATCCGGGACATCTGGATTGGGCGGGGACAGGCATTCCAGGCTCGACTAATCTCAATCAGCAAGCGCGCGTCGACATTTTGAGCACCGCAGGCGATCCGTTCAGTACCACGGTTTTACAAAACTTGTTTCAAACCAATACCGACGATCCACTCGTATCCGGCTACGCGCCGTTCTTGATCGATATCACCACCTTACTGCAAGCGCATCAGGGCGAGACCTTACGCCTGCGTTTTGCCGAAACCGATAACGTCGGTCCCTTCAATTTTGGCGTGGACAACGTCAGTATCTCTCAGGTGCCGCTGCCGGCGGCTTTGTGGTTGGCTTTGTCCGGCTTCTCCGGGCTATTTTGGCTGGGTCGCCGCCGTAAAGCGTCGGTCTGATAAACGTTTAACGGATGTTGGGCTGGCCGACCTCGGCATAGTCCAACATTCCGGTACAAAAAATACCTGATTGGCAAGCTGCTTCAGCTGAATGCCCGTTCTTGGGGCCTGAGGGTATCCCGGCGGGCATGATGGCCTTGGGCAAACAATTAGAATTCCCCTACCTCGTTTGTAAAGAACCCGCCCTGTCCAGCCATTTACCGGCTTTTTCATTCAGCCAGGCCTGGGCAAATTCGTCTTTTTTGATGAACATATCCAGAAACGCGCTGGAAACGCTGGCGATGGCCGCGACCTGTTTGTAGCCCAAGTTCGGGTCGCGGCGCTCGGCTCTGCCGAACAGGCCACCGCCGCTCATGCCACGGCGTCCACCGCTACTGTATCCACCGGAGCCGCCGCCAGGACCACCAACGGAATCCATGCCGCCCATGCCTAAATCCCCGCGCCTCGAGCCACTCAAGCCAAACCGCCCGCCCAGCTCGTTGCCCGCCAACAAGCGGTGCCCGGCGCCGCGCAACAGCAGTAAATACTTGCCGCCGGCCGGGGCCTGTTCCCAAACCGCCGTGCGCACCGCGGCCGAACTGATCGCGTACGGGTCGTTGTCCTCGCTGGCGGTAATCGTCAGCATCGGCAACCGCAAGGCCTGGAAGCGGCTACGAACATTGCCTTCCGCCAAATCCACCGACGGGCTCAACACCAGCCCCGCGACGGGTTTGAGTTCATCGCTATGCGGTAAACCGGCGCCGAAACTCTCGCCCAAGGCCGCCGTCACGGTTTGCGCGCCCAAGTCGTAGCCTGCCAGAATCACCTTGCTAAAGTCCGCGGACGCATACAAGGGCTGCCGTAAACCGGCACGGGTTTGCACTTGCCGATAGGCCCAGAACAGCTGCTCCAGGCGGATTTTCAGATTTTCCACGGCAAAATATTGATGGCCGACATAACGCAATTCACTTTCGCGCGCGCTCCTCGATTGCCGCTTCGGCTTTTCGCCGAACCAACCGCCCCGCGCCTCGTCCGGACGTAGCTCCATGTTCTCGTCGGCCAGTTCCACATTTTCGTCGTCCGGGATCTCCTCCGGGTCGTCGAAGCGGCGCTCCGCCTCCAACGCTTTCAGAGCCTTACTAATCGCTACCGGCTGCATGCTAAACACCAGATAGCCGGCCTTGGCCCAGGTTTCCCGCCACAAACGGCCGGCTTTAGCATCCTCGCCCAAGCTGGGCAAATAAATAATCAAGGGATAGCTGCCCGGTGAGCTCGGCCCTACCAATTCCACTTCCAGTTCCGTTTGCTGATAAATCCAGACATCGTGACTAGTATCGACCGCAAAATTCCGCGCGGTTTTGTAGCCGCCATTACCCAATGCCTCGGTCAATTTTTCCTGCTGATCGTCCAGACTGGGCTGCGGCGGTCTTGACGAACAGGCGGCCAACAGCAGCACCCAACAGCACAAGAGCAATCTGGGCAACTTAAAGGATTTATGGCGATGGGGCATGACTTTGCAACTCCGGCAAAAGATCGGACACAGGTTATCGATAGCGCCATTATCGCCGACAGAGGGGCAAATCGGCGCTGGAAAATTGTAAAAATGGGTAAACAAACCTTGGCCGGCCGCATGGGTCGTTAGCCGCTATAGACATTACTCGCATTGACGCTGCAAAGCGTCCAAAGCGTGATCGAAAGCAAACCCCTCGACATGCCGTGTCAGGGATGCGACGCCTTCGCGGCCCAAGGCTTGCAACAATTGCGAACGGTGATTTTGTAAATAAACCTGGGATTGAATATTGCCTTCCTCCAGCAATATCCGCAGACCTTCGACAACCGCGCGCAGTGTATCTTCGGAATATGTAGGCTGCGGATTCTGTTGGAGCGGGGGAAAACTCGGCAGCGCGTCGCGGATCTCGGCGACGAAAGACGCAAGTTGCTCGGTCAGTTGCTTGAGCGGAAGCGCCAGCGCATCGGCCTCTCCCTGTTTTAGCGACATTTCCATGCCTTCGGCGGTCTGCCGGATCCGGGTTATACCCAGGGTAGCGGCACTGCTTTTTAAGGAATGCGCGGCTCTTTGCGCCGCTTCCAAATCGCCGACATCCAATAGCTGCCTGATATTGTCGGCTTCGCCGGCATGCCGTTCGGCAAAATGCCGTAATTGGCGCAGATAAAACGGCAGTTTGTTTTGCACATTGTATAACCCGGCCTTGAGATCCAAACCAGGGATGGCCGCTAAGCGCTCGTGCAACAAATCCGCGTTATCACGCTGTTCGCCGGACAGCGTGGCGTTAACAACGGGCTTGCCCGCCTCCGGCAAGGGCGGCATCCAGCGTAATATCAGCTCGTACAACACCTCGGGATTGACGGGTTTGGGGATGTGGTCGCTCATCCCGGCGTTCAGGCAATTTCGTCTGTCCTCTTCGAACGCATTGGCCGTCATGGCCAGTATCGGCGTCTTTTCCCGTCCCGGCATGCCGCGAATCGCCAAACTGGCGGTGATACCATCCATATCCGGCATCTGTACATCCATCAGGATCAGGTCGTACGCATTTTTGGCAGCCAGATCACAAGCGATCCGGCCATTTTCCGCCAAATCGACTAACAATCCAGCCTCCTGCAATAGCTCCAACGCCACTTCCTGATTGATAGGATTATCTTCGGCCAACAACACCCGTCGCCCTTTCAGGCCGGACAGATCCGGGTGTCGTAAATCCGCAGTCGTTTTATGCCGCCATCCCGATAGTGCCTCGGCGATCACATCGTGCAAGGTCGATAGCGTCGCCGGTTTGGCCAGATGCCCGACAATTCCCGCCTTCTGTAATTCTTCGGTACTGCCGTCGTAGCTATAAGCCGTCACCAGCACTATTTTCGGCACGGATTCGCCCAGCACTTCATTCATCCGCCGCGCGGTTTGAATTCCGTCCATCCCCGGCATCATCCAGTCCATCAACACCAGCTCGAACGGCGAATTGGCCTGCCGGGCATCCGCAACGCTTTGCAACGCCGCCGCGCCGGAATCCGCAACGCTCACGCGCGCCTCGAACCGGGTTAGCATATGTGCTATGGCTTCGCGAGCCTCGGCCACATCATCCACCACCAATACTTTTAAACCTTTGCGGATATCCGGCACCGGCAATTGTTGAGGAGAACCCACGGCGTATTCGAACGGTAACTCCAGCCAAAAGGTGCTGCCGCGCCCCAATTCGCTTTCCGCACCCACCGTGCCGCCCATCATCTCGATAAGGCGCTTGCTGATGGCCAATCCCAATCCCGTCCCGCCGAAGCGGCGCGAAGTAGAGGAATCGGCTTGTTCGAAGGCTTGAAATAACCGGCTGCATTGCTCGGCATTCATGCCTATGCCGGTGTCGCTGATTTCGAATCTAGCCACAATGCCCACCGGATTTTTGGCTATCAATCGCGCCCGAAACACGATGTGCCCAACATCGGTAAACTTGACCGCATTGCTGGCAAAATTAATCAAAATCTGTCCCAGTCGCAACGAGTCTCCGCGCAATACCGCGGGCAAAGCCGGGTCGATACGGTTAATCACTTCCAGACCTTTTTCGGCGGCGCGGTCGCAAATCAGATCGTTCAAACTTTTGAAAACCTGATCGAGATCGAAATCGCCGATATCCAAAATCAACTTGCCGGCTTCGATCTTGGAAAAATCCAGAATGTCGTTGATGATGCCCAGTAAATGCTGCGCGGCGGCGGAAATCTTGGTCAGTTGCTCGCGCTGTTTGGCGTCCAGCGCGGTATTTTGCAGCAAATGCGTCAGACCGATGATGGCGTTCATCGGCGTGCGGATTTCATGACTCATATTCGCCAGAAAGGCGCTTTTCGAAACATTGGCCACTTCCGCGGCTTGCATCGCATCGGCCAGCTGTTCGGTACGGTCAACCACCAACTCTTCGAGATGTTCGCGATAGTTTTCCAACTCTTCGAGCATCTGCTTCTTTTCGGTGATGTCGTCCTTGATGGCCACGTAATGAGTAATCTGGCCGTCATGCTGTCGAATCGGCACGACGATGGCCGACTCCACCAATTCGCGGCCATCCTTGCGCTTGTTGATAAATTCGCCCTGCCAGGAGCGGCCGCTGGTTAAATTCCGCCAAAGCTCGGCGAAATGCTCGGGCTTGGTCTTGCCCGAATGCAAAAGGCTGGCTTTTTGGCCCAATAACTCCGAGCGCGCATAGCCGGACGTTTGGATGGCGGCTTCGTTGACGTACTCGATACGCGCATCCAGGTCCGTGATAACGATGCTCTCGGGGCTTTGCTCGACCACCAGGGATAATTTGCGCAGTTCTTCTTCCGTACGCTTGCGCTCGCTGATGTCCATCAACGATGCCAGTAAATTGTCGCCTATCGTAATACCGGAGATGATGGCGGTGCGCACCTCGCCGTTTTTACAGGTAACTTGATATTCGTGCGATTCGATGGGGGCGTGCTGTTCGGCCGCGCGCTGCTGCAGACCTTGCCAGACCTCGAAAACCGTTTGCCGGTAAACCGGATCGGGATAGGCCTTGCACCACCAATCGGCCATGGTAGGGATGTCCGACGCGGTATACCCGAAGGTGCGGGTAATAGACTGATTCAAAGCCAGCAAGGTGCCGTCGGCAGCGATCAACGCCATCGGCACCGGCGCCACATCGAATAATTTGCGGAAATTAGCCTCGCTTTCCCGCAGCGCCGCCTTGATACGTTTGCGCTCGGTAATGTCGCGCACTATTTTCGACGCGCCGATGACGTTGCCGTCGCAATCCTTGATCGCCGAAATCGTCGTGGCAACCTCGATCAGGCTGCCGTCCTTACGCACGCGTTGCGTTTCGTAATTGCTTATCCGCTCGCCACTAATAATGCGCCGCAGCAGCTCTGCTTCGGTGGCTAACAACTCGGGCGGAAACAGCAGCGTGATCGGCTGACCGACGATTTCAGCGGCGCTATAGCCAAACATGCGCTCGGCCGCGCCGTTCCAACTGGTCACGACGCCATCCAGGTTTTTACCGATAATCGCATCGTCGGAAGAATTGACCAGCGCTGCCAACTGCGTGCGTTCCGCCACCAAACCCTGCTCCAGCAACTCGTTCGCGGCTTTCAGAGCCTGTTCGACCCGTTCGCGTTCCGTCACTTCCAATTGCAAATGTTCGTTGGCCTCGCGCAATTGGGCGGGGCTGGGTAATTGTAAAGCCTTGGGAATCAGCGGTATCAGTACCGCCACCGTAACCACCGAGACTATCGCCGTCACTACTTTCGCGAATGCGTCCAGTCTGTATAGAGGTTCCCAAATCAACACGGCGTCCAACAGATGCGTCGTGCCGCAGGCCAGAATGAACACCGCAAATAGCCAGAGTACTCGAATGTACGGAAAATCTTGTCGCCGCCGCGCGAAATACCCCAAAGCGATGGGTAATAGAAAGTAGGACATGAATATCAAGCCGTCGCTAATCACGAAAGTCCACAGCAAGCCCGGCGACCAGCTCAGACAATAGCCGTGCGGCATGAAATTATTGTCAGCCAAAAATTCGAGAATTTCATTCATAGCAGGGGTACCGGTTATGGGTTAGATCCCGCAAGCCGGGGTCTTGAACAACATGCCACCAAGAAACCGCCGTTTACATTGGGCATATGCGGTTAGAGCATCCTCGATAAAACCTATGCCTGTAAAAATAGCAGGTAGCCAAAACAGCGCAGGATTTAAGACTTTGACACTATCAAATAAATTCCGCCGACAAGCCGCACGAAGGTCATTTTGCCGTTACCGTTGCAGATCATATTGATTTATGTAAAAAGCCGACAACACCCAAAAGAACAAACAATGGATACAAGCCCATGGCAAATTCGACGCTACAAATTCACCCGGAAAAACCATCGCTGCCGGAACATTCGGTGATTATGCCGATGGCGCAGTTGATCTGGAGGCCACTGGCAACCCTGGCCCGGATTCATAGTAAATATGGCGAACTGGTACTTGGACGGCTTTTCGGCAGAAAAATACTGTTCGTCAGCACTCCTGAGCACATTGAACAAATCTTTAATCTGGAGGGCAAAGGCTTGTTGAGCCGGGACTTTCTTTACGACGCCAAAAAAGTGCTGTTCGGCGACGGTTTAGTCAACAGCGGAAGCGAGGTGTGGAGCAGACAACGCCGCTTGATGCAGCCTTTGTTTACCAAGGAGGCGGTTAAGAATTATGAGCTGATCATGATCGAGGAAGCCGCCGCCGTTGCGAACCAGTTGAAAAAAGCAGCAGATAGCCCAATCAATTTAACCACGGAGCTGAAAAATCTGATTCAGCGGATTTTTATCCGCATCCTGCTCGGCAAATCGGTGGACAGCCTTAGCAATAGCGCGGAGCTGATTAAAGTTATCGAAATAATCCGTCAGGAGTTACCGGTACAGTTGGGTAGCGAAATCATCTTTGGCAGCCGCTTGAAACGCTTCATTCCGTTGAAATCCAGACGCTATCATGCAGCGGTCGATTATCTGAAAGCCTTTATTCGCCAGGAAATTGCGGAAAAACAGGAAAACCCGGGGCAAGACCTGATATCGCAGTTGATTCAATCTGGCGACAGAGCCACCGGCTACACGATGCCGGCCGAACTACTGCAGGACGAAGCCGTCAATTTGTTCTTCGCCGGTCAGGAAACCACCATCAACACCTTATTGTGGTTTTTTTATTTAACCGGCAAGCATGCTGAGGTGCGTAACAAGATCGCCGCAGAAATCCGCCAATTGCCGGATGGACCGCTAAACGCGGCTCATTTAAGCCAACTGAGCTATACCAAAGCCGCGCTCAACGAAACCTTGCGCCTGTATCCACCCACATCGGCGCTGTCCACGCAAACCGTTCAGGACATCGAACTCGGCAGCTACAACATTCCCAAAGGCACCACCGTCTTGTTAAGCATGCACACCACCCACCATAACCCCAGGCTTTGGGATAAACCGGAAGAGTTTAATCCGAATAGATTCCTGGAAACCGCGACGCCGGAACGGCATAAATATGCTTTTTTCCCGTTTGGCGGCGGCGTGCATAACTGCATAGGCAAACACTTCGCCGAGCTGGAAATGTTGCTGGTTATTGCCAGTTTTATCAGAGAATTTACTTTCGAAACCGACATTACCGTCAAAGAAGCATTCAGCATTACGTTAAAGCCGGATCGGCCGATTGTTGGCAGAGTGGAACCAATTAGTTAAGCTAAGAGTCATCGCTGATTCTCTTTAGCCGCTAGTATGGCTATTTTTATCTAACAAGGACCGTCATGAAACAGACCATTAGTTTTGTCACACTAGGCGTAGCCGACCTGGAGCGGAGCCGTCGTTTCTACCAGGCACTGGGCTGGCAAGAATCGTCCGGCAGCCAGGCGGAAGTAGCATTCTTTCAGGTCGGGAGCATAGCCTTTGCCTTATTTGGTAGGGAATCGCTGGCGGACGACGCGAACATATCGCCCGAGGGAGCGGGCTTTCCCGGATTTTCCCTGGCCCATAACGTCGCGTCGGAAAAGGAAGTCGACGCAACTTTGTTAGAAGCGGTTTCGGCCGGCGGCAAGCTGATTCGTTCCGGCGAAAAAGCCGCTTGGGGCGGTTTTAGGGGCTATTTTGCCGACCCCGATGGCTTTCTTTGGGAGGTGTGCTTCAATCCGTTTTTTCCATTAGACCAACATGGCTTTGTGCAACTGCCAACATAATCGATGACTTGAATTTTTATTTATAAACAACTGCAACCATTAATACCCAATAACGGCAAATAAAGCCATAGAACCACAATAAAATGAAATTTAGAGTTTTTCTCCAAAAACTATCCAGTCCTCGCGTTAGAAGACGATTAAAAATTGGCCTGTCCGTGTGGGGCGTGGCAATCGCAATTAGCCTGATATTTAAGTTTGCCTATGATATTGGTTACTTTAAAGCGCAATCGTTAATAAACGATAAAAATACGGCAACACCTAATACAACCCAGATACTGACAATAGAATCCGCTCAGCGCATAGTGTCTGGGGCTCTAAAAGAAGACCCCGACTATCCCAAGACAATT
Source organism: Methylomonas methanica (assembly GCA_001644045.1). Classification (GTDB taxonomy): domain Bacteria; phylum Pseudomonadota; class Gammaproteobacteria; order Methylococcales; family Methylomonadaceae; genus Methylomonas; species Methylomonas methanica. Next base: position 32,586 of record LUUF01000046.1, on the reverse strand, counting down.
GTGACCCAGGTTATTGATAACAACCAAAAGCTGGCGACTATTATTGTCGAAAATAACAAGCAAAGAAAAATAGGCTGGATTATCGATATGCGCTTGTTTTTTATCGGCGATTTATTCAATGACAACGGCTATAACTTAACCGAATCTATTGAGCATCAGCATAATATTAGTAGAGGCGAAAACTGATTAGTTGCGATGCAAGCTATTGCAAACCAACTGTGTCGGCACCAGTCATAATATAAAAATACTGTATTAATGTAGACAAGGCGGATTCAACGGCTAATATCGTCTTAAACTCGATTTGACTATTTCGCGAAGGCGGGAGCTCAGCGGCTATACCGGATTCGCTGCTCGGTCCAACGGCTCCGGCCTTCGCGGAAATGACGAATCCAGGGAATTTAAGGTCCGGGTTAATAATTTTGCACAAGGACCGATGATCTAAGCCGCTAACCAGGCTGTTGAGAGCCGACCGACAAACTGCTACCATCGGCGGACAATATCTTCATTGATATATCTCTGCGCGATATCCCCTTTGCTTCCAAACAAAATCTCACCGGATTTGAGGACATAAACATGCCGATTATTGCGTACCAATCCCTTAACTCCAACTCCAGCACGGACCACGGTATCAGCGCATCCAATTCTCAGCACTTCACCAGAATGACGCATGACCAATTGGCTCAGAATTCCGCTCCTTGGAATCTGGTCCTGCCGACCGCGCCCGAGATTTCGCCGGACATTCCGGTACAAGGTCCAGCCGAACTGCGTTCGACGGCGTCGTCCGGATACATGGATAAAGGCCAGCACAGCAACGACAGTTTCTCCAGTATGGTTGCCAATAAGGTCCGGCAAATTTACCAAAACCTGATACGCGCTTTCGGCGGCGCTGATTTACTGGTATGCGGCGAACTGGACAGCAGCCATTCGGACTGGACATCCATGCAAAGCAACGCCGGGCAATTGATTCATACATCCTCACCTTCCAAGGCTTGTAATTGCTTTAGCGTCCATTCAACCAACGGCACGGCCAACAAATTTCTGGGCGAGGGCGACGGTTGGCTGGCGGTAGCTTGTTACAACATCATCGTGGTATTTGTACACGTGCCAAATTCCATCGCAAAAAGTGAAGATAGCCTGATGAGCTATTACCAGAAAATTAACAGCGTGGTGATTCAAGTCGGGCTCGGTCCGATTGACGTGGTGATGGGCGATACGAATCAGCCGACAGACGGTTTTACCGCCAGGGTGCTTAGTCGAGCGTTAGGCATTAAATTTAGCGACGCCCATCCGGGCGGCAGCATAAACCCCTTCGACTCTCATCAACGCAGCTTTGACGGGACCAATAGCACGGCGACAAAAAAATACGATGTGGCCGTTTACAACACGACCAGCCTAAAACTGGCGGAGGTGGTCTACCTCTCGCAATCGACGCCGGTAAGCGGCGGCGGCAGATATACAGCTGCCGTTACCGATCACATGGGTATTGGTTTAAGAATAGAAAAATAATCGGCATTTCGTGTATTTACATTGCGGACAGGGCTCTAGCTTTGCTAGCTAGCCGCGTAAATGCCCATCCCCATAGGCCACCCATTTGTAGGTGGTGAGTTCATCCGGCCCAACCGGGCCGCGCACATGGAGTTTGTCGGTACTGATACCGACCACCGAGCCCAAACCGTAATCGCCGCCGCCCGATAATCTGGTCGAGGCGTTAATCATCACCGACGCGGAATCCACCTGCTCTTCAAACTGCCGAGCCATGCTCAGGCTTTGCGTGACGATACCGTCGGTATGACCGGAACCGTAGTGGTTGATATGGTCTATGGCTTGTTGAATGCCGTCCACGATCTTCACCGACAGAATAGGCGCCAGGTATTCGGTATGCCAGTCTTCTTCGATCGCAGGAGTTACACCGGGCAACAGCTTTTGGGTTTGTTCGCAGCCGCGCAGTTCGATGCCGTTTTCGGCAAATGCCGCTTGCAGCAATGGCAACAGCTGTGCGGCGCATGCGCTATCCACCAGCAGGGTTTCCAGCGCGTTACAAACCTGCACGCTTTGGCATTTGGAATTGACCGCCAACGCGACCGCCTGCTCCGGATCGGCGTCTGCAGCGAGATACAGATGGCAAATGCCATCGTAATGCTTGATGACCGGAATCCGCGTGCCTTCGGCGATGCGCTTGATCAAGCCCTTGCCGCCGCGCGGGATTAACACGTCGATATATTCGTCCATTTTCAGCAGCTCGCCGACCGCTTCGTGGCCGGGCGTGCGGATAATTTGGATTGCATGTTCCGGCAGACCGGCGCTGACCGCGCCGGCAATCATCGCATCGGTGAGTATCGTATTGGTTTGCAGCGCTTCCGAGCCGCCGCGCAAGATCACCGCATTGCCGCTTTTGATGCACACCCCGGCGGCATCTGTGGTGACGTTGGGGCGCGACTCGTAAATGATGCCGATCACGCCGAGCGGCACCGATTTTTTGTAAACCCGCAGCCGGGCCGAATTGGTATGACCGGTCAATATCCGGTTCAATGGGTCCGGCAACTGCGCGACTTTTTTCAAGCGGGACAACATGTAATTAAAGGTTTTGTCGTCTATCGTCAGCCGCTTGACCATCGCCTCCGATTGCCCGTCGTCGCGGGCTTTCACGATTTCCTGGGCGTTGACATCCAACACCTGCTGCCTGACCGACTCCAGCGCCTCGGCCATTTTCGCCAAAGCCAGATTGCGTGTCGATTCGGATGCGTACGCTAAATGGCGCGATGCGGCGCGGCTTTGTTGGGCGATGGTTTGGACGGTGTTAGTTGTCATACTTTTTCAGATAGATTGTTTTTAAAAGTTTAAAAATGGCAACGATAGCGATCCGAACCAAAGAACACCGCTAATTTTTGCATATTAGAAATCGCAATTAGCGTGTTTTATTCCATTGATTTTTGACCTTCATTAATTTCCAGCGCTTTACGGCAGGCTAGTGGCGAGGATTGCATGGAATACTAAAGTCGACGTGATAATGCTCATCATGTCTAACCCAAGGTCTCTTGGTAGAAAAAACCAGCGCTTCGCTCAAGCCCTTAGCTTCTGTAGCCTTGAATAGTTGTTTCTGTAACTCGTTATCGAAGATCACACGCCAGATCTTTACTCCATGCTTGTCCGCCGACGCTTTTAACGCCCAAAGATGCTGGGCCATCGCACCATAATCAATTTTTAGTCCATCGTACTCTCCAGCCCCAATGAATTCGATGCCGTAGCCTAACTTATTTAAAACAGAGGCCGGTAGTTTCACCGAAACACCTTCGCTATCCAATACGGGAACAAAGAAATCTACAGACAGCCCATTTTGATGAGTTTTATGCGGTTTAAACTTACCACCTTCTCTAAAGCCAGTCTCCCCATAGACATAAACCTTTGAATTTGCCTTTGTTTCAAGCATTGCATATGCGTCCACCACTACTTCATAAACCCTGCTGTGCACATAATTTCGACCGGTCATTACCCCAACGTAGCTGTACGCCGAATAGTTTTCTCCACTGGCAGGAAGCTGCCAGCCATTTTCGAGGCGTCCGTTATCCTGGCTACCGAAACAACGACTTTCCTCAACTGCGTTGGCTGCTTCAGAAAATAGCAAAAGTGCTAAAAGGCTTAATTGATAGGTGTTTTTCATTACACATATGTGAAGGGATGTCTTATTCATATCGTACGACTGTCGGCTGTCTGAAAACAATACCGCCCCCCAACACTCTCATCCAAAACCACTTTAAAAGCCAAATGCTTTATCATTGGGCCAGGACACGTACGGAACTCGCATAATTACAATGAATAACACTCCGCAACCCACCGCCAAATCTTTGATTTCTCCCGTTATTTTATTCGCCGCCACCCTGTTTATCAGCGCCACGCTGATGTTCGTGCTGCAGCCCATGTTTGGCAAACTCCTGCTACCGCTGCTGGGCGGCACGCCGGCGGTGTGGAATACCTGCATGGTGTTTTATCAAACGCTATTGTTTCTGGGCTACTTGTACGCGCATTGGCTGAGTTCGCGGCTGGGTAGTCAAAGGCAGATTCAGATTCATACCGCTTTGCTGGTTTTCAGCGTGATTGCGTTGCCGGTAGCGTTGCCGCCGAATTCCGCGCCACCCACCGACGGTGACCCGACTTTATGGCTGGTGTGGACCTTGTTCCTGGCTATCGGCCTGCCGTTCTTCGTGGTCTCCACCACCGCTCCGCTGCTGCAAAAATGGTTTTCGCATAGCGGTCACCACAGCAGTGACGATCCTTATTATTTATACGCCGCCAGCAACGCCGGCAGCCTGTTGGCTTTATTAAGCTATCCGTTTCTGATCGAGCCGAATCTGGGTTTGGCCAATCAAAGACTGATCTGGAGCGGCGGTTATATCGGCTTGTGCGCGTTGATTTTAGTGTGCGCGATCAGCTTCTGGCGCAGCCAAGCCGATAAGGAAGACGAGGACGTTTTAACTGACGCCGGCATCGAACCGCCATCGACACTAGAGCAATTGCGCTGGCTGGCGCTGGCTTTCGTACCGTCCAGTTTGCTGTTGGGCTTGACGCAATTCATCAGCACCGATATCGCCGCCGTGCCCCTGCTGTGGATCGTGCCGCTGACCCTGTATTTGCTGACCTTTATCCTGGTGTTCAGCACCTGGGCCGATCGCATCCGCCCCTGGATGTTGGCCGCACAGCCGGCGGTATTAACGGTATTCATCGCATATTCCTTCATCAATCCTGCCACATTGCCTTACTGGCTGGATTTGATTCTGCACTTGCTGGCCTTCTTTCTGGCGGTGATGGTGTGCCACGGCGAACTCGCCAAAAGCCGGCCGCATCCGCAATATCTGACTCGCTTTTATCTGGTGATGTCGTTTGCCGGCATGCTGGGCGGTTTGTTTAATACCTTCGTCGCACCGTTTATCTTCAATGCGGTGTACGAATATCCGATCATGATCGTCGCCGCCTTGCTACTGCGTCCGGGCTTTTTCAACGGCAAATGGTTTTTGCAGCCGATTTTTCCGCTGTTGGTACTGATCGTCGGCCTGACGATTTATTTCACTACCGAGCAGTTGTTTGACTATCTGGACTTGATCGGCGGCGCACTGATTCTGCTGGCCGGCTTGAGTTATTCGCTGCGGCATAGCCCCATCGGTTTGGGCGTGTTGACCGGGGTGATTTTGCTGTTCACGTTGGGCTTGCACAGCATGGCCTCCAATACCATTTATCAGAAACGCACCTTCTTCGGCGTGATGTCGGTGCGCGACACCATCATCCCCGACGAAAACCAGCGGCCGGAAACAGTCCGCGAGTTGTATCACGGCACCACCAAACACGGTGCGCAACGCCTGACCGCCGCCAACGTCACCACGCCGCTAACCTATTACAGCCGTCCCGGTCCGATTGGCCAGCTGTTTGCTGAGTTTGACGGCGAAAACCAGCATTGGCACATCGGCGCGGTGGGCTTGGGCGCCGGCGCGCTGGCTTGCTACACCAAGGAGGACCAGCTGTGGAAATTCTACGAAATCGACCCGCTGGTGGTGGAAGTGGCGCAAAATCCGGCCTGGTTTACCTACCTGAGCCGCTGCAACAAGCAGGCGGAAATGATCGTCGGCGACGCCCGGCAATCGCTGCTGAAGGAAGCCGACGCCAGCTTTGATTTATTGATCATGGACGCCTTCAGTTCGGATGCGGTACCCACGCATCTGCTGACCCGCGAGGCATTGCAGCTATACTTTAGCAAGCTGAAAGACAACGGCTTGCTGGCTTTTCATATCACCAACCGCCATCTGGCCTTGAAAAAAGTGCTGGCCGACCATGTTAACGAATTGCATCTGGCCGCTTTGATGCAGGAATTTAAACCGGAAACCGATGTCCCTCTAGTCGTTGCCACCGACTGGGTGGTGATTGCGAAACAGCCCGAGCGTCTGCAACGCCTGCAACAAAGCCGGCTCGGACACTGGCAGAAACTGCCGCTGACGTTTGGTCTGCAACCCTGGACCGACGACTTCACTCACATTATTGGCATTTGGAAATAGGAAAGTACATGCTCATTACGGAACTTGCCCAGCGCTGCGACGCCACCACCCAAGGCGGCGACGCAACCCTGTTTATTAATTCCGCGGCCGACATCATGTCCGCCCACCCTCATCAAGTTACCGTGCTTAGCGACGGTAAATACAAAAAATATCTGAAAGACTCCAAGGCCTCGGCCTGCTTTATCGCCGAACAATTGGCGGACGGCGAGATTCCGGAAAACCTGACGCTGCTGATCTGCAAGGACCCGGAAATCAGCTTTTTAAACGCGGTGAAATTGTTGCATCCGGAACCGGTATTCAAACGCCAGGTCTCCGAGCACGCGGTGTTGGCGGAAACATCGACATTGGGTTTTGACGTGCACGTCGGGCCGTTCGCCACGATTGGTAATGACAGCAGCATCGGTGACAGCAGCACCATCGAAGCCGGCTCCCGCATCGGTAATCACGTGATGATCGGCAAGCACTGCCATATCCACCCTAACGCGGTGATCTACGACCACAGCATCATCGGCAACAATGTGATCATCCACGCCGGCGCGGTGATCGGCGCCGACGGTTTCGGTTATAAATTTAGAGACAACCAGCATGTCAAGGTGCCGCATGTCGGCCACGTGGAAATTGCCGACAACGTCGAAATTGGCGCTAACACCTGCATCGACCGCGGCGCGCTGGGCGCCACCAAAATCGGTTGGGGCAGCAAGATCGACAATCTGGTGCAACTGGGCCACAACAACATCGTCGGCCGCAACGTGATTATCTGCGGCCAGTCCGGCATCTCCGGCTCCTGCACCATCGAAGACGGCGCGATTCTGGCCGGCAGCACTGGCGTGGCTGACCACGTGAAGATCGGTGCGCGGGCCGTGGTGATGGCGCGTAGCGGTATATCTGGCGACATCGATCCCGGCGCGCAAGTATTCGGCAGCCCGGCCAAAGATCGTAAAGTAGCCTGGAAGGAATTGGCGGCACTGGCCAAATTGCCGGAGTTGATGCAAAAATTTAAGGCGTTGGAAGCGCGGGTTCTTAAGCTGGAAGAGTAAACAGGTTTGTAGGGGTGATTTTAATCGCCCCTACAACTTGGCAAATTTCTATACCATTCAACAGGATCGGATCATGAACGACAAACAGCGGGTCGCGGAACACGCGGTACAACACGTCAAACCGGGCATGATAGTGGGACTGGGCACCGGTTCCACCGCCAATTTTTTCATCGAAGCGCTGGCACGTCGGCAAAACGAGGAAGGCCTGAAGTTCAAGGTGGTTTCCAGCTCGGTAGTCAGCGCCAACAAGGCCAAGCAACTGGGCTTGTCTTTGCTCGGTATGGAACATATCGACGGCCTGGATTTATATGTCGATGGCGCGGACGAAGTGGCTCCCGACCTGACGTTGCTGAAGGGTCGAGGTTACGATCTGGTGCGGGAAAAACTACTGGCCAAGGCTGCCGACTCGTTTTTGGTGTTGGTCGATGCCAGCAAAAAAGTCAAACGCATCGGCGAGAATTTTCCGATTCCTATCGAAGTCAGTCCGTTTGCCTGGCGGTTGGTGCAGCAAAGCGTCGCGGCGATTGGCGGCCACGGGTCGTTGCGGCAAACTGCCAATCACGACGGCCTGGTGGTTACCTCGCACGGCAGTTTGGTGCTTGATGTGACCTTCGAATCGAACCCGGACGGCAACATCCTGAACGATCAGCTGAATTCAATACCTGGCATCGTCGAACACGGCATTTTCTGTGGACTGACCCGCGCGGTATTTTGCGGACACGATGGCCAAGTCGAAGAGCAATGGGCTTAATCGCCAAGAATTTATACCCAATCCTTAACACAAGCCCCCAAAAACCGCCCAGCCGAATGGGTAAACTCTCACCCATTCGGCAGCTTACGCTCACGTCATAAAATAAAACGTCAAGCTGAAAACGCCGGTCGCCGTGGAAAGTAGCTTCACTTTGTTAACTAAAGGCAGCGACAACCAATAATAATGGCACTCGGTTTTTCGGCGCTCCCAGGTCAACACTAAAAACTGTACACACCTCCGGCAAAGGCGCGGCATAACCCGCCACAAGCCGTACAACAACAAACCGGCGATCAGTAACAAAATATAGAACGTGACGATCTGACTGCCGTGCCGGGACGTATGAAATAAATGTTCTACCGAGTGCTCTATTCCTAGCTCGAACCATTCGTACAGGATATGCAGCAGCTCGAAACACAGATGCAGAACATTCAGAAACAAATCAATCACCATGTCATACATGGCGACGGATAGAGCGATCAGCCCCACGATAACCAAGTCAAAATGCTCTCTGATCATGCCGATTTCCTACGATACAAAAGAAACGTATGCCTTAACAGACAATCAAGCCGCGTAACGGTATATCGGATTGATCGGGGTGTTATGGTCGAGTTTTATCAACTCTTGAATCAAACCATCGTTAAGCCCGTATACCCAACCGCGCAAGGTCGGTTTGTGGCCGTGTTTCCAGGCGGATTGAATGATGGAGGTATGCGCCAGGCGATAAACCTGTTCGACAATGTTCAACTCAACCATACGGTCGACTTGTTTATCAGGATGGAGATTATCCAACTCGTCCACATGCAGACGATAGACATCCTTGATATGCATCAGCCATTTATTGGCGATAGCCAGATCGGCATTTTGCGGTTGCAACGCCGCTTTGACGCCACCGCAGCCGTAATGGCCGCAGACGATTACATGCTTGACCTTCAGCACTTCGATCGCGTACTGCAACACGCTGAGGCAATTAAAGTCGGTGGTAACGACTTGATTGGCGATGTTGCGGTGGACAAAAATTTCTCCTGGCTGGGCATTAACCACGGTTTCGGCCGGCACGCGGCTGTCGGCGCAGCCTATCCATAAAAATTCGGGGCGTTGCTCCTGGGCCAAGTTGGCAAAATAGTCCGGATTCTTGGTGACCAGTTGTTGGGACCAGGCTTTGTTCTCTAAAAGTAATTTGTTAGGCATGGCAAGTGCATTCCATATTGAGTTGATGGTGAGGCTAAATTAACGGCTTAACCTTTCATCAACCTTTCAAAGAACGGTTGGCTATGCGGGAAGCGCCTCCTAAATATTGATTCAACTTTCGCCAGTGCTAAAGGCAATCTCGAAGCGAGTCCCGCGCCTATCCCTGCCGCCACTAACTACTCTGACCCTCGCCGCATGCAAATCGGCAATCTCTTTGACGATGGCCAGACCCAAGCCACAACCTTCCCCACGGCTGCCCTGGATTCGATAAAAGCGTTCGAAAATTTTCTCCTGCTCGATGGCCGAAATACCTGGGCCGTCGTCCTCGACAATCAGGGCCGCGTGCGGTACAGCCTGAATGATGACGCTAATGTGCCCGCCGGGGTTGCCGTAGCAAATGGCGTTGTCCAGCAGGTTGCTTAACAGTTCACGCAGCAAGATTTCGTCGCCGGCGACCATCACGGCAACAGCCGGCGCGTCGAATCCGAGTTCTATGTTGCGGTCCAAGGCTCTGGATACCCAATCCATGCAAGACTCTCGCGCCAACTTGACCAGATCGATAGTTTTGAATTCCGGAACGCTCTGCGACACCGATTCCGAGCGGGCCAGAACCAGCAATTGCGTACTGAGATGAGCGACACGGTCGGCGGCGTTCTTGATATGGCCCAGCGCCGACTTCATAGCTTCCGGGTTGTCGGCGCCCAGCGCGCGTTCCGCTTGCAGTTTCAGACCGGCCAATGGGGTACGCAATTGATGCGCGGCATTTTCGATGAAGCGCTGCTGGGTGATTAATGTCGAGCCCAGCCGTTGCAACAGATCGTTAATCGTATGCGTCAGCGAACGTACCTCCAACGGCACGTCGGCATCCAGAATAGGATTAAAATCTCGCGCCGAACGCTGTGCAAGGTGCGCGGCCAGATCATTCAACGGCCTGAGTCCGCGATTGACGCCGGTCCAGACATGAAAACCAGTGATGAATAGCAGCAAGAACTGGGGCAGTACCACGGCCAGCAAAATCTCGGTCATCATGCTACGGCGCTTGTTCAGGGTTTCCGCTACGGAAACCAGCACATGCTCGGAACTTGGCGTCGGCGTCGTCAGCACCGATACGATCCGCACCTCGTGGCCTTCGATCTCGCCGTTCGAAAAAAACGGCTCATTACTGGCCAACGTGTTAATCGCCGGGCTGGGCAAATCGTCGTCGCCGGCCATGAAACCCTCGACTTGCGATTCCACTTTAAAAAAGGTTTTATCGACATCGTCCCAACGAAACACTTCCACGGCGATCGGCGGTAACTCGAAGGTGACATGGTTTTGCTGGGCATGCACCTCCTGCGCCAACGATTTCGCCGAATCCAGCAACCAGCGGTCGTATGCCTGATCGGTATAGTGCATCGCCACAAAATAAGATGCGCCGGCATCCAGCAATACCACAACAACCAAGGGTAAAGTCAGTTTTGAGAGTAGTTGCGCTCTGAGACTTTGCGGTTTATTCATCCTGATTTTTCTCCAACAGATAACCCAGCCCGCGCAGGGTTCTGATATTGATACCCAAGGGTTCCAGACGTTTGCGCAGCCTATGCACATACACTTCGATGGCATTATCGGCCAATTCCTCGGCATGCGCCGCCAACCTTTGTGCAATATTATCCTTGCTGACCACCCGGCCGCTGTTCAACAACAAGGCTTCCAGCACGCCGTATTCCCGGGGCGGCAATACCAACGGTATACCGTTGGCGCTGATCTGTTGATTGCGGGTATCCAGGGTCAATTGCCCAAAGCGAATGTCGTGGTTAAAGCCGCCGTGACTACGGCGCAGCAGCGCCCGGACCCGGGCTTCCAACTCCCGCAGCTCGAACGGTTTGGTCATGTAATCGTCCGCGCCCGACTCCAAACCGCTGACCCGATCGTTCAGCGCGTCGCGGGCGGTCAATATCAACACCGGGATGGCCGATTTACGCGCCCGCAACTGCCGTAACACCTCCCGGCCGTCAATATCGGGCAAGCCCAAATCCAGAATCACCAGATCATAGGGTTGAGTCATCAGCGCGCTATCGGCGTAACTGCCGGTCTTGGCCAGCGTGGTATCGAAACCCCAATCGCTCAAGGTCCGCGACAAGCCATCCCCCAAGGCGGCGTCATCTTCGACCAATAAAATTCGCATTGCTTGTGTCCTGTCTTGAAAAGTTAACGGCAACTGGCGAGGCTTTGACTATTAAGACAGCGAGCAGCATCAATAACCCAGTGAGTTCGCATCCAATTTTACAGTCACCGCACTATAGCGCCACATCCAAATGAAGCCGCGCATAGTTGGATAGTGTTTACCGGGAACGGTCTAACTGAATGAATTACGCTTAATCCCATCACTTTTGTGGTAGATGCCGCCGGAAACCTGGTTCATAATCGCCGCAAGCTGCCTTTTCCGGGAATGCCTTTCAGTTTCAACGACCCAGCGTCGTGAAAAACCGGCGCCGCCAAATGGCCGCCGACAGCCCAAGCACCGGAGCTTATCCGGCCGAAATCAAGAGGAGAACCGCATGTCACAATTACAAAAAAACCAGGAAGCGCCTTTTTTTAGATCCGCCAATCAAGACAACCAATTGATTTATCTATCCGATTACAAGGGCGAAAAAAATGTGGTGTTGTACTTCTACCCCAAAGACGACACCCCCGGCTGCACGATAGAAGCCAACGACTTCACTGCGCTGGCCGGGGAATTTGATGCCCAGGACACCATGATTATCGGCGTCAGCAAGGACGACTGCCAAAGCCATAGAGACTTCATCGCCAAATACGGCCTGAACGTACAACTGCTGGCCGACACCTCCGGCGACCTCTGCGAGGCTTACGGCGTTTGGCAGGAAGTGGAAAAAGAAGGTGTGAAAAAATGGAAAATCGTTCGCTCGACGTTCATCATTGGTAAGGATGGCAAACTGGTTGAAGCGCTGTATGGCGTGAACCATGAGGGGCATGCGCAGGCGGTGTTGGATATTGTCAAAGGTCTGAATGCGCCGGCTGAGGCATAAAGTAAGACTAAGTCGGGTTACGGCCCAGTCCTAACCCGACCTACCCTTTCTCTCTAGGCTAAGCAAAACGGCTTGATTACAAGACCTAGTCCAGCTGTCCCGTGGCACTAGGCTTCACCGAAACTCTGATCCCCCTGCCCAGTTTAAAGGCAAGCAACCGCGCCGGACATAACGGTGAAACAATGAAAACAGTGAAGCACATCACACATTGACATAAAATGTTCAGCATGACACTCTATTGCCACCCATCTTGGGCTCTAAAAAAATCATGTTTTCACTTTTAAAAAACATCAATTAGGATGACTTTATGAAATTTATTGGAGTTATGTCTGTACGTTACATAGCTATTGTTAGTATCTTGTTTGCAGGTATGGACAACGCAGCGGCATCTATTGCCGATACTGGTGATTATCTGACCAGCCAAAACTATATTATCGATGGCACACAAAGTACGGTAACTTACAATCCCGGCACAATAAGCGTTGATTCAAATGGCTCGGGAGGCTTCTCTCCCTCGGTAACTTATAATGTATCAGGAACATTCACTTTAAATTTCAATCATTTTTCTTGGAGTAACCCTAGCGATTGGGCGCAGATTACCAACTCGGCGATCACTGCGAACGGCCTCCCATCAGAATTCAATTTGCCTAGCTTTTTTAGCGAGCTTACAAATCCTGTCCAGTTTGCGGGAAGCGATTCTCCATGTTCAGGCCCTAAAACAGCCGACACATACTGCAGCGGCTATCAAAGCGGGCCAAGTTCGACTTTATCCGGACAAATACAAGACGGAAAAATAACCTTAAGCGGCTATCAGCCAAATGGTACCTACTACTGGGGAGGCGGATACACCTATAACATCGTCGCTACGGTAGTGCCAGTGCCCGCCGCTTTCTGGTTATTCGCCACCACGTTAGGTTTTTTTGGAATGTGGAAAAGAGCTAAAAGATAAAACCAGCCTTGTAGTGTGAGCAGGCTTTTTATGCCCACGCGGGATTATCGTTAATGCTTCGTATCGGTGGGCAGAACAGCATTGCCCACCCTTTTGATCTCCAATTTCAATCAACTAAACCACCTCATCCGGCAAAAACCCACCCGCCTGCATGGTCCATAAGCGGTAATAAAAGCTCTGCTTGTCCAACAATTCCTGATGACTGCCATCTTCCACAATCCGACCTTGATCAAACACCAGCACCCGGTCCAGATGGGCGATGGTGGAGAGGCGGTGGGCGATGGCGATGACGGTTTTGCGGCCCATGACTCGGTCCAGGTTTTCCTGGATGGTTTTTTCGGTGACCGAGTCCAGGCTTGAGGTGGCTTCGTCCAGAATCAGGATCGGTGCGTCTTTCAGCATCACCCTGGCGATGGCGATGCGTTGGCGTTGGCCGCCGGATAGTTTCACGCCGCGCTCGCCAACCAGCGACTCGTAGCCTTCCGGCATTGCGGCGATAAACTCTTCGGCATGCGCGAGTTTGGCGGCGAAGCCGATTTGCGCGTCGTCGGCATCCAGTTTGCCGTAGCCGATGTTTTCTTTCAGGCTGCGGTGGAACAGGCTGGGATCTTGCGGAATCAGGCTGATTTGCGCATGCAGGGAATCCTGGGTCGTCAGCAGAATATCTTGCCCGTCCACCAGAATCTGTCCGGCTTGCGGTTCGAAATTACGCAGGATCAAGTTCACAAAGGTGGACTTGCCGGAACCGGAAAAGCCGACTAAACCGACCCGTTGCCCCGGTTCTATCAGCACATTCAAACGCTCGAACACCTGCCGGCCCGGCTCGTAGCTAAAACAGACGTCTTTAAATTCGATGCGGCCCTGTTTGATTTGCAAGGGTTTGGCGTCCGGCACGTCGATGATTTCGTGGCTTTGGATAATGGTATCCACGCCGTTAGCGACGTTGCCGACGTATTCGAAAAACTCAAGAAAGCGCCGGCTCAAGTTGCGGGCATCGCCGATCACCAAAATCGCCAAGCCGGTGCTCATGGCAAAGGCGCCGACGCTGATTTCACCGGCTTGCCACAGTTGCAAGGCGTAGCCGATGGTGCCGATTTTCAAGATCGCGGCGGCGGTAAACTGAAACCAGCGTACCCGTTCCATATACCAGAAGGTGCGGCGGGCGCTTTTTAGTTCGGTATCCAGAAAACTGTCCAGATATGCGCGTTCGTGTTGCAAACGGGCAAACAACTTGGCATTGATAATATTGGTCACCGCATCGACGATCTTGCCGTTGACCATGCTGCGGGTAGCGGCGAAATCCTGCGCGTACGGTTGGCAGCGCGTCGCCAGCCAATACGAGATCAGCACATACATCAACACCCAGGCCGCCACGAACAAACCCAGGCCTTGATGCACGTCCAGCAATAGCGTCACCGACACCGAAAAGGTCACCGCGATCGGCCAGAAATCGCAGATGATGGACCAAGTGGTGTGATTGACGCTCATCGCGGTTTCGCTGATCCGATGCGCCAGCGCACCGGCGAAATGGTTGCCAAAATAACGCGGCGCGTGGTTTTGCAAATAGGCGAACAAGGACCGCGCCGTGCCCTGCCGCAAGCGCGGCCCCATAATAATAAGTACCGCACCGCTACTGCGGCTGAAAACAATCTCGGCCAGGTTCAGGCCGGCCAGTAACAGCAAGGGTTGTTTAAAAGTCTCCAGCCAATCGCCAACAGGCACGGGCTGACTGGCGACCGCGTCCATCAAGGCTTTGATCGCATACGGCACCAAAATGCTGCCGGCAGCCTGGCCGGTTTCCAGCACCAGCATCAACAACAACAGCCAGCGGAATGGCTTTAGGCAAAACAGGATAAAACGCCAGGGGTTGGAGGGTAACTGCGGTGCTTCCGCCGCGCGACGGAGACCTTCCTTGGTGGACGATTTGGGCATGATGGCATCAGGTAAGAAAGCTGCCGATCATTATATCCAATTGCCTAACGCCCGCGCCGTTGATGAACAGGCCCGACCGAGCCGGCAGTTAAATCAGTAACGAAGCCGATACCACAACGTGCCGACCATTTCGTGCGCCAGCAAGAAGCTGTTATACCAGGCGGTCGGCGACGGCAACCAATCCAGTAAGCGGGATTCGCCTGCGTGGCCGATAAAGGCCGTCGGGGCGGGCAATACGTCAAACCCTGCTTTGCGAAATTCCAGCGCGGCTCGCGGCATATGGTAGGCCTGGGTAACCAGCACGATTTTATTAATGCCAAATTCCTTTAACACCTCGCGGCTGAAACGGGCATTTTCGGCGGTATTGCTGCTGCTAGGCTCCCGCCAGGCAACAGGCGTTTTAAATTCGTCATTTAGGGTTTGTGCCATCAACTCCGCTTCGGAAATGTCTTCCGGTTCCAGCATGCCGCCGCCGGAAGCCAGAATCGGCAACCCCAACTCCCCGGCCAACTTTGCTGCGTAGCGCACGCGCAGCAAGGTTCTGACATGTAAAGTGACCTGCCCTGGATATTCCGGCGCGGACGTTTCGATGCCGCCGCCTATCACCACCAGCGCTTGCGGTTCGAATTGCTGCGCGGCTTCGGCAGAGAGCGGCGGAACCCGCTCCCACAGCAAGGCCCATTGTTTAACAACAATAGGTAGACTCAGTAACCATAACAGTGTCAGACAGACTATCGTCATGCGTTTTCCCCATTTACGTTTATCCAACAGCAGACCAACCAGCGCTAGGATCACCAGGGAAGTTGGCGGCAGCAAGAGTAGCTTGATAATGTAGATAGCGATGATGGACATTGGGTACGATCATCCTTGAGCAAGGATCAGTCAATATGGCTATAGACAAACCATATACAGGCGTGAGGTAGAGACGCAATTTTGCGTCTCTATAGACTTAGGAGAGACCTCTAAAAAATAAAACAAACTCCTTCTCCCACAGGGAGAAGGTTGGGATGAGGGGATTAAAATCAATTATTTACATCCCTCACCCTAGCCCTCTCCTTTATGCCCTGCGGGTGCGGAGGGCGAGGAAATTTTTAGTGGTTCCCTTAGCACTCTTACATCGCCAATCTGGAAATACCCACCGCTTCCCTTAAGGTATTGATAAACGGCCGAGTGATCGCGCGGGCTTTCTCGGCGCCTTCCTGCAATTGCTGCTCGATATGCTCCGGCGCTTCCATTAAGGCTTCATAACGCTCGCGGGCCGGGGCGATTTCATCGTTGATTTTCTCGAACAACACCTGCTTCATTTCGCCCCAACCTATGCCCTCCGCATACCGCTGCCGGATCGCATCCAGTTCATGCTGATTCGCAAACGCCTGGTAAATGCCAAATAAAGTGCAGCCTTCCGGGTCTTTCGGTTCGCCCGGTTCCAACGAGTTGGTTTTGATCTTGTTGATCAGCTTGCGCAGTTTCTTTTCCGGTTCGAACAGCGGGATGGTGTTGTTGTAGCTTTTGCTCATCTTGCGGCCGTCCAGACCCAGCAAGGTGGCCGCATTATCGTCCAGCACCGCTTCCGGCAATACGAAATGTTCGCCGTAGATATGGTTAAAGCGGCTGGCGATGTCCCGGGCCATTTCAATGTGCTGGATCTGGTCCTTGCCTACCGGCACTTTGTTGGCGTTAAACATCAAAATATCCGCCGCCATCAGGATCGGATAACTGAACAAGCCCATCGTGATACCTTTGTCCGGATCGTTGCCTTCGGTTTCTTCGTTCTCGGCAACTGCAGCTTTGTAGGCGTGCGCGCGATTCATCAAGCCTTTGGCGGTGACGCAAGTCAGCATCCAGGTCAGTTCCAGAATCTCCGGCACATCGGATTGCCGGTAAAACACTGCGTTAGACGTATCTAACCCCAGCGCCAGCCAGGTCGCGGCAATTTCCAAGCTAGATTGCTTTACTCGTGCCGGCTCATTACATTTGATCAGCGCATGGTAATCCGCCAGGAAATAAAACGGTCTGACGTGCTCGTCTTTGCTGGCATTGATCGCCGGCCGGATCGCCCCGGCGTAATTGCCGAGATGCGGCGTGCCGGTGGTGGTGATACCGGTAAGGACAATGGATTTACTCATGCTGCTGCCTGCGCTGTCTGTAATGAAAAAGTGGCGGAATTTTACACAAATAGCCTGGGATAGTCAGGCAATAAAACCGCCGGACCGGCTGCTTGCCTGTATGCCAACTGCGTCACAGCCCACCCAAAAAATCCGCTGATTCGCGGGAAATGGGCCACTATTTCCTAACCAGAGCCAAGGTTTTTTATAGTAAACTCCTTACGACTGATTTTTTACCCAACCACTGCCAATCCGAATCGGGGGAACCCAATGCTGAATCATGATGAAAAACGCGATTACATCCGTATGGATGTGGACTGTGACATTACCTATAAGCTGGCCGATTCCAGCGAGGTCAGTACCGGCAAATGCACGACGCTAAGCGGCGCCGGCGTTTCGTTTATTGCCGACCGACCATTCGACATCGGTTTGGCAATGGAAGTCAGCATCATGCCGAAAACCCAAATCACCCCACCAATGACAGCTTTCATCGAAGTGGTACGTAGCGTCAAGCAAGGCGACGGCAGTTACGAAATAGCCGCCTCGATCAAAAGCATCAAAGGCAATTAAGGACAGCATCCGTTCCTCACAAGGACGTAGCACTCTATGTATATCATCACCAAAGAAGTTTATTTTTGCTACGGCCACCGCCTGATGAACCATCCGGGCAAGTGCCGCAACCTTCACGGCCACAGCGTCAAAGCCAGCATCTCCATCAAACAAAACCAGCTCAACGACCAAGGCATGGTCTGCGATTTTTCGGATGTGAAAGACTGTGTGGATGGCTTTATCAATAAGGTGCTGGATCACAATTTTTTGCTGCATAAGGAGGATCCCATCATCCCGGCCTTGATAGCCAACAATGAGCAATTTTTGGCTATCGACGAACATCCCACCGCCGAAGTGCTGAGCAAGATGATCTACAACCACGTCAAACAACAAGGCTTTAATGTCGATCAAGTGGTGTTGTGGGAAACCGCCAGTGCCAATGCTTGTTATCGGGAAGAGTGACGATGAGCCTGGTGCAACCGGTCAACACCGCGCTTTGTCTGGAAAAAATCTGCGAATCCAACTATCAAAAGCTGTTCAGACTGATCCCTAATCTGCGCTCCTTCGATAAAACCGCCGTTGGCCTGACGCAAAACAAACCGGCACTGTATCTGGAAGTACTGGAACGTAACCCCTACACCTTGACGATCGAACTCAGCCATTGCTTCGATCAACAGCTGTCCGAACAAATCGTACCGGCGGTGAAAATTCGGATTTATCTGGATGCGCAACTGGCGGAAGTGCTGCGCGACATCGACCGGCCGGCGGTGGACAAGGTCTATCAAAACCCCGGCAGCCTGGTGGAAATCCGGAATTACAAATGGCGCTTAAACTATTTCCTGCAAAAGTGGCTGGATCATTGCCTAAAGACCGAATACCGTTTCAGCAACGGCAAATTTAGCCAAGTTGCTGCTGTAAAGCCGCTCTGACGCAACGCAACACGCCGTAACTGTAAGCGCCGCCCAGTTGCTCGTAGACCGGCTTCAACGCGTTGCGTTGCTCTTCCGGCAAACTCAACAACACCGCCTCGATTTCACTGACCTCCGCCGGCGACAAACTCAACACATCGCCCAGCGCCACCAGCCCCAATTCCAGACTTTTGGCCATGTGATTGTAAATGGTGTCTTCGCTCAGACTGCGTTGCTTGGCTACTTGTTCGACGCTGTAACCCAACCTGAACAAATCCAGACTTTCCGCAACCGTGTCGGTAGCCGACACAGCCGGCTCGTCGTCGAACTGGGCCAACACTGCCAGAAACTCATCGCCGTATAACTCCAGCTTACGCTGACCGATGCCGGACAGCATGCTCAGTTGCTGATGATTGCGCGGCCGGGCGTCGACCATAGCCATCAAAGTAGCATCGTGAAAAATCACATAGGGCGGCACGTCCTGCTCGTCGGCCAGCTCTTTGCGTTTGGCGCGTAAGGCATTCCACAAGGCGCTATCCGCAGCCCCGCCCGGCTGGCGTTTTTCGGCTTTTTCGCGCCGGGTCTTGGCGATTTGCGCATCCTTACGCAGCATCAGGGTTTGCTCGCCGCGCAATACCGGCCGGCAGGCATCGGTCAGTTTCAGGCTGCCGTGGCCTTCGAAATCGATTTCCACCAGCGACTTGGCGACCAATTGCCGAAACACCGAGCGCCATTGTTTTTCGTCCAACGCCTTACCAATGCCAAACGTCGACTGCTTGTCGTGGCCGAATTGGCGCATGCGCTCGTCGGCTTTGCCCAGCAACACGTCGATCAAATACGTCACGCCAAAGCGCTGTCCGGTGCGATAAATCGCCGACAAGGCTTGTTGGGCGGCGACGCTGCCGTCCCAGGTTTCCACCGGCTCCAGGCAGGTATCGCAATTGCCGCAGCCCTGCTCCAGCACGTCGCCAAAATAACCTAGCAAGGCTTGGCGCCGGCAACTGACCATTTCGCACAAGGCCAGCATCGCATCCAGTTTGTGCAATTCCACGCGCTTATGCGCTTCGTCGGCATTGGAGGTGCTGAGCATTTGCCGCAGGGTCAACACGTCCTGCAAACCATACGCCATCCAGGCGTTGGCCGGCAAGCCGTCGCGGCCGGCGCGGCCGGTTTCCTGGTAATAAGCCTCCACGCTTTTCGGTAAATCCAGATGGGCCACGAAGCGCACGTTGGGTTTGTCTATGCCCATCCCAAAAGCAATCGTGGCGACGATGATCAAACCGTCTTCCATCAAAAACTGATGCTGATTTTTCTGCCGCTCTCGATGCTCCATGCCGGCGTGATACGGCAGGGCTTTCAAGCCTTTATCGTTCAGCCACTCGGCGGTTTCCTCGACTTTTTTCCGCGACAGGCAATAGACGATACCGGTATCGCCGGGGTGCTCGGTGCGGATAAAGTTTAGTAGTTGCTGACGGGCGTTATCTTTCTGAATGATTCGGTAACGGATATTCGGCCGGTCGAACCCACTGACGAAAACTTGCGCTTGTTCCAACGCCAGACGGGTAATGATTTCCTGACGGGTACGTTCGTCGGCAGTCGCAGTTAAGGCAATGCGCGGCACCTTGGGAAATTGTTCGTGTAACACCGACAACAGCAAGTAATCGGCGCGAAAATCGTGGCCCCATTGCGACACGCAATGCGCCTCATCGATAGCAAACAAGGCAATCTTACAGCGCGCGAACAAAGCCTGGGTTCTGGCGTTGGATAAGCGTTCCGGGGCGATGTACAGCAAATCCAGTTCGCCGTTTTGCAGGCGCTGTTCGATGTCGCGAACCTGTTCCAGCGCCAGCGTGGAATTTAAATAGGCCGCTCTTACGCCCACCTGGTGCAAGGCACTGACCTGATCCTGCATCAGTGCGATCAGCGGGGAAATCACGATGCCCACCCCATCCATCACCAAGGCCGGAATTTGATAACACAATGACTTGCCGCCACCGGTCGGCATCAACACCAACACGTCCTGGCCGGCTATCAATTGTTCGATAATCTGTTGCTGCTGGCCGCGAAAGCTGTCGTAGCCGAACACGCTACGCAGGGTTTGCAGGGCGGGAGAATTAGTCATGATGGGAATAAGCGGTAATCGACTTGGCACGGAACAAGTATGAGTGATGCGGCTATTAAATCACAGTTTGCATACGTATAATCGATGCGCAAACTATACCCGGAGACGAAGCATGCGCACCGCCTTGAACACATCCGACAAAAAAGCCACCAACCTCAGTATCAGCGCTGAATTGTTACGCCAAGCGAAAGATTATAAAATCAATCTATCCGCCACGCTGGAGCAGGCCTTGACCGAAATCGTCAAACAAAAACAGCGACAACAATGGTTACAAGACAATCAGCAGGCTATCGCGCAATACAATCAACGCGTTGAAGAATGCGGCAGCTTTAGCGACGGCCTGCGAGATTTTTAATGGCGCAGTTTACGCTCTACCGGAACAACAACAAGCAAACCCGAGCCAACTATCCGTATTTGCTGGATGTACAAGCCGAATTGCTGCAAAGCCTAAAAACCCGTTTAGTTGTGCCGGCCATACATTCGGCAACCGGCTCGGCTATCGACAAGTTGAATCCGGGGTTCACTATAGGTGACGAACAATACCTGCTGCTAACTCAGCAAATGGCCGGTATTCCCGTTGCCAACCTGGGCGAAACCGCCGCCGACCTGTCTTATTTGCGCACGGAAATCGTCGCCGCCATTGATATTTTAATTACCGGGATTTAGCGTTCGTCCTTGCGAAAACCCGGCTTAGCGCTCAGCCAATTTCAATAATTCCAAAGCCAACCTATATAATGCCGCGCTTACTCAAGCCGCGGAAGGCGCCCAATTTTTCTATGATTATTACTTACTGCCGTTTACCCGATCGCCTCAAATACCTGATCGACAACGATCAACAATACTTGTTAAAACAAGGACTGAAAGGCATCGAGAAAGAAAGCCTGCGCATCACCGAGCATGGCGCCATCGCGCAAACGCCGCATCCGAAGGCGCTCGGTTCGGCGTTGGCACATCCTTATATCACCACCGACTACTCCGAAGCGCTGCTGGAATTTATCACTCCGCCGTTCGCAGACATCAGACAAACCCTGGACTACATGCATCAACTCCACCAGTTCGTCTATCCGCATCTGGGCGAGGAAATGCTGCTGGCCACCAGCATGCCTTGCGGTATCGACGGCGATTTGAGCATTCCCATCGCCGAATACGGCGACTCCAATATCGGCAGGATGAAGCATGTTTACCGCAAAGGTTTGTGGCATCGTTACGGTCGCACCATGCAGGCTATCGCCGGCATCCATTTCAATTATTCGGTCCCGGAAGCCCTATGGCCGGCGCTTTACAAGCAAAGCGGCTGCACGGCCGGCCTGGAGGTTTTTATCTCCAATGCTTATTTCGGCCTGATCCGTAACTTCCACCGCCAAGGCTGGCTGATTTTATATCTGTTCGGCGCGTCGCCGGCCATTTGCAAAACCTTTTTCAAAAGCCGCCCGCAATTGATGGAGCAATTCAAGGAGTTCGACGAGCACACCGTATTCCATCCTTACGCCACCTCGCTGCGCATGAGCGACATCGGCTACAAGAGCAAGAATCAGGCGGGTTTGAAGATCGATTACAACTCGCTGGACGGCTATGTGGAAAGCCTGGGCGCGGCGATCAACACCCCATATCCAGACTACGAGGCCATTGGCGTCAAGGTGGACGGCGAGTATCAACAGCTCAATGCCAACATCTTGCAAATCGAAAACGAGTTTTACAGCACCATGCGCCCCAAGCAGATCGCCAAATCCGGCGAAAAGCCGACTCTGGCTCTGAAACGGCGCGGCGTGCTGTATGTGGAAATGCGCTCGCTGGACTTGAATCTGCTGAATCCTATCGGCATCGATGAATCTACCGCCCGCTTTGTCGAGGCGTTTTTGTTGTACTGCTTACTGCAGGACAGCCCGCGACAAGGTCCCGACGAATTCCAAATCAACAACAGCAATCAATTATTGGTCGCCAATCAAGGTCGCAAACCCGGCTTGCAATTAAACCGCAACGGCGAAACCGTCACCATGCAGCAATGGGCGCACAGCATCCTGTACGCGATGCAGCCCATCTGCGCGGTGCTGGACAGAGGCAGTTTGGAACGGCCGTATCAATTGGCTTTACAACAGCAATTAGCCGTCGTCGATAACCCGGCGCTGACGCCGTCGGCCCGCATCCTGGCCTGTATGCGCGAGAACGGCCAGGAGTTTGGCTGCTTTGCCAGCAACACCTCGGCCTTGCATAAGCATTACTTCAACGCCGAACCGCTGGACGATGAAACGCAAAGGCAGTTCGAGGACATGGCAGCTGCCTCGCTAAAAAAACAAGCCGACATCGAAGCCAACGACAAATTGGACTTTGACGAATACTTATCCCGTTACTTTGCCCAGAGCTAAACCTATGACCGCATTCGACCTGACCGCCGCCCAAACCGAACTGCAAGGCAAAAATCCGCGCACCATCTTAAAAGCTGCTTTGGCCAATTTCGATAACATCGCTATCTCGTTCAGCGGCGCGGAAGACGTGGTGCTGATAGACATGGCATTGCAAATCAGAAAAGACATCCAAGTGTTTTCATTGGATACCGGCCGCCTGCATCCGGAGACTTACCGTTTCATGGAACAAGTGCGCAAGCATTACGGTATCAACATCGACATCTTGAGCCCGGATCGCGAACAGCTGGATGCTTTTGTCAAAGAAAAAGGCCTGTTCAGTTTTTACGAAGACGGCCACCAGCAATGCTGCGGCATCCGCAAGGTAGAACCGCTGAAACGCAAACTGGCGACGCTGGACGCCTGGATCACCGGCCAGCGCAAGGACCAAAGCCTGGACACCCGCGGCGACATCCCGGAAGTACAGCTCGACGCCGGCTTTTCCGGCCCCGGCAAGCAACTGATCAAATTCAACCCGCTACTGAACTGGTCGTCCGCGCAGGTGTGGGATTACATCGAAGCCTACCAGGTGCCCTTTAACGAACTGCATAAACACGGCTACATCAGCATCGGCTGCGAGCCTTGCACCCGGCCAGTGCTGCCAAATCAGCACGAGCGCGCCGGACGTTGGTGGTGGGAGGATGCGGCGAAGAAGGAATGTGGGTTGCATGGGGGGAATGTTAAGAAGTAGCCTCAGCAGCAACGTAGTGAAAGCGAACGACTCCTCAATTTCGTTGCGTCGTTCAGACTACTTTCTAATTTACTAAAGTAAAAACTATTTGAGAAATCTTTTCCGATGATGAAGCATATTCTGTTGCTATTGCTTATATGTGTCTCTATTGGGACTTCCGCAGACGAAACCACGCTACCCACCAAACAAATTGCATCAACGATATCTGCATACGCAAACTCTGTTGGATGCTTGATTCATATGGATGAGAAAAATATTATCAGATTTCAAATTGACGACAAACCCGAGACAGAATATGTCGTAGCGCTATACGATCTTGATAGTCAATGCAGTGGAGGCACAGCAATGAGTAGACCTGCATTTGCTGCTCTCAGACGGGACTACAGTCACAACTTTCATATAGTCCCAGAATATTCAATGCCTTCCGCGACTTCAGATAACTTCCCGCGTTTTATTAATAAACTTTATATTAAGGACAATCAGATTTGGTACTCTGCTAAGGAATTTGATTTTAGACATGACGCTCTTTGTTGCCCTTCAATACCGGTCGAAGCCCAAGTCGTTTTTAAGAATGGCTTATGGATCGATTCTCGAAAAACTAAAGCCCAGTGACTTGTCAAATCTAAGAACAAATTCGTAGGGTGGGCACAGCTTTTTGTGCCCACGCGGAAGTTTGGGATTTGTGTCGCTATCGCGACGGATAATTTAACGTCGGTTGGCGGACCGACAACCGCGTTTCTTTTCTTTGCTTGTCCAAAGAAAAGAAACTACAAGAAAAGACACCCGGATGCCGCTTATCTCCTGCGTTCCTCGCTTTCGCCGGGGGTTGCCGAAAGGGGCTTCCTGCCCCTTCGGCAACGCGATGCATCCCTGCTTCGCCTCTACAGGCCGATCCCGGCGAAAGCTCCGGTACTTGGCGCGGCATACGGGAAAAAACCCGGCCATACCGGCAGGCGTAGGGTGGGCACGGTTTTTTGTGCCCACGAGGACTAACTCTTCTTATCCATTCAAGGCTTTGACACCGGACTTTTCGTTTTTTAGCATATCCAGTTTTACTTAGCCCCCCAAGATCAAGTGGTCCTAAAAACTCTCGTTCCCGGACAAATCTGGTACGCGCAACAAACCATTAAATTCGGTCCATTAAATCTAAGCACCAGAGCCACTTTCGTCAAATTGCTGGACGGCTCGCTTTGGGTGCATTCGCCGATTAATCCGTCACCGCAATTGGTCGCTGAAATTGCCGAAATCGGCCCGGTGCACTATGTGGTTGCGCCGAACAAGAGCCATCATTTGTTTTTTACGCCGTTCGTCAAAACGTTCCCAAACGCCCAAGGCTATATCGCGCCAGGCTTGACAGATAAGCGGCCGGATTTATCCAGTTACCCGGAGTTATCACAATTGGAAAAGCTGACATGGGCGACCGAGTTAAACCCCATATTTGTGGAAGGCCTACCCATCATCAATGAGACGGTTTGGTTTCACAGCGCAACGGGTACACTGATTCTTACCGATCTGCTGTTTTGCTTCGGCACTGAACACGCCGGATTGGCGCGTATGGCGGCAAAACTGCTCGGCGTCTACGATCGACTGGCGATGTCGCGAACGATGAAACTGCTGGTGAAGGATAAAACGGCATTGGCACGCACAGCCGATGCGCTGCTGGCATTGGATATTGAGCGGGTAGTGCTGGCTCACGACCAAATTATCGAACACGACGCCAAGCGCAAATTAAGCGCGGCGTTCAATTGGCTGAGAAAATAAGGCATTTTATCGTTCCCAGACGCTCTGCGTCATCCAACCGCAAAACCTGCCTCATCGCCATTCCTGTTAGAATCGCCGCACCATCCCAACCAGGAGCGCCACCCATGAGCGACTTTTACAGCCCGCAACACCGCCAATTGCAAGAGCAACACGACACCGTGAATCTGGCGGATCGTTTGGAACAAATGATCGTAGAACAGCAGGTCAGCGAGCAGCATCAGCCGTTTATCGAGAGCCGGGATTTCTTCTTTCTGACCACAATCGACCAACGCGGTTATCCAACCTGCTCTTACAAAGGCGGCAATCCCGGTCTGGTTAAGGTGGTTAATCCGCAGGAACTGGCGTTCCCCAGTTACGACGGCAACGGCATGTTTTTGTCGATGGGTAATATCAACGGCAACCCGAAAATCGGCATGTTGTTCATCGATTTTGAAACCCCACACCGGATTCGGGCGCATGGCGATGCACAAATTGAAGCCAACGATCCGCTGCTGGCGGAATATCCCGGCGCCGAACTGATTGTTCGCGTGGCGATCAGCGAGATATTTATCAATTGCCCACGTTACATTCACCGGATGAGCCGCGTGTCCAGCTCAAAATATGTACCGCAAGCCAATCAAGAAACACCGTTGCCGCAATGGAAGCGCATCGATGCGGTGCAGGACGCTTTGCCGGCTTGCGATAGCCACGTTGCCGAGAGTTTGGGCGGGATCATTACGCCGGAAGAATACGGGGCGATGGTGATGAGCGGCGATGCTTAACGTTAATCACCTTCCCCTTTGAAAAAACAGAACGTGCAAACATCAAACTTACATTGGAGACCAACATGAGCGAAAGAATCATTATGCGCACCGGCGAAGCCCTGGTAGCGGGCGGCCCGGCCGGTACGGCGGCGGAACCGGAAATTATCATCGGTGAGCTGGACGGGCCGGTCGGCACCGCAATTGCCACCCTGACCGGAGATCAAGTGCAGGGCCATACCCGGGTGTTTGCGATTTTAAACACCGATATTCAGGTGCGACCGGTGACATTGATGGTCAGCAAAGTTACCGTCAAAAGCAGTCGCTATACCAATATTTTGATGGGCACCGTGCAGGCGGCGATTGCCAACGGCGTGCTGGATGCAGTGCGGGCCGGCGACATTCCCAAGGAAAAAGCCAACGACTTGGGCATCATTTGCTCGGTGTGGCTAAACCCCAGCGTTATCAAGGACGACAACCTGGATCATCAAATTTTGTTTGATATTCATCGGCAAGCCATGGCCAAAGCCATTCATAAAGCCATGACCAACACCCCGGATATCGACTGGTTGCTGGAAAATCAGGACAAAATCACTCACAAGTATTTCCAGATGGGTCTGGACGGCAAGATTTAATTGTCTGGTAGCTTGGGTTGCACGTCTTTTGCAGCCCAACACCAAGCTGTCTTTCTCGTCCCTTTTTTGTCCTGACTTCAATTGCCGCTTAACACCGGACCTATCGACAAGCCGCCCTCGCCAAGCAAACTAATAGCGCATCACTATTTGTTTGACAAAATCCGCAAATCCGCTTAAAAAGGCCATATAGTTTCGATTCGAAATTACTGCTGCGTTTTATTTTTATGGGGGATAAGATCATGAAAAAAAGCATTTCGATACTGATGGCGGGCCTGCTAAGCATAGCAGCCGTTACCGCGTTCGCCGCCGATCAGGGCGTGCCGTTTCCGGAGGGCTATCGCAACTGGCTGCATGCCAAAAGTATGTTGATTCAACCCGGCCATGCGCTGGAAAATCCGTTTCAAGGCCTGCATCATGTCTACGCCAATAAGCAAGCGGAAGCTGGTTTGAAAACCGGTAAATACGCGGACGGCTCGGTGCTGGTGTTCGATTTATTGCAGTATCAGGAAAAGGATAAAACTATCCAGGAAGGCGAGCGCAAACTGGTCGGCGTGATGCTGAAAGACGCGAAAAAATTTGCCGCAACCGGCGGCTGGGGCTTTGAAGGCTTTGCCGGCAACAGCAAAACCGAGCGGCTAGTGAAAGACGGCGGTACCTCCTGTTTTGCCTGCCATGCGTCCGAGCAAAAAACCGATTACGTGTTTTCGCAATATCGGCCTTAGACGTTAGGACTGAAACACAGTAGAGACGCAAAATCTCGCGTCTCTACTTTAATTCCTAGCCTTGTTCGACCAGGCGGATGCCCGCTTCCTCAATCACAATCCGCCGTTGTTTATATAAGCCACCTATCGCTTGCTTGAAGACCTTTTTGCTGACGCCAAAGGTATCGTAAATAATCTCCGGCGCGCTTTTGTCGGTCAGCGCCACATAACCGCCGCGCTTTGCGAGTATCGCCAGAATTTTTTCGGACGTGGCATCGACTTTCTGGCCGTATTTTTCCTGGCTAAGAACCAAATCCAGCTTATTATCGGGGCGGACTTTTTTGATATAGCCGGTCAATGCCTGGCCTTTTTGCAGCGGCTGAAAAGTCTCGCTTTTATAGAGCACGCCCCAGTATTGATGATCCACCACCGCTTTAAAGCCCAAGTCGGTTTCATCGGCGATGATAAGTTGCACCGCTTGGCCGTCTTTATAATAAAACGCTTGGTCTTGAATAAAATCATCCAGCATCATCGTCGCGGCGATGCGGTTGTTTTCATCCAAAAACAGCCGCACCAGATATGAGCGGCCTTCGACGATCTTGCCTTTTTGTTCGCTGAACGGCAGCAACAAATCCTTGGGCAAGCCCCAAGCCAAAAAAGCCCCGGCATGACTGAGCGACACGCATTTCAACCAAGCCACCTGATCGACTTGCGCCAGCGGCGTTTGCAAAGTGGCGATGGTTTGATTCTTTCCGTCGATGTAAACAAAGGCTTTTATAGTATCGCCGACCTTGAGCTTATCCGGTGCGTCTTTATCCGCCAACTCAATTTCGCCAAGCTCCCCACCATCCAAGCCATACTGATTATCGCGCTGGCTGACGACAATTAAAGTGTTGAATTTGCCTAGTTCGATCATGAGGGTTCCGGTGTTTGATTGGGCGTGGGCGTGGGCGCGCTAACGGGCCATACGCAGAGAATGGGAGAGCTATTATACAAATGAATCGACAAAACGGCAGACCGGCTTGCCCTTAAACCACCGCGCCGTGTAAGCCTTGCCTAGGTGACGGCACTCATGCAAATAGCAAGTCAAAACCCCATTATTTCGCTGCCCGTCTATAATGGACGGTTTTTTCGATTCGATAAAACCTGCTTTTATCGAATAAAAATGCCGATTATGAATCTACTGCTGAAATACCTGTCCTCTTGCTGGTTTCTGAACAATCCTTCAGAGTTAGTCCCGCCCAACTCGTTTATGTGGAAAAACGTGGCGTTCTATCTGATTTCCGGCATCATCGTTGAGGGTTTGATCGCCGATCCGGCGGATGGCACATTGGAAGTTTTGGGTCGTACTACCATGGCGTTCGGCTCGGTCGCCATTTTATTGCTGATGGAGAAAAAATGGGGCTGCTTCAATCAGCTGTATACCTCCATTTTCGTCTGCGAGAATTTCATTATGACTTTGGCGGTCAGCGGGGAAGCGCTCGACTATTGGCTCGTACTCAATCATCACCCCTACCGCGAAGAAATCGGCATCGGCATCGCGCTATTTTTGGTGATTTGGTATATCTCCATCGTCAGCTATATTTTCCGCGCCTTCTTCAGCTACCCAACCGCTGTCAGCGTGATTTATGCATTTGGTTATTTCGTGTTGACTTACGGCATACCGATGCTGTTGATGGACATCTAAAACCTGGATTTGCTAGCCGGAGCGCCTTCACTCCGGCCAGCGTAGCACTTATATTTGCGCCAAGTTTCCGCGATCTTCCAACCAACTTTTCCTATCGCCGGCACGCTTCTTCGCCAGCAATAAATCCATCTGCTCGCGAGTGTCGTCGTTTTCTTCGATGGTCAGTTGCACCAGGCGGCGGGTGTCGGGATTCATCGTGGTTTCCCGCAATTGCGACGGATTCATTTCACCCAGACCTTTAAAGCGCTGAATGTTGATCTTGCCGGTGAGTTTTTCGGCTTCGATGCGCGCCAACACCCCCAAGCGTTCCGATTCGTCCAAGGCATAAAACACCTTTTTACCGACGTCGATACGATACAGCGGCGGCATCGCCACGAACACGTGCCCTGCCCTGACCAAGGCGTTGAAATGCTGGTAAAACAGCGCGCAAATCAACGTTGCGATGTGGTTACCGTCGGAGTCGGCATCGGCCAGGATGCAAATCTTGCCGTAACGCAGGTTTTGCAGATCGTTGCTGTCCGGCTCGATGCCCAGCGCCACGGCGATGTCATGCACTTCCTGTGAGGCCATCACCTCGCCGGAATCCACTTCCCAGGTGTTCAGAATTTTCCCTCTTAAAGGCATGATGGCCTGAAATTCCCGATCCCGCGCTTGCTTGGCCGAGCCACCGGCCGAGTCACCCTCGACCAAGAACAATTCGGTACGGCTCAGATCCTGCCCGGAACAATCGGCCAACTTGCCGGGCAAGGCCGGGCCACTGGTGATTTTCTTGCGGACGATTTTCTTGCCCGCTTTCAAGCGCTTCTGCGCGCTAGCCAGGATAATCTCGGCGATTTTCTCGCCCTCCTGCGGATGCTGATTCAGCCACAAGCTAAAAGTATCCTTGGCCACACCAGAGACGAAAGTCACGCATTCACGCGAACTGAGTCTTTCCTTGGTTTGTCCGGAAAACTGCGGGTCTTCCAATTTTACCGACAACACAAAATGGCAACTCTCCCAGACGTCTTCCGGGGCAATTTTCACGCCGCGTGGCAGCAGGTTACGAAAATCTAAAAACTCGCGCATCGCCTCGGTCAAGCCGGCTCGCAAGCCATTGACGTGGGTACCGCCCTGCGCGGTCGGCACCAGATTCACGTAACTCTCGGCGATGGTTTCCGGTAGGCTGTCCGGCGTCCAGACGATGCCCCACTCCACCGCTTCGTTGCTGGCCGCCATATTGGCCATGAATGGCGGTTGCGGAAAAATCTCGGCGTCGCCGACCCTATCCAGCAAATATTCCTGCAAGCCGTTCTGGTAACACCATTCGAAGCGTTCGTCGCTGAGCTCCGAATTCAAGGTGATCTTCAAGCCCGGACACAACACGGCCTTGGCGCGCAGCACATGTTTGAGTTTGCTGACCGACACCCGGTTGGAATCGAAATATTTACCGTCCGGCCAGAAATGCACGCTGGTGCCGGTGTTGTTCTTACCCACGCTACCGCTTTGCTGTAGCTCACTGACTTTGTCGCCGCCGGCAAACTCCATTTGATAGACACCACCGCCGCGCTTGATCTCGACCAGCAGTTTTTCCGACAAGGCATTCACCACCGACACGCCGACGCCGTGTAAACCGCCGGAGAACTGATAGTTTTTGTTGGAGAATTTGCCGCCGGCATGCAATTGCGTAAGGATCACTTCCACGCCGGGGATGCCCTGCTCCGGATGAATATCCACCGGCATGCCGCGGCCGTTATCGTCCACCCGCACCGAACCGTCTTTATACAGCACGACATTGATGGTATCGGCGTGACCCGCCAGGGCCTCGTCCACGCTATTGTCCACCACTTCCTGCACCAAATGATTGGGGCGCGTGGTGTCGGTATACATACCCGGCCGTTTGCGCACCGGGTCCAGGCCGCTCAGTACTTCAATCGCCGCGGCGTTATATTCGTTACTCATTGTTAGTCATCGTTTGCTGTTAATTCATACTATAATGCTCGGTCATTTTTGAGCACCGCAAGCCACATTATATGTCGAGACGTAAAAGCGCATCCCAATTTGAGGAAGCGATGGAAGAACTGGAGAAATTGGTCGAGCAAATGGAACGCGGCGATATTTCTCTGGAAGAATCTTTAAAATCCTTCGAACGCGGCATCAGATTAACCCGCACCTGCCAACAGGCGCTACAAGACGCCGAGCAGAAAGTCCAAATTTTATTAGAAAAAAACGGCCAGCAAACTTTGGAGCCATTCACCGATGAGTAACTTAAAAGCCTATCTTACCGCCTGTCAAAACCGCGTCGAACGTGCGCTGGACGCCAGGTTGCCCGGCGAGAACATACTGCCGCAAACCCTGCATCAAGCCATGCGCTACAGCGTACTGGATGGCGGCAAACGCACCCGTCCACTGCTGACTTATGCAACCGGCCAGGCCTTGGGTTTGAGTGAAGATGTGCTGGACGCGCAGGCTTGCGCGGTGGAATTTATCCACGTGTATTCGTTGATTCATGACGACTTGCCGGCCATGGACAACGATGACTTGCGTCGCGGCAAACCGACTTGTCACAAAGCCTACGACGAAGCTACCGCGATTTTGGCTGGCGATGCTCTGCAAGCCATGGCGTTTGAATTACTGGCCAACGACCCCGCAATCCAAGCTGGCGCCGAAGCCAGACTAAAAATGATTGCCGCCTTGACCCGGGCCAGCGGCTCGCAAGGCATGGTCGGCGGCCAGGCTATTGACCTGGGCTCAGTCGGCCGTAAACTGACTCTGCCGGAACTGGAAAACATGCACATTCACAAGACCGGTGCGTTGATCCGTGCCAGCGTCAATCTGGCCGCGCTGTCCAAATCGGACCTGGATGCCGATGTTGCGAAAAAACTGGATCACTACGCCAAATGCATAGGCCTGTCCTTCCAAGTCAAAGACGACATTCTGGACGTGGAAAGCGATACGGCTACGCTGGGCAAAACCCAGGGTAAGGATGTCGATAACGACAAACCGACTTATCCCGCACTGTTGGGAATGGCCGGCGCCAAGGAAAAAGCCCAGGAACTGCATGAACAAGCAGTCGCCAGCTTGGCCGGCTTTGGTAGCGAAGCGGATTTGTTGCGCGATTTGTCGCTGTATATCATCGAACGTACGCACTAATCACCGCTACCAGCACGATTTATACTTCCTGCGCCGCAATCCGCGTTACCCCCATCAGCCCAGCGTTCTCCGGTGCTGAAGATTGCGGTGCAAACATATAATGGAATTTTTTAAAACATGACTGTCTCCGACTTCCCTCTCCTCAACACCATCCACAGTCCCGCCGACGTTCGCGCGCTGAAGCCGGAGCAGCTCAAGCCGCTGGCCGATGAATTGCGCGCCTATCTGACCCATACGG
>LUUF01000042.1 GCA_001644045.1 Methylomonas methanica | reverse complement strand
TATTCGTGGCGGGGATCACAGCCAGCTCTATGAAAAAACATCCTTGATCATCACCACCAATCTCAATTTCGGTGAATGGGTTCAGGTATTCGGCGATGCCAAGATGACCACGGCGCTATTAGATCGCATTACCCACCACTGCGATATTTTGGAAACCGGCAATGATTCCTATCGATTCAAGCAACGAAAAAAGGCGGTGGAAAACCAATAACCCCTCGCTGTAACTGGAAACTTTTCGACGATCTTTCCGGGATAGTTTTGGAAAGTTTTCTAAGCCGTTTGGCAGCTAAAACCTGAGTATCTTCCAAACGCAACGGAAACTGTTCTCGAATGTCCGTAGTCTCTTGATGCCACTCTAGTAAGAAAAACACTGCCAGCTCTAGATCCGACAGTAGGTGGTGGGTACGCTGGGATTTGTGTCCGAAAATTCGATGTGAACGCCCCTCAGACGATACATCTCTGACTGTGAGCCATGGAATGTAGTTTTTACCACTACCGCCACCACGCCCCTCTTTGATCCATTTCTTGTTTCTTGTCGCTGACGACGTATTATTCTTTGGCATCAAAAAGCCCCTCAATCTAGACTCGTGTTACAAGTCTAGATTGAGGGGCTTCAGTATGCAACTTTATTACTTAGTTCCCAACATTATTACATAGTATCCAACTTTATTACTCTCCCACAGGAATTGTGGGCAGACAAAATAGTTCTAAACTGATTTTTGCTGCAGGCCGCATTCCTGGTCTACATAAATTCATTTTATTACAAAATAGTTTTAAACAAACACCAAAGATGATTTAGCCTATCCACCAAAAACCGAACAAATAAGTTCTAAACTCAAATTGAACTATTTGTCCCAAGCAGCCCCAAACGCCAGATTTTGCAATCGGTGCCACCTACTTTAGCCATCACTTGCTCAAAATTTCAACCCACCTCTTTCCCCGCTCAATGCTTTGCATTGGATGTTTTGATACACGCACCCCGATGAAGTGGATTGGAATGTTGGAGCTGAGCAAAACAGTCAACAATGCAAGTATCAGCGGTTAGCGCTATCCGACTGCCAATGTGCCAATCGGGTTAGTCTTGCGCATGTCCAAGGAAAATAGCACTTGCATTTCGCCAAAGAAGGCAAGAAAATCAAATACAGGTTTTCTCCCGGATAGCCTAGTCTGAGTATCGATTTAAACTACACCAATTAACGGAGGGCATCATGACTATAGCAAGATACAGCATTCACTATGTTGCCGCCCCTCTGTATACGCCGATATTTACCGCGACTATCTGATCGCCACCCCAATGACACCACTGGGGCATGGCCTCAGTGGTGGTAATCGATTTTCCCCGCGTTCGAAAATTCCTTACATCAGTGATGCGCATGCTCCGCTTAATACGAGAAGAGCCTCATGCACATGCATCGAAAAAGCCAACGATTCAAATCCTATTTAAACTATAAAGCTAACCAGCTTGAGAAATTGCGCCACGGCATTCGTATCGTTTGCCTCTCCGACACCCACTGCCGCACAGACGCTATCGAAGTGCCCGAGGGTGACGTATTGATCGTGGCGGGCGACATTTGCTCGAGAGGGCATCCCTCTGAAGTACGCACCTTCGATCAATTTCTGGCGCGGATGCCGCACGGGTGCAAGCTCTTGGTCGCGGGGAACCATGATTTCCCCTTTGAGCACTGCAGTAAGCGCAAGGCCAAGGCACTGGTTAAACACGCCATCTATCTTGAAAATAGCGGTGTCGAACTCTTTGGACTCAAGTTCTGTGGTTCACCTTGGCAACCTGAGTTTTATAACTGGGCGTTTAACCTGCCACGCGGAAAACCGCTGGCTGCGATATGGGCACTGATTCCGGACGATACCGATGTGTTGATCACGCATACACCGCCCTATGGCATTCTTGATCGCCTTGAAAGCGGTAAGCATGTGGGTTGTGTCGATTTGGCTCAGGCACTCC
>LUUF01000043.1 GCA_001644045.1 Methylomonas methanica | reverse complement strand
AATACACAGCTCGTCAAGATATTATTTCTATTCGCGCAAACTTTCTTTTACCTACTTGATAAACATGCTTGGCCGGCGGCAAAATTACAGCTTTGGGATCTTCCAGTTTTTCGCCATCAATCTTTACCCCCCCCTGCTTAATCAGTCGCAAGGCCTCAGAAGTGCTTTCCACCAACCCTGCGTTTTTTAGCACATTAGCAATTGGCATTCCCTGGTCATCGGCCTTAATTTGAACATCCTCTATATCTTCCGGCAATGCGCCACGCTGAAACCGAGCCTCAAAATTCTCAAGCGCCGTTTTTGCAGCCAGTAGCCCATGAAATCTGGCAACAATCTCCTGAGCAAGCGCGACTTTGTAATTTCTTGGATTTTCACCACCCTCGCAAGCAGTTCGCCAACCTTCTATCTCAGTCATTGGTTTAAAGCTCAATAACTTAAAATAACGCCACATCAGTTCATCGGAAATCGACATAATCTTGCCGAACATATCGTCAGGCGCATCCGCAATACCTATGTAGTTGTTAAGTGACTTGGACATTTTCTGCACACCATCAAGCCCCTCCAAGATCGGCATCGTCAACACGACCTGCGGCTTTTGCCCATAACCTTCCTGCAACTGCCTACCCATCAACAAGTTAAACTTCTGATCGGTACCGCCCAACTCGACATCGGCTTTCATTACCACCGAGTCATAACCTTGTATTAATGGGTATAGAAATTCGTGAATCGCAATAGGTTGGCCGCCCTTGTACCGCTTACTGAAATCATCGCGCTCCAGCATTCTCGCCACGGTGTTTCTCGCTGCTAACTGGATTAATTCGGCGCTCGTCATCACCCCCATCCATGCCGAATTGAATTTAATCTCGGTTTTATCGGGATCGAGTATCTTAAACACCTGTGCTTGATAGGTTTTCGCGTTTTCAACCACCTCTTCACGACTCAAAGGCTTACGCGTGACGTTTTTGCCCGTCGGGTCGCCTATCATGGCAGTAAAATCGCCTATCAAAAATTGCACGTTATGGCCGGCATCCTGAAATTGCTTCAGCTTGTTAATGAGCACCGTGTGCCCCAGATGCAAATCGGGCGCTGTCGGATCAAATCCAGCCTTAATTGTTAGCGGTCGATTTTCCTCCAGCTTTTTAACCAAGTCCGATTCAAGCAAAATTTCTTCAGCGCCGTAACGCAACTGAGCCAAGGTTTCTTGCAACAATTTATTCTCCCGATAGCCTTAAGTTTTGGGCGCGCATTATAAGTGATGCAATTGTACGGAAGGATAAAAAATGGCCTTTTGTTGGCCTTATGCACCAAAATTGCCTACAATGAAACGCTCGACAAACAATGAAGTGTGATTACTGTGAAGAACAGAATACTCAAGTCGGTGCTTTTAGGCACCTGCACCGTTGTTGCCGCAAGCGCAAGTTACGGATTGATACCGCATAAAGGTTTTGAAGACGCAAAGACCTTGGAGCAAGACAGACTGATCTCATCCAAGATCAACCAATACACTAAATACGTAGCACCACCCGAAGTACAACATCTCGATATAACCGAAGAACTGGAACATACCGTTAAATCCGGTGAAAACCTGTCCAGCATTTTCTCAGCTTTAAATCTTAGCCGGGAAGATTTGCACAAAATCATCCATGCCAACGCCACGGGCAAGCAGTTCGCAGATGTCGAACCAGGCCAGGACGTCGTTGCTACTTTGAATGCATCCGGCGAACTGGAACAACTGACTTACAGCAAAAATCCTTTCGAAACACTAATTGCTACGCGGCACGACGATGAGTTCGACGTCGCGTTGCTAAGCAAAAAAGTCGATTACCAACTCGCCAGCAGCAAAGGCACGATTGACTCTTCGCTATTCGAAGACGGCAAGGAAGCAGGCCTCCCTGAAAAACTGATTCTGAAACTGGCCGACATTTTTGCCTGGGACATCGATTTTGCATTGAATTTAAGAGATGGCGACCAATTTACTGTCGTCTATGAAAAACTGTTTGTGGACGGTAAAGAATTCGATACCGGCGAAATTCTCTCGGTTGAATTCGTCAACCAGGGTAAAACTTACACCGCCGTGCGTTTCGAAGATAACCAAGGCAATACCGGCTATTACACCCCTGACGGCAACGGTTTGCGCAAAGCCTTCCTACAAACTCCGATGGACTTCGCCAAAATCAGCTCGCATTTTGACTTACATCGCAGACACCCGATCCTGAACACCATCCGTGCTCACAAAGGCGTCGATTATTCTGCCGCCATCGGTACACCGGTTAAAACCACCGGCGACGGCAAAATCGTATTTCGCGGCGTAAAAAACGGCTATGGCAACGTCGTGGAAATCGAACACGGCCAAAAATATTCAACCTTGTACGCCCACTTATCCGGCTTCAAATCCGGTCAAAAACTCGGCAGCGCCATCAAACAAGGCGACGTGATCGGTTACGTCGGCAAAACCGGCCTAGCCACCGGCCCGCATTTGCATTATGAATTCAGAATCGGCGGTGAGCACGTCAATCCGGTTACAGCCAAAATACCGCGCTCGATACCTATGGACAAAGCCTTATTAGCCAAATTCAGAGCACAAACCCAGCCATTTGTGGCGCAACTGAAACAAGCCAAGGGCGACGCTTTGGTAGCTCAAAACTAAAACGGTGTCCGAGCTATATATAGGTTTAATGTCAGGGACCAGTATCGATGGTATCGATGCTGGTCTTGTCGATTTTAGCGGTGGCAAAATACAGCTTGTCGCCTTCCATTACCAACCATTTTCCGCAGAACTCCGGCAAAAACTTCATAACCTTAGCCAACCGAATCAACCCATCCTGTTAACAGATTATGGCTCACTCGAT
The DNA here is from genome assembly GCA_001644045.1 of Methylomonas methanica. Taxonomy (GTDB): domain Bacteria; phylum Pseudomonadota; class Gammaproteobacteria; order Methylococcales; family Methylomonadaceae; genus Methylomonas; species Methylomonas methanica. Next base: position 242,072 of record LUUF01000043.1, on the reverse strand, counting down.
AGCCAGATCGGTCGTTTATTCGGCAAAACAGCACAGACGCTGCTGAATAATGCCAACATTCCGGCGAGCGCAATCAAGGCCATCGGTAGCCACGGCCAAACCGTTTATCACGCCCCGGAGACAGCCAATGGTTTTTCTCTGCAAATTGGCGACCCGAATCGCATCGCCGAAATAACCGGCATCACCACCGTCGCGGATTTCCGCCGCCGTGACATTACAGTCGGCGGTCAAGGAGCCCCTCTGGTTCCGGCCTTTCATCAAGCGGTTTTTAGCGATGTCACGCAAGCCAGGGTAGTCGTCAATATTGGCGGTATTGCCAACATAACGGTATTGAACGATAAAACGGTCATCGGTTTCGATACCGGCCCCGGCAACGGCTTGATGGACTGGTGGTGTCAAGAACACTGCAATCAGCCTTATGACCGCAATGGCGACTGGGCAGCCAAGGGTAAACCGTATCCGGCCTTGCTCGACGCATTAAAAGACGACGACTATTTCCGGCTGGCGCCGCCGAAAAGTACCGGCAAGGAATATTTCTCGCCAGCGTGGCTAAAACAAAAACTCCGCTTATTCAACAATCTTAAGCCGGAAGACATTCAAGCCACGCTCTGCCAATTCAGCGCCGAGACCATCGCCGACGCCATTCGCCAATATGCGCCCGACACCTTGCAAACATTGATCTGCGGCGGTGGCGCCCATAACGGCCATTTGATGACTCTTTTGCGAAAACGCCTGAATATGCCGGCAATGTCGACAGCGGAACTGGGAATTGATCCCGATCATGTCGAAGCCATTGCGTTTGCCTGGCTGGCACGGCAAACCTTGAACAATTTGCCGGGAAATTTGTGTAGCGTCACGGGCGCTAGTACGCCCGCGGTATTAGGTGGGATTTATCCGGGTAAAAACGGTTTAAGCTGAGAAAGACGAGCCGCAACCGCAAGTTGTTGTCGCATTAGGATTGCGAATTACGAATTGCGCACCAGACAGGTCTTCCTTGTAATCGATTTCCGCGCCGCTAAGGTACTGGATACTCATCGAATCGATCAGCACCGTTACGCCGTCTTTGACGATTTGCGTATCGTCGTCGTTTACTTCTTCGTCAAAGGTAAACCCGTATTGAAATCCGGAACAGCCGCCGCCGCTAATATAGACTCTGAGCTTAAGATTATCGTTACCCTCTTCCTGAATTAAACCTGCTACTTTTTGCGCGGCACTGTCGGTAAAAACAATAGGATCGGACATATAAAACTCTATAAGCAATTGAAAGATTAAATGATTATGACTATACCCAGTAATTCAGTCAAGAATTATCAACTATATTTTTCGGGCTGCTGACAAAAGCGCAAACAAAGCGACAACTGAGTTAGTATTCGCGACAAATCTCGCTGGAATTTTATAGCAAACCCCACAGATTCGCCTAGAATCAGAGATGGTTGATATCTGGAATAATCCCACCCAAAATCGCTCAACAAGGAGGCTTGCCATGCTCATCACCTTCCTCAGACACGCCACCGCCGAAGATAGCAGTTTATCCGTCCCCGATGCAGATAGAGCCTTAATAGACAAAGGCGAAAAACAGGTAAAACGCGTGGCGGCATTTTGTTTAGCCAACGGTTTGATTCCGGGATCGATTTATTGCAGTCCGCTGTTACGCGCCCAACAAACCGCGAGGATCCTCAACCAACGCCTGCCTGGTAGCCCTGCCCCGCAAACCGCTGACTGGTTGGGCATCGACACTTCCGCACCCACTATACTCACCGAACTTGCCAAACTGGCCGAGCAAGGTCTGGACGACGTTTGGCTGGTGGGTCACGAACCGGATTTCTCGATTACCGTTTCCCGTTTGCTGGGCACCGTTCCCGACAACATTGTCATCAAAAAAGCCTCTCTAACCCGCCTGGATGCCGATTTGTCGGATCAAGCTTCGGCTAAATTGCTGTGGAGCGTCCCGTGCTCATTGATGCGCTAAGGACCAGCCTATCCAGATTTCAAGCCAATTGCTCGACCAACTCCTTCAGTGCTGCCAGGGTTTCGGCATCGGTAATCGACTCGACTATCCGCGCATGCAATTTCTCCGCATAGCGTGCTGATGCCAAACCGGCCTTAACCAAACCAAAGTCCTGAACAAAACTATCGATTTGCCGCCAGTCGTCGCCAGTCAACATAGCCTTTTCCGCAGCGGAAGCCATCCTGGCCCAACCGTCGATGTCTCCGGCAAACTTTCTGTAAATAGCGACTTTTTCCAGATTAATCATTACTCATTGCTCATCTTAGACAGCGCAAATCTATCTAAGCGATGATTTCTTCGTCCAGCAGATAACAGCCCGGATCCTCGGCCCAAAAATCGCCAGTCATTTGCTGAGCGCGAACGCGCGTATTACCGTTGCAGATACTTTGATAATGACAGTCGCCGCAACGGCCTTTCAGCGGCCGGGGCGATGCTTTCAATCCAGCCATCAGCGGATCGGTGATGTCCGGCCAGATTTCAGAGAAAGGCCGTTTACGGACGTTACCCAAGCCGTAATGCCACCAGAACGTGTCCGGATGCACATTGCCCAGATTATCGATATTGGCGACGTTTACGCCGGAAGCATTGCCGCCCCATTGCTGCAATTTGGCCTGAATGTGCTCCACTTGCTCGGGGAAGCGGCGCTTGACCCAGTGCAAAAAATACACCGCGTCGGCGTCGTTGTTGCCGGTCACCACTTCGCGATGCAAGCCTTGCTGTTCCCAGCTTAACGACTTTTCGAACAAGCTATCCATCACCTTGCGGGTCAACTGAAACTCGGCGTCGTCCTTGCGGTTCTTGTTGCCGCGGCCGCCGTAGTTCAAATGCGACAGGTAGAATTTGTCGATGTCTTCGTCGTCCATCAATTGCAACAGACCATCGAAATCGTGAGCATTGTCTTGGGTCAGCGTAAACCTGACGCCGGCCTTGATGTTGTGTTCGCGGCATAAACGAATACCGGCCAGCGACGCCTCGAACGAACCTTGCTTCTGGCGGAATGAGTCATGAGTTTGACCAATGCCATCCAGACTAACGCCGATATATTGATAGTCGATCGCGGCGATTTGCTCGATGTTACTTTCGTCAATCAACGTGCCGTTGCTGGACAAAGCCACATAAAACCCCATGTCGCGGGCGCGCTGCGAGATGGCGAAAATATCCGGATGCAGCAGCGGCTCGCCGCCGGACAGGATCAACACCGGTACTTTGAAGGCTTTTAGGTCGTCCATCACGGTGTAGATTTCCGGCGTACTCAGTTCGCCAGGGAAATTAATGTCCGCAGACGTGGTGTAGCAATGCTTGCAAGTCAGGTTGCAGCGACGAATCAGATTCCAGATCACCACCGGCCCTGAGGGTTTGCGCGTTGCGGCCAGCGGGGTCGGATGCAGCAGTTCGCGCATGTATTGGCTTAGTCTGAACATGCCTTATCCTCCGATTCGCAAACCGGTCTTTTTTAGAATTTTGGTGCTGTACAGCACCTCGTGACTGCGCGCTTGCGCGCCCAATAATTCGGCGATGATTGCCACTTGCTGTTCGGCGTCGGCTTCGGTTTTGCCGTGCACCATGGCGAAAAGATTGTACGGCCAATCCGGCAAATGCCGGGGGCGCTGGTAACAGTGGCTGACAAACGGCAGTTTCGCGACCTTTTGTCCAAGTTCGTCGACATGGCTATCCTCGACATCCCAAACCGTCATACCATTGTAGCAATAACCCAGTTTGTAATGGTTGGGCACTGCGGCAATACGGCGGATCACACCGGTCTGCTGCATCTCGGCGATGTGCAACATCACAGCTTGGGCAGACAAACCCAGTTGCTCGGCAACCGCTTGATACGGTTCGCTAACCAGCGGCAAGCCGGCCTGGGTGGCCTGGATAATTTGTCGGTCTATCTCATCGATTGGCATCAGGCTTCCAATTGCAAACCAACGTAGTATTCGCTGATTTTCGGCATGTTGTAGACCGGCAATCCGGTCTGCCGCTCGATTTCGGCAATCACACTTTGCACCTGTTCCGGCTTTTCGGTCGCCAGCACAAACCACATGTTGAGTAAATGATTGCGAGCATAGTTATGGGCCACTTCCGGGAAAGCATTGACGATTTCGGTGACCTCATCAAAACGTTCGTCGGGCACTTTCAGGACTGCCAAAGTCAGAGCCCCACCCATTTGTTCGGCGTGATACATAGGCCCAAACCGCGATAGCACCCCGTCAGCCAACATGGCTTGCAATCTGGATAGCAATTCGGCTTCCGGAAGGCACAATTCCTCGGCAACCCGTTGGTAGGGCGATACGCAGATAGGGAAACCTTGCTGCAAGCGATTGACGATGGCTTTGTCTATGGCGTCCATGTTTAGGCGAAGTGCACGCCGAAAGACAGTTTGTTTTTAATCTCCTCTCCAATAAGAGAGGGGGTTGGCCCATCGCCTTTTGCAATCTGGCGAGCATATAAAGCTCCGCGCTGTTTAAAGCAACGCCGGCTGAACAACACTTCAAAAGGGTAATCGCTTAAATTGCAGTCATGCCGCAGTTCTGCCCATTGTTCCAGCACGACCTCCCGGCTCTTGCCGTGGATCATGCAATACAGGTTATAGGGCCAGACCTCACCTTGGCGCGGGCGTTGGTAACACAGATTCACGCAAGCCTGCTGGCTGATCAAGGCGCCGACCCGAGCCACGCGCTCGTCCGGTACATTCATCACGATCATGGCATTGGCCCGGTAGCCTAGTTGGCGATGCTTGACCACCACGCCCCAGCGCTTGATCAAACCCTGAGTCTTCAAGCGTGCCAGACGCTCGATTACGTCCTGCTCGGTGATCGCCAATTGCTCGGCTATCACCGCATAAGGGCGGGCGGCGATCGGCAAACCGGCTTGCACGGCCGCAATCAGTTGATAGTCGATGGCGTCAATCATGCAGATTTAGCTCAAATCCCAGGTTGATGAAATAGTCTGCCAGCATCGGTAGCAACATCGTGGGATAGCCGGTTTGGGTCTCGATATCCGCAATCACGGCTTTAAGATGGGTTTCGCTATCGGCAATCAACACAAACCACAAATTAAAGCGATTTTCGCGCTCATAGTTGTGATTGACTTCTGGATAAGCACTGACCAATTCGGCGACTCTCGCCAAATCGATTTCCGGCACCGCCATCGCCACCAGCGCACTGTTTCCTATGCTATTGGGCGCAATGACCGGTCCAATGCGACTGATCATCTGCTGCTCGGATAAGGTTTGAAACGCATTCAGCACCTCGTCCTCGCTAACCCCGAGTTGCTCGGCGATGTCCCGGTACGGGGTCGGGCTCAACGGAAAATCCTGCTGATAGTCGTTGAGCAGGCGCTTATGCAAGGGGGCCAGCATGTTACCAGCCTATGCGATTGGCGCGATCAGTGAAGAAAATCCCACTGGGCTTTTGTGCGGACAGACGGGCCATCTCTTGAAAAGTCTCGGTGTCGTAAACCATCACCCGATCCTCGTCCCGCACCGCAAGCCACACGGATTCCCCGCGCGGGCTAAATTCCATGTGCAACACAGCCTTGCCGGGTTGCAGGGTTTTAACGATATTAAAGTCTTTCAAATCGATCACTTGCACGGTCTGATTGTCCGGGAAGGCGAAATTCACCCAGACCTGCCGGCCGTCAGGCCTCGAGGTGACGAACACCGGCTGGCCGGCCACAGGAATGCGTTTGACCAACTCCCACTCGCGGGTATCGATCACCAAGACTTCATGCAGGCCCACCGCCGGCACCAGCAACCAATCGCCGGCCACGGTCCAGCCTTCCAGATGCGGCATTTTGTAGACCGGCATTTGCTCGTCGTCCTTGCCGTAATCTTCCAGGATATGTTCGACACCCTTTTCCGGCTGCCACAAATCCAGCAAGGACAAGCCTTTTTCGCCGAACAAACCGGCGGCGTAGAAATGACCGTCCGGCGTCAACAAGGCATCGTAAGGTTGTTTGCCGATGTCTTTGAATTTTTTCACGACTGGCTGACGCGGATTTTTAGCGTCGATCAGCCAAATTTCGTTGCCTTCGAACAAACTGCAAACGAAGCGCTGGCCGGGCGCATCCACCAAGCCGACGACTTTGGATAATTTGTTGTCTTCGCCATAGACAGCCGGAATCTCGGCCAGTTGTTCCAGCGTCACGGAGTCAAACAGTTTCACACCGCCGGGTGTGTAATTGGAAACGGCAATAACTTTGCCGTCCTGAGAAATCGCTCCGCCGATGCTGTTGCCGGCCTGGATGATGCGCTTATCGATTTTGTCTTGCAGCAAATCGATCTTGGTCAACCCGCCATCGCGGCCGAACACATAGGCGTAGCGCTGGTCGCGGGAAAATACTATCGATGCGTGAGACAAGTCGCCCAAGCCTTCGATACGACTCAGTGACGCGGGTTTAGTGGTGTTGACAATCTGTATGCTGCCGGTTTCGCGTTCGATCACTACGCCGAGATCGCCAGTGGCTCTGAGCTCCGCATGACTGGGTAACGCAGACGACAATAAGAAAATCAGCAGACACCGGGAATAAGAAAGTTTCATAGGGCGCGTGTTATTTAGCGTCGATCATTCAAGAAGTAAATCTGCCCATTAGGCTATTAAGCCTAGCGACTGCGAAAACAGCTCTCAGCGCTTTCTTAGTTGTTGAATCAGCCAAGCAGTTTCATCGACAGTCAGAAAATTCTTCCACGGCGGCATAGCCGTACCTGCTCGACCGTTTTGAATCGCATCCGCCAATAGCGCGTCGCTTTTGTCAGCCAGCGCTTCCGGCATCAACGATGACCCCAAGCCGCCTTTCGGCGGCAGGCCATGGCAGGAACCGCAATCATGCTTGAGCATATTCAACAACTCCTGCTGCCTTTGCGGATTGGGTTGTTCCGCAAAGGCGCAGGGTGACAGCAAGCCGATCAACAGCCAGCAATAGCGCATTGTTTAGGGTTTAACGCTGCCGTAATACGCGGCGATGTCGTTGATTTCCGCATCGGTCAAGGAACCGGCAATTGCGTTCATGATGTCGGATTTCCGCGTCTTGTCGCGATATTGTTTAATCGCGGTTTTCAAATACTCGGGATCTCGGCCGCCCAACGGTGGAAACGGCGCGTCGGCGCTAGGCATCCGGATGCCGTGACATTGCGCGCACACCGCGCCAGCCTTGGCTTGACCGACATACAAACTGGTAGCCTGTGCGCTACCGGCGGCCAACAGCCCCGCCAGCAGCGACACGATAAAATGAGTCATCTTCATTTTGATTGCTCCATTTCGTCAGGCGACAAGCCGCGCGTCATGTATTTGACCCGGCCGCGGGAGAAGATACCCGCCGGGCTTTCCATCGGTACGGTGGCGACTTTTTGCAAGGTGTTGGAATCGTAAACCACCACTTCGTCGCCATTGTAGCCGGCGCTGATATACAGGAACTTGCCGTCGGCGCTATATTCCGGGAAGTAGGCGTGACCGCCGACATCCAGCGTTCTAGCAACTTCCAGAGTTTTCTTGTCGATCAATTGTACGGTACGGGCGCGTCTGTCCTTGCTGATGATGTCCACCGCGACATAAGGCGCGTTGGCATGTGCTGCGGGCGATTCGGTGCCGCCGGAAACCGGTACTTGTTTGACGACTTCCATTTTATCCAGATCCCAAACGCTGACCACGGTTTTGTCGCAATCGCCGAAGTTGGTACCGAAACCCAAGGTACGGCCGTCAACTTTCACCGCCGAACCGCCGCCAACGTGCGGTACGCAGCCGGCTTCCAGTTTTTTGATGATTTCACGCTTTTCCAGATCGATGGCGGCGACGATGCTGTCGTCATAAGACGCGATCATCAATTTTTTGCCGCCGTGCGTCAGGAAGGCGTCGTGCAAATGCCGACCCACTTTCTCGATACGGGTAACCGGGAAACCTTCTTTGTTTAAATCAATCACCCAAACCTGACCGGCATTTTCCAGCGCAATCGCGAAAATATCGGCATAGGGGGTACCGATGATCATGCCGGAGTCGGAAGAAACGTGTTTGCCGTCCGGATCGATGCCTTCCAATTCGAAGGTTTTCAACGGCTCCAGCGTATCGGCATTTAGAATCACGGCGTTATGCGGCACGAAAGAACCGGCCATAATGTATTTACCGTCGCGCGATACGCCCATGCCTGGACCGTTCCAGCCGGTTTTGATACTACGCACCGCTTGCATTGAATACAAATCGACTTTAAAAATCTCGGCGGTATCGGTTTTTACATAAGCCCAGCGGGGATTAGCCGGGTTGAAATCGATGATATGCGCGGCGGTGCCGGTGGGAACTTCGCCGACTTTTTGATGCGTGGAGCTGTTAATAAAGATGGCTTTGGAGCCTTCGCCACGGCCGTATTTGCCGCGAGCGGCCACGCCAATCAAATTTTCGAATTTATCGTCGATTTGGAAAGTGGGCTTGGCCGGCAGAGTGCTTTCGTCTTTGACATAGACTTTCAGCGACTTTTTCATGTCGTCGATAGTCCAGGCCGGGTTAGGTTGTTTTGGCGTTTCTTGCAGATGTTTAATCACGCCGCGAATTTGGTCATCATCGAGCTTGCCGTAGAACGGAGGCATCAAGGTGTCGAAGCTGCCGGCCATCACGATGGTGCGCAATGCGGTGGGGCTGCGGCCTTTCAAGGTAGCTGAGTTCAGCGCCGGCGCCAGATAACCGCCGTGATCGGAACCGTGACAGCTGGCGCAATTGTCTTGGTAAAGCTTATGGAAATCGTCGGATTTTGCCATCGCCACCCCGGATGACAACAGCATGGCGATAGAACTCGCCAGTAGGGATTTATTCAGCATTTTTATAGTATTTTTCATTTAAAATTCCTGCCACCCGCAAGTTAAAAAAAAGAGCCAACTTGGTGCATTAAACCATAAAAGACCAGGACGAACAGCCACCCGATTTAGCATGGTAAAATAACAGCTTGTTGACTCCAGGCCGATGTTATAAAGTAAAGTTTCGATTCGCTATCAATTTACTCCCTGAACCATCGCCTTGTCAACCTTGTGGGTCACGATGAGAATGCAATTTATGCAACAAACTGATATTTACGAACTTATTGAGTGCATGACCACTTTGATCCGTTCCGAGGAACGGAAAAAATGTACGGAACTGGGCTTGCAGCCGGTACACTTCCAAGTACTCAATTACCTCTCGCGCTGCAATAAATACAGCAACACCCCTGCGGCTGTCGCCAATTATCTGGGCATGACCCGCGGCACGGTGTCGCAATCGCTGATTATTCTGGAAAAGAAGGGTTATATCGGCAAAACGCCGGATGCCAACGATAAGCGCGTGGTGCATTTGCAATTGCTGCCCGACGGCGCGGAGATACTTAAGCAGGCCCGGCCTTCGGATTTATTCCACAGTGCCACCTCTATCCTGCGAAGCAGCGATTCGCCGCCGTCCGATGCCAATGTTTTTCAACAAGCATTAACCGCTCTGCAAAAAACCAACCACTCGCAATCGTTTGGCGTGTGCAAAACCTGCCGCAATTTCAGCGAAAAAGACGGCGGATTTTTCTGCCAGCTTACTCAGGAAAAGCTCAGCACGGACGATAGCGAACAAATTTGCCAGGAACACAACCCTGTCTAACTATCCGGCCAGTGCAAAGATAGACAATAAACAAGTCCTGGTTCGGCTCACACTACGCCATTCACCGGTTCGATTGGGGAGTTAATATGTCCATACCTCGCATCGCCTTGACGCCCGGCGAACCGGCCGGCGTCGGCCCGGACTTGTGCATACAACTGGCGCAGCAAGAACAAGCTTGCCAACTCATTGCCATTGCCGATCCGGAATTATTACAGCAACGGGCGGAACAACTCGGCTTGCCGCTGACAATTCAACTTTTCGACATCGATCAAGCTGTCAACAAACAGCAAGCCGGCACCATAACCGTACTGCCAATCAACTTAAGCGAGCCAGCCATTTGCGGACGGCTCAATCCCGCCAATAGCCGATACGTGCTGGAAACCATTCGCCAGGCCACCTTGGGCTGCATGAGCGGCGCATTTGCGGGAATGGTTACCGGCCCGGTGCATAAAGGCGCGATCAACGACGCCGGCATTCCGTTCAGTGGGCACACCGAGTTTATCGCCGAACTAACCGGCGGCACCCCGGTCATGATGCTGGCCACACCCGGCCTGCGCGTCGCTTTGGCGACCACTCATTTACCGTTGTCAGAGGTTAGCGCGGCGATCACCCCTGATTCGCTGACAACAATCATCCGCTTGCTGGATCGCGACCTAAGGCAACGCTTTGCGATAGACAAGCCGAAAATCCTGGTCTGCGGCCTGAACCCGCACGCCGGCGAAAGCGGCCATCTGGGTCGCGAGGAAATCGACACTATCGAACCAACATTGGAACGCTTACGTTGCGAAGGTATTAATCTCTACGGACCACTACCCGCCGACACCCTGTTTACGCCCAAATACCTGGAAACCGCCGACGCAGTATTAGCGATGTATCACGACCAAGGCCTGCCGGTATTGAAATACAAAGGCTTCGGGCAGGCCGTGAATATTACGCTAGGCTTACCCATCGTCCGCACCTCAGTCGACCACGGCACCGCATTGGAACTGGCCGGCACCGGCAAAGCCAATCTCGGCAGCTTGCGATTTGCGTTGCAAACCGCGCTGGATATGATTCCCCACTTATAAAACTAAAAATGACCCACACCGCCCGCAAACGCTTCGGCCAGAATTTTCTGCACGATCACAGCATCATTTACAACATTCTGGCCAGCGCCCATCCGCAGGCTGGCGAACATTGGGTGGAAATCGGCCCCGGCCTGGGTGCGCTAACCCTGCCCTTGCTGGAATCCGGCGCGAAACTCGACGTGGTCGAGCTGGACCGGGACTTGGTCAGCCGCCTGCAAAAACAGTTTGCCGGTCACATCAATTTAACCGTACACAGCGCGGACGCGTTGAATTTTGATTTTGCCGCATTGGCACAAGCCGGCGAAAAGCTGCGCATCATCGGCAACCTGCCTTACAACATTTCCACGCCGCTGATGTTTCACCTCTTGGAAACCACCGATTGTGTGGAAGACATGCTGTTCATGCTGCAAAAAGAAGTGGTGGACCGGATTTGTGCGGAGCCCGGTAGCAAGAAATACGGCCGATTGAGCGTGATGATGCAGTATTACTGTGAAACCGAATTGCTGTTCGACGTGCCGCCGGAAAGCTTCGATCCGATTCCGCAAGTGATGTCAGCCATCGTCCGGCTGACCCCGCACGCACAGCCGCCGGTCGATATTCCGGACATGAAAAGCTTTAGCCAATTGGTGACCCAGGCTTTTTCGCAGCGCCGTAAAACCATCCGCAATTCACTGAAAAATTTCATCGCCGAGCAGCAGATTCTCGACCTGGGGATAGACGCCAATCTGCGCGCCGAATCGATCAGCCTGGCCGAGTTCGCACTGCTCAGCGCCCACATCCAAGCAAACACCGCCAGCTAGCTTCGCAACTACTCACGCCGCCGGCTCGACAAGATTTGACGGCATTCGCAGGGCAAGTGCGATAAAATGCCGCATTTTTCCGCCAGGCTCACGAACTGATGCGCTTGAGCCGGCTCTCTTTATATATAAAAGGCAACAAGCCTGATTCATACACTGGAGTGATTGATATGCGCATTATCCTGTTAGGCAGCCCCGGCTCGGGCAAAGGCACCCAAGCCCAGTTCATCACGGAAAAATTTGCGATTCCGCAAATTTCCACCGGTGACATGCTGCGCGCCGCCGTCCGCGAAGGCACCCCGCTGGGTATCGAAGCCAAGAAAGTCATGGATGCCGGCGGCCTGGTGTCCGACGAGATTATCCTGGGACTCATTAAGGAACGCATAGCCCAGGACGACTGCAAAAACGGCTTTTTACTGGACGGCTTCCCGCGCACTATCGCTCAGGCTGAAGGCCTGGCAAAAATGGGCGTGGAACTGGATCATGTGATCGAAATTGCCGTGGACGACGAGGAAATCATCAAACGCATGAGCGGCAGACGCGTGCATATGGCGTCCGGCCGTACTTATCACGTAGTGTTCAATCCGCCCAAACAAGAAGGCTTGGACGATGTTACCGGCGAGCCTTTGATCCAACGCGACGATGACAAGGAAGAAACGGTGCGCAAACGCCTGAGCGTTTATCACGAACAAACCAAACCGTTGGTCGGTTTTTATTCCGCGCCCGGTCAAAACGCTAAATTCGCTTCGATTGCCGGCGTCGGCTCGGTCAGCGACATTACCACTAAATTGCTCGCCATTTTGGGCTAAGCAGTATTGTTAACTTCTTTATCGGAAACTTAGATGGCTGGTAAAACCTTATACGACAAACTCTGGGACGACCACGTCGTTCATACCGAAGACGACGGCTCCTGCTTGATCTATATCGACAGACAACTGCTGCACGAAGTGACTTCGCCGCAGGCTTTCGACGGCTTACGCCTGTCCGGTCGCCAACCTTGGCGCATCGCCCGCAATCTGGCGGTTGCCGACCACAACGTGCCGACCACCAACCGCGACAAAGGCATCGCCGATCCGGTTTCTAGGTTGCAAGTAGAGACGCTGGAAAACAACTGCAAAGAGTACGGCATCACCGAATTCGATATGTCAGACATTCGCCAAGGTATCGTGCATGTGATCGGCCCGGAGCAAGGCGCCACCCTGCCCGGCATGACCATCGTTTGCGGCGACTCGCACACCTCCACCCACGGCGCTTCTGCTGCGTTGGCGTTTGGTATCGGCACCTCAGAAGTCGAACACGCGTTGGCAACCCAATGTTTGGTGCAGAAAAAAGCCAAAAACATGCTGATTAAAGTCAACGGCAAAACCGGCCCTGGCGTCACCGCCAAGGACATCGTGCTGGCAATCATCGGCCAAATCGGCACGGCCGGCGGCAATGGCTACACTATCGAATTCGGCGGCGACGCAATTTGGTCTTTGTCGATGGAAGGTCGGATGACGGTTTGCAACATGGCCATCGAAGCAGGCGCCCGCGCCGGTTTGATCGCGGTGGACGATACCACGATCGATTACTACCAAGGCCGCCCTTACGCACCGAAAGGCGACGACTGGAACATGGCAGTACGCTATTGGCAAAACCTGCGCTCCGACAGTTATAGCGGCGATTTATTCGACAAAATTATCAACATTGATGCCGCCGGTATAAAACCGCAGGTCAGCTGGGGCACGTCGCCGGAAATGGTGGTGGCAGTCGATGCCAACGTACCCGATCCGACCAAAGAAGCCGACCCCGTCAAGCGCCAAAGCATAGAGCGGGCCTTGCAATACATGGGCTTGCAGGCCGGTCAAAAAATTACCGACATCAAGCTGGACAAAGTCTTTATCGGTTCTTGCACCAATTCGCGCATCGAAGACTTGCGCGCCGCTGCCGCCGTGATTAAAGGCCGTAAAAAGGCAGCTTCCGTGAAACAGGTATTGATCGTACCCGGCTCGGGCTTGATCAAACAACAAGCCGAAGCGGAAGGACTGGACAAAATCTTCACCGCCGCCGATTTCGAATGGCGCGATCCCGGTTGCTCGATGTGTCTGGCAATGAACGCCGACCGTCTGGAAGCAGGCGAGCATTGTGCTTCAACTTCGAATCGGAACTTTGAAGGCCGGCAAGGCTACGGTGGCCGCACCCACTTGGTAAGCCCGGCCATGGCCGCAGCGGCAGCGATTGCCGGCCACTTTGTCAACATTGCCGAGGAAGCATAAAAATGAAGGCTTTTACTACTTTGACCGCACTCGTTGCTCCCTTGGACAGAGCCAATATTGACACCGATGCGATCATCCCCAAACAGTTTTTAAAGTCCATCCGCCGCGCCGGTTTCGGGCCGTATCTGTTTGACGAATGGCGCTATCTTGATAGAGGCGAGCCGGAAATGGATTGCACCAACCGGCCGCTTAACAAAGACTTCGTGTTGAACCAGGCAAAATATCAAGGGGCGCAAATCCTGCTGACCCGCGAGAACTTCGGCTGCGGTTCCTCGCGCGAGCATGCACCTTGGGCGCTGGAAGATTACGGGTTCCGGGCGATTATCGCGCCGAGCTTTGCCGATATTTTCTTTAACAACTGCTTCAAGAATGGCATTTTGCCTATCGTGTTACCGGCTGAAACGGTCGATCAGTTATTCCAGGAAGTCGTCGACGGCTATCAATTAACCATCGATTTGCAAGCACAAACCATTACTACGCCTAGCGGTCGAAACATTGCATTTATCGTCGATGAGAACCGCCGTTTCCGCCTGATGAATGGTCTGGACGATATTGCGTTGTCGCTACAACACGCCGACAAAATTAAAAGCTATGAAGTCGAGCGCGCCAAACGCGCCCCGTGGTTGTTCAAAGACGCATAAGCTCCACTGAAAGGTAAAAAAATGCCCAAAAAAATTGCAGTCCTGGCCGGTGACGGCATCGGACCGGAAATTGTTGCCGAAGCTATCAAAGTCTTGAGCTTTCTGAATACCAACATGAATCTGGGTTTGGTATTCGAGAACGCTTTGATTGGCGGTGCAGCTTACGACGCCTTCGGTACACCGCTACCGCAAACCACGCTGAATCTGTGCAAAAACGCCGATGCGGTGTTGCTGGGAGCGGTTGGCGGCCCTAAGTGGGAACCGCTGGCACATGCGGTACGTCCGGAACGCGGCTTATTGGGCATTCGCTCCGAGTTAAATCTATTTTCCAATTTGCGCCCGGCGATTTTGTATCCGCAACTGGTCGATGCCTCGACCTTGAAACCGGAAGTGGTGTCGGGCCTGGACATCATGATCGTTCGCGAACTGACCGGCGGTATTTATTTCGGCCAGCCGCGCGGCGTGCATGTTGCGGAAAACGGCGAGAAAGTCGGCATCAATACCAAGATTTACAGCGAATCGGAAATCCGTCGTATCGCTCATTCCGCATTCAAGATTGCGCAAAAACGTCACAAAAAACTATGCTCGGTGGATAAAGCCAATGTGCTGGAAGTAACCGAATTGTGGCGTAGCGTGATGACTGAAGTGGGTAAGGAATATCCGGACGTGCAGTTGAGCCATATGTATGTCGACAATGCGGCGATGCAATTGGTGCGCGCGCCGAAACAGTTCGATGTGATCGTCACCAGCAATATGTTCGGCGATATTTTGTCCGACATTGCGGCGATGCTGACCGGCTCAATCGGCATGTTGCCGTCGGCTTCCTTGGATGCCAATGCCAAGGGCATGTACGAACCGATCCACGGTTCGGCGCCGGACATAGCAGGCCAAGGTATCGCCAATCCGTTGGCGACCATTTTGTCGGTGGCGATGATGCTGCGTTACACGTTTAACCAGCCGGAAGCCGCCGAGCGCATCGAACGCGCTGTGAACACCGCATTGGACAGTAAAGTCAGAACCGCGGACATTTACTCGGAAGGTATGATCAAAGTCAGCACTTCCGGCATGGGCGATGCCGTACTCAACGCCTTAAAAGGATAAGCAATATGTCAAAAACTTATGATGTAGCAGTCGTCGGCGCCACTGGCGCGGTCGGCGAAACCATGATTTCCATCCTGGAAGAACGCAATTTTCCGGTCGGCAAAGTGTATGCCTTGGCCAGCGAACGCTCCGCCGGCAAACGTATCCCATTTAAAGGCGGATCGCTGGTCGTGGAAGATTTGGCCACCTTCGATTTTTCCAAAGTGCAAATCGGCTTGTTTTCTCCCGGCGCTTCCGTATCGGCTGAATATGCGCCCAAAGCAGCTGCGGCAGGCTGCGTGGTGATCGACAATACCTCGCAATTTCGTTACGACGACGACATCCCGTTGGTGGTGCCCGAAGTCAATCCGGAAAAAGTCGCCGATTACAAAAATCGCGGCATCATTGCCAACCCCAATTGCTCGACCATCCAGATGCTGGTCGCCTTGAAGCCGATTTACGACGCCGCGGGTATCAGCCGGATCAATGTCGCCACCTATCAAGCCGTTTCCGGTACAGGTAAGGAAGCGATAGAGGAACTGGCGACGCAAACCGCCAATCTGCTGAACGCCAAACCGGTGACAGCCAACGTATATCCAAAACAGATCGCATTCAATGTATTGCCGCAAATCGATGTCTTCATGGATAACGGCTATACCAAGGAAGAAATGAAAATGGTCTGGGAAACTCGAAAAATCCTCGGCGATGCCGATATTCTGGTTAATCCGACTGCCGTCAGGGTACCGGTGTTTTTCGGACACTCGGAAGCGGTGCACATAGAAACCAAACAGAAAATCTCCGCCGAACGGGTACGCGAGTTACTCGCCTCCGCACCCGGCGTGACCTTGTTGGACGAACGGGAAAACGGCGGCTATCCGACCGCAGTAACCGAATCTTCTGGCAACGACGACGTGTTTGTCGGCAGAATCCGCGAGGATATTTCGCATCCGACCGGCATCGATCTGTGGGTCGTCAGCGATAACGTCAGAAAAGGTGCGGCGCTTAACAGTGTGCAAATAGCCGAAGTGCTGGTAAAAAGCTACATCTAGTCTACGCTTAGCTCTGTGTTTTATAGTGGGTCAGTAAGTACCGAGGTATTACAAGTGAAGGAAAGCAATGTGAGCAATTTAACTAAAGCCTTAGCGGTTGTATCGTTACTGGCACCAGTCAGTGCCCAACCCTTAGGTATCGGCGAAATTGAATTACATTCTGCCCTTAACCAAAAACTCAATGCCGAAATCAGGCTGAGCGTCGCTCCGGGCGAAAACCCGGCCGATGTGACGGTAAAATTGGCCCCACCGGAAAAATTCGACCAAGCCGGCGTGGTTTGGAATTATTTTCTGTCCAAGATCAAGCTGGAACCGGTTGTCCAAGCAAACGGTTCCATCATTGTAAAAGTCTCCTCGCGGGAAGCCCTAACTGAGCCCTTTCTGGATTTTCTGCTGGAAGTGACTTGGCCGCAAGGCAGCATGATGCGCGAATTCACGTTGCTCATCGACCCGCCAACCGCTTACAACCAGCCGGTAATTCCTGTCGCGGAAACTAGCGGTTACACTGCCGAGCCTATAGAACCTGTGGAACGGGCCGCCAAGAGAACCCGAGCCGCACCGAAACGCGCAGTCCGCGCCGAACCTAGCGATAACGTTACCCCACAAACGCCGACCAGCGGCGAATTCGGTCCGATCCAAAAATCAGACACCTTATGGAGTATCGCCGCGCAAGTGGGCCAGGAAAAAAACATTCCGACCCAAAAAATGCTGACCGCTTTATACAAAGCCAATCCGGACGCATTTAACAACGGCAACATCAATTCCTTGAAAGAAGGCGCCACGTTAAAGATTCCGGAGCCGGACGCGATTATGAATCCGGCGCAAAGACAAGCGCAAAATGAGCGCAAAGCGACCGATAAACAAGTCAAACCGGAAACCGCTCAAACCGAAACGACTAAGAAAGCGCTTGAATTAGTAGCGCCTATCGAAGCTAAGGCAGCCGGCACCGGCGCGGCAAAAACCGAACAAAATTCTGCTGCGGCAGCTAATCCCAATGTAAACAGTGCGACCGATCAAGCTGGTGAAGGGAAAGACCTGGAGCTGCAAGCTCGCATCGAAAAACTGGAGCAACAACTGGGAATGATGCAGCAATTGCTGGCCTTAAAAGACCAACAACTTGCCACCTTACAAAACAACAAACCAGCGCAGACTACCGCACAACCCGCACCGGCCGAATCAAGCCAACAGCCGGCGCAACCGACTCCGCAGCCCCCAATCGTCGCCCCCGAGCCACCAGCGCCGGCCGTAACGACCGCTCCGCAACCACCGGTTACCGAACCGGTAGTGGCACCGCCTGCGCCTAAGCCTGTTGTGCCACCAGCTCCCAAGGTTACTCCTCCTCCAGCCCCCCCGGTTGTTGCTGAAGACGAAGGCCTATTTGGATCGGACGCTTATTACTGGGTAGCCGGCACTTTAGGTACTGGTATTTTTGGATTGCTGGGCTGGTTACTCTGGCGCAAACGTAGAATCGACGAACGCACCAACACCGAAAGCATGTTCGCATCAGCCAGCCAAATTCGTCTGCCCGATTCGGAAAGCAGCCTTTCCGTACCTATCATGGACATCAGCAGCACCGACGAATACGATGTCGGCACTGTAGGCGAAAGTTCGTTTATCAGCGATTTTACCCCTAGCGATTTCGATGCGTTCGATACCGATCAAAACGAAGTAGACCCAATCTCGGAAGCCGACGTTTACTTGGCGTATGGCCGCTATCAGCAAGCAGAAGAGCTTATTCGTCATGCAATAAGCGAACAGCCTAACCGCGATGAATGCAAACTGAAATTGCTGGAAATCTATTACGCCAGCGAAAACAAAGATAGTTTTGCCGGTTACGCTCAAGAATTAGCCGATGCCGGCAAACAAGCGGATAAGCCATTCTGGAAAAAAGTCTCAGACATGGCGAAAGAAATCGTTCCTGATTTGGCCTTGTTTGGCGGAAGCTTTGCGGCTACCACGTCACCAATCAGCAAAAGCGACACCAGTGTCAGTATCCCGGCCTCTACCGTAGCCGATACCGAAATTATCGATTTGGATAAAAACTTTGCGCTACTCGATGACGATTTGTCCGATCTGGATATCGATAAGGATCTGGCGCTGGAAGACAACGGACTGGATTTCGATCTGGGAAATTTCGGCGGCAGCGCCAAATCGCAGGACCAAAACAAGCAAGCCGATACGAATATCGAGAGCATCGATTTCGATCAGCCATCTGCTTCTAAGTCTGGCATGGTTAGTAGCGAAACGCCTGAGAATATCGCAACCGCTGCTACCGACGACATAGAATCGTTCGACTTCGACTTTGCACTCGATACCAACTCGGAAAAAGCTGAAACGGATTCGGCGATCTCGGAACTAGAAACCCTGGATTTTGCCAATTTTGAAGGCATAGGTGCGGATATTGAACCCAAACCTGCTGACGGCCCCGAGGCACTCGAATCAACAGCTCCAAATGCTTTGGACGCGTTAGAGAGTTTCGATTTTAACTTCGATACCGACGATACCGATTCCGCAGCAGCTGCAGATAAAACAACCACCGCCGATGCAACGAAGGTTGAGGTACCGCAAGCAGATTTAGAGTCATTCGACTTTAACGATTTCGACGGTAGCGAAAAGACCGCTGTAAACGCTACGAAAGCCAGTGAAGAGGCGCTCCCGGACGTAGAAAGTTTCGATTTCGACTTTGATAGTATCAGTTCCGGAACATCAGCCGACGACAGCCTCCACAACGAATCCGAACTGAATTTGGATTCGCAGTTGAAACTGGAAACATTCGATTTTTCCGATTTTGACAATATCACGCCTAAATCGGCGCAATCCACTGACAAAGCGTTGGAAACGCCGACACAATCAGGCGGCGAATTCGATTTTAATTTCGACTTCGACGCTCCGATTATCGGCACCGCGGACAACAGCGAATTTGAGTTGGGGGTTTCCGACTTGACCGATATGGACGAATTCGAAACCAAAATCGATTTAGCAAAAGCTTATATCGACATGGGCGATACCGAAGCCGCAAAATTGATAGCCGAAGATGTGCTGTCCAAAGGCTCAAAACAACAACAACAAGCCGCACAGGCTTTACTTGACGAACTTAAATAAGCATCGACTGCAACCGATTTTTCTGAATTGTTAAAACCAAGATTTGGGAAATATCGGTTGCAACTTAGTTCACCCGGCCACTACGGCTTTCCTGTCTGGCGCCATCTTCCAAAACAGACTGCAAGTATTACCTAGCCAGTGCTTACTTAAGCTTGGCGATGTGCCACGAGTTTCTTCCACCAACAAAATTGGTGCTATGCTGGCGAATTAACCAACTCAAGACGCAATTCGTTATCCCCCGGCATGCCCAGCATCGTTATCACCACCCTAAACGCCCGCTATATTCATACTGCTTTCGGCTTACGCTATCTGTACGCCAACATGGGAACGTTACAGACGGACACTATCCTATTGGAATTCGGCATCCAGCAGCGCCCGATCGAAATTGTCGAGAAGCTGCTGCAACAGCAAACGCGGATTATCGGCTTTGGTGTTTACATCTGGAACGTGGCGGAAATTAGCTCCGTGGTCGCAATCCTGAAGCAAGTCGCACCGGAAATCATCATCATATTAGGGGGGCCCGAGGTCAGCCATCCACCGGATTTACCGAACATGGCCGAATTGGCGGACTATATCGTCACCGGCAACGGTGAAATAAGCTTTCCCAACTTATGCGGACAATTGCTGTTAGGGCTTAAGCCCTCGGAAAAAATTGTCACCGGCGAAATGGCCGCATTGGAGACATTGGCATCGCCTTATCCATACTATACCGACACCGATATCCGCCAACGGATTATCTACGTTGAAGCTTCGCGCGGCTGCCCGTTCAAATGCGAATTTTGCCTGTCTTCCCTGGATACCACCGCTAAACCGTTCAACTTAAACGGATTTTTGCGTGAAATGGAAATTCTATACCATCGAGGCGCGCGGCATTTTAAATTCATCGACCGCACCTTTAATCTAAAAGTAGATAGCAGCGTCGCTATCCTTGAGTTTTTTTTAGCTCGCTTAAGCGAAGATTTGTATTTGCATTTTGAGGTGATTCCAGACAATTTGCCTGAGCGGTTGAAGCAGGCAATCAGACAATTCCCGCCCGGTGTGCTGCAATTTGAAGTGGGTGTACAAACCTTCGATCCGGCCATTCAACAACTGATTAGCCGCAAGCAGGACAACCAAAAGACTCAAGCCAATTTGAGCTGGCTTCGGCAGCATTCCAATGCCCATATTCATGCCGATCTGATCGCCGGCCTGCCTGGCGATACCCTCGCCAGCTTCGGCAACAGTTTCGATAAATTATTTGCGTTGAATCCGCAGGAAATTCAGGTCGGTATTTTAAAACGCCTGCGCGGCGCGCCAATCAATCGCCATAATGACGCCTATCACCTGCGTTACGACCCACAGCCTCCCTATGCCATTCTCAGCACCCGCGACATAGGCTTTACCGACTTGCAGCGTATTACGCGGTTTGCCCGCTTTTGGGATTTGATCGGCAACTCCGGCCGTTTTGCCGCAACACTGCCGTTAATTGTTAGCGACCAACCGTTCACCCGCTTTTTGCGCTTCAGCGATGCGTTATATGCCTTAACAGACAGTACCTGGCAAATTTCATTGAAGCGCTTATTCGAATTAACCTATTCCGTAATGACTGACACACTGCTTGTTCCGCCTGCCGATGCGCTAGTAGTTTTAGCTCAGGATTATCAACGAAGTGGCGAAAAAAGCCCGCCGAAATTCTTGCAACAAACCACGACAGGGATCACAACAAAACGCGGCGTGGCTAATAAGCGGCAGAAACAATACCTATAAACTTTGCCTAGCCTTGTAAACGATTTAGCCCTCATTCGGAATATTGAAGTTGACGGCAATCCACCTGGGCTCGTTCTCAGCCCTCTGCGGCAGATAGCGGCCGCATAGCGCCATAACCATCTCGATAACTGGGATACAAGAGACGGTAACCCAAGGCCTTAAGCTTAGCATTGCGGCAGCGTTTGTTTTGCGGGGCATCCGGTGCTACAGGCAACGCCGACGGATGAGGATAAGCAAATTGTTCCGACAACCAACTCATCACATCCCAAAGCGAGGCCGGCTCGTCGTCGGTCGCCAGATAGCAAGGCTCCAAGGCTAAACCGGCGAGTTGTTTTTCCATTAAAAATAACAAAATCGCCACACAATCCTCGGAATGGATGCGGTTGGTGTAACTTGGTGGTTCTTGCTGGATGCTCTCTCCTTGTGCCGCTCGGCGTAGCAACCAATCCCGGCCCGGCCCGTAAATTCCAGAAAAACGCACTACACAATTGCGATCACTCGCAGCCCACAACCGTTTCTCCGCCGCCACCAGCCACCGGCTAGTCGCACTGGCTGGCTCAGTCATGCTGGCTTCATCGACCCATTCGCCGCGATTCTGTTCGTAAACACTGGTTGAGGAGACCATCAACCAACTCGGAGATTTCTCAGTCGCCGCAAAATGCTCCAACAAGTTGCTCAGGCCGACATCATACAGAGCCTCATAATCCCCGGCTTGTCGGCTATCAGGAGCAACTATAAACACCACCGCATCAAAATTGCTTGGTAAGGAAACCAATGACGAAGCCGATCGAATATCGGCAATAAAGATAGGGAATGGCGTTGAGATAGACAGCGCGCTACGCTTCAGTCCTGTTACTTGATGCCCCTGCTGATGCAAACGCAAAGCCACCTGGTAGCCAATATCACCACAACCAATAACTAATATGTTTGCCAATGTCTTGTCTCAAGAGAGTTTTTGTATGGTTTATTATCGCCTGCCAAAACAAGATAACTCTCTACAAATATTTTCCGGTAAAGAAAATATGGAATGCTGAATTACTATACGGCGTTTTTTAAAAACTCTTGCGAGTAAGTACAGCCTACAATTTTCAACGGGCATAAAAAAACCGGATGGAGTACTAGACTCCAACCGGCCTAAAAGCCCAATGATAGCTTGGGTTTAAACGACCTGTTTACGACGACCGATATACAAAAAACCTAACATAGCACTAGTCATAAACCAAACAGAGGCAGGGAGAGGAACGCCTGAGATAGGGTTTTGATTGGCTGCAGGCTTCAGATCGAATCCAAACAGAAAGCTTAAATTGTTGGCAGTCACGTTAGGCTTAACAAAGCTCAACAGGAACGTGTTAGGAGTACCCAGTCCGTAATTACCAACTTCGCTAACCCAACCGCTTGTTGTCAATAGACCCAATTTAAAAGGGCTAGCTGATGAAAAACTGCCTACACCGTTAAAGGTATATACAGGTGCATCGGCAGCCAGATTAGCGGTAGCAGAAAAAATACCGAAGGTCTCACTTGAAAGAGATGGGAATGGACTAGAACCGAAAGAGATAAAATTGCTATCGCCGTCGGTAGATTCCCAAATGATGCCCGCCGAACTTGCAGTCGAAACTGCAAATAGGCAAACAGCAAGCCAAAGTTTTAAAGATAAAAGCGTTTTCATGGACTTTTCCCCATTTTCACTTACATTAACAAACGGCTATCCTTTAGCCACCTTATACTCTGAAGCCAATATCGCGAGTGATATTGGCTTTAGCAGAGTTCTGTCTGCTTACAATGAGTCTTGAACTCTCGTAAGCCGCTATTGCCGAATACTTAGTAATCGCAAGGCAATAGCTCAAAATGGTGAATCCCTGAAACAGGAATCAAGTTCAAACAGATGAGTGATATATCCAAATAAATACGGCAGGCCCTATTGCCGAACCAGAACTTTAAAAGCCATGCTGAGCTAGTGAATAACGTTCGCAGAACTAGGATACAGCGTCATTAGCCCACTAGTTCTCTCAGAGACTTATCCGTATTTTCAACCGCCACAAGCAAATCGAAACAACCTTCTCCGCGCATCACAGTTCATTCAGAACTCTATCGCACAGTGTAATTCGCCAAAACCGATGCTTACGACAGAAAACACATCCAAATCGCGAATGAGTCGTAAGCTGCCAGACAAATGGGGTCTTCAAAACTAAAAACAGTCAGGGAAAATTGTTCACGCTGAAATTCTACAACCAGCAACTTAATCCTTTATTAACGCAAGATTAAGTTTTGATTAAAGCCTTGATAGCACTTCCGTAATCATACTCGGCAAAATATTTTGTAAGCAGTGGCACCGGGAGAAGGCCTTAGGGTATTTTTTCGCAATCAATCTTACTGGCGCCAGTAGAAATCGTCCGTTTGTCGGATATTTGCCATACGCTGAATGATAATCCGTTGGGAATGAAAGCCATCGCCACGCTGTTAAATCAGCAAGGTGTCACGATGCGCGGCCGCCCCTGGCGTACGCAAAAGCTGCAAGACCTGTTATCCGATAGCCTGTATATGGGCGAGTATTATTACAACCAATTCGACTCAAAAAAGCAGAGGCCTAAACCGCAGGAAGAATGGATCAAAATCAGCGTTGATCCGATTGTTGACGAACCAACCTTCACGCGCCCGGCGCGCACGCGAGGAGCGAGCACCGGGCCGCGTCTCGCCAAGGTTGGTGAGTTCACCCATTCTGTTAAGCGGATTGCTGATCTGTGCGGAATGCGGTTCGGGTATGTCATTGATGACCGGCAAAAGCGGTCAATATCGCTATTACAAATGCACCAATCAGCGGGATAAAGGCAAAGACCGTTGCACCACACCGAATATCCCAATGGAAAAACTGGATGATTTAGTTTTGACACGCCTAGCAAACCACGTGTGCAAACCTGATCGGGTGAAGTCGATGCTGACAGACCTGCAAAAATTGCGTAAACAAGCCAATGCTCAAAATGATCAGCAATTGGAAGCGCTAACAAGGCAAATCAAAACCAACGAGCAGAAAACAGCCAATCTTTATCAAGCGATTGAAGAGGGCTTGCCTTGGGATAACAGTACTCAAAACAGGATGCAAAAGCTCAAAGCGGAAAGAGAAAACCTGTTGATTGAAATATCATCGATTCGTCGGAATCAATCGATACCGAGTAGAAACATTAATCAAAAGCAAATCGACGGATTTTGCCAAGCCCTAAGAGCTAGGTTGCTTGATAAAAGCTCTGGCTTTGGAAAAGGCTATCTAAAACTCTTGGTGGATGAAGTCAGGATCGACGGCAAGCAAGCCATCATGCAAGGCAGTTACGAAAATCTTGCGTATGCAGTCGGCAGTTCTAAAGATGCTAGCGAAGAGGTGCCCACTTTCATGCGTCAATGGCGTCCCGGAGACGATTCGAACGTCCGACCTGTCCCTTAGGAGGGGACCGCTCTATCCTGCTGAGCTACCGGGACCTTGTTTATTAATCAATAGCTTAACATACACCAAGCTAGTCAAAAATGCTTTTCGTTCACAATTCGTTCACACTGAATTGGAAAACGTACTCATGGCAACATTCAGAAAACTTCCTAGTGGCTCCTGGCAAACACAGATAAGACGCAAAGAAGAAACACCAATAACCAAAACTTTTAAATCTAAAGCACAAGCCCAACAATGGGCAAGGTCAATTGAGACTCAAATCGATCACGGTACATTCTTAGATCGTACAGAGGCAGAGAGTACATCCCTAGGAGAACTGATAGATAGATACCAATCAGAAGTTTCGCCAACAAAAAAATGTTACGAGTCTGAGATAAGACGCCTTAGGCTATTAAAGCGGGGGCTTGGTCATCTTATTGTGGCATCCATCCAAGGTAAGCACATTGCAGCCTATAGGGACAAACGGCTTAAAGAGGGTAAAGCTACGGCTACAGTCCTCAGAGAATTAGGCAACTTATCCCATATATTTAGCGTAGCCATTAAAGATTGGGGTATTCCCATTACGGCCAATCCTGTTCAATTGATCAGAAAGCCATCAGCTAGCAAGGGCAGAGATAGAAGACTAGTAGAAAATGAATTGGAATTACTGCTAGCTGCCCTTAGTGATACCAATGAAGTAAAAACCATAGTGGAATTAGCTATCGAAACAGCCATGAGACGATCAGAACTACTATCAGTCAAATGGGAAAATGTGGACATAGAGAATAGATTTATCCTTCTTCCTGATACAAAGAATGGTGAATCTAGGGCTGTTCCGCTTTCTTCTAAGGCGCTTTCGATCTTGGAGGGTATTGATAGGCAATCAAGCGATAAAGTCTTTAGAACACGTCCTGATTCCGTTACACAGGCTTTTACCAGGGCATGTAACAGAGCAGGAATTCAAGACCTTAGATTTCACGATTTGCGCCATGAATCAACATCTAGGCTATTCGAAAAAGGCTTGAACACGATGGAGGTATCATCTATCACCGGCCATAAAACGCTTGCCATGCTGAAACGATATACCCATCTAAAAGCTGCCGACTTAGCTTTAAAATTAGATTAAGTGATTGACTAAAGCATATAAAAGATCTATCAAATACCATTATAGTGGTTAACTTTTATATACAACATTAACAAAATATAGTCGAATTCAAGACAGTATGAATATTGAACTTTGTATTGACTATCATTGTCTCAATAAAAAGTGAAGCCCAAAAAGACAGCTAAAGGTCTATCTCGAAAGAGTTAGGCCTTTTTTTTGCAATAAGAAAAAGGAGCTATAATGACCGAACAATTAAAAAAATGTTCAGGGTGCGACAGGATCCTACCGATATTACTTTTCAATGGCTCACCTAACAGCAAAGCGTTCAAGAAAGCTAGATGTAAGCAGTGCGATTCTATATACAATAAAGACTACTATTTACTAAGAAAAGAAAAAATGAAAATATTTAAGCAGCAGTATCCTTCAAACTACAGCAATTAAAAAAAATTATCTATGGACAGACTTATACCGTTAGCGATGCATCACACATTGGGGTTATTGCAAAAACACAACAATAAACCGAATCAATTGCATTCAAAAGCACTACAAAAAATAATAGAGGGGATGGCTTCTCAGTTAGAAGAAAATACAGCAAGAAGGGCGTATCCTTTAGCTTGTGGACTCGGAAAGACAACTTGTGTTAGAGGGCTAATATTTGCCATACATAACTTAGGTCTAAACTATTCTGTTGTCATTTCAGCAGGCCAAGTGGAGGCCCTATGCAATCTTAAAAAAGATTTAATAGACGACGGCATTCCAGAAGAATTGATTGGGTTGTTACATAGCAAACATTACAACCCGGAAAAAGAACCGGATGAATCCCATGCCTCGCTTCCAAGCAATACAGAAGATCAGATAGAAAACAGGCCATTCGTTCTTGTAACTCATAACAAGATTAAACATCATAATACATGGATTGAGTCTTATTATGGCTATAAAGATAAAAGAAGGAATTTAGTTATTTGGGACGAGTCTTTGCTGTCAGGGAACGCAATAAGCTTGTCAGTCCTCAATATAAAAAACTCTATAGATTCAGCAATCAATGGATATGAATATAAGTTTGAAACCAATGAATTATTTTCTGCGTTAGTTAATTTTTTAAATCAAATAAAGTTAATTTTTGAATCGAAAAAAGGGATGGATGATATAGCAATTAAGCTACCCGATTTGCCTTCTGAGATTTTTAATATAAATCAACAGATTGATCTACTAGTAACAAACAATGATACAAGGGACTTAAAGAGTTTATTTGAATGCTTAAATTATGATGGAGAATTAAGGTACATAAAAGAAGATAGCGGAGCAATCATTCATTTTAGACAATTAGTGCCTGATGAACTAGATAACATTGTTATATTAGACGCCTCTCATTGTCTAAGAGCTTTAACGCAATTTGACCCAACCATAGAATCAGTTACATTAGACTGTCCTAAGTCTTATGAAAATTTGACGATCAAATATTTCAAGAGTGGCGCAGGTAGAAATACCATAGAGAATGAATTTTTTCACAAAGAGAACTCTAAATTAGTCGCGGAGGTAGCTGAGATTATATTCTTTATTCTCGCTCAGAAGCCTAAAGAACCTCTATTGATATGGGGCTATAAAAAGAAAGGAAATAAATCTATTGAAGAGGTTATCAAGAAAAAGCTGAGAGAGATGATTCCTGATATAGACTTTGATGTCACCGATAGAAATGGCAATAAAATCATTAACTTCCAAACCTTTGGCAATGAGTTAGGATTAAACGGTTACACTCATTGCAAGCATTCAATATTCATTGGCCTCTTATATCTAAAAAGGTCTTATGTTGCCGGAATGATAAAAGGTCAAAGTGGAAATATGGATAAGGACGTTAATGAAAATAACCTATTGTCAGATGCAGTATTGAAAGAGCAAGCCCACCTGTTTTATCAGGCTGTAAGCAGGGGCTCATCGAGAATCACCGAGGATGGGCAGTGCAAAGAGCATACTGCTTATTTCTTTCATTCTAACCCATCAAATATTAAAAGAGCTGTAAACGATGTATTCCCTCAAGCTAATTGGGAAAGGTATGAGTCTATTCATTTAAACAATGAGATAGGTCTATATAGTGAAATAGCAGGTCGTATAAATGACAAGTTGAATAGCTTAACTGAAGAAGACTTTATTAACCATAATCCTAGAACAAAGTTCACTAGAAAAATATCCACTAGAGCGCTAAAGAAAGCATATTTTTCTAACGTTGAACGTCATCAATGGTCCAATAGTCTCAGGGTGTTTAACGATGATTACCCTTGGGATTGGGAAATACGGGGTCAATCTTTTGTTAAATCAGGTCATTAGCAGAACCGCGTGTTTATCCCTTATATATATAATATTACCTATTAGGGTTTACCACGCGGTTCTGTGTTAAGCAGTTGAATCTAAGTTTTCCTTCCTTTGAGAAAAAGAGAATATGAAAGGCAATAGCCTTTTCGAACGGTTCGACTGGTAAAATAAGATTATATAAGCGCCGGTCCTTTTTCTCTTTCCAATAACTTGGAGTTATGCCGGGTGCTCAAAGACTAATTGCACCAAACTTCACATTTGCTGTTAGTGTTGAGGTTTATCAGGGTAGCGCTAGCGCAAGCACCAAGAGCACTTCCTTCAATAAAAATTACAGTGTCTCCCTCATTCATATTGAAGCAATAAGTCTTGGCTTCAAACTTTTCACCATTAATAATGAATAGCTCATCATTGTGTGCAACGTCTATTAAATAGCCTCCTTTTGAAGTTGCTATTGATCTAGCGTCACCCTTAGGACGAGGGGGTAAATATCTGGGTTGAACATTTGCTGGTGATTGAATAGGTTCAGGTTTTTTAGTGGGTAAATCATATGTGTTTATGACTGTAGCGTCTTCGCATCCTAGATTAGAATATAGAATAGAACCGTCCTTCTTTCTACATTGCTGTAAATCTGCTTTTGCATCAATGAAAGTCAAAAAGACCAATATCAACAAAACTATCAAGCGTAGATTAATCATATTGGCTCTCTATAAAGTATAGCACTACTCTTTTTACGCCTATTGAGGCTATAAGTCTTGTTGCTAAAAATATGTTCCACATGGCCGTCCGATCTGATTATAAAATTTTTTATTTCAATAATTATTTGTTTACTTCATGATCAAAGGTTAACAAGGCCATTGGACACACCCAGACCTATCTACATCGATTATAAATTTCTCAGTTGTTTCAATCAGTGGCAATAGCGTAGAGTGAAGAACAGATATTATCCCGCCGTTCTCCGGTTTTTTTTGACCAATAAAATCCAGGAATTTTAAAATAATTTTAGCCGAATAGTCTTTCCCCTCTACACTGTTTCCTAAATAAGCATACTCATGTAGCCTATCGGAAAGTAACCTAGTTGTGCTTTCAATCAATATACCATTGTCTATGTTAGTAGCCCACGCTCTAGCAATCTCCTCTATCAGATATTCTTTTTTTTCTAAAATAATGGGTGCTCTAGCAATCCCTGTGCATACAATGAAAAACGATAAGGCAGCACATTCTTTTAAAAATAAATCGCTAGATTGAATAGATGGTATTGCGGTAGTTTGACGTATTGTTCTACAAATATCTTCGAGACGATTGGATAGGCTATTTATTAAGGTATAAATCTCAACTTTTTTATTTTCTTTCTTTTTAAAAAGTCCAAACATTCATTTATCCTTGTCTTATTGAAAGGGTTTATACATAAAAATCTGGACCACTTGCCCAAGGTCTTTCAAATCCAGTTCTTCTTGCACATCTAATTCTCTCTTTGCAAGATAAAAAAATGGTCTCTATTGCATACTTATACTCTAGCCTATCTAAATCGCTTTGCTCCGTATTGCTTTTTAGGAAATTCGCGCACTCATCAAAAAGCCCTAATCGTCTTAGCATATCAGACCTCATTATCTTGTATGGTAGATAATCAACGCTATACTTAGGGCTCAAGTCAATTATATCGAGCATTCTTCTGATATTGTTTTCTGCTTCGATAGGCAATGATGAGCTTCTTAATAGTTCATTGTCTTCGCTATTGCATTCTTTAAATCCCTTTAAGGCTATTAGTCTAATATCTTCTGAACTAAACTTATCGCTCCACCAAGCTTTAATTCGCAAATCCAACTCATCGTCTAATGACGAAAACAACTTAAGGCTTATTGCTCTAACGTAGTCAATAGAATTTGCACAAGCCATAAACTCCCTGTCTTCTGAAAAACCGTTGAAGTTTGGAGGCATCCCCTTTAATGGTATGTAATGTCTGTTCAATTTTTTATGCTTTATTGATGATCCGATAAATCCATTTAATGAAGGTATGTTGAAATTGGAATAAAATTCATTCACCTTTCTTCCTCCCTCTATAAAGCATCCGTTCTTAACAATACAGTCAATATTATCAATTCCAACTATTTCAGCTTCTTTTGTATAAAAAATCGATGCGCATTTTTTACATTGATGAAGATTTTCTTCTATTCTTAAATCATCGCAGCCAGAACCATCAGTCCAAATCATTCCAGGAGTGAGCTGAAAATATAATCTGTCATCACTATGCTCAAGGAATACATCTTCACAACTTGGACATTTTCTCATTAAACTTTCTATTGGCTCTGTCATAATCTATAGCATAAGATTTGCTGTTAATTTGGATAAAGCATAGAATACAAAACCAAGATAACATCATCTCTTGATTATTAATTTTCGTTATAACTGTTTTTAGAAGGGTAAATTAGATCATGGCAACCTATTCAGAGTTACAAGAGCAAATTAAGGAGCTTCAAGCAGAAGCTGAGCGCCTCAGGCAAGAAGAATTGCATGAGGTAATCAATGATATAAAGGCTAAAATTACTTTATATAACATTAAAGCCAATGAACTAGGCTTTTCCGATAGCTCCAGTAATGAAACAAAGGAAGATAACAAAACAAAAAAGAAACCTCTTCCAGCTAAGTATAGAAGCCCTGATAATGCTAATGAGTGGAATGGTCGCGGCCCTAAACCTAAGTGGTTCAAAGATTGGATTACTTCAGGTAAAGACATAAATGACCTTGCGATTACGCACCCGGAATAATTGGATAATATGCTATCTGCTCTATAGAGCGAATAGAGAAGAGTTTTTTAAGATCAAGGATAGTTCATTTTTTAAATCAGACTCAGGCAAAGCCTAGACTGTGTTTTATCATTCAAGGGTTAGATCGTGTGGGATAGATCTTATATGCCCTAGATCAGCAAGGTTACCCAGTTCTAACCATCCCCCCTAGGGTTTGGAGTCTTATTTCTCTTTCTCTTCTTAAATCCCTTGAATGACGGGGGCTACAAGCCACATTCCGTTCACAATTCGTTCACACTAAGTATGCTAAAGGTAGATATTTACGGAAAGTAGCGCTATGATGAAGGCTCACCGAATGGTGATATAACCTGTTGAACAAAAAGAGTTTTTGAGGATTTTCATGGCGTCCCGGAGACGATTCGAACGTCCGACCTGTCCCTTAGGAGGGGACCGCTCTATCCTGCTGAGCTACCGGGACCTTGAGTTGCGATTTTACCACAGGGCAAAAGGCTAAGCTTTCTGTTTTCTGATCTCTACTCGCTCAAGCGAAGTAATGAAGTAGGACAGCTTGGATTGACTTTTTGCAGACAGATTTTCGAAAAGTCCGCCTATTTGCACTTTCGCGGAAGCGGCAGACACCGGCTTCACAAAGCGCACGGACAAATCAAAATCCATTACATAATCTTCAAAAGTAATTTGACAATTTTTGATCATATCGCCGCGCTGAACCCGCGCCCTGTTAACCGGCACGGTAATACCCGCACCACCTCTGGAGAGGTCGAACAGACTACCTCCGACCGAAATACCAGTGCGTTGCACAACACCGGAAAAGGGAATATCGATACTGCTTATTTCCAGCCGTGGAGTACGCCGACGCTGCGGGTAAAACACGCGATCAGGCAACGGCGCTTTGTAGTAATTGATGCCTCGTGAATGGCCGACTTCGATATCTGTCAGATTGAACGATAAATGAATACCTTTGTGAAAAGTAGAGAGTTTCAACGAGCGACTTAGCAATAAAAAATCATTACCGTGTTTTGGCATCAACTCGTCGAGAATAATGACCTTTTTATCCAGTTTAACCGCGAGTATCGAAGAGCTAAAGTCCTCGCCCTCAACCTGAACAGTACATAGAGGCGAACTATTTTCAATTTCACCCAGCAACTTGGCAACCTTGTCGGGATCGGTAATAAAGTTAGGATTCTCAAAACTTAACAGCTCGTCATCGTCGTCTTGAGCGGGTTCCGTCGGCAACGGTTTTGAAAATAAATGCTTAAGTTTTCGCAGCATGTGAGCGACCTGTCTGGTTATTCGGCGCTCAGTCTACACTGAAATTAATGTATGCGAAAACAGCTCGTTACGGGTAACGCCATCTGGACCGTAAGTGGCGGTTAACGGCGACTTACCTCTTAAAATTTGTAGGGATCTTTGCGTATGCCGGCTCAGTAAAGCGATGCTTGCACCGTTTTGTTCGTTGATTGTGCGGCAGGTTTGGGAGAGTCTAACGATGTGATTCCAATAATTCCAGGACTCGGAAATATTGATGCCGGCGGCTTTGGCTTTGACAAGATAGGTTTTGATTCCATCGTTACTCACCACCAACTGCTCGGTGGCGAGCACTTGCCCTAATTGCTTGGTAAATTGCTCAAGCTGGGCGACCAGATCTTTTTTATGCGCAGCGAGTGCCGAAATCGCCTCCGCATCGGCTTTTTGTTTTAGATTTACGGCTTCGGCGTTTAGCAACTCGAGCAAACTTTGCGTCGCTTTTAGGCCGTTATTCAATAGTTTTTCGGTGATTTGGTAAGTTTTCTCTATCATGACGTCATGTGCTATTGGTTAGTTGACCTTCAAATTGCAACATTTTCTCGGCAACGCGCTCGGCGTTGACTTGATAGCTGCCGTCCTGCACTGCGGCTTTTATCGCCGCTACACGGTCTTCATTCACCACGGGGGCGGCAGCGCTTGCAGCTGTTGCCGATTTAATGTCCTGAGCGGTCGCGGTAATGTTGACAGTGTCCGTGGAGGCACCATTGACGGGCTTCTCTTTAAGCTCGACCGAGTCCTTAACCGCTGATTTTGCCGGTAGCGGTGTACTAACAGATTTGCCGGCGATAGATTCGATAGCCATGACGGAATTCCTAAATTAGTTTTATCTGTAGCATTTAGCGGCATCATCATAAATTCCTTTAATGCTTTATCAAAAATAAACCGACACCTGACCGGAATCGACCACGGTAGCCTGTATTACGCGTTGCGAAGACAGGTTTTTTACATTGATTTTCTGACCTTTGGCGCCATCCGCCATCGCAGTGCCAACAGCGCTGATTAGTACTCCGGCCTTGCCTGATTGAATATTTACCCGCTCGCCCCGCTTCACCAATGTCAATTCGGTAACGTGCAGCTTACTCAACACGCTGCCGGCGGGAATATTCCGTACCGCCTGTTTATCGACGACATCATCCAGCTCGGTCAAATAGCCTTGTTGCAACAAGCCAATATCGCGGGTTTCCGCACTCAAATACTCCGCGCGAATCACATCGTTGCGCTGCAAAGAGCGATTTAGGACTAACACGTCTTTAAACGACCTTATCGACACCATGCTATAAATCGTCCAGCCTCTCTCGCCGTGGCAACGCACCCCTACCGTATTCCTGCCAGGTTTTACCTGACCCGATTGGGTAAACACCTGTAACGCCTGTTCGCACTGCGGCAATTGCAAACGCGGATCGATTTGCGCGCCGCCTATTTCATACTTGCCACCGGGCTCTAGGTTAGTGCTGATATATTGGTTAACCGCATCCTGAATCAGGGGCACCGATTGCATCGGCCCGGCTAATGCCATTTCGGAGATCCATAGCAAAACCACACTTAAATTTTTGATCTTCATTACAGTCGCCATATTTTTGACTTTTGCAAGAATAAAGCACGAAACATACCAGCAATTTTCTAAAGTAAAAAAAAGCAAAGTGTCTATAATTGCAAACAGCATATTTCAGGGGGTTTTATGGCCGGAGTCTTAGACGGAGTCGATCAGCGCACTAAACTGGCGGGGCACAACAGATTCGAACTCTTGTTGTTTAAACTTGTTAGTAAACAACGCTTTGGGATTAATGTTTTCAAAGTCCAGGAAGTGATTCAGTGCCCACCCTTAACTCAAATCCCCAATTCTCATTCGGTGATATGCGGGGTCGCGCACCTGCGCGGCAAAACCATTCCCGTGCTCGATCTGTCGATGGCCATAGGCATGAGACCCTTGGTGCGCGACGCCGGCTGCTATGTCATCGTCACAGAATACAACCGCTCCATTCAAGGCTTTCTGGTCGGCTCGGTAGACCGGATCATCAACATCGGCTGGGAACAAGTAAAAGCCCCACCTACCGGCACCGGTAAAGAAAGCTACCTAACCGCAGTGACTGAAATCGACGGCGAACTGATCGAAGTCATCGACGTCGAAAAAGTGATGAAAGAAGTCATCGGCGGCCGCGAAGAAGCTTCCGCGGAAGTCATCGACATGGAAGTAACCAGCAAAAACGATCACATTTTGGTGGTGGACGATTCCTCGGTAGCTAGAAATCAGGTTAAACGCGTCTGCCAACAAATTGGCATCGAGTGCACGCTGTTAAAAGATGGCCAAGAGGCGTGGGATCATTTGAATGCGCTAGTCGCGGAAGGCATCGATATTCAGGACAAATATTCAATGATCATTTCCGATGTGGAAATGCCGCGCATGGACGGCTACACCCTGGCCACCAAAATCAAGGCCGACCCCAACATGAAGAAAATCTATCTAATTTTGCATACTTCATTGAGCGGCGTGTTTAACACCTCAATGGTCCAAAAAGTCGGCGCCAACGAATTTCTGGCCAAGTTTGATCCCGATTCGTTGATGAATTCCATCCAGCATCAGCTCAAGCTTTATCATGCCGCGCATTCCTGATCGACACACTCCATTCCGCCCGTCCCTAAAACTCAGATATGTTGAAGCAGGCTGAACCGGGCAGTCCGGCGGGCAAAATTATCGACATTTCCGCCGCGGAGTACCAAGCCATACAACAGTTCCTCAGCCAAAGTTGCGGCATCGAGTTGGGCGACAGCAAACAATACCTGGTAAAAAGCCGATTGCTGCCCTTAATGGGCAAGTTCGAATTCTCAAGCTTCGCCGAACTGGCCAACGGCCTGCAATCGGCTTCGTTTTCCGCCCAAAAATTAAAAAGCGCGGTGATAGACGCGATGACCACCAACGAAACCTTCTGGTTTCGAGACGAACGGCAATTCGCCGAACTCAAAGACAACGTCTTACCCAACTTACTCAACAGCAAAAACGGCAATGTAAGAGTTTGGTCCGCCGCCTGCTCATCAGGCCAAGAACCTTACTCGATAGGCATCTGCGCGCTGGAAGCAATCAGAGCCTCTACCAAATCCCGCTCGGTACAAATAATCGGCACGGACATCTCGGAAGCTATTCTCGAAGAAGCCAAGAAAGCGGTTTATTCGGAAGCCGCACTGTCGCGCGGCATGGATAGCACCGCTAAAGCACGCTATTTCCACAAAAATTACGACGGCTACTTACTTAGCCCGGAAGTCAGCCAACTCGTGCGTTTTCAACAATTCAATCTGCTCAAATCCTTCACTGCCTTGGGCCGTTTTGACCTGATCTTCTGTCGCAACGTCTTGATCTATTTCTCGGATCAAGTCAAACGCGACATCCTCACACGTATGGCCGACAGCCTGGAACCGGGCGGCTATCTGTTTCTCAGTAGTACCGAAGCGATGCCGACGGGCTTAAACAGCTTTGAATTGGTTCGCTCCGGCTTAACCAGCTACTTCAAAAAAGTCGGTTAAGCCGCTCGTCAGTTTATTGACGACTTAACACAGCGGCAGCATTTTGCCGCCCCGTCTGAAACACTCTTTTTTGACACTCTCGCCACCATTCAAAACCGCTACACGAATGAAATAACAGCACATTTATTTTATGGCACATATACTGCTTTAAGGTTTAAAAACCCAAAGGTGGCAATTATGGCTATTAATTTCGACAGTGCCTTAGGCATACATCCGCAAGCATTAGCGTTGCGCGAAAAGCGCAGCGAGATTCTGGCTTCAAACCTGGCTAACGCCGACACGCCCGATTACAAAGCCCGCGATCTGGACTTTAAATCGGTGTTTCAACAAGCCCTGGCCGGAGACGGTTCGGAACTGAAACGCAGCCAGCAAGGCCATCTGCCTAGTCGTAACAATGTGCTCGGCGCCGACCTGCTCTATCGCAATCCGCAACAAGCCTCGCTGGACGGTAATACCGTCGAGTCGCATATCGAGCAAGCCAAATACGCGGAAAACGCCGTGCAGTACGAAGCCAGCTTGCGGTTTATCAACAACAAGTTTTCCGGCCTGATGTCCGCCATTAAAGGAGAATAACCATGTCTTCATTTCGCATCTTCGACGTCGCCGGTAGCGGCATGAACGCGCAAAACCTCAGACTGAATCTGGTCGCCAGCAATATCTCCAATGCCAGCAGCGTCAGCAGCAGCATCGATCAGGTCTATAAATCCCGCCAACCGGTGTTTGCCGCTGAATTAAAAAACGCGATGGATAAAAACAGCACCGCCAGCGGCGTCAACGTGCTGGGGGTCGTCGAAAACCAGGCGCCGCCGGTGATGGAATACGCCCCCAACCACCCGCTGGCAGACGCAACCGGCTACATCTATAAATCCAACGTCAATACCGTGGAAGAAATGGCCAACATGATGTCCGCTTCCCGTTCCTACGAAAACAATGTAGAGGTGTTGAACACCGCTAAAAACCTGATTCTGCAAACCCTGAAAATGGGACAGTGAGGCATTTATGACCAGCGCAATTGACACATTTAACAGCCTCGGCTTGGCCACTACCGGTTCCGGCACGGCAAAAGGCGTGCAAAAACAAACCTTGGGGCAAGATCAGTTTCTGAAACTGCTGACCACGCAAATGACCCATCAGGACCCGATGAAGCCCATGGACAACGGCGAATTTCTCGGCCAAATGGCCCAGTTCAGCACCGTATCCGGCATTCAGGATCTACAGGCTTCGTTCAAGGATTTCGCCAGCTCGCTCAGCTCCGACCAAGCCCTGCAAGCAGCAGGCTTGGTCGGCCGCCATGTTTCGGCTCCCGCGAAGGAAGCATTGCTTGGTGCCGGCGGCAGCGTCTCGGGCGATTTCGAAATGCCCAGTAGCTCGCCGAACGTCAGTGTGAAAATCATAGACCCGCAAACCGGCGCCACCGTTAGGGAGATCGATATGGGCGCGCAATCGGCCGGCACTACCACCTTCGAATGGGACGGCAAGGATAGCAATGAGCAACTCGCCGATCCGGGTATCTACAAAATTCAAGCCGAAGCCAAAATTGACGGCGTCAATACCGTACTCTCCACCAACATCAAATCGCTGGTGAAAAGCGTAACGATGGGCGGCGGCAGCAGTGGTCTGCAAGTCAATCTGGACGGCGTCGGCACCGTGAAATTCAGTCAAATTAAACAAATCTTGTGAAGGAGAAGGCATCATGGCTTTTACAACAGCATTAAGCGGCTTAAACGCCGCATCCAACAACTTGGCCGTGACCGGCAACAATATTGCCAACGCCAACACCGTGGGCTTTAAAAAATCGCGCTCCGAATTCGCCGATGTTTATGCGTCCAGTCTGGGCGGCGTCAGCAACACCACCGCCGGCGCGGGCGTCCGAGTCTCCAACGTCGCCCAACAATTCAATCAGGGTAGTTTGTCGTTCACCGACAACAATCTGGATTTAGCGATCAGCGGCGAAGGCTTCTTCACGATGGCCAAAAGTCCGACGGAAACCAACGACATCACCTATACCCGATCCGGCGAATTCAAACTGGACAAGGACGGCTATCTGGTCAACAACCAAGGCAAATCGCTGATGGTATACAAACCCAACGGCACCGCAGTCTCCGACGGCTTCAGCACCGGTGTGACGCAACCGGTTCAGATCAACACCCTCACCGGCTTACCCAGCGCCACGGACACCGTATCGCTGGCGGTGAACCTCAATGCCAACGAAACAGTCCCCGCGGTAACACCGTTCGATCCGACCAATAATAATTCCTATAACTCGCAAACCTCGGTCACCGTCTACGATTCACTGGGGTCGCCGCACATCCTCACCACGTATTATGTGAAAGGCACTTCAACGGCCTCGACAACTCCTTGGAGTGTTTATCACTATATGGCCGAACCCGCGACCCCGACCGCCAGAACCTCGATCAACGCGGGCACCTACGGTACAGCGGTTGCAGCACCTGCAACCACCACCACGGTACCCACCCCCGCCGTGATGACATTTGATTCCTCGGGTAAATTGCAATCTCCGGCGTCGGGCCGATTCGCACTTAGCGACTACACCATCTTGCCCTCTACCGGCGCGGCCCCCATCAAGGTGGGCACCATGGACTTCTTCGGCTCCACGCAGGTTCAGGAAAAATTCAGCGTTAACACGATGACCCAAAACGGCTTGCCAGCCGGACGCTTGACGGGTATCGACATCGACGACGAAGGCGTGATATTTGCGCGTTTCAGTAACGGTGGTTCGCAAACCATGGGTAAAGTGGCATTGACGCGCTTCGCCAATACCAACGGCTTGGCCAAAATCGGCGATACGGCCTGGGGACAAAGCGCCAACTCCGGGGAACCGATTCCCGGCGAAGCGGGTGCCAACAACTTCGGTCTGATTCAGTCCGGCGCGCTGGAAAGCTCGAATGTCGAGTTGTCGGCACAATTAGTCAATCTAATCGTCGCCCAACAGCATTACCAGGCCAATGCCCAGACCATCACCACCGAAAACAGCATCATGCAAACCATATTGCAAATTCGGTAATTAATGGGGAATAACCATGGACCGTAGCCTTTACATTGCGATGAACGGCGCCAAGCAGACCTTGCTGGCGCAAGGCGCCAACGCCAATAATCTGGCCAACGCCCAGACCACCGGCTTTAAGGCGGATTTCGAGCAATTTCGCGCAATGCCGGCCTTCGGTCCCGGCTACCCCTCGCGGGTTTATTCGATGACCGAACGCCCCGGCACCAACATGTCGAGCGGCAGCATCCACACCACCGGCCGCGACCTGGATGTCGCGATCAACGGCCAGGGCTGGATCGCGGTGCGTAATGCAGAGGGCCAGGAAGCCTACACTCGCGCCGGCGATTTGCGCCTCACCCCGGAAGGCCTGTTACAAAACGGGGCCGGCCTCTCCGTTCTCGGCGAAGGCGGCGAACCGATCACCATTCCGCCCGCTCAAAAAATGGAAATCGGCACCGACGGCACCATCTCCATTGTCCCGCAAGGCGTCAATGCCACCAATAGTGTCATTGTCGAGCGGATCAAGCTGGTAAACCCGGACCCGGCCGATTTGGAAAAACGCGAAGACGGCTTGATGCACGCCAAACAAGCCGGCGCGATCCCGCCCGATGCCAACGTCACCCTGATTCAAGGCTCGCTGGAATCCAGCAACGTCAATGCTTTGGCGGCAATGGTGGAAATGATAGAACTATCCAGAAACTTCGAATTGCAATCCAAGGTCATGAAAAACATCGACGACACTTCCGGCGCCAGCGCCAAGCTGATGCAAGTGGCATAGTTTCTGCATTACTCCTGATAAGACAAAAATTTGTCAGATTAGGAGATTGTCATGACAGAAAGAGCATTATGGGTCGCAAAATCCGGTTTGGATGCCCAACAAACCCGCATGGCGGTTATTTCCAATAACCTGGCCAACGTCAATACCACCGGCTTCAAGAAAGCCAGACCGATCTTCGCCGACTTGATGTATCAAAACGTCCGTCAAGCCGGCGCGCAATCCACCCAAAACACCCAATTGCCCACCGGCTTACAGCTTGGCACCGGGGTACGCACGGTGGCTACCGAAAAACTGCACACCCAGGGCAATATTCTGCAAACCGGCAACTCGCTGGATATAGCGGTGAGCGGACGCGGTTTTATGCAGATTTTAATGCCTAACGGCGATATCAACTACACCCGCGACGGCTCGTTCAAAATGGACTCCACCGGCCAAGTCGTCACCTCCAACGGCATGCCGCTGGAACCGGCCATCACCATTCCCCAAGACGCGCTGAGCATCACGGTCGGCCAGGACGGCACGGTTTCGGTGACCCAACCCGGCGCTGCGGCGGCCAATCAGGTGGGACAGATCCAGATTGCCGACTTCATCAATACCGCCGGCTTGGAGCCTATCGGCGACAACCTGTTCCGCGAAACCGTCGCCAGCGGCGCACCTATCATCGGCGCACCGGGAGAAAACGAGTTGGGCAGTTTGGTACAAGGCTCCCTGGAAACCTCGAACGTCAACGTAGTGGAAGAACTGGTGAACATGATAGAAACCCAGCGCGCTTATGAGATGAACTCCAAAGCCATTTCCACCACCGACCAAATGCTGTCCTTTGTCACGCAACAACTTTAATTTAGGACAAGGCTCATGAACAGATTAATCAAACGGCAAGCAGGCGGCAAAATTTTGCTGGTAGCGGCAATCGCGCTACTGGCCGGCTGCGATACCTTGCCGAAACGCGACCCCGACTTCGCCCCGGTAC
Organism: Methylomonas methanica; assembly: GCA_001644045.1. Classification (GTDB taxonomy): domain Bacteria; phylum Pseudomonadota; class Gammaproteobacteria; order Methylococcales; family Methylomonadaceae; genus Methylomonas; species Methylomonas methanica. Next base: position 201,570 of record LUUF01000043.1, on the reverse strand, counting down.
AACCCGCCGACCTGCGCCCACCGCAACAAAGCAATGGCGCAATTTACCAAGCCGGCTACGACATGCGCTTATTCGAAGATCATGCCGCGCGCCGGGTTGGCGATATTTTGACGGTGACTTTCGACGAGAACACCTCCGCCACCAAACAGGCCAATTCCAAGGCCAGTAAAAACAGCGACATCCAGGCCAAGGGCAGTGCTCCCACCATTTTCGGTCTGGCCAGTTCCGCTTTGCTTGGTCATGACTTGGCGACTTCTCTCGACTACAGCATGGACCGCAGCACCGAGGGCAAAGGCGACGCCAGACAAAGCAACAAGCTATCCGGCGACATCAGCGTCACCGTCGTAGACGTGCTACCCAACGGCAATCTGCGGGTACGCGGCGAAAAACGCGTCACTTTAAACGATGGCAGCGAATACATTCGTCTGTCCGGCATCGTTCGTCCAATCGATATTAGCGTCGCCAATAAACTGTCCTCCAGCAAGGTTGCCGACGCCACCATCATGTACACCGGCGACGGCGCCTTGGCCGACAGCAACAAACCGGGCTGGATCTCGCGAATTCTTTCGAGCCCATTGTTTCCTTTCTAGCCAAGGCTGACGGAGAAATCTGATGAACAAAATACTCACTGCAATTGCCCTGCTGCTCTTGGCAAATACCGTGCAAGCCGAACGCATTAAAGACATCGCGTCCATTGCCGGCGTGCGCAGCAACCAACTGGTAGGTTATGGCCTGGTCACTGGCCTGGATAAATCCGGCGATAAAACCAAATTTACCGGCCAAAGCCTGCGCAGCATGATGGGCAAGCTGGGCCTGACCTTGCCGCCCGATACCGACCCCAAATCCAAAAACGTCGCGCTGGTTAGCATTCATGCCGATCTGCCCGCTTTCGCCAAACCCGGTCAAAAAATTGATGTCACGGTCTCCTCGATAGGCGACGCGAAAAGTCTACGCGGCGGCTCGCTGTTGATGAGCCCGTTACGCGGAGCCGACGGCAATGTCTATGCGGTAGCACAAGGTAATCTGGTCGTGGGCGGCTTGGCCGCCGGCGGTCAGGACGGCTCGAAAATTACCGTGAATAATCCGCTGGTGGGCCGTGTGCCTAACGGCGCGACGGTGGAACGCATCGTACCCAGCTCTTTCGATCAAAGCGCTGACCTGGTATTTAATTTGAACTCGTCGGATTTCACCACCGCGCAACGGATGGCGGATTCCATCAACAAGGCACTGGGCGCCGAAACCGCGCAAGCCGTCGATGCCACCTCGGTCAGCGTCAGAGCGCCGGTTAACCCCAACCAACGGGTCGGTTTTGCTTCGGTTATCGAAAACCTGGAGCTGGCTCCCGACGATGCTCCCGCCAAAGTGATTGTTAATTCCCGCACCGGCACCGTGATCATCAATAGCAAGGTCAGAGTACAACCGGCCGCCGTATCTCATGGCAGCTTGACCGTGACGATCAGCGAGAATCAACAAGTCAGCCAGCCCAACCCGCTATCCGGCGGCAGCACGGTAGTCACACCGCAGTCCAACGTCTCGGTCAAAGAAGACAAGAACCACATGTTTGTCTTCAATCCCGGCGTATCGCTGGACGAAATAGTCCAGGCCGTAAACGGCGTCGGCGCGGGCCCCAGCGACTTGGTGGCCATCTTGGAAGCATTGAAATCCGCCGGCGCGCTCAGAGCCGAGTTGATAGTGATTTAAAGAACGTAACAAAGCAGTTGATTAGATGACTTATTGGAGACTCCCATGTTAAACGTAGACAGCGCTTCGGTTTATACCGATTTCAACGGCCTGGCGAAACTTAAACAAGGCGCCCGCGAGCAATCGCCCGAGGCGATCAAGGAAGTTGCCAAACAATTCGAGTCGGTGTTTTTAGGCATGGTCATGAAAAACATGCGTCAGGCTAAATTATCCGAGGGCATATTGGATAGCCAGCAAACCCAGTTTTATCAAGACATGTACGACCAACAAATGTCCGTGCATCTGGCTGGAAAACCCGGTATCGGCTTTGCGGATTTGATTGCCCAACAATTGTCGCCCAAACAAAACAAGGACAAGGACGAAGAAAAAGACAAGCAACTGACCGCCAACGATTTCTTGAATCGTGCCGCCGGCACCGGCGCCAGCAGCAAGCCCGACAATCACCAGTCGCTACGCGCCGGCGAAGCGGCAGAAGAACAGCCGCTAGATGCGTCGGGTTTAAGCAGCCTGGAACGCAGTCTAGCGCGCTTGGAACGCAGCCAGAAAGTCCTGGCCGACCAATGGCAAACCCTGGACGATAAAGTGCGGAGCGATAATGATCGGCCGCTAACGTCCAGGGACGAGTTCGTCAACCAATTGCGGCCGCACGCAGAACAAGCCGCGCGCAACCTGGGTGTGGATGCCAACGTATTACTGGCCCAAGCGGCGCTGGAAACCGGCTGGGGCCAAGGCATGGTGAAAAATGCCCAGGGCGATAACAGTTTTAACTTATTCAATATCAAGGCGGATAAGTCCTGGCAAGGCAAACAAGCCAAAACCATGACACTGGAATACGACGGCGGCGTCGCCAAAAAAGAAATGGCCGGCTTCCGGGCTTACGATTCCTATAAAGACAGCTTCGACGATTACGTGAATTTTATAAAAACCAATCCGCGTTACAGCGAAGCCTTGAAGAAAGCCGGCAACGCCGGACACTATTTACACGAACTGCAACAAGCCGGTTATGCCACCGATCCACGGTATGCCGAAAAAGTGATGACGATCTACCACAGCCAAACCGCGGCCCAGGTAGCAGCTCTGAAAAGCGCGGGTTAGGAGGCGAACATGGCCATTGGAATTCTCGGAAATGCATTGTCGGGGCTGACGGCGTTCCAGCGCTCGCTGGAAACCACCAGCAACAACATCAGCAACGCCAATACCGAAGGCTATAGCCGGCAACGCGTCGAACTTGCCACCCGTCCCGAGCAATTCACCGGCAACGGCTATATGGGCAATGGTGTCGAGGTTGCCAACATCACCCGCAGCTACGACCAGTTCATCAGTAATCAAGTCCGCTCCAGCACCGCTACGTTTCACGATATAGACAGTTTTTACACCTTGTCTTCGCAAATCGACAATATCACCGCCGACGAAACCACTGGCCTGGCACCGGCCATGAAAAGCTTTTTCGATGCGATAGACAGCGTCGCCAACGATCCCAGTTCGGTGGCCGCCCGCCAGGTGATGTTGACCGAAGCCGAATCGCTGACGCAACAGTTCAACACCATGAGCGCCCGCTTCGGCGACTTGCGCAAACGCGTCAACGATAACGTGACCAGCTCGGTTCAAGAACTCAACGGCTTTGCCAAAACCCTAGCCGAACTGAATGTGAAGATCGTGTCGGATATAGGCCGCTCGTCCGGCAAGCAAATGCCCAACGAATTGATGGATCAGCGCGATTTGTTGCTGACTAAAATCGCCGAAAAAGCCGACGTGTCCTATGTCGCTCAGGCCGACGGCTCGTACAACGTGTTTATCGGTAAGGGCCAACCCTTGGTGCTGGGCAGCTCGGCTTCGACACTGTCGGTGGTGGGCGACAGCAACGACGTCAATCAAAAGCTGATCATGCTGAATGGCCAGGATATTTCCAAGCAACTCTCCGGCGGCGAACTATCCGGCAACCTGCGTTTTAGAGATCAGGTGTTGGATCCCGCGCAACAGCAGCTAGGCCTGCTGGCTACCGGACTGGCTACCGAATTTAACAATATTCATAAAGCCGGCTACGACATCAACGGCAATACCAATGTGGCTTTTTTTGATTTGAATTCGCCAATCCCGCAAGTTAAAGCGACGGTCAGCGATAGCAATCTGGTGGTTTCCACCGCGTTTGTGCCGCCGACTTCGGCATCCGGCCTAGGCGCCGCCTATCGGCTGGATGTTACCGCAACAGTGCCGGCGGCAACTTTTAGCCTGACCAATTTAAGCGACAATACCACTACCGCAGGTTTAAGCGCCGCCACTCTGGCGACGACGGCGGCGACTAACGGTTTTAGTATCAGCTTTAGCGGCGGCTCCTTGACCACTGGCGATTCGTTCCAGATCAGCCCTAACTTTAATGCCGCCGCCAAAATAAAAGTTAACTCGGCCATCACCAATCCAAGACAAATCGCCGCCGCCAGCGCCACCGGCCTGCCCGGCGATAACAGCAATGCGTTGAAGCTGGCAAACCTGGAAACCCAACCAAAAATGTTCGGCGGCAAAACCAGCTTTACCCAAGTCTATGGGCAAATGATCTCGGATGTTGGTTCGCAAACCCATGCCGCTTCGGTCGGTCGCACCGCCCAGGAAACCCTGCTAAAGCAAGCTACCAGCGCCAAGGAAAACGTATCCGGCGTCAACTTGGATGAAGAAGCGGCCAATCTCATCAATTTTCAAAATTCGTATCAGGCAGCAGCCAAAGCCGTTTCGGTGGCCAACTCGCTGTTCGACACGCTGATCGGGGCATTTCGCTAGGAGATTATTATGCGTATTTCAACTTCATGGAATCATCAGCTCGGTCTTAACGCGATGTTGGATCAACAATCCAAACTCAGCGAGACTCAGCTAAAACTATCGTCCGGCAAAAAATACCTGAGCCCCGCGGAAAATGCGGTTGCCGCCACCAGCATGATCGACCTGAATCAGAATATTAAGGAAAATCAGCAATACCAAGTCAATATCGGCGCGGCGCGGCAAAGACTCGACCTGGAAGAATCCGGCCTGGATAATGCAGGTAGCGTGTTGCATAGAATCAGGGAATTGACCGTACAAGGCTTGAACGATAGCAACACCGCCACTAACCGCAAGCAAATCGCAATGGAAATCGACGAGCTGAACAAGCAATTGTTAAGCATCGCCAACACCAAAAATGCCAACGGCGAGTATATTTTTTCCGGGTACAAAACCGACCAGGCCGCTTTTACCGATACTCCGGCTTACGCCTATCAGGGTGACGCCAACCAACGTAGTATTGCGATAGGCCCCAGCCGGCAAGTAACCGACGGCGACCCCGGCGAATCAGTGTTCGGCAGCATTCAAGCCGCGCCGCTGACAGCCGGCAGCATCAGCAACGTGTTTCAAGCCGTCGCGCAAATATCCGCTGATTTAAAAGCCAACACCCCCAATAAGAACTCTTTGAACGACATGGATACCGCGCTGGTGCGCTTCGATACCATTCGGGCATCGGCCGGCGCCCGCTTGAACGCGTTGGACGACCAGGAAAATTTAAACGCCGACTATATCCTGGACAACAAATCCACCGCCTCGGACATCGGCGATCTGGACTACGCCGAAGCCTTGAGCAAATTCAATCTGCAACAAATATCGCTGCAAGCCGCGCAGCAAGCCTTTACCAAGGTGCAAAATCTGTCGCTATTTAATTACATTTCCTGAGTTTTAAACGCGGGGCTTTAGATAGCCCGCTGAGAGCTTGTATGGCCCGCATCGCCTTCCGATGTTAAGATTTCTTGTGGCTGACCGAAATCAAGCAGCAGCGCCATGTAGGTCAATTAAGCTGATTTAGTGACGGAAGGAATGAAATGGCAAAAACCATGAGTTGGCACCGCATCACGCTCTCGCGCCAGGAATACGAATCCGGTGAAGTCTACGTACTGTTGGGCGCGTTCCGGGCCGCGTATGTGGCGAGAAACGGCCCCGTGGGCATGGCAATGTTCGGCGGCTGGTCTGATGATGGCACTGTCTTTCTGGTTTACACCACGCCTGGATCGGTACGCCACATCACGCCAATTTTGGACGCCTATTCGGCCAAGCAAATCACCATACCCGATCCGTCCGGCCTGTCTTTGATCTATGGCGACGAATCGGGGTTCTCTTCCTTTGAGATTGGCTTCGAGGCCTGATGTAGCTCTTGAGCTTGGCGAAGATTTTATAACCCGCCATGCGCCTGATTCAGGCATCAGTGCTGGAATACGGGACTTAGGCAATACGCTTCAAACCAAAACCACCTTAGTTACTATCCCTTTGCAACCCAAAGCATTGCCGCCTCTCGCGTGGCAAACACCTTGGTGTCCCATCCGCAATTTAAGTCACTTGACAGCAGAGAGGTAACGAAGTCTTTAATTGTGTCGTCATTACCTACATAAGCTACCTTGAGTCTCGGTCTGGTATTTCGACTCGCTCCGAGACGCATCACAGCCACGTCCTCCAAAGCACTCATCAAGTCCGCTCCAGTTACCTCAGTAAAGTCGTTTATTACGTATTTAGCCCTGTCAAACTCGAAGTGCGATGTAGTGGCTGCAGCCGACTTTGCGAACTCAGACGCGCTAACAAAACCGGTTAAATTTTTGATGAGTCCGGCTCCATCCCATTCCACTGTATATGGCATAGCAATTCCTATTACTGGCTTAGCGACTTTTAGATCAAAGGGTAGCCTAATCGGACGTCAAGTAAATAGCGACAACCGCTCGCTAATAGCCGAAAGTAAACCAAAAAAATTCAATTAACGGCCTGAGATATTTGTAACAGCGGCGGGCTGAAGTCGAAACCGAAATGCTTGGGGTCTTCGCCTATTACCGCGGCCGAGACGATGTAAAACACGTAGTCGTAGGTTTCCACCGGAATTTCGTATTGTTGGATGAATTTCCAGAAGTTGCGGTCGCGCGGGTTATCGGGCATTTTTTCCACCATCCCGCGCACTTTATTATGGCCGTAGTTATAGCTAGCCATCACCAACAATCCGGACGCTTGCGCTTGCTTGCTGTAGATATATTTCAGGTATTTCGCGCCAGCTTGGGTGGCCTGCGCGAAGTCGAAACGCGCATCCTGTTCGTCGTATTCTCTGACATTCGCCAGCGGTCCGGGCGGCAGACCGTATTCCTGGCCGGTGGTGGCCAAGAATTGCCAGGCACCCTTCGCAATACCAAAACGCGTCTCCGGCCCTATCGCTTTAGTGTCGTAATTGCTTTCCTGTAGCGGCAAGTACATAAAATACGCCGGCAAGCCTTCCTTATCCAGCGCATCCAAGACCATGGTGCCATATTGGTTATCTTGCATGTTTTTAATGGCTACGCGCAACCGGGCTGTATCCTGCCAGTTTTTGATGTATTGCCGTACTTGCGTGACAAACTCGTCCGGCAATTCCAACTCGCTTTCCCCAAAACCTCTGACCACGCGGGTGATCAACTCGCGTTCATATTGTTCATCGGTCGGAAAGCTCAGGCGCAGAAAATCGATTTCTTTTAGATACTCCTGATATTTGGCTTTCATCAATTTCAGCTTTTGCCGTTCCTCGGCCAAGCGTTTTTTCTCTTCCAGAATTTTTGCCTGTTCGGCTTTGATGCGCTCCTGAGACACCTTTAATTTTTCGTCCTTTACTTCTTCAAAGGCTTTGGCCAAGGACTCGACATTCTCCGCCAACCGTATATCGGCTTGCGACAAACTGACTTCCAAGGTTTTTACGTCGTAGAACATATTGATCGCCAACTTGCGGGCATTGTCCAGCGCCAGATATTGATAGGTCACCAAGCCGGCGGAGATCAAAAACAAGACTCCCAAGGACCAAATCAGCTTTTTATAGTTTTTCGTTCTGACCGTTCTATCCTCGCGGATCACCCGCCGCACCATGCGGGTGTAATCGCCCATATCCGCCGATTCTTCCTCGGACAGCAGGCGATTCTTGATGGCATCGGCCGATAAATTTTGTTGCGGCTTGGGAGGCGGGGCTTTGGGCTGATTTAAAACAGGCGTTTGCGCGGCGGCAAACAAGGTGGCATCGTCTTTTGGCGTGGGTAAAACGGGTTTTGCATTCGCGGAGGCGATTTTCAGCTCAAACGGCGAAACGCCCAGGCCTAATAAAACCGGCAAATGCAACTTGGTTTTAGCGGCCAGCCGTTGTTTGTCCAGATACACGCCGTGCGTGCTGTTTAAGTCAACAACCCACCAGCCATCGGGCTCGCGCTTGATTTCCAGATGATGCCGGCTAATGGATTGATCGTTGACGACCACCGAGTTCTCTTGAGCCCGCCCGACGCCAAAACTGTTTTCGAACGCATAATTGGCGATTACTTGCCCGCTGATATTCAGCAACTCAACCAGAAGCGTCTCCGGCTTGGCTAACACGGTGCGGTCGGCATCCGTTTCTGCTGCTTTAAACGGGCTCACCCCCATGAAAACGGTTTTATCGTCTTCCATCAACTTGCCTCATCGTTATTTTGCTCGCGCCAAAGCTTGCTATCCGGCATTAATCTTGTATTTACTGACTAGCAGGGTATTAACCCGGCCCTTAAATATCGTCACTCCCGCGCAGGTGGAAGCCCACTTGCTACAATGGATTCCCGCTTTCACAGAAATAACGGCCACAGAGAATTTAAGGACTGGGTTAATAATCGCTGTTTTGTATCGGCGAATTCAAAAAACCGCTTTAGCTTTTAATCCCGAAACCAGCTGTTCGGTAAACGCCTGTTTATCTCGCATATCCAAATGTGAGCCATCCGGCAATGCAAAGTTTAACGCCGGATAATCCTGAGAATTAAAAGTAATTGCTCGGCTATGGGAGGCAAATACATCCCAGCCGAATTCGCGAGGGCTCCGGTGCTCATCAATAGCAAAAATTAATCCCGTCATCGGAAAATTGATAAAGGCGACCTTACCTCCCCGCTCCAGAATCCGATCGGTTAGCCGGTTGACGTACGCAAACTGCTCGGGCGCATAATGCGTGGCCGACGATTGTTGCAACGTGTCGATCACCAGGCGTTCGAAATCGGCTTGCGTCGCCACCTTGTTTAGGTCAACCGTTTGCCCAAGGTTGCGTAACACTCGCTGGATGTAAAACATCGGTTGCTCGACCAATTCATAATCGGCGTCGCGTTGCCGACTGGCTTTGGTATTGAGATAAAGCGGCTTAACGTGACCGGGCGTAATCAAGCGTATCAATAAGTCGCTGGCCGGCATGCCGCTGGCGTATAGCGCGGACCATTGTTGTACCTGGCTTTTCAATAGCGTTTCCAACTTGGGCGCTACCAGGTCTTTGTATTCTTTGTGGTAAAAGCTTATCCATTCGTTGGCGCGGTCGGTGTGCGATTTTTCCACCAATTTCCAGACATCGCCGGACACCAACACGGTACCGGTAATACTGCCATCCGTGGCCAAATCGGCCAACACCGGTAAAAACTCCGAGCCGTCTATCGCCAGTTGCACCGGCGTCAAACCGGTTGTGGCGGCCAACACATCCAGATCCATATCCAGTTGCATGCGCGAGTCGCCGACCAGGATCAGGGCCTGCTTACCCAACAAAGCGGCTTTACTGCGCTCGGTGGCCCATAATTCCTTGCTGTCCTGCACAGTGGGCTGAAAACCGATTTGCCGTAATCTCAGCTCGACGACCGCCAACAACAGCACGGCAATCGCCATCCCGGCCAGATAGCTACGTTTAAGGGCTTGTTGAGGCAAACGGTCGCTAGAATTGGAAGTAGATGAATGCACGGCTATCACCAGTAGAAAAAATACCCACACAAACCATCAACAAGGCGATGACGCTGGTTTTGACCATGGGAGAGAAATTGTCGAATCGCTGTTCAAGCCTGATCTCCCGGCTGGCAATGTGCCAAACCAGGGTTGTTGCGATTACCGCCACGACCACAATCCTGCTAAGCATTGCTAATTCACTACTACCAGTCATATTGGTCAGCGCCCCTAATATTGCCGCTAAATTGTCGAAGCCTTGTGCGCGAAACGGTATCCAGGTCAGCGACACGATTACAAAAGTCACCAAGATCAAAATCACTTTCGGCCCAAGCCCTGCCGGACGATAATCGGTGACTTGTTTGATGCCGTGTTCGACAACCAGAAACAAGCCGTGCAAACACCCCCAGACCGCAAAAGTCCAGGCTGCGCCATGCCATAGGCCACCCAAGATCATCACCAACACTAAATTAAACGCGGTCCTGACCGGCTTACCGCGGCTACCGCCCAAACTAAAATACAAATAATCCCGCAGCCAACTGGACAGCGAAATATGCCAGCGCTTCCAGAAATCCGAAAAGCCCAGCGCCCCGTACGGACAATGAAAGTTGTCGGGTAAGCTAAAACCCAAGGTCAGCGCGGCGCCAATTGCGCACAGGGAATAACCGGCAAAGTCGAAAAAGATTTGCCCGGAAAACGCCAACACACCCAGCCAGACATCCGGACCAGCAAACGCGGCGGGTGTGGCGTAAATCTGATCGACTACCGGCGCCAAGGCGGTATCGGCCAAAATGGCTTTAGCGAAAACGCCGAATAAAAACAACGTTAGCCCCCAAACGAATTGTTGACTGGTGGCTTTTTGCGGCGTTTTACACTGGGGTAAGAACTGCGGTGCGCGGACAATCGGCCCGGCCACCAGTTGCGGAAAAAACGTCACAAACAGCGAAAAATCCAGAAAGCTAGTTTCGGCTGGCGTTTTGCGTTGATAAACGTCCAGCGTGTAGGACAAGGTTTGGAAGGTATAAAAGGAAATGCCGATCGGCAACACGATGCCCAAAGGCGCCGGTTGATAATTGATCCCCGCCAATCCGAGCAGGCCGGCAAAGCTTTGATTCAGGAAATCCGCGTATTTAAAAAACCCCAGGAAACCGAGATTCACCAACAAACTAATCGTCAGCAACCCTTTGCGGCGTTCCTGGCTTTTCGCCGCCGCCATGGTTTTGGCCAGCCAAAAATCCACTGTCGTGGAAATCCAGAGCAACACTACGAATGGCGGATTCCAGGCCGCATAGAACAGATAGCTGGCTATTAGCAAAACAATTTTTTGCGCTCGCCAATTACTTATCGAGTAATACAGGACTAAAACGATAAGCCAAAAAATCAGAAATAAAAACGAATCAAATTGCATGGGCCCGCTGCCAAGTGAAACAGGGCCGACAGAATCGGCTCTGTAAAATCAGAGATAAGCGCTAGCAAGTTTGCTTTTGCCAGTGCCGGACAAGAATAGTCCAACAATGGCCGTCATGCTTACGAAGCCTTACGGGCGGCAATGGCCTGGCTGAGTTGATACACCGCCATCGCATATAGCGGGCTGTGATTGTAGCGGGTAATCACATAGAAATTGTGCAGGCCCACCCATAAATCTTCGCCAACCTGTTGCTGGTAAGCCAGCAGCTTGACCGTTTCGCCGGCGACCAACTGCGTCGGCACATCCACTCCTAAGCGGCGCAATTCTCCGACATTGGTATCCGGTTTCACGCCCTTGCTCAACGCTTGCCGATAGGCATCGCCGCGCGCAGTGACCGGGTAAGCCACAGCCCCGCCGGGTCGCCATTGGTTGCGGACGAAATAATTGGCCACGCTGGCTATCGCATCGGCGCTATTGGTCCAGATATTACGTTTGCCGTCCAGATCAAAATCCTTGGCATAACCACGAAAACTGCTGGGCATGAATTGCGGCAAACCCATCGCTCCGGCGTAAGACCCCATGGGCTGCAGCGGGTCCATATGCTCTTCGCGCGCCAGCACCAGGAATTGCTCCAGTTCTTTCAGGAAAAACTCGCTGCGCGGCGGATAGGCAAAGCCCAGTGTAGCTAACGCGTCGATCACCCGATACTTGCCGGTATGCGCGCCGTATTTAGTTTCCACACCGATGATGGCGATGATGATTTCCGCCGGCACGCCGTATTCACTTTCCACGGCTTTCAGGGCCGCTTCGTTGTCCTTCCAGAACTGCACGCCGCCGGCGATCCGCGCTTCGGTCATAAAGATTTCGCGATACTGAAACCAGGGCTTGCCTTCGGCGGGTTTGGACATCGCATCCAGAATCGGCTGCTGGATTTGCACGGCCTTGAACAAATTCCGCAATTCAGCGTCGTTGAAATGCTGTTGTTTGACCATGTTATGGATAAATTGCTTGAAACTGTCGGTTTCAGCGATTTCAGCAGATGCCGAACCAGCTGCGAACAACGTGGCGGCGAATAGCCAGCCGAATACACACTTGTTAATTTTCATAAGCCAATTAGACGGGTAGTAATTTACGGTGAGTATGAATAGACATCAGAATACCGAAGCCGGCCATCAGCGTCACCATTGAAGTGCCGCCGTAACTGATCAACGGCAACGGCACACCGACCACCGGCAATACGCCGATCACCATGCCGATATTCACAAAGACATACACAAAAAAAGTGAACGCCAAACTGCCGGCCAGCAGGCGCGAGTAGGTATCCTGGGCTTGCACGGCTATATAAAAACAACGGCTGATAACCAGCAAATACAAAACCAGAAGACCGACACAGCCGAACAGGCCAAACTCTTCGGCAAACACCGCAAAGATAAAGTCCGTGGAGCTTTCCGGCAGAAAATCCAGCTCCGCCTGGCTACTGCCCAGCCAACCCTTGCCGTTGATACCGCCGGAACCGATGGCAATCTTGGACTGGATAATATGGTAGCCGGCACCCATCGGATCGGCCTCCGGATTCATAAACGTCAACACCCTATTCCGTTGGTATTCGCGCATGAAGTGCCACAACACCGGCGTCAACGATGCCAACAACGCAACTATCCCCAACATGAACCACCAGGATAAGCCGGCAAAAAACAGCACCGCCGCACCGGAACTGGCCACCAACAGCGAGGTACCCAAATCCGGCTGTTTCGCAATCAACAATACAGGCAAGATCAATAGCGTCGCCGCCCCCAGCACATGTTTGGGCTTGGGCGGCAAGGCGCGTTCGGATAGATACCAGGCCACCATCATCGGCGCGCTAATTTTGGTAAATTCGGAAGGCTGAAATCGAAAGAAACCCAGATCCAACCAACGCTGAGCGCCCATACTGATCTGCCCCATCACCGCCACTGCCAGCAATAGCAGCACGCACACAGTGAACAAGGCCACTGAAAAACTTTGGAAGCGCCGTGGGTTGATATGCGCCAACACAATCATCAATAAAATGGCGAAACCCATACGGGTAGCGTGCCGAATCAACAAGGGCACCTCTTGCCCGCCGGCGCTGTATAAAATCACGAAACTGGCCGCGCAAATCAATAACAAACCGATAAAAAGCGGAATATCAATATGCAACTTTCGGAGCAAATTACCGAGCAGCGATGGCGGCTGAAATTGTTCGTTGCGCATTTCGCTTCTCATGGCTGCGCCTCCTTTTTCTGATTCAGATAGGCATCGATAATCTCGCCGGCGATAGGTGCCGCCACGGAGCCACCGTGACCGCCATGTTCGGCGATAATCGCCACCGCGATTTGCGGATCGTGGACCGGCGCAAAAGCAATGAACAAGGCATGGTCGCGCATTTTAAAATCGATAGCGTCTTCGTTGTATTTCTCTTCCTGCTTGATGGTAAAAACCTGCGCCGTACCGGTCTTGCCGGCAATTTGATAGGTTATGGCCTTGGCCAAGCGGCCGGCGGTGCCCCTTGAACCGTGCACCACGTTGGTCATACCCTTGATAATGTTATCGACATTCTGGGTTTTCAGCGGAATCATCGCGTCGGCCTTACCGCCGATCAAGTCGGCATAGTCCGCGCTAATAATGCGGTGCACCAAATGCGGCGTGATCACCTTGCCATAACTGGCCAACGTGGCGGTAGCGTGGGCTAATTGCAACGGCGTGGCTTGCGTGTAACCCTGGCCAATACCGGTAATCAGCGTTTCACCGGGAAACCAGGCCTGGCTGCGGTAATGCTTTTTCCATTCCTTGGACGGCATCAAACCATCGACTTCGCCGACCAAATCGATGCCGGTTTTCCGGCCGAAACTGAATTTATCCATAAAATCGTGCATTTTATCGATACCCAGTGCCAAGGCTAGGTCGTAGAAATACACGTCGCAGGACTGGGTAATGGCGTCGTTCATGTCAACCATACCGTGCCCCCACTTCTTCCAGTCCCGGTATTTGTGATCGACATTGGGCAGTTTGTAATAGCCAGGACAGAATAAGCGGTGGTTGAACTCGGTCACCCCATACTCCAAGCCGGCCAAGGCCAAAAACGGTTTGACTGTCGAACCTGGCGGGTACTGGCCGCGCAAGGCCCGATTGTATAAAGGCTGATCCGGCGAGTCCTGCAAGGCCTTGTATTCCTTGCCGGAAATCCCGGAAACAAAGGGATTGGGGTCGAAACCGGGCCGGCTGGCGAAAACCAGCACGCCGCCGGTTTTAATTTCGATCGCCACCGCCGCGCCGTTGTATTCCGACAAGGCATCGTAGGCGATTTTTTGCAAATCGATGTCCAGCGTCAGATAGATGTTGGACCCCGCCACCGGCTCCACCGTCGCCACGGTATTGACAGCCCTGGCCTGGGCGTTGGTTTCTATTTCTTCGTAACCGGCCGTACCCAGCAAATGCTCTTCATAGGTTTTTTCGATGCCGGTTTTGCCGATGTGGTTGGTGCCGCGGTATTTGGCCAGCGGCAGGGTTTGCATTTCTTTTTCGTTGATACGCCCGACATAGCCCACGACATGGGAAGCCAAGTCGCCGTAAGGATAATGCCGCACCAAACGCGCATAGACATCGACGCCGGGAAAATACGGCCTGACCACCGCGAATTTAGCCACTTCTTCGTCGCTGAGATTTTGCAGCAACGGCGTGCTGGTAAATGATTTATTGCGTTTGCGTTGCTTTTGAAACAAATCGACTTTTTCTTCGGAAATGTCCAACAGCTTTTGCAGCCTGAGTAGCGTATCGTCGAGATTTTCGATCTGTTCCGGAATCAGTTCCAAGCTGTAGGTCGGCACATTTTCTGCAAGCATCCGCCCCTTGCGGTCGTAAATCACGCCACGGGTGGGCGACAGGGGCGAAATTTTGATGCGGTTATCCTTGGATAGCGTCGCATAGTGCTCGTGACCGACCACCTGCAAATACACCAATCGCACCACCAGACCAGCAATCAAAAACAGGATCAAGATAAACGCCGCGACGATACGGCTTAAAAATAAGCGGCTCTCCGCTAGCGGATCCTTTATGGCGAATTTTCTATCCATTCCTCGTTAAACGATGCGCGCCATCACCCGGATATAGCGCAGCACCACAAACACCAGCGGCCATACCAAAGTCCCGGATAACACCGGATACCAGAACGATAGCGACAAGCGGTTGCCGGCTTGCATGCTTTCCATACCGAAAATCATACTCTGCGCACCCAGCAGACATAAAAACACAAACAAACACTGCTGCACCATCGGAAACTGCCGCAAACGCCGATGTTCGTTGATACTGAAATAGCAAATCAACGCATAAATCAACGCGTACTGGCCAAGCAATCGGCCGGTTAACACATCGGTCAACAAACCTATCGTCCAGGCGCTGAACACCCCAAAACGTTCCGGCAACGCTATCGACCAATAAATCAACACCAGCACGATCCAGTCCGGATTGAACGCATCCATGCTGGGAAACAGCGACATCACCCGCAGCACCATCGCCACCGCCACGGTGACGAAGAAGTACGCCGTGGCGACAAAATCAAGGCGCGACATGCTCGGCTTCCTTGGCTTCCGGCTCGGCTGGCGCTTTACCCTGATCCCCTAGCACCACCGGCGTGGAATGACTCCAGACGATCAAAAATTCGCGGCTTTTATCCAGTTCCGCCTTGGGCGTGGCATAGATGTTGGCAAAGGATTTATCCGGCCTGGCTTCGAACTTATCGACCACTGCCACCGGGTAACCGGCCGGAAAAACGCCGCCCAGCCCGGAAGTAACCAGCAAATCGCCCGGCACGATGTCGGCGTTATTAGCCAGAAACGGCAAATGCAGACGGTTGGGTTGGCCGGTACCGAAAGCGATGGTGCGCAAACCGTTGCGGTTGACCTGTACCGGTATGGCGTGATCGGGATCGCTAATCAGCATCACTTCCGAACTGGACGGCAAAGCCCGCACCACCTGACCGACGATACCATTGGCATCCAGCACCGGCTGCTCGGCATGCACACCAAAACGCGAACCTTTATTGACCACCACCGTATGTTCGTAAGGCGCCAGTTTTACCGAAACCAGCTCGGCCACCAGCACTTGCTCGCCCAGTTGAAAGGAATTTTCCAGCAGCATCCGCAGACGGGTGTTTTCTTTTTCCAAGGCCGCGAATTTCAACAATTTCGCATCATTGACGAACTGAGCCTCTTTCAAGCGACGATTTTCTTTTTGCAATTCGACGAAAGAAATGATCGTCCCGGACACCGTCTGGTAAAAATCGACCGGCAGACTGGCAAGCGACTGTAATGGATAGGTGAATACCGACAACAAGGAGCGTACCCGATCCAGGCGTTCACTACGGTAATCGATCACTAACATGGAAATAGATACCAGTAATGCCACCAGTAAACGGGTGTTAAGCGAAGGGCCTTTGGCAAATAAGAGTTTTATGGCAAACCTCTAACAATCAAGACGCGACAAGCAAGACCGGCACCCGTCGACGCGACAGCAAGAACAATCGACCTCCGCTCGTTGGCAATTCATCTGCCGAGCGGCATAAATTTCGTAGAAAAGGCCACTTTAACCACTTTGCACGGTTAAAGCGGCCTTTCAGAGATTTTTTTATATCAGCGCTTATTCCAACGAGAACGCCGATGCACCTTTAGAATCCAACATTTCCAACACCATACCGCCGCCTCGGGCCACGCAAGTCAAAGGATCGTCGGCAATGTAAACCGGCAAGCCGGTTTCCTCGGAAATCAAACGGTCAATATCTTTCAACAAAGCGCCGCCGCCAGTCAACACAATACCGCGACTAGCCACATCCGCGCCCAGTTCCGGCGGAGTTTGTTCCAGCGCAACTTTGACGGCACTGACGATACCGGATAGCGGCTCTTGCAAGGCTTCCAGAATTTCGTTGCTATTCAACGAGAAGCTGCGCGGCACGCCCTCGGCCAGATTACGGCCGGTGACTTGCATTTCCCGCACTTCGCTGCCGGGATAGGCCGCGCCGATTTGGTGTTTGATTTTTTCAGCGGTCGCTTCGCCAATCAAGGTACCGTAATTGCGGCGCACGTAGCTGATGATCGCATCATCAAAGCGATCGCCGCCGATTCTGACCGACGCCGAATAGACAATACCGTTCAATGAAATCACCGCCACTTCCGAGGTACCGCCGCCAATATCCAGCACCATCGAACCGTGAGCGGTATCCACCGGCAAACCCGCACCGACCGCAGCCGACATGGGTTCTTCGATCAGATAAACTTCTCTAGCGCCAGCCATTGCCGCCGATTCGCGAATCGCCCGCCGTTCCACCTGAGTAGATCCGCAAGGCACGCAGATCAGGATGCGCGGACTCGGCCGCAATAATTTATTTTCATGCACTTTTTTGATAAAAAACCGCAGCATGCGCTCGGTGACCGCGAAATCGGCGATAACACCGTCTTTTAGCGGCCGGATTGCGGTGATATTGCCAGGCGTACGGCCCAGCATGCTTTTGGCATCGGCGCCGATGGCGGCGATGGTTTTTTGGCCGCGAATCTTGTCTTCTTTAATGGCCACCACGGAAGGCTCGTTGAGTACGATTCCCTGGCCTGGAACATAAATTAACGTATTTGCCGTACCCAAATCGATAGACAAATCATTGGAAAAGAGGCCACGAATTCTTTTAAACATTGTAAGCAGTACCCTAAGCGCACACGGAAAATCCCGCTACTTTAACAATCAAGCAGGTATTTGAGCAAGATATAAAGTATCATAGTTTTACTAAGAAAACCTGGAGTTAGAAGAATGTCGTTAACGGCGAATGACGTTAAAAAAATCGCTCACCTGGCAAGGCTGGGCATTGCTGAACAAGATGTCGAACACTATGCAAAAGACCTATCCGGCGTACTGGAATTAATGACGCGGATGGACCAGTTAAACACCGACGGAGTGACGCCGATGGCTCATCCGCTCGACCAAATACAGCGCCTGCGCGAAGACGCGGTTACCGAGATCGATCAGCGCGACCATTTCCAAACCATCGCCCCGCAAACCGAAGCCGGGTTATACCTGGTTCCCAAAGTCATCGATTAAGGACGATTATGCACAAAAAAACCCTTGGCGAACTGGCAGCCGGACTGCGCAGCAAAGAATTCTCCAGCGTTGAGCTGACCCAACATTTCCTGGACCGCATCAAGCAGCACCAAGACCTGAACGCATTTATTACCGTCAGCGCTGACAGCGCCTTGCAACAAGCCCAGGCTGCCTGTCAACTGCTTGCTGCTGGCAACGCCGGACCGCTGGCCGGCATCCCCATCGCCCAAAAAGATATTTTCTGTACGCTAGGCACTAAAACCAGCTGCGGCTCGAAAATGCTGGATAACTTTATTGCCCCTTACGACGCTACCGTGGTTGAACACTTCAACCGGGCCGGTGCGGTGATGCTGGGCAAATTGAACATGGACGAATTTGCAATGGGTTCGTCCAACGAGAACAGTTTTTACGGGCCGGTGCGTAATCCCTGGGCAACCGATTGCGTGCCCGGCGGCTCGTCCGGCGGCTCGGCGGCGGCAGTTGCGGCGCGTCTGGCGCCGGCCGTGACCGGCACCGACACCGGCGGCTCGATCCGCCAACCGGCCGCACTGTGCGGTGTCACCGGCTTGAAACCCACTTACGGCCGGGTGTCGCGCTACGGCATGATCGCTTACGCTTCCAGCTTGGACCAAGGCGGCCCCATGGCGCGTAGCGCGGCAGACGCAGCTTTGTTGCTGCAAACGATGGCCGGCTTCGACCCCAAAGACTCCACCAGCGTCGATCAAGCCGTGCCCGACTACAGCGCCGGCCTGAACGATAGTCTGCAAGGTTTGAAAATCGGTCTACCGAAACAGTTTTTCAGCACCGAGCTGGATAGCCAAATGGCCGCCACGATTCAGGCCGCCATCGCCGAATATCAAAAGCTGGGCGCGGAAGTCAAAGAAGTGGACATGCCCAACCTGAACCTGGCGATTCCTGCCTATTACGTGATCGCCTCGGCCGAATGCTCGTCCAACCTGTCACGCTACGACGGCGTACGCTTCGGTTACCGCTGCCAAAATCCGGAAGATTTGACCGACCTCTACACCCGCTCTCGCGGCGAAGCCTTCGGCGCGGAAGTGAAACGCCGCATCCTGATGGGGACTTATGCATTATCTGCCGGCTATTACGACGCTTATTATTTAAAAGCCCAACAAGTCCGCCGCCTGATCAGCGAAGATTTCAAACGCGCATTGAGCGAAGTCGATGTGTTGATGGGCCCCGTCACGCCCAGCACCGCGTTCAAAATCGGCGAAAAAACCAGTGATCCAATTCAGATGTATTTGGAAGACATCTACACAATAGCCATCAACCTGGCCGGTTTGCCCGCCATGTCGATTCCGGCCGGCTTCATAGACGGTAAACCGGTCGGCTTGCATGTGATCGGCAACTATTTCAGCGAAGCCAAATTGCTGAATGTCGGCCATCGCTACCAGCAAGTCACCGACTGGCACTTGCAAATACCGAAAGGCTTCGAATAGCACCGGAGGCAATATGGCGCCTATCACGCAATTATCGCAACTGGACCCCAACGGCACCTATAGCTACGCCGATTATTTGACCTGGCAACTCGAAGAATCGGTCGAGCTAATCAAGGGCAAGATCATGGCGATGTCGCCTGCGCCTAACCGCAAGCACCAGAGCATCTCCGGCAACCTGTTTCTACACTTGGGAAACTATTTCAAGCGCAAACCATGCGGGGTGTTCGCCGCCCCATTCGACGTCAAGCTTTACGACCGCCGCAAATCGCTACTGACTAACCGCGAAGCTTTCAGCGTCGTGCAACCCGATCTTTGCCTAATCTGCGACAAAAACAAACTCACCGAACAAGGCTGCGACGGCGCGCCGGACTGGATCATTGAAGTGTTGTCGCCGGGAAATAGCCGCAAAGAAGTGCGCCTGAAATACGACTTATACGAAGAAAGCGGCGTTAGCGAATATTGGCTGGTCTTCCCCTACGAACAAATCGTCCAGCAATTCGTGCTGGACGAGCAGGGTAAATACCAATTGCGCGGCCTATACCCCGGCAACGAAGTCGCCATTCCGCATTTATTCCCCGACCTGCAAATCGACCTGAACGACGTTTTTGCCGAATAAGCTTTAAAGGAACCACGAATGAACTCACAATGGGAAGCCGTCATCGGCCTGGAAATCCACACCCAACTCTCGACCAAATCCAAAATCTTTTCCGGTGCCGCCACCGCATACGGCGCGGAACCCAACACCCAGGCCTGCGCGGTCGACCTGGGCTTGCCGGGTGTGTTGCCGGTGTTGAACAGAGACGCGGTGCGTAAGGCCGTGACCTTTGGCTTGGCAATCGACGCCGAAATCGCCCCGCACTCGGTCTTCGCCCGTAAAAACTATTTCTACCCGGATTTACCGAAAGGCTACCAGATCAGCCAGTTCGAGCTACCCATCGTCGGCAACGGCCATTTGGACATAGACGTCGACGGCGAGACTAAACGCATCGGCATCACCCGCGCCCACTTGGAAGAAGACGCCGGCAAATCCTTGCACGAAGATTTCCACGGCCTGACCGGCATCGACCTGAATCGCGCCGGCACCCCGCTGCTGGAAATCGTTTCCGAACCCGACATGCGTTCGGCCAAGGAAGCCGTGGCCTACATGCGTAAACTGCACGAGCTGGTAAGGTATCTGGAAATCTGCGACGGCAACATGCAGGAAGGTTCTTTCCGCTGTGACGCCAATGTTTCGGTGCGCCCGAAAGGCCAAAAAGAATTCGGCACTCGCGCCGAAATCAAAAACATCAACTCCTTCAAGTTCGTCGAAAAAGCCATCAATCACGAAATCGAACGGCAAATCGATGTGATCGAAAGCGGTAACAAAGTTGTCCAGGAGACCCGCCTGTACGACGCCAACAAGGACGAAACCCGCTCAATGCGCAGCAAGGAAGAAGCCAACGACTACCGCTACTTCCCCGATCCGGACTTGTTGCCGGTATTGATTGAAGAATCACTAAAAAACGAAATCCGCGCCACACTGCCGGAATTGCCCGATGCCAAGAAACAACGTTTCATCGACCAGTACCACCTGGATAACGAAAGCGCCACCACCTTGACCTCGTCGCGCGAACTGGCCGACTTTTACGAAACTGTTGTCAAAGCCTCCGGCGGCGAAGCCAAACTGGCCAGCAACTGGCTGACCGGTGACGTGCTCGGCGCATTGAATAAAGCCGGATTGGAAATCGGCGCTTGCCCGGTCAGCGCCGAACGTCTGGCCGGACTGATCAAACGCATTGCCGACAACACTATTTCCGGCAAAACCGCCAAACAGGTATTCGACAAACTCTGGAACGGCAGCGACAGCGCCGACGAAATCATCGAAAAAGAAGGCTTGGTCCAAATCACCGACACCGGCGCCATCGAAGCCATCGTCGACAAAGTCATCGCCGCCAACCCGGTGCCGGTCGAACAATATCGGACCGGCAAGGACAAGGCGTTGATGGCCTTGGTCGGCCAAATCATGAAAGAAACCCAAGGCAAGGCCAATCCTGGCGAAGTCAACAAGATGTTGATCGCTAAGCTGAAAAACTAAGTCAGAGACGCGTCCCGAATCGCTGAATTTATCGTCATCCCCGCGCAAGCGGGGATCCAGAGTTTTGAATTTCCTGGGTTCCCGCCTGCGCGGGAACGACGAAACCTCGGCACTGAAAAACTCAAGTCTGTCCGTCGTTTGCACACGGCAAATATAGAATTTCCGGCAACACTAACTCCCAACGCTCGCACCGCAGATTTTCAGTGTTGCCAGCGGTTTTATGCCTAACCGAAATCGCCGCCACTCGCACCTTTATGATCTGGCCTTTTGGCGGCGTAAAGGCCTGTGCCATCCGGGTCACTGCCACTCCATTTACATCCGCTAGTTCCCAACCAGCTTGTCCATCGCTTCTAGCCCGCAAAAGCAACTCGCTACCCACGTCCAGCGCAGCAATCGCCCGGTGGATGGGCTTACCAGGAGGAAAATAGCCGGGCCAAGACAGGACAACTTGCCCCAAATCCGCCAGCCAAGTGCGTTGCCCCAATTGCCGAAAATCCGCTGTATGTTGCGGCTGGGTTTTGACGCAAAGCATCTCGCAATCCCGGATAAAAGCATGCCACCCGCCCCGCTTGACGCACAAAGTCAGGGTTTTCCTGGCACGCGTCATCGCCACATAAAACAGTCGCCGCTCTTCGTCGCTAGCTTGCTGCCAGCCGCCGCCATCCAGAATCAATACATGATCGAATTCCAAGCCCTTGGCGCGGTGCGCCGTCAATAACAGCAGCGGCGCATGCCGGCTGTCGTTTTCGCCGGACTGGCTACCGGAACCGAATTCGTACAGCGCCTCGACCAGATTGCTGACCACCTGCTGGCAACTAGGCGCAGCCGCTTCCACGGCAATGATGAATTGCGCCAGCATGGCTCGATATGGATGTTCAATCAGATCATCGACAGCCTGCCGATAACGGCGTTTAAACCAGCGCGACAAAGCCCCCCAGCGCAATAAAACCCTCGCGCTGCGAGCTTTTCGCCGCTGTTTGTTCAATAAGGCCAGCAAACCATGACCTTCCCGGGTGGTATGCAAATTCAGCAAATAATCGTCCCGCAACAAGAGTACCGAAATGCCTTGCAACCTGCACAATTCGGCCATTGGCTCCAGCGTGTCCCAATGCCTAGCGATCACCGCAAAGCAGCCCCAATGACTGGTTTGCCCGGCATTTGCCAAGCTGTTCAGCTGCACCAGTTCAGCCAGCGCCACCTCAACTTCGCCATTCAGCTGATCGGGCGTTTCCAGGATATGCACTCGGCCTTGCGTCAAACTATCCAGCGCGGCAAATTCGCCGCCATCCACTGTCTCGCGGCGCGCGAAATTGATTTGGATCGCGTGCTGAGTTTTCATCCGTTCCCGAGCCGGGGCAATCACCCGATTCGCGCAATGAACAATATGCGCCGTGGAGCGGTAATTTTCGATCAGGTAGTAGGTCTTGGCCTGATAGTCCTCGGTAAACTGTTTGATGAAGCGCACATTCGCACCGCCGAACGCGTAAATATTCTGATCGTCGTCGCCCACCGCCAATAGCGACAATTTATCTTCCTCGCTGTTGATAGCTCTGCCGGCAAGCGCACTGATCAGTTCGTAATGCTCGGAGTTGATGTCCTGATATTCGTCCACCAATAAATAGCGCAAACCGGACAGCAAGCGGTCGCGTTGTATGCCCGGCCCCAGCTCGTCGCCCTGCTCCGCTTGTTTTAACAGCGCGGTGGCGTTTTTGATAACCGCCGAAAAATCAACTGTCTCGCCATGCTCGGCGGCCACCGCGTAACTTGTCCCGGTCAGTCGCATCGCCAGGCCGTGCAAGGTTTGCACGGTCACCCCAGCAGCATCGGCACCGATCAAGGCCCACAAGCGTTTGCGGATTTCAACCGCAGCAGAGCGGTTGTAGCTCAACACCATTATGTCTTCCGGCAACACCATGCATTCGCGCAGCAACCACGCCACCCGATGCACGATGACCTTGGTCTTGCCGGAACCGGGGCCAGCCAGCACCAGTTGACTGCCTTCGGGCGGCGCGGCGACTATGGCTTGCTGCTCGGGATTTTGCAGATCGGTGAGAATGCGCCGATGAGCGGCTTCGGTGGTGGCCATTTCCAGAATATCCTGGCGGCCGGAAAAATAGCGGCGCACGAATTCCTGTCTGTCCATGCCAAAGTAATCGACGATAAACGCCATCGCCGCCTGAATCTTGCCCAGCGCCAGCCGGGCATATTCCGCCATCACATGCACCTGGATAATCTTGTCCTTGTAATGCAAGGCCAGCTCGGTGTAATCGGATTTTTTAAACTGCCGGCGCCGGGCTTCGGCATTCAGCTGGATGCTCATCGCCGCGCGAAACACCGCCTTGCCGCGCGCCAGATGCAATACTTCGTTGCTGTCCAGATAAATCAGCGCCGCCGCCAATGCCACCTGCCAGTCGCGCACCTCCATATCCTGCAAAGTCAGATCGGCTTGCAAAGCCGCTTCCAAATCGCCTTGCTTACAGGTGACCAGCAGATTATTGCCCTGCCGCTTTGCTAGAAAATAATTCAGCAAGGCCTGAGACAGCCGCATGCGCTTATGCCGGATCAGGTCGATGTCCTGCCAACTGCGCAGCAATTTTAGATAGCGGTTATCCTGCCCGGCCGGACGTAACGCAAAAAAACCGCGCAGACCGGTGCCATCGCCAAACGCTTCGGCAAACGATTTCATCAGTCGGGTCAATTTATCCGGCGTCAGCTCCACACCAGCCTCCCGGCGTAAGGTATCGCACAGCCGCCGTACATTCAGAATCTGCCATTGCTCGCGATCCGCGTCCGGCGCGGCCTCGCGCAGACTGGCAATCAACGCATCTTCCAGTTTGCGCAAGTCCGCCAACCGGTCGACCGTATCGGGATCGCGGTACAGCGTCACGCCGATTTCGGTATCGTTGGACACCAGTTTAAAGCGGTCCAGCTCGCGCAACATGCTCTGCACTTCGTGAGAGTTGCGGCCGGTAGCCAGCATCAAGTCGTCGGTGCTGATGCCTTCGTCGTCTTCGCTATAAAACAGCTGTGATAACAATGCGATATAAGGCTCGATGTCGGCGTTCGGCCCCAGCTTTTTCTGCAACAACACGCGGGCTTCGTCGATACTGGCAACCTGCAAGCTGCCCGGAAACACGCGGGTATGATTTTCCTGGCGTTCCAGCAAACGCGCTTCTTCCAGCCAGGCCACCGCGATGCGCACCTTGGTGTCGGCATCGGCGGCGTCGGGATCGATGCCGTGCTTGTCCGGAATTTCCAGCAGGATTTCGCCGCTGGTGACCACCACCGAACCTTCGCTGCGATCTTTGCGCTCGATGCTGCGCAGCGCCTTTAAAATCGCGACAATATCGTGCTGCGTCAGCCGCGAATTGCGCAGTAAGCGAAACTGCACATCCAGATCGGCATCGTCATACAACAATACGCACCGCGCCAAGTCTTGGTCGCGCCCCGCACGGCCCGCTTCCTGCAAATAGTTTTCCAGCGAGCCCGGCGTATCCAAATGAATCACCAGCCGCACGTCGGCTTTATCCACGCCCATGCCAAAGGCATTGGTGGCGGCGATCACCCGCAGTTCGCCGGCGATAAAGGCTTCCTGCACTTGGCGCTTTTGCTCGGGCTGCATACCGCCGTGGAAATAGCCGCAATCCAGACCGGCCTGTTTCAAAAATTCAGCCATTTCCTCCACGGTTTTCTGCCGGGCGCAAAACACGATAGCCCCGCCCTCGTCGCGCAAGCTTTGCTCCAGCAAACGCAGCACTTCCGGATATTTGGCTTGCGCCGGCACCGCATGCACTTCGTACAGCAGGTTTTCGCGGTTGACGCCGCCGGTCAAACAGGCCAGCGTAATGCCCAGGCGCTTATGAAAATGCTCCACAATGTCTTGCACCACGTCCGGCTTGGCGGTGGCGGTAAAACAAAACACCGGCGAGGGCTTGTTCTTTTGCCGGGCCTTGATAAAGCGCGACACATACAAGTAATCCGGGCGAAAATCGTGTCCCCATTTGGACAGACAATGCGCCTCATCGAATACCCAAGCTCCGACTTCCCGATGCTGTAGAGCCTTGGCAAACGCGCTGCTGCGAAATTGTTCCGGCGCGACAAAGATCAAGCCCAAATCGCCCAGCCGCAATTTATCCAGCATCACCTGCCGCTCCATAGGATTCAGCAAGCTGTTGATGTATCCGGCGCAGGTGATGCCACGCGCTTCCAGGTTATCGACCTGATCCTTCATCAGGGATTGCAGTGGCGAGATGATCACGGTCAGACTGCCGTTGCGATAAAAACGCGCCAGCGCTGGCAGTTGATAACACAAGGATTTGCCGCCGCCGGTCGGCAGAATCGCCAGGGTCGGCGTGCCGGCAAAACCGTGTTCGACGATGACTTGCTGCAAGGACCTGCCGTCCTCGGTAGTCGGCATCGCACGGAATTGCGTTATCCCCGGAAAATAGCGCGGCAGCAGTTGCGACAGATCGTGCTGCTCCCGGCACCAGTCGCACTCGGCAGCGTCACAAGGCACATCGCGCAAGGCCGCAATTAACTCCCGAGTTTTCGGGAAGGACAAACTCACCCAGGGCGGCAACACTGAATTACCGCCCGCCACCCGCAGCCAGGCCAGCACATAAGCCAAAGACTTATGCCAAGCAGGGTCGGGCAAATAGTCGTTAACGACTTGCTGCTGTCCTGCCCGGCACACCTTGCCGTCGGTCGCCCGCCGCCAGGCGGCTTGCACATCGATCAACGAAGGCCGCAACGCCGCGCGCAAGCTGGCAAAAAAATTCGCCACGCCTTTACCGTTCTCCGGCGCCAATAAAAAATGCAGACACAGCGCTTCGTCGGGATGCTCCGCCACCCGCTGCCGCAAGGCCGCGGCCTGATCCAGAAACAGCTCGTAAGCCAGTTCCGCATCGCGGACCGGATCGTTGCGAGTGGTTGTGCAGAGTTTGTAGTCCTTCACCAAGCGGTGATAGGGATTCTGCGGAAAAGCCACCGGCGACAGTTCCAGCGTATCGACCAGGGGCAAGCGGTACAGGGCCAAATCCGGATGCAATACCGACAAAGCAGGCTGATCGAAGGCAATCACGTTATGCCCCAACACAAACGCCGCGCCTTCGCTGATTTGATCCAGCTTTTGCTGCAGATCGGCAGCCTTACCGGATATACGCAAGCGCGCATCGGTGTCAGGCCGGTAAGCGCCGATTTCCCGCAGCCGCAAACTGTCTTGCCGCGCGGTTTCGATGTCGATGCACAGGCACTTGGCTCGGGTTTTGCCGGGTGATTGAGCCATTATGTAAAGAGAATGGAATGCAGGTAATTTATGTTCACGACAGATAGTGCTTGCTTAACGGGCTCGGCCTGCCGGTTGCCAACTATCCGTTCCGAGCTAGGCGCGCGAGGGCTTAACGATAGTGCAACAAGCGGGTTTTGCCTAGCAGCTATCGGAAAGCTTCAGTCAATTTTCGGCCTTGCTCCGTCAAACGATGTTGCTGCAAACGGCTGTTGGGTTTGTCGGGAAGGGTCATTTCGATTGGCCCGAGACTTAGCGCCGGTTTCAAGTAACGTTCCCGGAAGGATTCCCGGTCTTTTAGGCTCAGTCGGCTTTGCAATTCATTACGTGTCAGTGCTTTATCAACGCCAACCAGCACTTTCAACAACATCTCGACTTGCAGGGTATTGTTGCCAGCATTGCTGGCAATGGTTTCTAAAATCACTCCCAGCATAAATTCGATAAACGGCGCTGAATCGTTTTTTGTGTGCTCAGGTTAATTGCTTGGTAATACTCGCTTGATGCGCATGAGTCATGCTTTCGACCGGCAACAGCGCCAGTAAGGGGTTCCCGCTGGCTTAAGAACGGGGTTTGCCATAAGCGCCCCATCCGGCAATTAATAATTCAACAAGCTTCGGCAATATATCATCTGCAACGCGCACCAGTTAGATTCGAGCGTAACGAATCTGATTTGCGTGACAACAGGCAATAAAAAACCCCAGCCGATCACCCGACTGGGGTTTGGTATTTGGTGGAGGTGGGGGGAATTGAACCCCCGTCCGCAAGCACTCCGCCACAAGCTCTACATGCTTATCCCGCGCTTTTGATTTAACTGTTGACTACCCGTCGGGCCAAGAGGATCAACAGCGATTTCGATTGGATTTAGCGATTCGGGCTCCGAACTAAGCCTTGGCGCGATCTTATGTAAGATGATCCCTGAACGCTCCCTTACACCCCGAAGGATACTTAGGAACTCTGCACGCATAAGTACACGCAGTCAGAGAAGTGGTGCAGGTTTTAAGCTGCTAAGGCCACTGAGTAGTTTTCGTCGTTTGCGAATACTTGTTTTCAGTAGGTTTTACGAGCTGTACTGTGCTCGGCATGCACCTGAGGTTTTGCTACCCACGTCGAAGCCATGTCACCCCCAAGAGATTTCATTTTATCAAATCGATAAAATAATTGTCAGTAATATGGGTTTGAAATCAATTATTTCAAGAGCCCCATTTCCCGCTTGCCTAAGCCAATCCGTCCTAGCGTTAAGTTGCTTCATCTGACAGCTCGCGGCCTCTTGCGTTCAACGCTGATCTACCGCATTTTATAAGTTGTCCTAGCCCATGCTATCCGCTATAAATCAATGAAAAACATAGCGCCCGGCCCTAGTCACCTCGTAAACAGGAGCATTGCGTGCAATATAAAGATTATTACCAGATTCTCGGCGTCAATCGCGACGCAGTGCTGGCGGACATCAAAAAAGCGTACCGCAAGCTGGCGCGCAAATATCATCCGGATATTTCCAAGGAACCGGATGCCGAAGCACGCATGAAGGAACTTAACGAAGCTTATGCGGTGCTGTCCGACACAGAAAAACGCGCGGCTTACGATCAATTGGGACGCGGCTACCGGCCAGGACAGGAGTTTCATCCGCCGCCGAACTGGGATGCCGGCTTCGAGTTTTCCAGCACCGACACGGCCGATTTTGGCGATTTTTTCAGCGAATTATTCGGCAAGATGGGAGGCGGCCGGACACGCGGCGGACCATTCGAAGGCCAAGCAGGTTTTCATGCCCAAGGCGAGGATCACCATGCCAAAGTGTTGCTGGATATAGCCGATGCCTTTAACGGCGCGGCCCGGCAAATCAGCTTGCGGGTACCGCGCATGGATGCCGGCGGCCATGTGGTTTTGGACATCCGCACCTTGAACGTAAAAATCCCCAAGGGCGTCTACGAAGGCCAGATCATTCGCCTGGCCGGCCAGGGTGCGCCGGGCATGGGCAGCGGTAAGCCCGGCGACTTGTTGCTGGAAGTGCATTTCAATCCGCATCCGCGCTTGCGGGTGGACGGCAGCAATCTGCATATGAGCCTGCCGATCACGCCTTGGGAAGCGGCGCTGGGCGCGATGGTGCCGGTGAATTTATTCGATACCGGCTTAAAGGTGCGTATCCCGGAAGGTACGCAAAGCGGCCAGCAACTTAGGCTGCGTGGCAAGGGTATTCCCAGCGCGACACCCGGCGATTTGCTGCTGGATATTCAGGTGGTATTGCCGCCTGCCAGCTCGCCAAAAGCCCGAGAACTTTATGAAACCATGGCGCGTGAACTGGCCTTCGACCCGCGCACAAACCACAGGAGTTAAAGCATGCCATCAGCCGAGAACTTGATAGACGCCGTTCTGGAAGACAGCGGCCTGACCTTGCAGCAACTGGCGGCAATCTGCGCGGTAGAGCCGGAATGGGTTACCAAACATATTGAAGAAGGCTTACTCAATCCGCTACCGCAACAGCATAGCGAATGGCGTTTTTCCAGTGCGCATCTGGTGCGAGTGCGGCGCATCGTCAGCTTGGAACGTAATTTTGAAGCGGTGCCGGAGCTGGCCGCGCTGGTTGCGGACATGCAGGAAGAAATCGACGAATTGCGCCGCCGTTTGCGGCGGGCCGGCCTGGAATAAGACATGCAGAGCGTAGTCTGGCATCGTCATAGCTGGCTTAACCGGCTGCAAACAGCGCTGCTGATGTTGGCACTATTGGCAATCTGCACCTTGGCCGGCAGCCTGCTGTTCGGGGAAGAAGGTATCTGGATCGCCTTGGCGACCGGCGTGTTTGCGCTGATTTTCGAACCGGCGGCAGCCTGGCGCCTGACGTTGCGTCTCTACCGAGCGCGGCCAATTTATCCGCAAGAAGCGCCGGCTCTGTGGCAAACCCTGCAAGTACTGGCCGAACGCGCCGAACTGCCCAGCGTCCCGACCCCGTATTACATCCCCAGCCCGCTAATCAATGCTTTTGCGGTCGGCAGCCGCAAACAATCGGCCATCGCGTTGACCGACGGCTTATTCAAGCAGCTTGACTCGCGGGAATTGGCCGGCGTGTTGGCGCACGAAATGGCGCATATCGCCAATAACGATTTGCGGGTGATGGGTTTGGCCGATGCGATTAGCCGGATTACCGCTTTGTTTGCCGCGACCGGACAACTGCTTTTGCTGCTCTCTATCCCCTTATTGCTGTTTGGCGAGATCAGCTTTCAAATCAATTGGCCGGGCTTGTTGCTGCTGTTGTTTTCGCCGCATTTGGCCTTGTTGATGCAATTAGGTTTATCCCGCATCCGCGAATACGATGCCGACCTGAATGCGGCAGCGCTGACCGGCGATCCTTTAGGTTTGGCGGCGGCGTTGGCGCATATCGAGAAAGTCAGCGGCGGTTGGTTGTCGATTTTACTGCCGGGCTGGGGCAACCCGGAACCTTCCTGGTTGCGTACTCATCCGCCCACAGCGGAACGCATACGCCGTCTACAAGCCTTGAGCCCGAGCCGGCCACAAACACTTTGGCAAGAACCGTTCGCC
Organism: Methylomonas methanica; assembly: GCA_001644045.1. GTDB lineage: Bacteria > Pseudomonadota > Gammaproteobacteria > Methylococcales > Methylomonadaceae > Methylomonas > Methylomonas methanica. The sequence continues at coordinate 171,301 of LUUF01000043.1, read as the reverse complement.
GCGCCGGGCTACGGTAACCGGGTGATTATCCGGCCGGCACGTTGGCGCATCGGCGGTTTATGGCGATAATCGGTTATTCCTTGGGCGAATGAATTCGCCCATACAACCCAGCATCAACGCCGAGATTAATTTATGAGCGAATCCCTGCATTTAGTCTGCCCGCATTGCCAAGCCGTCAACCGCGTACCCACCACTCGTCTGTCGCAAGGCCCCAAGTGCGGACAATGTCACCAAGTATTATTCAACGGCCATCCCTTGGCGCTGACTACGAAAAGTTTTGAAACCCATCTGGCGCGCAACGACATTCCGCTGCTGGTGGATTTTTGGGCAGATTGGTGCGGGCCGTGCAAAATGATGGCGCCGGCTTTTGCGCAAGCCGCGCAAGTGTTGGAACCGCGCGTTCGCTTGGGCAAGATCGATACGGAAGCCGAGCAACAGCTCAGCGCCCGTTACAACATTCGCAGCATTCCGACGCTGATTCTCTTCAAGGGCGGCCGGGAACTGGCCAGACAAGCCGGCGTGCTGAGCGCACAAGACATCGTGCGCTTGGTCAATAGCCAATTATAGACGCGGTTCGGTTTGGCCGATTGCAATCGGCAGATCGCCGGCAACATGCCGCTGCCACATGGTTTTATACAAGGCTTCCAAATGCCGGGTGTAGGCCTGAATATCAAACAACGGCGTACTCAGGCGATTATCGGCCAGTTTTTGCCTAACCTCGCTTAAGCGCGCCGGGTTGGTCGCCAACTCCAAAGCCAGGTCGTAATAACCTTCCAAATCGGCAGCGATTAATTCCGGCAAGCCAATCGCATGCAACAAACTCCCAGCCACCCGCGACGCAAAGGTATCGCCGACGCAGGTTACTATCGGCACGCCTACCCACAACGCATCGCTGGCAGTGGTGTGAGCATTGTAAGGTTGGGTATCCAGCACCAAATCAGCTAAGGCTAAACGCCCCAAGTGTTCGATTTGCGGCAAATCGTCGGCAAATATCAATCTATCCGGCGCGATGCCGCGTTGATAGGCCTCGTTTCTGAGCCGGCCCTTGGCTTTGGAATTTTTTAATAACCACAGCACGCTACCCGGCACGCTGTACAACAGCCGGCACCAAATATCGAACACGTCCGGCGTGATTTTGTAGGCCTGATTGAAGCAGCAAAACACGAAGCTGTGCTCGTCCAAACCATGCTGGGCGCGCTTGGTGGGCTTACCGATTTCGGCATGCCGACCGTGCGGTTGATAGCTATCCGGCAGGTAGGCAAAGGCTTCGCTGTAATCGCCGGCGCTGGCGGCTGGCGTCAGGTACGGATCGGTAATGATGTAGTCGCAAAAATCGCCACCCAAAGTACCGGGATAACCCAGATAATTGACTTGAATCGGCGCCGGCCGGTAGCTGAGAATCTCGGTGCGGGTGCCGCGGGTGTAGCCTTTTAAGTCGATCAGAATATCGATGTTGTCGCGGTGGATGGCTTGCGCGGCTTCGGATAGTGACAATGCTTGCAGATCGACAAAGCTATCGAAAAACTCGCACAGCCGCTGGCGCATGCCCAGGCCGTCGTCCGGGCCATAGGAGTATGCATACACCTCAAACTGCTCTCTATCATGCGCTTCGAACAGTTCCGCCAACAAAAAAGCCGTGGCGTGTTCATGAAAATCACAGGACAAATATCCCAGACGAATTTTGGGCCGGCTGCTGGTAGCGTAACTAAATGCCAGATCGGCCCGCTCCACCGCACTAGCATCGGTGCGATCTTTTAACCACAGATCGGCGCACAAGCGCTGTTCGGCCGCCGACACACCCGGTATCGACAATAAATGAAACGGCGACACTTTATTGCTTTCCTGGGCCGCCAAGCTAACGCGCATTTTCTCGCGCCATTCCTCAACCCGCTCCCACTCGCAAAGGCTACGACTGCGATCATAGAATTTCATCTGCCTAACTCCGTCGCCATCCAGCCCAATGGCCCGCGCCGATGCGCGGGACCTAAGCCTCATGGTACCCCAAATCCGCCGCGATGCCGGATTTATCGGGGTAAGGACTAAAGCGCTAGAGCATTTGCAACAGCGGCTTGAGAGGAATAGCGAATTTCTGGCGGGCGACGTCGCCGACCACGCCGGTATAACTGCGCTGCAAATACAAATCCACGCCGCACACCCTGGCGATCATAGAACAACGGCCGCTGAACGCAAAATGCGGGCCTTGCAGGCGATAAATTAACGGCACGCAATCGTTGCGCAATATCGGCCCCGCAACGATCAAATCGATACGTTGATCGAACATCTCGTATTCCAGGCTGTCCGCCAACAAATCCAGCTCCGCCAGCAACACCCGGTCATCGTCGCCGATAGTGCCGTAAATACTGCAACGGCACTGGCGTAAATCGGTAAGCAGTAGCTCCGCCAGTTTTTGCGCATTCAGCCGCCCCGGCTGTTGCTCAACCAACTTTTCCAATCCGTGTATCTGTCTCATAAGCTTTGCCGATAGCGTCGATGGGGGTTTGCCTTTAAAATAGCGGGCTTACACTTCACAGCAAACATGGCAGTGCGCCCCGGATATTTGATGACCGATTATAAATTAACCCATCTGAAACAGCTCGAAGCAGAAAGCATCCATATCATTCGCGAAGTGGCGGCGGAATTTGAAAAGCCGGTAATGTTGTATTCGATCGGTAAGGATTCCGCGGTCATGCTGCATCTGACCCGCAAAGCCTTCTTCCCCGGCAAACCGCCCTTCCCGTTATTGCATGTCGATACAACCTGGAAATTCCGCGAAATGATCGAGTTTCGCGACCGGATGGCCAACGAACTGGGCTGGGATTTAATCGTGCATATCAACGAAGAAGGCGTTGCCCAAGGCATAGGCCCGTTCACCCACGGCAGCAAGAAGCACACTGACGTGATGAAAACCGACGGTTTGAAACAAGCCCTGAACAAATACCAGTTCGATGCGGCCTTCGGCGGTGCGCGCCGCGACGAGGAAAAATCCCGTGCCAAGGAACGGGTGTATTCGTTCCGCGATAAAAATCACCGCTGGGACCCGAAAAACCAACGCCCGGAACTTTGGAACATCTATAACGGCAAAGTCGATAAGGGCGAGTCCATCCGCGTATTCCCGCTGTCCAACTGGACCGAACTGGATATTTGGCAATACATTCACCTGGAGAATATCCCCATCGTGCCTTTGTATTTTGCCAAAGAGCGGCCGGTGGTCGAAAAAGACGGCATGCTGATCATGGTCGACGACGAGCGCATGCCGATCGGCCCGGACGACAAAGTCGAGATGAAAATGGTGCGTTTCCGCACGCTCGGATGCTATCCCTTGACCGGCGCGGTTGAATCGACCGCGACCACGCTGCCGGAAATCATCCAGGAAATGCTGCTGACCACCACCTCCGAACGCCAGGGCCGTTTGATCGACCACGACCAAGCGGGTTCCATGGAGCAGAAGAAGCGGGAAGGCTACTTCTAAAGCTACTATTGAGACCGCAGATGATTAATAGCGTCCAGCTCAAAAACTTTGGCCCTCTCACCGAAATAGATTGGCAGAACCTGGGGCCGATCAATTTGGTGATAGGCAATAATGGCTGCGGGAAATCGTTTTTGCTGAAAGCGATATATAGTGCTGTGCGGACATTAGAGGATTATAAACGAGGGGATAATCCTGACAGACCTGATCATATTTTATTAAATAAACTTTTCTGGACGTTTCAGGCTGAAGGAGTTGGTAATTTAATTTCAGATGCCAGCGATGCAGATTTGTCGTTTGGCCTTACTTGCAATAACAATAAATTCAGTTATAGACTAACTAAGCCCTTCAGAAATGCCGTTGATGGCTGGATAAATGACGTCCCACCCCGAAAGGACAATTCCATTTTTTTGCCGGCAAAAGAAATACTGTCATTTTACCGAATTATTTTAAAATCTCGGCAACAAGATCAATTATTTGGTTTTGATGATACTTACTTGGACTTAGCACGTGCTTTGCAAATATTACCTGGAAAGGATCATATGGATGCCGCAGTACGTGACTTTTTTACAAATGAAGAAGTACCAACAAAAGGGTGTGGTTCTTGGGATTTCCAGTCAGCAACCGCTCATTTAAATGAAGCCATTGACGGAGGAATAAAATTTGATGAGACCACAAACCAGTGGTACTTTGAAAGGCTGGACATCCACAAAAACGCCAGCAAACGATATACTATTGGAGCAACCGCAGAAGGGGTAAAAAAAATCGCTGTTTTGGATGTATTACTAAAAAACGGTTATTTAAATGAAAATTCAATAATATTTATTGATGAACCGGAATCTACCCTGCATCCCGAATTAATTTCGAAGTTTATGGATATAATTGCCATACTTGCCAAACATGGTATTCAATTTTTTCTCGCCAGTCATTCTTACTTTGTCATCAAAAAATTATTCCTGATTGCACAAAAGCAGAAACTTTCCATTCCGGTGCTTTCCAAAGAAGGCGACAACTGGCTTCAATCTGATTTATTGCATGATATGCCGGATAACCCTATTATCGATGAATCTACTCGCCTGTTCAAAGAAGAAGTCAATTTGCCAACCTGATGAATATGATAATAATTCAAGAGTCAGGGATGTCGTTTGGTCCTTTTCCTGAAGAACTTGTTTTTCGTATAGAGAAAAGCCCCACGTTATTAAAGCTCAACAAGGTGGCGCAATCAAACGAAGGCATCTCGATAGCAGAGTTTTTGCTCTTCAAATCAACAAATAATACAAATTATGTTTCCATTATTGAGGCAAAGACGAGTTCGCCTCACCCAACTAATAGAGATGATTTTGAAAGCTACATTAGCCAAATAAATGAAAAACTAGCCAACAGCTTGCATTTATTTATTTCATTTTATCTAAACCGCCACAACACAGGCTATTCGGAACTGCCAATACAATTCAAAAGTATTCCACTAGAAAACATCGCTTTTGAATTGATTCTAGTCGTAAAAAACAGTGAAGACAGTTGGTTACGACCTGTTTATGACGATCTTAGAGCGGCCCTCAAGCCAATTATCAAACTTTGGAATATCTCGCCGACTGCAATAAAAGTCTTTAATGAAGACATGGCTAGAGAAAAACAATTAGTCAGTTGAAAACTGTTTTACCCAAATTATTTTTAGGAACACCCATGTCCCACCAATCCGACCTAATCAGCACCGACATCAACGCCTATCTGGCGCAACACGAACGCAAGGAATTGCTGCGCTTTTTAACCTGCGGCAACGTCGACGACGGCAAAAGTACCTTGATCGGCCGTTTGCTGCACGATTCTAAAATGATCTACGAAGACCAATTGGCGGCGGTACAGGCCGACAGCGTCAAGTCCGGCACTACCGGCGCCGGCAAGATCGATTTGGCCTTACTGGTCGACGGCTTGCAAGCCGAGCGCGAACAAGGCATCACCATCGACGTGGCTTACCGCTACTTCTCGACCTCGACTCGCAAATTCATCATCGCCGACACTCCGGGACACGAGCAGTACACTCGCAACATGGCGACCGGCGCGTCGACTTGCGACTTGGCGGTGATTTTGATCGACGCCCGTTACGGCGTGCAAACCCAAACCAAACGCCACAGTTTTATAGCCTCCTTGTTGGGCCTGAAACACATCATCGTCGCGATCAACAAAATGGACTTGGTGGGCTATAGCGAAGAGACTTACCACAAGATTCAGGACGACTATCTGGCGTTTGTGAAAACACTGGATCTGCACGACGTGCATTTCATCCCGATGTCTGCTTTGGATGGCGATAACGTGGTCAACCCCAGCGCCAACATGCCTTGGTTTACCGGCCTGCCGATGATGGAATTGCTGAACAGCATCGAAATCGCCAGCGACCACAATTTCGACGACGCCCGCTTCCCGGTGCAATACGTCAACCGCCCCAACCTGGATTTTCGCGGTTTCTGCGGCACCGTCGCCTCCGGCGTATTCAAAAAAGGTGACCAAATCACCTCGCTACCGTCCGGTAAAACCAGCAAAATCAAATCCATCGTCACCTTTGACGGCGAGTTGGACGAGGCTTTTGCAGCCATGGCCGTCACTTTAACCCTGGAAGACGAAATCGACGTCAGCCGGGGCGACATCATCCTGGGCAAGCAGCAAGCCGCCCCAAGCATCGCCGACAAATTCAAAGCAACCATCGTCTGGATGACCGAGCAAGCCATGGTGCCTGGACGGCAATACGTGATTAAACTGGCAACGCGCAGCGTGTCCGGTTCGGTATCGATGATTCATCACCGCATCGACGTCAACACGCTGGAACACCACGATGCGATGGAGTTGAAACTGAACGAAATCGGCTCCTGCACCGTGGCAGTCAACGCGCCGGTAGTATTCGACCCTTACAAACGCAATAAAACCACAGGCTCGTTCATCGTCATCGACCGCCTGACCAACGTCACGGTCGGCGCCGGCATGATTACCGGCGACGCGAGCGCGGAAGACTGGTCGCCGGTGTCCGCCGCAGAGCGAGCGATACGTTTCAGCCAAACCGCCAGCATCATCGCCTTGAGCGGTGCCAATGCCCAGCAAGTGGCTTACCAACTGGAACGCAAATTGTTCGACACAGGCCATGCCACTACGGTGCTGGAACAAGCCAACAATGCGCTGGCCACCGCGATCAAAAACGCCGGTTTGTTGTGCTTATGTCTGGATGAAAAACCGGCTGTGGCCGATCTAAGTTTCGATTGCGATCAATACAGCGTCGATGACATTTACGTGGCGTTGAAAAATCGGGAAGTGATTCGTTAGTGATATATTCGCCAAGCACTGGTCTTGGCGAAATATAGGAAGGGCGGCGGCGCAGTTCGCCGCCCTTTTTCTAATTGATTAATTCAACAAATCCAGCGCTTTTGCCGCCGCTTTTTGCTTGGCTTTGCCTTTCACAGCTTTGACGGCTTCGCCGGTTGATTTAGGCGCCGCATCCACCTTACCTTTCAACTCTGTTACCTTCTCCTTGTTGGCCTTCAAGGTTTCGGCGCCTTGTTTGACTTCCGCAGGTACCGCTTGCTCCAGTTTTTGTTGGGCAGCATCTTTAACTGCGTCTTGGGCTTGGTCTTTTAGAACGGCGGGCGCGCTTTGCACACCCTGCTGAACTTGTTGCACCTGATTCACAGCCTGACCTGCCTGTTCGACACCCTTCACCGCGCCAGGGGCTACCGATGTTGCCGTGTCTTTTGCCGCTTGTTTGGCCACGCCTTCCAATACCGCCGACTGCGCAAACACAGCGCCGGAAACCAATACTAAAGAACTGAATAAAATTGCTTTATGTTGCATGGTGTTACCCTCGTATTTAGTTATTATCGAGATTAGACAATACTACAAGAAAGCTTAACGGCGGATTAACCGGTTAACCGGCAATCCGTTTTAGCGTTGCAGCCACCAAATCTTCCGCGCGCGCCATAGCGTCAGCCTCGGCATAACAACGCAATTCGGGCGCATTGCCGGAGGGGCGCAGATGCACTATCTCGCCATTGGCGAAGGTCAAGCGTAAACCGTCGGTGGTATCGCTATTAACCAGCTCGCCCAACGTGTCGCCCCATAATCCGCGATAAGCGGTCTCATCGGCTTGCAAGCGTTCCAGCAAGGCCCAGCTATTGGCAACCGGAAACGCCTGGATGCGGTCGCTGGCAGTGTAACGTTGCGGCAAACCTTGCAACAACCCCGATAACTTCACACTTTGAGTGCTCGCCATCGCCAGCAAAGCCAGCGCCGGCAGCAGCGAATCACGGGTCGGCAGTGGCGCCAGGGCTTTGCCATTTACGGACAACCCCTTACCGGCCAAAAAGCCGCCGTTAGCCTCGAAGCCGGCCACGCCGCCGCTTTGCACTTGCTCCATGCCGGCGATCACGTACGGCGAACCGATCCGGGTCCGGATTACCTGCTTGAACCAACCGGACGCTTCGATGGCGGTATTGCAACTAACCGGCGTCACCACCGTGTCAGCGCCCAGAAATTTCGCGCACAGCAGACCGACAATATCGCCGCGCAGCCATTCGCCGGTTTCGTCGCCGATCAAGGGCCGATCGCCGTCGCCGTCGGTGGAAATCAGCGCATCCAGTTTGTATTCGGCGGCCCAGTTGCGGCCTCGCTGCCGATCAGCCTCACCGACTGCTTCGGTATCGATAGGCACAAAGGTATCGGTGCGTGCCAAGCCGATCACCTCGGCGCCCAGCTCCGCCAGAACATCTTTCAGCACATCACGCGCAGCGCTGGAATGCTCGTAGACGCCTACCCGCCAGCCATTTAGCAAATCGTGACCGAATAAACTGATGTAACGTTGCCGAAATTGTGTCAGCGCAGCCGGATTAATAGCAGGCAGTTCGGCCGCCACTTCTTGCACGTCAACCGTCGCGCCGGTCATCGCCGCTTCGTCGGCCTTGCTGATCTCGCCGTCGGCCCGGTAAAACTTGATGCCGTTGCGATCGAACGGAATATGACTGCCAGTGACCATAATTGCCGGCAGACCGTTCACCAACGCATACAAGGCTAACGCAGGGGTCGGCAACACGCCGCAAAAATCCACTTCGCAACCGGCTTGGCGAATGCCCGCCACACAGGCTTGGGCGATGTCCGGGCTGGACGGCCTAAGGTCCATGCCCAGCGCGATTTTTTGGCCGCGTCCCGCCAGACTTAACCCTTGGATAAAGGCCAGCGTATACGCGGCGCAGACTTCGCCGGTCATTTGACTGACCAGGCCACGCGCGCCGCTGGTGCCGAACGCCACGCCGCTGTCGGCCATCATTTGTTGGATGTTGATTGTTGTCATGAGCAGGATCAGTTGAGAGTCAATGAAATGAAAACACCGGCAAGAACGCCAGTTTAAACAGACATGATAGAGAAAACCTGGCGTTCGGCAACCCGAATCTTCGCCTTAACCGGACAATCTTACTGCGGCAGGCACTGCATCCGCCGAATAAAATCCTGCAAGGTTTGGCCGGCGTCGTCGGCAAACACTTCATCCGTCACCTGCGCTTGCAGGATACGATCCAGCCGGAAATTGCGAAAATCGCCGCGCAGTTCGCACCAGCCCACCAAGGTCCAGACATTGCCCCAAAAATACAAACCCAGCGGCCTGATCCGCCGCTGGCTGAAGGTACCGTCGGCTCGGCGGTAATCCATGGACAGCAAACGCTTGCCGTCCAGTGCCTTGCGGCAAATATCCATTGTCACATCCAAATCTTCGCGCTGCGAAAAACGTAGCGCGAATAATTTGCTGCGCTCCAGTTGCTCGCGCAGTTCGGCCGGCACCACCGCCGTCACCTTATCCAGCACCGACTGCGCGGAATGCCCCAGTTCCTTGCCGGCCCAGGTTTTCACCATGCGCGCGCCGATTACCAAGGCCTCCAGTTCGGCGGCGTTGAACATGATGGGCGGGATATCCAGACTATGGCGCAGCATATAGCCGACGCCAGCCTCGCCTTCGATAGGAATGCCGGATAGGCTTAAAACCTGGATGTCTCTATAGATGGTGCGTTCGGATACTTCCAGACGCTCGGCGAGCGCCTTGGCGGTAACCAGCCGGCGGTTACGCAGGATTTGGACAATTTGAAACAGACGGTCAGCGCGGCGCATCGGCAGATCGGGCAGTCGAGAATCAGGCTGCCCGCCAGTTTTATTGGTCGTTAAGCTTGGGAATACAGACCAACACGGTTGCCTTCGCTATCCAGCAGCATCGCAAAGTAACCGCATTCGCCGTCGTGGATCGGCGTTTTCGGCATCAACACGCTGCCGCCGTTTGCCTCCACCTTGGCCAGCGGCTCGTTCAAATCGGCGCCGCCGTTGAAATAGACCACCGCGCCGGTTGCGCTGGGCTGATAATGTGCGCCCAATATCAACATACCGCTGACCGCGCCTTCTTCCGAGTCAAAAATCGCCATTTGATAGCCGCTCATTTCCTCTTCCTTGAAAGACGCATTCAAAATGTTGCGATAAAAACCCTGCGCGCGCGGCATATCGATGACAGGTAATTCAAACCAGGTTGCGACGTTGTTGATCATGATGTTGTCCTCGTTGTGATTAAAAGAGCCGTCATCCTAAAACAGCCCTCCTGACAGCGTTATGTCAGCAATGTTTTAGACGCTAGCGGCGGCCACCCAATAACGATCCCAACACGCCGCGGATGATTTGTTTGCCCACTTCCTGACCGATACTGCGCGCAGCACTTTTTGCGGCCGCTTCCAGCACGCTTTGACCGCCGCTGCTGCGGCCGCGCCGGGATTTGGTAGCTGCACCGACGCCGCCCATTAGCACTTCGCCCCAATTGAAACCTGATCCGGAATCGCCGCTCTCGCTGGCGGGCTCAGGCGGCGCGACTTTTTCCGCGCGGCCTTTCAGAATTTCGTAAGCCGATTCGCGATCGACCTGCTTTTCGTAATGGCCGGCAATCACGGAGGTGCTGATAGACTCCTGGCGTTCGGCGTCGCTGACCGCACCGACGTGGGAGCTTGGCGGCTTGATCATCGCCCGCTGTACCGGCAAAGGCGTGCCTTTTGCATCGAGAAAGGATACCAAGGCTTCGCCCACACCCAGTTCGGTGATCGCCGTTTCGACATCCACGTCCGGATTGGCTCTAAAGGTTTCCGCCGCCGCTTTCACGGCTTTTTGATCACGCGGCGTGAAAGCCCGCAAGGCGTGCTGCACACGGTTACCGAGCTGCCCCAAAATCACATCGGGAATATCCAAGGGATTCTGACTGACAAAATACACACCCACGCCCTTGGAACGAATCAAACGCACCACTTGTTCGATTTTTTGCAGCAGCGCAGCCGGCGCATCGTTGAACAGCAAATGCGCTTCGTCGAAGAAAAATACCAATTTCGGCTTCTCCAAATCGCCGGCTTCCGGCAGATTTTCGAATAACTCGGACAACAACCACAACAGCAAGGTCGCGTAGACACGCGGTGAGTTGTAGAGCGTGTCGGCCGCCAGAATATTGATCACGCCCCGCCCGCCGTCGGTTTGCAGAAAGTCGTTGAAATCCAGGGCCGGCTCGCCGAACAAGTTCTCGCCGCCCTCATGCTCTAGTTGCAACAAACCGCGCTGGATCGCGCCGACGCTGGCCGCCGAGATACTGCCGTATTCGGTAGACAGCTCCCCGGAATTTTCGGACGCGTATTGCAGCAAGGCCCGCAAGTCTTTCAAATCCAATATAAGCCAGCCATTGTCGTCGGCGATTTTAAAAGCGGCGGTCAGTACGCCGCTTTGTACCTCGTTCAAATCCAGCATCCGCGCCAATAGCAGCGGCCCCATCTCAGACACCGTCGAGCGCAAGGGGTGGCCCTTTTTACCCAGCACATCCCAAAACAGCGTCGGCATCGCCGCATAGTCGGCGGCTATACCCAGCTCCGCCAACCGCGCCTCGACTTTGGCATTGCCGCCGCCGGTCCGGCTGATACCCGACAAATCGCCCTTCACATCGGCCATGAAGACCGGCACACCGATTTGCGAAAACGCCTCGGCCAAGGTTTGCAGGGTAATCGTTTTGCCGGTACCGGTCGCGCCGGCGATCAAGCCGTGGCGGTTAGCCATGGTCGGCAGCAGACAAAGTTCGGCAGTCTGGGATTTGGCGATCAGCAAGGGTTCGGTCATGGGCGTTTCCTGAAAAAGCGACAAGGATAAAAAAAGTCGCGCAACCATACCATGACCTGAATTGTTAGGTATAGGTTGGCATTATGTTCCGCCGCGCATGCGGCTTTGTCGAGGAGAAACGAAGGCCCGCCTTAGACTTTCAGTACGGCCGTCCATGCAATGGGCAGAATACCTTTGTAATACATTTCTTCAAACCTTCACGGACCGGTAATCGTTTTGACTTGGACAATTCGTACGATTGCGCACCGACCGGAACTCTGTTAGGTCGCTAAGACAGAATTTCCAGGAAGAAACCTATAACTTTGTTTTTATTCGAGGTTTTCTCGACAAAAGACGGGAAACAGGTAGCTGGCAATGGACGCGGCAACGCATTAGACCAACTCAAAACATAATGCGGCCAGCAAACTTTAACCCGCTTCGATAAGCCAATAGGTAAAGCTATTGTTGCGGCTCGAAGTTACCTTGTCTATTCATGAAATATTTAGAGATCCTATGAAAATCAAGACTTTGTTCCTGGCAAGCGCCGGGGTTATTTCAATGTTAAGCGGACATGCGTCGGCGGCATTAATTTCGTTGGACGGCAACGGCTTTACGGCCATCTATGACGATACCAATTTAGGCTTGTTTGGCGCCCCGACCTTATCGGGCGACGGCAATAGCGTTTTATTCTCGCCGCTAAACTTTAAGGCCCAAGCAACCGGCACCCAAGGCACAGTGTTCACCAACAGCAATGTGCAGTTCGACATTCGACCCGATGCAAATTTGAGTTTGAGCGGTGTGAGCCTGGTGGAAAACGGCGATTACCGCCTGATCAATCGCTCCGGCAGCGTCACCTTGGCGCCTTCGGTCGATGCATCCGGCCAATTGCGTTTAACCAATCTGTGGAATGGCGTGGATCATATCGCGACCAATTTTTCCGCCGGTCCGTTGACAGACTCATGCGCCACTTCGTCCGGCTGCCCGCTAAGCACTTGGTCGGCTGCCGCGACACTGAATACCCCTGTCGCCTGGGGTAACTCGGATGTGCGCGTCAGGATTCAAAACGACTTAACCGCCGAATCTTTCAATGTCGGCGATTCGGCGTTAATCGAGAAAAAACAATCGACACAAAGCCTGGTGTTTACGCCGTTTATTGAAGGCGGAACGACTGCGGTACCCGTTCCCGGTGCGGTTTGGTTATTTGGCTCGGCGTTAGCTGGCCTGATTGGTTTGCGTCGCAACGTACGCGCGTAGACAAGTATTGCTATACCCCAGCCTGACTCCGCCTAAAACGGCGTGTTTGGCTTGCTAAAAAAACGTTAACAATAGACATGGATGTCGCCCTAAGATTTCATCTCAAACCATCGCTCGCTTTGTAATTTCTTACTCTGCCCATACTAAGGCGTAACAGATTGTTACAACAGTTTGAGAATATCGGCTTCCAGATCCGGATAAGCACCGAACCGGCAAGCAGCCAGAAAACCGTTCTTATCGACCAAAATATACGATGGCGTACCTTGTAACTGGAAGAATTCGAAAGTTTCGGCGTGATAATCCAGCATTTGCAGATACTCTTTTACCTGTGCACGCACGTGGGGTTGGCGCAGACCGATCTCTTGTTCCAGATCGCTCAAACGTTGGCTGATAAAGGCGTCGATCTCGCTTTCGATACTGCCGAATTCGCGCTTGGTCAATCTATCCATCGCCACCGGAAAATCGATGCGATACGGCAACTTGCCGTGCTGCAATATGCCCCGCTCGCCTAACACCCGCAAGGTTTCGCCGACCACTTCCCCGGTTTCGATCAGACGTTTCAAGTTTTCCAGATTATTTTTATCGAAGTCCTCGAACGCGGTGGCCAGCCCCAACACGGTCAAACCGCTCTCGGCATAACGCTGCTTCAATGCCAGCACCTGCGGCAAACAAGACAGGAAACAGCCGGGACAGTTGACTTGAAACACCGCCACCAATACGACTTTGCCGCGCAATTGCTCGAAATTGACTGGCTGTCCCTGCACCCATTCGGAAACCGACAGGGGCGGCACTTTTTGACCGATCATTACCGTTTTCATATCGCTCTCCCCCGATAGTTTTAACGAAGTCTCCGGCCAAGTTTATGCCATTCATGGCCCAAGCTGGACACGAACGGCATCAATGGCTTACCGCGCAGCCCGGGCCAGCCGGAAGGATTTCACCGAAACTTCCTTGAGGAATCCACATCCGCGAAACGGCAGTTGCAACGCCGGACAACCGCGCCGGAGCCACGGAACCAGGGCTAATCGCGAAAGTTATTGAACTGTAGCGGTTGCTCCAGATCTTCCGTGCGCAACATTTGAATCACTTCCTGCAAGTCGTCGCGTTTTTTACCGGTCACGCGCACCTTATCGCCATTGATCGCAGCCTGAACTTTTAGTTTCTTGTCCTTGATCAGTTTGACGATTTTTTTCGCCAGATCGGTGCCTACGCCCTGCTTCAAGGTAATGGACTGTTGAGCGGTTTTGCCGGTATCCTGAATCTTGCCGCTTTCCAAACTGGAAATGTCGATGCCGCGTTTGCCCATTTTGGCATATAAAATCGGCAACATTTGTTGAAGTTGAAAAGTCGATTCGGCTTTCATCACGATGCTGTCGTCTTGTTGTTCGAAACAGGCATTGGAACCCTTGAAATCGAAACGGGTGGAGACTTCTTTATTGGCTTGGTCCACTGCGTTGGTCACTTCGTGGCTGTCGAGTTCTGAAACGATGTCGAATGATGGCATAACCTTGATTTGTAAGTATAAAAGTTCGACAACTATAACGGCGTCGGCGTCATTATTCAACCGCCGCCTTGGCTCTGCGGCTTCTAAACACTGACTTGTCGGGCGTCGCCGAAGCGGGTATCTTGTCGGCACAACAATAAAACGGCTGCATAGCCTTCGATGTGGGGGAAAACCATGAAACCGAATAAACAAGGTCCATTGCTGGCCGGCATATTGATAGTAGCCAGTCTGAGCGGTTGCGGCCAGGACCAACCCAAAACCATCGTCGCTCCCAGCGCGCCTAAAAGCTTTCAACAAACCAAAACCCTACACGGTACAGTCAGCAATAACTCCGGCCCGGTAAAGGTCGGCTCGGTTAGCTTGTACAGTGAGAATGGCAAGGAACTGGCTCGGGTGGAATTAAGCGATAGTCAACGCTACCAGATCGAAGCCCCGGCCGGCACACAGTTACCGGTTATCCTGACCTACACCCCGCCCGGCGGCAAATCCAGCGAAGCCATGCACAGCGTCGTGATTTATCCGGATGTGAGTAAGTACGACATCAACCCCACCACCACGGCCATCGCCAACAGCGCCAAAACCATGGGCGGCTATACCCACGGCAATATGGTCCGCGCCGCCGAAGGCACCGCGCACTTACCCCAAGCCAACAAAACCACCGCCGGCTTTCGTGGCGACCCAACGACGCAGTATGGTGGCTGGCACTAAACGAGCTCCGCGATTTTGGCCGAACACCAGCAACAGGGGAAGCAGATGAAGCAGCTAGACGGCAAAGTAGCGCTAATCACTGGCGCTGGTCAGGGTATAGGAGCCAGAACGGCCCAGGTTTTGGCCGAAGCGGGCGCCAGTGTTGTGGTTAGCGATATCAACGAGGACACCGGACAAGCTATTACCGAAACCATCCTCGCTGCCGGCCATCAGGCCCTTTTTCAACGGTTGGACGTTACCAGGGAAGCAGACTGGCAGGCTGCAATGCAACTTATCTGCGACCGGTTCGGAGGCCTGGATGCGCTCGTGAATAATGCCGGCGTGGAAATGATCCGACCGGTTGCCGAGCTTACCCTCGACGAATGGCATTGGGTGTCCCGAATCAATCTTGACGGGGTCTTTCTCGGCAGCAAATACGGCATCTCGGCTATGACAACAGGTTCAAAGACTCGACCGCGGGGCGGGTCGATCATCAATCTTTCTTCGGTCGCCGGTATCACCGGTGTCGCATTCCAGTCGGCTTATAACATGACCAAGGGCGGTGTTCGGTTGTTCACCAAGTCCGTGGCCCATGAGTGCGCGGTGTTAGGCAATGGCGTGCGGGTGAATTCCGTTCATCCGGGCGTGATTCAAACACCTATGGTCGAGCAAGCGTGGAAGGAATGGACTGCCGTGGGATATGGAAAGGATGAAGCGGAAACCCGGCGAAACATATTGGCAATGCATCCGATTGGCCGGCTGGGCGAACCGGATGACGTTGCCAAGGCCATTCTCTATCTTGCATCCGATGATTCCTCCTTCGTCACCGGCGCCGAGCTGGTCGTGGACGGCGGTTTCACGGCCATTTAAATTGTCCGTTGCCTGTCTAACTACCCTAGATATGCCCACCGGCAAGCGTGGGCGGACTACTCAGCAACTTCCCCGCCCCAAATGCCAATGCCGTTAAGGAAATTCTGAACAGGTTATTGCAGAAACAGGGCATGTCCTTGATCTAAGCCTCAATCGCGGGCATGGCCCGCTCCTACAAACAGGCTTAAGTTAGCATCTTTGCCGCCAATCCATGCGACTCCGCAGCTTTGTCGCACTTCCGACAATTTCACCGAAGTTTATACGGTTGTTACCATTCCCAGCCGCTCCCCACCCCGCACAACCCTAGATGGAATAAAGCTTGCGAGTCCATCAACAAACTGGATTAAAACTTGCTTTAGTCAAATATCACTTTACTTACCGATGGAGCGTTTTATGGCTAACAACGTAATTACCGAAATACTAAGCGGCTTGTACGATAACCAAGTCATCCCTTATCTGGGGCCGGGGGCAGTATTCGATGCCAAAAGTAAACTGACGCACGAACCGATGCCGGCCGACAGCAACAGCCTGATTCTGGCGATGAACGGCGGCAAACCGATGGCACCGAAATTGATGTACGAGTTTCCGCGCGCGGCGATGAACCAGGAGCTGAAGCGCGGCCGTAACTATGTATCCCAGTTTCTGGACAAGACTTACGGACAAATTCAATACACCCGGGCTTCCATGCACGATTGGCTGAAAGAATGGCGGCCCAAATACGTGGTCGACGTCAATCGCGACACCCAGTTACAAGATAGTTATTCCGACGAAGAACACACATTAATCGTTGGCGTGGCGCGCATCGTCGCGACCGCCTTTCGTTTCAAAATTTATCATTACGACGGCAGCAGCTATTTCGAAATTCCGCAGGAACAAGTCGATAGAAACCTGCCGATTTTGTTTAAACCGATGGGTACGCCAAGACCGGAATCCAATTACATTGCGTCCGATGCCGACTACGTCGATTACATCACCGAACTAATGGGCGGTTTCGCGATTCCCGACTTTTTAAAGGATTACCGCAAAGGCAAAAAATACCTGTTGCTGGGCTTGCCGCTAAACCGCGATTCCGAGCGCATGGTGATGAGCGATATAACCTACGGTGCCGAGGAACATAGAGGCTGGTTTTTACGGAAAAACCCTACCGACAAGGAAAAACGCTTTAGCGCGAAAATGGGCTTTGAACTGATTAACGCCGACTGCCAGGACTTCCTGCAATCCTTACAAGCCGCGGCTGTCGCAGCTTAAAGAAATACCGCCGGCTCGGCCGTCTGATACACGGCCGGGTTATACGGTCGAATAGTTGCCGCGCGCACCGTTTCGGCCGCTTTCTTTCGCCAAGTACAACTGACGATCGGCTTCGTCCAGCAACTCAAACGGCAACTGTTGCAGCTCCGGAACCACTACCGCAAACCCCGCGCTAATCGTCACCCAAGGCGACGCGCTGGAGCCGGTATGCGGAATTTGCTGCGCTTCAACGCGCCGGCACAGCAGTTCGGAGACGCGTTGCGCGCCTTCGGCGTCGGTTTCCGGCATCAGCATCACAAACTCCTCCCCGCCGTAACGCGCCACCAAATCGCCGGATCGACTCACCGAGGCGGCCAATAGCGTTGCCACCTGCCGCAGGCAAATGTCGCCCGCGCCATGGCCGTGACAGTCGTTATAGGCTTTAAAATAATCCACATCCACCATCACTAAAGCCAGCGGCAACTGATTACGCTGCGCTCGTTTCCATTCGTTTTCCAAGACCTGATCGAAACGCCGGCGATTGGGTATTCCGGTCAGGCCATCCATCCAGGCCATCGCTTCCAACATATCGGTCATTTGTTTCAGGCGAATATGATTGCGGATCCGCGCCTTGACCACCGGCAAATAAAACGGCTTGGTAATGTAATCCATCGCCCCCAGATTCAGCCCGTATTCTTCGTTGGTGGCGGCGTTCATCGCCGTGACGAATATCACCGGAATAGCCGCTGTTTGCGGGTCGCTTTTCAGACGCCGGCAGACTTCGTAACCATCCATACCCGGTATCATCACATCCAGCAGAATCAAATCGGGCGCGCCTTGCCGCTCTATAGCCTCCAATGCCGCCTCGCCGCTGACCGCCACCTTGATTCGATACTCGTCGATCAAGTTTTCCGCCAACACCTGAATGTTGGTAGGCGTATCGTCGACGATCAAAATCAAGGGTTTGGAGACTTCAGTAGTCATGACTATCTATCCTCTCTTCCGTAGCTGTGGCGCTATCAAGCTTACCAACTCGGCAAGCGTCACTCGAGCCTGCCCGTAGTCGATATTGCCGACCTGTTTTTCTATTTTTTTTACCAATTGCAGGGTATCCGGGCACGGCAGGGCGTTTTTTAATTGTTCGATCAACTCGTTGGGGACAAAATCGCTACCCTCCAATAAGCCGCGCAACTGGCCGGCCAACGCGTTTGCCGCCAGCCAATCGACGGATTCGTCCTCTCTAATAGTTTCAGCCTTGGCAGCGGTAAAATCGGCTATAGCATGCAAGGTTGCCGCCAAGCTGGCTTCGCAGGCTGTAAGGCAAGCGTCGAACGGCATACCCGCGTGTAAACTATCCTCCAGACTCGCCGCGGCCCGACTCAGTTCAATTGCGCCAAGCACGCCGGCGGCTCCCTTCAAATTATGCAGCAAATCCACCGCCTGTTCGGTTTTTCCGGCGCTATACAGCGCTCTAAGGCGTTCCATGGTATCGGCAAACTTTTCTCTAAAGCATTCGAACAAGCGCTGCAACTTGCCGCTGTCCTCGCCGATCATAATCCGAATATACTCCATATCGAATCCCGGCAACTCTCCGGACAAACCGGAAACGGCAGCGGCTGGCTTTGGCGGCACTGGATCGCTAGATGTGCTTCGCCCTGACGGTTTTATCCAGCGCACCAACGCCGCCATCAAGGTCTGCGGCAGCACCGGCTTGCCGATATGATCGTTCATGCCGGCGGCGTAACAATCGTTGCGCTCGCGCTCCTGTACCGCCGCCGTCATCGCAATGATGGGCAAATCGGCAAACCGCGCATCCTGGCGAATTAACCGGGTGGCTTCGATGCCGCTCATCTCCGGCATTTGCAAATCCATCAACACCGCATCGTAACGGGCCTTTCTGACTGCCTCGACCCCTTCCCTGCCGTTATTGACCACTGTCACCTGCAATCCGCAGTTTTCCAGATATTCGCGGGCCACGATCTGATTGACCTCGTTGTCTTCCACCAGCAGGACGCGCGCGCCGCGTATCGAGGCCGCCATGCCGTCCAGCAACGGCCGGGTTTTTTCGCTGACCAGATCGGTACTGCCGCCCTGCAAGCGCGTCAAGGCCTCCAGCAAGGTCGATGGCATCACCGGCTTGACCAAAATATCGTCGGGTATCGCGTCGCCGGCCGCATTCAGCAATTTCTCGCGACTGAAGGCGGTCACCATGATCACGACCGGGGCGCTGCGAATCTCGGTACGGCGCACCATCTCGCGGATTTCCCGAGTGACCTGCACCCCATCCAGTCCGGGCATTTTCCAATCCAGCAACACCAATTCGAAGTCCCGATTGGCATCGTTGGCGGCACGCAGCGTTTCCAAGGCTTCAATTCCGGAAGCGGCTTCCTCGACCTGAAAGCCCCAGGCCAACAAAATATCGCGCAGCATCTGCCGGGAAATGTCCAAATCGTCGACGATCAACACGCGCATGCTGTGCAGATTACCGGGAATTTGCCGGGCTTTCTGTTCGGCCGGGAACGGCAGCAACAGCGTAAACTCAAACAAACTGCCTTCGCCAAGCTGACTCTGCACCGCCAAATTACCGCCCATCATTTCCACCAGCCGCTTGCTGATGGTCAACCCCAGTCCGGTGCCGCCAAAGCGACGGGTAATCGATCCGTCGGCCTGGGTAAAGGCTTGAAATAAATGGTCGAGCTGTTCCGTCGTCATGCCTATGCCGGTATCGCGCACCGAGAAACTCAAGGTCGAGTAATCGTGGGTTTTTGCCAACTGCGACACCTTGATGTGAATTTCCCCGGCCTCGGTAAATTTCACCGCATTGCCGACCAGATTGTTCAATATCTGCCCCAAGCGCAACGCGTCGCCGATCAAGCGCGGCGGCACCGCGGAATCGAGTTCCAGCACCAGCTCCAGGCCTTTTTCCTCGGCGCGGACGATGAACAGATTCAGTACATTCTCCAGCACGTCCTCCAGACTAAACGCTTCGGTCTGCAATTCCATGCGTCCGGCTTCGACTTTGGAGTAATCGAGAATATCGTTGGTAATCCCCAACAGGGCCAGCGAGGAGGTGTGAATTTTCTTCAGATAGTCGCGCAACTTGGGCGACAGATCGTTATTCAAAGCCAGGTCCGACAAACCGATGATCGCATTCATCGGCGTGCGGATTTCATGGCTCATATTCGCCAGGAACATGCCCTTGGAACGCGAGGCGGCTTCCGCTTCTTCCTTGGCTTGCAATAACTCTTCGGTGCGCTGCGCCACTTCGGCTTCCAGGCGGTCGCGATGGCCGGTGAGCGTTTCGTCGCGCAATTGAATCTCGCCCAGCATCGCATTAAACGCCTGCACCAAATCGCCGATCTCGTCGCGGTCGCGCTGAGTCACGCGCAAGGCGTAATTTTTGTCCTCGGCAATCAGCCGGGCAGCGGCGGCCAATTCTTCTATCGGCCGCGAAATAATGCGCTGCAAACGCATGGCCAATAAATACACCAAGATCAGCGCCAGCCCGCCGGCGCCCAAACTCTTGCCCAAGTCGGCCAGTTGATCGTTCCATTGCGCGGTGAAATCGGCTTGCAGCATTACATAGCCGACCAGTTCGGTATTTTTGATCACCGGGGTGATTAGTTCGGCGCGCCGGCTCCAGAAATCGGTACGCAATTCGCGGAACGGCCGCCGGTAGTCGTTGGGTATGCCAATATCCGCCGTTCCCCGGCTCCACGATGACAGCACGCCGCCGTCGGCGGACACCATCCAGGCCGCATACAACTCAGGCCGGTCTTTCAACGACTCCAACAACCTGCTGGCTTCCGGTTTATCGGAAAATACCAGCGCGGCTTGGCCGTTTTCGGCTAACACGTCGGCCAAGCTGGACAATTCGTGCAGCACGCCTCGATAACGACCGACCACCGAACTAACCACCAATACCGATAGACTGACGAATAGGCAGACCGCGCAACTAAACATGATGATGGACACCAGTTTGCGCCGCAGGGACCAGTTGGCAAAATTGGGCAAGACGCGCATCAAACTATCTCCCGTAAACAGTAGCTGCAATATTTAACAGTTGGCCGGGTAAATGCAGCCGCGCGTTACGAATCGGTTCCAGATTAACTTCAAATACCACCTTGTTGTCGCGAAACAGCAAGCTGATGCCGCCACCTTTTTCCGCAAAATCTTCGATGTCGGATAAGGTCAGCACCGGCGCGTCGCGTAGCGCCTTTAAGGTCACCACAAAGCGCTGCTGTTCGGAACCGCCGAGGAACAACAGATGGCAATTATTCAGGTTAGGATCGGCATAGCCGCGCTGCACAAACCGCAGGGTATGCTCGCCGGCCTTGCGCCCATCCAGGGCTTGCAACTCGCCGTCCAGGACGTTGTTGCCGACCACGCATAACAAGATTTCCGCGCCGGGCGGCAATACGTCGGCGGGCCATTCCACGAATTTGGCAAAATTGTAAAGATAAGCGGCTTTGATCTGCGCTTCAGACAGACTCTCGGCCGGCAGTGCTTGCCGACCGAACAACAGCAGGCAAAAACCGGCGAGCACCAAGTTGCGCGTCAGATAGCGTCTGGATTGCGGCGCAAAAAAACGCTTGCCCAGGTAGCTTTTGACAATACCCGACAGCACGCCTAACGCGCAGCACGGGCTTTTCAGGCCGGTCGTTTCGTAATGTCTGCTTGGTCCTTTTTGCATCAGGTTTTGGTTAAGAAACGACTGGGCCGATTTGCGATGATTTTATTTGCCGGCAACCGGCTAGCAAGCTTGTTAAGGTAGAGACGCAACTCCCAGCAGCTGTGCCCGAGACCGGCTTGCGTCTCTACGCGAGGCGTTAAATCATTTAATACTTTAAGCACCTCTGCCTGGACAACGGCAAAAGCCGTTCAACTCCACGTAGGCCTGACCGGCGGTCGCACCGGTTACGCTGCACGCGCCTTCCCAGTATGTAGGCCCAACCCAAAGAGTATGCTGCGCGCGCAGTTCCTGATACAGCACCAAGGGCTGCACGGTAAATTTTTCCCCGCGGATCTCAACTTCCCAGCCGGAGGGGTACGTGCAGCCGGTATTGGGACTGGTCCATTCGCCCTGCACGGTAACCGTGAACTCGTGCGCGGCCAGCGTGACAGTTTGCCCTTGCGCGTCGGTAATCGAGCCTGATTTTTCTACCGAAGTGTCGCTACCCTTGAAGTCAAACAGCATGATTTGCCGGTTGTCATCCAGTTCGATCGCAAACCATTGCCAACCCTGCAAAATGGCTTGGTAGAGTTCGCCATATTGTCTGTCGAACCAACTATTGCCGGTGACCTGAAAAGTCTGGCCGCCGATACTGATGGTGCCGGTGGTCGCCATTTTCGGCCGAGAGTAATAGTAGGTGTAGCCGCCGAACCGGTAAGGATGAGGATCGCCGCCGTAATGCAGCGCTGGTGGCTGGGTGGCATTGAGTTCCAAATCCAGCACATAGTTGCCGACCTGCGCATGCAAGCGGTCGTGGCCGTCGCCACCGACCGCCGTGACTTTATTGTCGGTGCCGGAGGTGAGGTTGAAGCCGTTGGGCGTGCGCTTGGGCAGATGGAATTCGACAAACTCTTCGAACGAAAAACGCTGACCATTTACGTCGGTAACCGCGGCCTGCACCAACTGATCGCGAAAAATCACCAGACTGTCGAACGAGAAAAACACGATTTCGAAACCGAAGCGGCGACCGTCATCGGTGAATAAATGCCCGGTCCAATACCACCACTGCACTTGCTCGCTGGGTAAAAATGCATCGTCGGCAGGCAGTTCGACCGGACCGATCAAGCCACGGCGCGGCAGAAACAAACACGCCAGCACGGTCAATACTAACAGCATCCAGGGTAACAGCGGCGGCTTCAGCAGGCCGATAATCAGCACAACCCCGGCAATAATCCAGGGCAATTTTTTCCAGAGCTTACGCATGGTCGATACTCTTTATGGGTTGAAAAATCAAAAGCGCCAGCTGAGTTTGCCGTAGATCGAGCGCGGGACTTCCAACGCACTGCCGGGCAAGGAGATGGCCGATGAATCGCGATATTCCGGATGCCTGGGGGAAAACAAATTTTGGGCGATAACCGCCAGTTCCAGACCGGTATAAGGCTCGTAAGCCAGACGCGCATCGAAGGTGGTATAGGCTTGAACTTCCTGGCCGACCGCGGCCAGCTTGCCGACGTGGCGTAAGGTCAGGTCGAGTTTGATTTTTTCCGGTAAGTCCATTTGCCAACGTAGCGAACCGCGATGGCGCGGACTGAGGCCGGCGATATCCGGATTGTTGGTGTCGTACGGTCTTTCGATTTTCAGGTGACTGTAATTGCCGGTAAAGCGCATCCAGTCCAATGCTTGCCATTCACCGGCGATTTCGATGCCGCGAGTGGTGACTTCGCGGGTGTTGTTGTACCAGATCATCGGCTGTGTCAATGTTGTCAAATCGAGCACACCCTGGCGAAACATGATCAAGTCGGTGTAATGGTTGCTGAATGCGGTGATGTCGGTGGAAATCTTATCGGTCCATTGCGTCCGATAACCGATTTCAGCGGCAAAGACTTTTTCAGCCCGTAAATTCGGATCGGGTTGTCCCATCACCTGAATCATCGTGAACGGCGGCGG
This sequence comes from Methylomonas methanica, assembly GCA_001644045.1. GTDB lineage: Bacteria > Pseudomonadota > Gammaproteobacteria > Methylococcales > Methylomonadaceae > Methylomonas > Methylomonas methanica. The sequence continues at coordinate 147,547 of LUUF01000043.1, read as the reverse complement.
GGCGCTGCCCAATGCGATATTGGCCTGCGCTTCGCCGCGGGACGGGGTCCGGGCGGCTCTGGATACCGACGCCCACACCGAATGTTTTGGGTCCGGCGTCCACATCAACCGGGCATTGGGTTGCACCTGAGTATTACCGAAATGGCTCTCTTCCAGTTTGGTACCCAAGGTCAAGCGCAAGGTGTCGTCGATCAGCGTGATGTCGTCCTGCACGAAGACGCTGCCGTTATGGTATCCCAGACTGTTCGGATTGAAGGAGATTGCCGCGCTATTGGTCGCCGCGCTATGAATGAAGCGGTAGCTGGCGCCCCACATCAAATCGTGGTCGGAGTTGGGATGCAGGCGATGTTGAAAATCGATGTCCAACATGTCCTGGCTGTCGGACAGCGCCGCCGCGCTGAAATTAACCCGGTCGTAATAGCCCTGCAACATAAACTCGGAGCCATCGCCAAGATTGCCCTCCCAGCGCGCCAGCAGGTTGGCGCCTTCGGCATGCTCGTCGACATTGAACGGCGTATTGAACGGCGGGGCAACCGTCTGTGCCGGAACCGTGTTGCCGACATTTTTGCGGTAGACATCACCTTGAACCGTGTAACGGCTGTCGTTTGAGATACGGTCGTCGATGCGAAAACCGCCCTGCACCGAACGCCAGTCGTCGTGCAGCCTGTTTCCGTCCGCACTGACAAAGGTATCGCGTTCGAAAGTTTTGGCATATACCCGGTAACTGCCGTCGTCGCCGACGCGGCCGCCGTGCCGGTAACCGGCGAAACCGCGCTCCTGGTTGCCGCCGCCGGCCACGAACAGGTTGCCTTGCGTGTCCTTGGCTTTCTTGGTGATGATGTTAATCACGCCGTTTACCGCGTTGGCGCCCCACATAACCGCGCCCGGTCCACGGATTACCTCGATACGGTCTATGTCTTCCATCAACGTATCCTGTAAATCCCAGAACACGCCGGAAAATAACGGTGTGTAAACAGTGCGGCCGTCCATCAGTACCAGCAATTTATTGGCGTAACGGCCATTGAAGCCCCGCGCGGTGACGGCCCAGACGCTGGCGTTGATTTGCGCCACCTCAAGACCGGGAGCGAGGCGAAGCGCATCGGGAATACTGGTGGCACCGGAGCGGCGGATGTCTTCCTGACTGATCACGAACGCCGCTGCGGCCGTATCGGATACGGTTTGCGATTTTCTGGAAGCCGACGACACTTCCATTTGCATTAATTCGTTGATGGAAAAATCTTCGATATCCGGCGCGCTGTCGGCCACCGCGCTACCCAGAATATTGAAGTTAAGCGCCATACCGAACAGGAATAGGTTTAATCGATTCGTCGCTTGTGTTTGATACCGGCCATTAAGCCATATCGTTGCTTTCATTTTTTTTATTATCTTGAGATGACGAACTGCCGTTGGCTATCCATCCCGCGATACCCTTTCCGGCAAACCCTTTACAAGATAGTCGCTAAATGCGGATAAGGCGTTCGCAGCGCGCCAACATCGAAAAATTCGTTGCGTTTTTTGAGGGCTATCACATTTCATGCAGCAGAAATGCGCGCCAGCGACAAGAAATCGGTTGAGCAAACTAAATGCCAAACCGTAAACGTGGGCGGTAAATGCCTACCGGACTATGGAAGTACCCTTGATTTGCACGTATACGGCCATGCCTGGCTGCACACCTAACAACATCGCCGATTTTTGCGTGATATGCGCCAGCAGCACCTCGTCGCCCACCGCCAATTGCACGACGGTTTGGCCCTGCCCCATTTCGCTAAGCGCCAGCACCCGGGCCGGCAAAATGTTCAGAATGCTGGACGCTTCCGGCGGTTGCAAGGTAATACTGACGTCGCGGGCGTAAATTCTAATTCTCACCGGGCTACCAATCGGCATGTCCAAATACGGCAAACTCAGACTGCCGCCGGCGAATTCGGCATGGCTGAGATGATACTCGGCTTCGTGGCTAATCAACTTGCCCTGCCAGACGCTGGCCGCTTGCCGATCCAAGGCCATGGGCCCGTCCAGCCGAGTCAACGTTTCAGCCAGCGGCCCGCAGGCCACCGCTTTGCCGGCGGCCAACACCAGCAAGTGGTCCGCCAGTTGATTCACCTCTTGCAAGGAGTGGGTGACGTACAGAATCGGTATCTGCAAGGCCTGATGCAAGCCGGTCAGGTAAGGCAGAATATCCTGCTTGCGTTGTTCGTCCAGCGAGGCCAGCGGCTCGTCCATCAGCAACACATCCGGACTAGCCGCCAAGGCTCTGGCAATCGCGACCCGTTGCCGCTCGCCGCCGGATAGCCGGGCAGGCAAACGCGCCAGCAACGGGCCTATCGCCAGCAATTCGATAGCCTGTTCTAAGGGGAATACCCGATCCTTGGTGCGCAAGCGCCGCACCGCATAATCCAGATTGCCGCGCACCGACAAATGCGGGAACAGATTGGCCTCTTGAAACACATAAGCCAGGTTACGCCGATGGGTGGGCAGGAAAAAATCGCTGTCGCTGTCTTGCCAAAGCGTTTCGCCGATTTTCAAAAAGCCCTGCGTCGGCCGCTCCAAGCCGGCGATGCAACGCAACAACGTGGTCTTCCCGGAACCGGAATGACCAAATAACACCGTCACGCCGTTGGCCGGCAGCTTTAAATCAACAGCCAAATCGAATTGGTCGTAAGCCAGGCGCAAGCGGGCCTGAATGCTTGACACGTGGGACATGGTCATTTCAAGGATTGCGTCAGTGCTTGGGTTTGTTGGCTGTTATACAACAGCAGTAACACCAGGAAGGAAAAGATCAGCAAGCCGCCGGCCAACCAATGCGCTTGGCCGTATTCCAAGGCTTCGACATGATTATAAATTTGCACGGATACCACGCGGGTTTTGTCGGGAATATTGCCGCCCACCATCAATACCACGCCGAATTCACCGACGGTATGGGTAAAACCCAGCACGCCGGCGGTTAAAAATCCCGGCTTCGCCAAAGGCAGCGCCACGCTGAAAAACCGATCCAACGGCCCCGCTCCCAAGGTCGCGGCGGCTTCCAGCGGTGCCTCGCCCATCGCCACAAAGGCATTTTGCAAAGGCTGCACCACGAACGGCAGCGAATACAATACCGACGCCACGACCAAGCCGCCAAAGCTGAACGGCAAGGTGCCGATACCCAGCCACTGGGTGAATTTACCCACCACCCCGGCCGGCCCCATCAACACCAATAAATAGAAACCCAATACCGTCGGCGGCAACACTAGCGGCAGCGCCACGATGCTATTGATCACGCCTTTCCAGCGCGAGCGGCTGCGCGCCAGCTTCCAGGCCAACGGCGTACCCAACAACAGCAACAGCAAGGTAGCCAGACTGGCGACGCGGAAGGTCAAAAACAAGGTGTCGAGATCGGCGGCGTTTAGCATGCAAAGCCTGGTCTAAGTGACGGGGAAATCGCCACGAGGCGACACATCTGCGGTCTATTTTCGCTAATCGGGCGGGGGAAATGCCAGCAAAATACGCATTGGCGTATAGAAAAACGGTACGGACGAATGGAATCGGCAATATAGGTGCGAAATTCTCCGCACCTACACCGACGGCAAGGGGGTTATTTTCCGATAATTTGCAATCGGTTTTCCACCTTGGCCGCCACCAACGAATCGTAATGCCGTTGCAGCATCGAGTCGGTTGGCCGCGGAAACAAAGTCGCTTCAATCTCGCTTTGCAATTGCGTCAAAAAATGCCGTTTGAGGATGGAATCCTCGGGCAAACCCCTCCCTAAATCACCGGCGCTACCTGCTACTGCTTTACCAGCACCGCCGGATTTACTCGACGACTTTGCATAAGCCGAGAGCATGCAACCCAGGGGCGCGAATGCGCAGGCCGCCACAATCAACATAATCAAACCCACCAATAGAACTTCGCTCATCTCATCACCTTAATGACATTGCCAAAAAATGGGCAACGGGCCTTGGCGCGTGCCCGCTACCGCTTGAAAATCCCAATGGTTTTCAATTGACCTACAGCAACATCAATGCCACGGAATGAAACCGCCGCAAGGCCCGGGCGACAAGGACTTTCAGGGGTGCATCACAGTTTGCGTGTATTATTTCGAGGCAGCATTGCAACAACCGCACAACATCCGGGCGAAATTGTTAGCCATTCAACAAGCGGAAACTCACTCGTCGCCGAGTTTTTTGACGATCTGCGGCTTAAAACAGAGATGAAGCAGTAACAGATTTTGACTGCGATTAATCAACCAAAAGCCGGCCAACAATGTTGCGAACGCAACTTCGGGTAAGTAATCGGTGTTATACGGCGCGGGTAACCAGGCTTCGGCCAAACCGACGCCAACCAGCATGAAAATCAACGGCACCAGGTAGAGTAATAGCGATGTGAGCAGCAGTTGACCGTCGTCTATCGCCACCATCACGTGGTCGCCGGCTTGCAGGTTTATTTCGCAATCGACTGGAAACTCGCGTTTTGGCAAAAACTTTGCCAGCGTGGCCGTGCCGCAGGACTGTTGTTGCAAACAGCCGCTGCAGGCATTGCTTTGCAGACTTTTGATCCAGGTTCGGCCGTCGCTAACGCGGGTAACGACGGCCGCTTCTTCGATCATGGCTGGCCTATCAAGCCCAGGCGGCGGAAATCGAAGCCAGCCAATCGCTGAGACGGCCTTCGCTCAGCTCTTTCTGGTTGTCTTCGTCCAAAGCCAAGCCAACGAACTGGTCGCCCAGCAAGGCTTTGGACTTTTTAAAGGTATAGCCTTCGCTACTGGTCATACCGACGATGGTCGCGCCGGCATCGGCAAAAGCGTCGTACAGGAAACCCACGGCATCGACGAAATGGCCGGGATAACCTTCCTGGTCGCCCAAACCGTAGATCGCCACGGTTTTGCCGGTAAAATCCGCGCCGGCCAAAGTCGGCAGAAACTCTTCCCAGCTTTCGTTATCGTGTCCGGCGCTCATGCCCGGCAATTCGCCTTCGCCGTACGTGGGCGAACCCAAAATCAATACGTCGTAGGCCAGTAAATCATCCACGGAGGCCTTATTGATATTGACCGGTTTGTCGGCGGCATCGCCCAACTTGGTGGCGATAGTCTTGGCGACTTTGCGAGTGTTGCCGGTATCGGTACCGAAAAAAATGCCTACTTTTGCCATAGTGATATCTCCTTGTTAACTAAATCAGATTTGAATCTGGAGCAAGCCCGGATTTGCCGCCGGTTGTAGCGCGGCCCAGGCTGCGGGCGTATGGGTTTTCAACGTGACGGCATGCAGCCGGCCGCTAGCCAATGGCGCGCTCAGCGTCGCCATTACGCCTTGGTGTTGCTTGATCATGGCTTGATCGGCGAACAATTCGCTAACCACGGTAATGTTTAAATCGCAACCCGCTCCTTCGATGCCGATGGTCGCTCCGGGATAGGAGGCCAAAATCAAGGCTTCCACTTCGGAATGGGTAATAGTTTGACTGGCGTCCGCGCTCTCGGCTGGTTGAACAGTCGCTTGCAATAGCGGCAGCAGGGTCCCGTCCTTGTACATGGATTCGACGATGTCGGCACCGCCGACCAGTTCGCCCTTGATGAACACTTGCGGAAACGTCGGCCATTTGGAAATAGACGGCAGCTTTTCGCGGATGAACGGCGATTGCAATACGTTGACGTAAGCGTAGGGGACCTTGGTTTCATTCAAGATGCCCACGGTCTTGGCGGAAAACCCGCACTCCGGTGCGCTAGGCACGCCTTTCATGTAAATAATCACCGGGTTTTCGGCAAGTTGTTGCAAGATTTTTTCTTTAACGCTCATAGTGGTATTCTCAATTAACTAAAATTCTGAAGAGCAAATCGTCATTTCGCGACCGATGGGCTTCACGTTGTTCAGCCCATCCTACGCAGCTACGTAGACTATCTCCCGTATGCCGCGCCGAGCACCGTGGCGTTTATCGAGAACAACCCGAAGGGGCGCCGCAAGGAAGCGGCGCGTCGGCGGAGGGGCTGGGAAGCCCCTTCTGCCGACCCTCGATAAACGCTACGGAGCGCAGGGTCAACGCGGCATCCGGGTGTCTTTTCTTTTGGATACTTTTCTTTGGACAAGCAAAGAAAAGTATCTCGGCTGTCGGTCCGAGCACCGACTTAAAAAGCATCCGTCGCGACAGCGACACCAATCTAAAGTGTCAAAAAACAGGAAATCACTCCCCTCCCGACAACCGCTTTAAATCATCCGCCTCGCCGGATTTCTCGCGCGGCACCACTTCAATCTCGCCCTCACCCCGAATCACGTCGGCGTTGACGATGCAGCGTTCGACATCCGGGCGCGAAGGCAGATCGAACATGGTGCGGCGCAATACGTGTTCCATAATGCCGCGCAGGCCGCGCGCACCGGTGTTGCGGGCTATGGCTTTCTCGGCGATTTCCACCAGGGCATCCTGGGTAAACTCCAGTTCCACTTCATCAAAAGCGAATAGCTGTTGGTATTGTTTAACCAACGCATTTTTCGGCTCGGTCAATACCTGAATCAAGGCATCCACATCCAGCGGCTCCAGCGGCGCCAGCACCGGGAAGCGGCCGATAAACTCGGGTATTAAACCGAAGCGTTTCAAATCGTCCGGCTGGGTGGCATTCAACATCGCTTCCAGCGTAGGCTTGTCGTCGGGATTGCTGACTTCGGCATGAAAACCGATGGCGGTTTTCGGCGGCAGCAGGCGTTTTTCCACATGCTTTTCCAAGCCCGGAAACGCGCCGCCGGCTATGAACAAAATATTGCTGGTATCCACCATCACCGAATCGTTGCCGCTGTGATCCTTGCGCCGGCCCTTGGAAGGAACCTTGACATGCGAGCCCTCGACCAAGCGCAACAATGCCTGTTGCACACCTTCGCCGGAAACGTCGCGGGTACCGAAGGCCTGTTCCGGGCTCCGGGCGATCTTGTCCACCTCGTCGATATAGACCATGCCCCATTCGGCCTTGCTGATCTGGCCGTCGGCCACGTCCAGCAAGCGCACCAGAATATTCTCCACGTCGTCGCCGACATAACCGGCCTGCGTCAGCGTGGTGGCATCCGCTACCGCAAACGGCACGCCGACGATTTTTGCCAAGGTGCTGGCCAGCAGGGTTTTCCCGGTGCCGGACGGACCTATCATCAGAATATTGGATTTACCGATTTCGATACTGTCATCGGCTTCGCCCAAGCCGCCGGTTTTGTTACCGACGTGTTTTAAGCGCTTGTAGTGGTTGTAAACCGCTACCGACAGGATTTCCTTAGCCAAGTCTTGCCCAATCACGTATTGATCGAGCATCGCCTTCATTTCGGCGGGCTTGGGCAGCGGCCCTTGCATATCGGCCAATTCTTTTTTCTTACCCCAGCTGGATACCACCTGACTGGCCAACATCACGCAAGCCTCGCAGATATAGCCTTCCGTGCCGGCGATCATCGGCACGGCCGCCGACGCTTCGATACCGCAAAACGAACAATGCTTGGGTTCTTTTACCATGTTAGGCACTCCTGTTGACTGCGGGCAGACTGGCCAGCCACGTGCGCTGGCAATTTCTGCGGTAACGATCCTGCATGATCTGCTGAATCTTCGGTGTCGCTTTTTTTAAGGACATGGTTTCGGCGAGGACGATTTTCATGCACTGAATCACATGAAAGCCCATCTCGGTTTCCACCACATCGCTGATGGCGTCTTCTTTTAAAGCAAACAATACCGCATCCAGTTCCGGAAACAAGGTGCCCTTGGCTACTGTACCCACTTCACCGCCCTGCACCGCCGTCGGACATTCCGAATATTTCAGCGCCAGATCGGCAAATTTATGCGGTTTGCGTTTCAAGGTGCCGACAATCTCGTTAATCCGACGCCAGGCTGCCTCGCGGGTATTGTCCGGATAATCCGGATTGATACTGATCAAGATGTGCCTGGCCTGCCGCTGCTCGGGTTTGTGAAACTTTTCCGGGTGCGAGTGGTAGAAAATGCCGATTTCCACCTCGTTGACCTTGGGCGCCCGCGCGGCCACTCTATCCATTACCGCATCGACCTTACACTGCCGGTACAAGGCGGCTTTCAACAGATCAATATCTAAACCGTTGGCGCTCAACGCCGCTAAAAATGCCTCTTCGTCTTCGAAACGGCCGCGCACTTCCTTATAGGCTCTATCCAGTTCCGTATCGGAAATTACCACACCGGTGGCTTCGGCCGAATTCAATACCCGGCCTTCTATCTCGTATTCGTTTTTGGCTTGCACTTCCACCTGGCGCAATTGCAGTTGCTCCAATTCGGCCGGCGCCTTCTGGAATAGGCTCAACGAGGCCCGCAACAGGGTGTAAGGCTCTATCGACGTCTGGCTCATCACTATGCCTCCGGTTCTTTAAACGTAGCCGGGTCCGCGGGCTCCAACACGCTCTCCGGCACCTGCATGGTTTTACCCGGAAAACGCACGTGGTAGAGCAAGGGATCGCTGTCTCGCAACACTTTCAGGATTTCGCCTTGGGTGCCGGCAGGAAAGTTGCCGTCTTGAGTCGGGATGTCGATCGTGCAAACCACCTGATCGCGGAACTCGAAACGGCTGGGATTCCAAGGTGCATCGGCAGAGATCAACTCTTCGGCCCGACAGCCCACCATGCGTCCGGCATCCAGAAAATGCACGGTATAGATCACTTGGTCTTGCAAAAATGTACCGACTTCGATGACGTTGCCGACACTACCCCGGCGCAGCAAGAAGTCGCCGACATCCATACCCGGGTAAGTGCCGTCGTTGCGAACGTTACGCGTCAGCCTAACTCGCTCGCCGAATTCGAAGCGCTCTTCGTCGTAACGTTCTTCTATCATGTTTTAATGTCGCCTAGTGAAACAAACACGGTTTGCGGTTCCATCATTTTGAAGACCTTGAATACTTTTTCGGTCTGCGCATCGGAATCCACGAAATCGCTGTAAGCGCGCTGCAACAGCTTTTTGTAGACTTCCCGTTGCGCATCTTCGTCTTCCGGCATGTTATCGCCGGCCTGACTCAGATAATTGTGGAAACGCTGCAGGATATGTAGCCGGTTGACGTGGACGACGGTGGTATCGTATTCCAGCTCGAAATACCGCAGAAAATCTTCCGCGGCCTCCAGCTCTTCCATATCTTCTTCTAAACTCATCGTCATTACCTCATCATCAGGTGATCAAGATTGGCAGGTTGTTCTCCCAATGCGTACACCACTAATAAAACCACCAGCATCACAGCTGTTTGGGCCAAAAATGGATCGGATTTTTGTTTCTTCATCATGGCGATCACCTTTAGGTTAATTGCGCGGAACAACAAACATCACTTATCGATTGCATCTGCTTAATGGGCAATGCCTACCCGAAAGCTTGCGGCATGCGGAAAATCCCTTCCGCCGCTTCCTGACGACGCACGACCAATTCCAACAAACCTCGTGCCCCAATCCGGTCTTTGTCGTCCAATGACACCAACTTTTCGAAAATCGCCCGGCTCAACTCCAGATTTTCCAAGCGCATGTTCAGAAATCCGATTGATTTCAAGGTGAACAAATACAGCCTGATCCGGGTCAGCAAGTCTTTCGGCGCCTCGCTGATGTGTTCTCTTTCCAGCTGCCGCCAATCTTCCGGAAAATCGATACCGGGTCGGATCAGCGTCAACGCTCTTTCGGAAATCAACAAGGCGTCCGTCAGCCGATGTTGGTAGTAATAAAATCGATTCAACGACACCAGCACGTTCAAGGATTCCGGTGCTCGTAAATAAGCCTGTAACAGCGGTAACTCCGCTTCGCCGCTGGCGTAAAGTTCGGAGGCATATTGGATCAAGTCCTCCACTTCCTGGCTGTCCGCTTTCTCGTAATACAGATCCTTGGCGTCGAATTGCAGTAAATCCATTTCCATCACTTACCGCCCGCCGCTTGTTTCAGCATCACCACATCCTCGCCGTGACAGACACCTTCCGCTTCGCAGCTACCGCAAGTCTCTTCCGCCACCACAAAGCGTTTTTGGTTGCTTTCCAGCTCGTCCAGGCGGTCCACTAGACAGCTCAACGCTTTGCCGACCGGATCCGGCACCAGATGGTGGTCCAGATCGATACCGCGCGGATCTTGAATCTTCAAACCTTTTTGTTGAATGATACGGCCGGGAATTCCTATCACCGTGCAGCAAGGCGGCACATCTTTGATCACCACCGAGTTGGCGCCGACCCGGACGTTGTCGCCCAAGGTGATCGCACCGAGGATCTTGGCGCCGGCTCCGATCAGCACGTTATTGCCTAGCGTCGGATGGCGCTTTTCCTTGTTCCAAGTAGTGCCGCCCAGCGTCACGCCGTGATACATCGTCACGTCGTGACCGATCTCGGCGGTTTCGCCGATCACCACGCCGGCTCCGTGGTCGATAAAAAAGCGCTTGCCTATCGTCGCGCCGGGATGAATATCGACATTGGTCAGCCAGCGGGCAAAAGCCGCCAGTAAACGCGCGGTCAATTTCCAATCCGCATGCCACAAGCGATTGGTTACCCTATGCAACAATACCGCATGTACGCCGGGATAAGCCAATAACACTTCCGGCAAGCCGCGCGCCGCCGGATCTCGGGCAAATACGCAGGCCACATCGTCGCGCCAGTCTTGCCAGAGTCCGGACGCAACGCTGGGACGCGACGGCGAGAAAAACATCATTTTGCCAAGCTCCAGGTGGTTTTACCGGGCATGGGCACGCCAGGCACCCGGAAAAATGTACCGGGGTAACGATCATCCTGCAGTTCGTGCTGCGCCGGATTGTGCTGTGGTACGTCGACTTTGGCGGTGCTGGGCACGGCTGGTTTTTGACGATTGCTACTCATCTGACACCTCGCTATAGGCTGTGTAAAAATTGATTCAAATCGGTCGATTGTGGTGCGCGTTTGTGCAAACTGACAAACTCGCGGATCAACGGCAGCAGGCGACCGGCCTGCCAGCGGTTAATTTGGATACCCAGTTGCTTGTAGGCATGCATCACGCCTTGACTGCCGGAATGCTTGCCAAGCACTAGCTGGTGGCTACGACCGACCAAGGCGGGATCGACACCTTGATAATTGTTGGGATCTTTCAGCAGACCGTCGACGTGGATGCCGGCTTCGTGGCTGAACACATCGCGGCCGATCAGGCTTTTGCGGCTGCCTATCGTGTCGCCGGAAGCGGTCGCAACCTGACGGGACAGAGCTGGAAAATTGCGCAAATCCACGCCGGTTTCGAAGCCGTATAGTTGCTTCAAGCCCACCACTACTTCTTCCAAAGCGGCATTGCCGGCCCGTTCGCCCAAACCGTTAACGGTGGTATTGACGTGAGTGGCGCCGGCATATGCCGCGGCCAAGGTGTTGGCGGTTGCCAAGCCCAGATCGTCGTGGGCGTGCATTTCGATATCCATGTCGGTGACGGCGCGCAGTTTGCGAATCGCTTCGAATACACCGAACGGTTCCATAATGCCGACCGTATCGGCGAAGCGAATCCGGCAGGCGCCGGCAGCTTGCGCAGCCTCGGCCATCAACGCCAGAAAATCGCCGTCGGCGCGGGAAGCGTCCTCGGCACCCACACAAACCTGCATACCGGCATCGACCGCAGTCTTCACGCAGCGCTCGATGGTAGCCAGCACCCAGGCCCGACTTTGTTTCAGTTTGTGTTGGATATGTTGATCGGACGCGGAAATCGATAAATCCACCGTGCCGACGCCCAAACCCAGGCAGTGTTGCAAATCTTCTTCCCGCATCCTCGACCACACCAATAAATTGCTGGGCAGTTTTAATGCGGCAATGGCTTTTATTTCGTCCCGTTCCTGTGCACCCATGGCCGGGATACCAATCTCCAACTCCGGCACACCCAGCGCGGATAACTGTCCGGCAATCGCCAACTTTTCCTCCAACGAGAACACTACGCCGGCCGATTGTTCGCCGTCGCGGAGCGTGGTGTCGTCGATGACGATGGTTCTGGAGTTGCTTTTCATGGCTAAACCTTGAGTCGCAAAGTTAAATATTTGAAAACCGGAGCGTGAATAACGCCTTCGATAGGATTAATGCAAAAGACTTGCCAACTGGGAAACCGTGGAAATTTATGGGCTGGAAAGACGCGTTGGCGTAATGCCGACAAGACAACTTCCGGGGAGAGAGACGAATTGTCGTAAACGCGACAATCCATCAACACATATGCAAATCAGGCCATCCCCATATACAAGGAAAGACCCGCAGCACTATTAAAACGTTAGACGAGAATGCTCAGCCTGAGTTACGCTGGCGTCATCTCAATTCCGTGGCACTTGTTGAGATAGCGCGCAAGGTATCGATTCGAGCGATTTTGGCGAAACCCGGATCTTAGTTAGAGCGCGGATAAACACACTAATAGGTTGCAACAAAAAGCAGTCTGAAAATATTATGCCTTCCGGATGGCTGCTTACACGGCGATGGGCTTTATCCAGTAAATTCTTGAAGATTCACACACAACCCAACGGAGATAGACATGATGAAGAAACCCTATGTTCTCGCGCTGTTTTTCACATCTTTCCTGGCTAGCAGCCAAGTTGGAGCTACGCCTTTTTCAAATTTATTCGTTTTCGGGGATAGTCTCTCGGATAGCGGAACCAGCGCTTCCTCGGTATTAAGTGCTTATAACCTGGCCGGGCAATGCGATCCTGACCACCCCTGTCCGCCTTATTACCAAGGGCGCATTAGCAACGGTCCCACAGCCGTGGAATATATAGCTAACTCCGTTCTGTCCGGCGGCGGCAATGCCGGCAATTTCTTTAATTTTGCGGTCGCGGGTTCGACCACCGGGATAGGCAACGAGGGCGATGGCGGCAGCCAAACCAGCCCAGGCACGAAATTCGCGCCCGGCATGACGCAACAAGTCGGCCTTTTTTCATCGACACCGAGCTTTATCAACGCTGTCACGCCAGACTCGCTGTTTTTTGTATGGGGCGGGGCTAACGATTTTTTGACCGGCGACTCAGCAACATTGGCGGCGCGGAATATCGCCGGCTACGTCGGCGCTTTAATCGGCATTGGCGCGCAGCATATCGTGGTGCCGAATTTACCGGATTTGAGCATTACCCCCTTTGCGCAATCACTTCCTCCAATTGCGGCCGCGGCAGCACAAAACTATTCCCTCGAATTCAACCAAGAGCTGGCCGACCAGCTAGGAACCTTGTCCACAGCGTTCTCCAATACCCAAATCGTGCAATTCGATTCTTATAATTTTTTTAACAATCTGGTGCAAAATCCTACTGCCTACGGGTTCACCAATGCCACGGAAGCCTGCGTAAGTTTGCCGGATGCGTGTTCCGATCCGGCTAGCCGAGTGTTTTGGGACGATTTCCATCCAACCACGCAAGTTCATGCGCTATTTGCCGGTGCCGTGGTCAGTCAGGTACCGCTGCCTAGCTCTATCGTATTTTTTGTTAGCGGCATGACGGGCTTGCTTTTCGCCAAACGCCGTCCGGCGTAAGTCAAAGTTCGGGGAACGCAGCCAATCCCTTCGCTGTTTTCCCCTTTTCCAGTGTTTGCAAATCGGGAAAATATTGCGAGTTCCGGAATTAGCGTTTAATTGATGGATTCGAAATATTGCACCGCATCAACAGTGTCAGCTTTATTTACACAATCCGGCCTTTAAAGTACCTACGTATAGAATCTCGACAGAAAGCCACCACTAAGCCATTGAATAAAATCAACATTAAAGAAACAAAAAAAAATGGCCGGCCGTTTGCTGCACTGTTTAGTGAACCAAAAGCTGTGCCGACTTTTGCCGGGTTGCAGTGAATCGATGGACTTACTTAAACAAACATTGAAGGAGTTTTAAGATGTTATCCAAAAAAATTTATCCACTCATTCTGATTGCCGCCGCATTTAACACTCAAGCGGCCACAATTAATTTTGACTCGTTACTGCCCTTTAACAACTATGACCCAATTCCAATCGGATATGGCTCTACACCTGATGTGACGGTATCTTATTCAAGCTTGAACCTGAACGGCTCGGAGGCATATTCAGATGTTTTGTTGTGGAATGCAGGATACGCAGACCTCAATACCGCGGCGTTTGCCCATACCAGCGGTTTGCTTTTAAGCATCAAGTTGACTGCGGTTAATCCTAATCAATCTATAACCCTGAATAGTTTCGACGTTGCGGCATATCCAACGGGAGCCGTTAACTCCACGTTGACTGCTACTGATTTCCGAGTGGTCGATGGCAATGATTTTTCCAATATACTGGTCAATTACGGGCCCTACGAGGTTTCTCGTTTCGCTACACAGACTTTTTCACCCAACCTAACCGCACATTCGCTAAATATTATTTTGGGAACCGACTGGAACAATGGCATTAACAATATCAACTTTAACGTTGCCGCCGTCCCTTTACCAGGCGCCGTATGGTTGTTCGGCACCGCATTAGCCGGTCTGGGTCTTACCAGAAAAACCCGGAAAATTTGATCAAATAGCGCATCCAAATCCAGAAAAGGCGGTTAAACAACCGCCTTTTTTGTTAATCGTCTAGGGAGGCGTAGCGCAGCAACCACAGTGTCGTTGGTATTGCCCGTAATTTTTGTTTTTCAGACCCAGTATGGTTTATGAATTCATCCCAAATCAAATGCCTTGCCGCATTTTCCCTGTTTGCCATCATAGGCTTCGGGCCGGTTTCACCCGGCTGCTTGATAGGCATGTATGTGGTTGCGCTGCGGCCGCTCTGGTTTAGGGGCTTAATCGAGAATATGTACGCTAATGCAAGTGTACCCGCCGAGGTATCCCCGACCTATTCAGCCGAACAAACCAGGCAAAGCAGAATCAACTGCTTTTTAAGCTTATTGGGATTATTCATTGTCGATATTGCGCCGGTACCGGTGACGCCGGTTGTCGCGTTTGGAATTATCCTGAGTAAACCAAGGTGGTTTTACCGAATGGTGAACAGGATTTATGGCGGGATTTAGCTAAGACGCTCCCGCTTTTGCGGGAGCGAAGAGTGGCCGAGAAAACCTTTAGGCGTAAGTCGGCTGGAATGCTTGCTCGGGATCGGCAACCGGGCAATTGTTCACGCTATCCCAATAAGGCGACAGTTTGCGCAAGGTGGCGACGATGCTAGGCATCACTTTCAACACTTCGTCCACCTCGCTCATATTGTTATAGCGAGAGAACGAGAAGCGGATAGTGCCGTGCGCGGCAGTATAGGGAATGTCCATCGCCCGCATCACATGCGATGGCTCCAAGGAACCGGAAGTACACGCCGAACCGCTGGATGCCGCGATGCCGGCTTTGTTCAGCAGCATCAATATCGCTTCGCCTTCGATGTACTCGAACGCAATGTCTGTGGTATTGGGCAAGCGGTTGTTCAAATCGCCGGTGATAAAGCAATGCGGAACCGCTGCGGTGATGCCTTGCTCCAGGCGGTCGCGCATGGCTTTGACCTGCACGTTTTCGTATTCCATGTGCTCTATCGCCAATTCGCAGGCTTTGCCTAAACCAACAATGGAGGCAGTGTTTTCGGTGCCGGCCCGGCGACCGCGCTCTTGATGTCCACCGCGTAACAAAGGACGGTAGCGGGTACCACGGCGTAGATACAACACGCCAATTCCTTTGGGCGCATGCAATTTGTGACCGGAAATCGACAACATATCGATCTTGGTGTCTTGCAACATCATCGGAATCTTGCCGACTGCCTGCACCGCGTCGGTATGAAACATCACGCCGGCGGCATTGGCCATCTCGGCCATTTCCACGACCGGGAAGATGGTACCGGTTTCGTTGTTCGCCCACATCACCGACACTATGGCCACTTCATCGGACAATAGGTTTTTATAGGCCTCCAGATTCAAGCGGCCGCATTTGTCCACCGGCATCCGGTGTATCGTGTAGCCTTCTTTCTCCAGGTTTTCGCACAAAGCCAAAACCGCGGGATGCTCCACCGAGGTGGTGATAATTTCCTTACGATTGGGCTGCGCCTTGATCGCCGACAAAATCGCGGTCGAATCCGATTCCGTGCCGCAGGAGGTGAAAATGATTTCCGAATCGTGCTCCGCGCCGATCAGCTCTTGCACCTGCGAACGCGCTTTCTTGATCGCCTTCGCCACGCCGTCGGCAAAGCGATGGATCGATGAAGGGTTGCCGAATTGCTCGGTAAAATACGGGATCATCACATCGACCACCGCGCTATCCACCTTGGTGGTCGCGTTGTTATCCAGATAAATATCAGGCATGACTTGCCTCCTCTATGGTCACCAATTTCGGCATTTGCGAGGCAGGAACGACTTTAATGAATTCGCCCATCACTTCCATCAAGCGCTGTTGGATACCGGCGATAGTCATCGCCGACATTTGGCAACCGTTGCAAGCGCCGGTCATGTTCACGTAAGCGGTTTTGTCGACCACTTCCACCAACTCGACGTCGCCGCCGTCGGCCATCAATTGCGGCCGGAAGGACATGATCACTTCCTCGATTTTCTTGATACGTTGCAGATTGGTCAGCGGTCCTTTAGCAACCACTGGCTCCGGTTTGGCAACCGGCGCGGCACTTGGATCGAAGGTTTCGCCGCGTTCCTTCAGGACTTTTTCCAGGATCGCTTCGATGTCTTCATGGCAGGCCGCGCAACCGCCGCCAGCCTTGGTGTAGTTGGTCACATCCTCGACGGTACGCAACTTGTTGGCCCACACCATCTCTTCTATCATCACCGCATCGATCGCAAAGCATTTGCAAACCAGCGCGCCTTCTTCGTGATCGTCTTTCCATTCTTCACCGCGATAATTCGCAACGGCGGCTTGCAGCGCTTCGCGCCCCATCACCGAGCAATGCATTTTTTCCGGCGGCAGACCGTCCAACTCGGAAGCGATGTCTTGGTTGGTGACTTTCAAAGCTTCGTCCAGGGTCAAGCCTTTGATGATCTCGGTCAATACCGAAGACGAGGCAATCGCCGAACCGCAACCGAAGGTTTGGAAACCGGCATCTTCGATCACTTCGGTATCGTCATTAACTTTCAAAGTCAGACGCAACGCGTCGCCGCAGCTGATGGAACCCACTTCGCCAATCGCGTTGGCTCCGGCTACCGCGCCGGCATTTTTGGGGTTGAAGAAATGATCTTTTACTTTATCTGAATAATCCCACATAGCTATTTCCTCGAATTCTTAAGAACAGGTTTTTGGTGCACCACCGCTCTCGCCGGTGGTAAACGATGATCCGCAGGCACAGCTTTTAACCGCGTTGGGATTGGTAAATTTAAATCCGGAACCTTCCAGACTATCGACGAAATCGATGGACATGCCGTCCAGACTTGGCAAACTCAGTGGATCTACAAACACTTTGACCGCGCCACAATCGATCACGGTGTCGTCTTGATTTTCTTTTGCTTCCAGTTTCATGCCATAAGACAACCCGGAACAACCGCCATCGGTCACTTCGATGCGCAGCCCACCGGTCGGCTTGTCGGAACTGCTGATAAAACGACCCACGGCTTGAATGGCGCTTTCGGTTAATGTAATCATCTTTAAGTCTCCTGAACGGGTTTGGCATTGATTTTGTAAACAGATAAAGCAACCAGCATGCCATACGCGAAAATTTCGGCTAAGCCGCTGAAATTGCTCACTCACCGGCAGCAGGCCAACCTTAATCGGCACGCCGTTTCACAACAAACCGGGAGCTTTTGTCGGCTTTGCTACAAAAACTCTCACAGGAGCACAGCATGAACGTAGAAGATTTAGATTTGGGCGATGTGGTGTATGCCGCGCATACCATTGTGGACGACGGCAGCATGCCCGAGAGCGAAGAAGGCGAAGTGCTGGCGCAGGAAGGTGCCCGAGGCGTGATCGTGATGAAAGGCCATGTCGAGGAAGATCCGGGCCTTACCGTGTTTCTGGTGCGCTTCGAAGATCAGGACCTGAATCTGGGCCGGCCGATAGGTTGTTGGACCGAAGATTTGATCCTACCGGAAGAGGAATTGGTTACCCATTAACCAAATACCGGCCGAGGGTTAATAGACGATTTAACCGCCAGCCGTCACGCCCCGGCAAAGTTCTCGCTATTGCCCAGGGCGAGCGGTGTCTTGCCTTGGGGCATTCCTCAGCTCAGCGTGGGAATGCCAAGCCTGAATCCGTATTAGTTGGAAGCTTCTATGCACCGAGCGTAGCGTGTGCTTGAATGAATAAAATACTCACCTTACTTAAGGCCAACCCATGCCCACTCCTTCCGAGTCCGTCATCCAATACCACAACCGCACCAAACACCAATTGAATGCCTACGCCAAAGGCCCGGAATCGTTGGACTGGGACGATCAGCCCAATCCATTTCGGCGGTTTAGCGGTTGCGAAACAGTGAAGCTGCCGCTGCCTGGCGCCGAGCTAAGTTGTGCGTTTGCCGATTTGGACAAACCGGAACTGATAGAATCGCAGCCTTTAAACCTGAGCAATCTGGGTCTGCTGTTGGAGCTATCTTTCGGCTTGTCGGCCTGGAAGCAATTCGGCCCGGACCGCTGGGCCTTGCGTTGCAATCCTTCAAGCGGCAACTTGCATCCGACCGAGGCTTATTTGCTCTGCACCGACCCGGACCTGATGCAACCCGGTGTGTACCATTACGTTAGTCACGATCATCATCTGGAACGGCGCGGCCGGTTTACCGCCGATACGGCGGCCAGGGAAGTCTATATAGGTCTGTCGTCAATCCACTGGCGGGAAGCCTGGAAATACGGCGAACGGGCCTTTCGTTATTGCCAACACGACATCGGCCATGCGCTGGCAGCCGTGAGTTACGCCGCTGCATGTCTGGGCTGGTCGATAGAATTGCTGGGCGAGACTGCCGATGCCGACATCGCCGCCTGGCTGGGGTTGGACCGTAGCGACGATTTTGTCGCTACCGAACACGAAGCACCGGACTTGTTCTGCCGATTGCATGCTGCTCACGCTGCCGACGGCGAATTCTCCACCACGCATTTGCCGGAGCTTGCCCAAAGCGCCGAATGGTTCGGTAAAGCCGAACGCTTGAGCGGCCGGCATTTTTACCGCTGGCCGATTATCGACGAAGTCTCCGCGCAAGCCATAAAGCCGGCCACCGTTGCCGAACGGATAACGCTGCCGAGCCTGGATCTACCGCAGCCCAGCCATAACCTCCCGGCCAGCAGCCTGATTCGCCAACGCCGTAGTGCTCAGCATTTCAACGGCAAATCGCCGGATCTGCCCTTGGCCGACTTTCATCGCATGCTGGCCGCACTGCTCCCCAATGCCAAACCGCCGTTTAGCGCCTGGAATTGGCCGGCACAAGTAAATATGGTCTTATTCGTGCATCGGGTAGACGGCCTGGAACCGGGCCTGTATTTGCTGCCGCGCACCACGAATGCTGCGGCAGAATTAAAACCGGTTTGTTCCGCCGACTATGTATGGCAGCCTGTCGAGGCGCCGTTCGAGTTTTATCGGCTTACCGCCGGCAACGTCAGACAAGCGGCGAAAACCCTGTCCTGCCACCAACCCATCGCCAGCGACAGCGCCTTTAGCCTGGGGATGTTGGCGCGCTTTGCCGACAACGTGGAAGCCGAAGCCTGGCGCTATCGCCGGCTGTTTTGGGAATGCGGCCTGCTGGGACAGATTTTGTACCTGGAAGCGGAAGCCGCCGGCGTGCGCGGCACCGGCATTGGCTGTTTCTTCGACGATGCGGTGCATGGCGTATTGGGTTTAAAAGATAACGGCTGGCAAAGTCTGTATCACTTTACCATCGGCGAACCGCTGGACGACAGCCGTTTGCAAACGTTTCCGGCGTATGCGCATTTGAGCTAGTCGGTCGCGAGCGCCCGATTAGCTTGAGGTTTGGCGGGCAAGCGACACTCGTTGAAATATTTACGAAACAATCCCGCCGACAATGTTTAAAATCATGACTTTATCCCTGCCAACAACTAAAGGCCAGCCATGAGTTTTAAATCCAGCTTGATCCGCTTCGTCATCAAATTAACGCCCAACGCGCTAATCATTTGGGGTGCGAACATCATCATGAAGGGCATCGCGGAGTTAACCCAATTTAATTTCGATCTCGACGCCCGGAAAGTCTACGTACAGACCCGGCTATACGGCGAGGAGCACACCATAGAAGTCACGCTGGAAGATTTTGCGGTGTTCAACGACGGCGAATCCTACCGTTTCATCATTCATCGCGCCAGCTCTGACCGGCTTTGGTTGAATAATATCCTGGCCAAATTCACCGGCAAAGCCTGGAAAATTCCAACCCTGCCGCTGTTTGCCGCGCAACTGGAACTGGTTGCCGAGGTATTTAGCGCCAAACCGGTGATATTGGAAAAAATCGATTGATCCGGACCGCGCCAAGCGCTTATTTTCCGATACAAAAACTGGAAAAAATCTCGCCTAGCAGGTCATCGGAGGTAAATTCGCCGGTGATGGTGGACAGGCTGGCTTGGGCCTGGCGCAGTTCTTCCGCGACCAGTTCGTGGGCTTGATGCCGCAACTGCTCGGCGGCACGATCGACGGCTTGCGCCGCAAGTTGCAAAGCTTGTATGTGGCGGGTTCTGGCGACAAACACATTATCCGTGCTTTCCGTAAAGCCCATGCTTTGCTTCAGGTGTTGGCGCAGCAAATCCAGACCCTGCCGGTGTTTGATGGACAAATGGATTTCGGTGCCTTGCGGGGTTTCCAAGACTTTAGCTTGGCCGCCGACCAAATCGATTTTATTGAAGACTTTGGTAACCGCAATGTCGGCCGGCAGACTGGCGTCCAGGCTGGCGCTGTCCGGGTCTGTGCTGTCTATCAGCAATAAAATCCGATCGGCCTTGGCGATTTCCTGGCGGGCGCGGCGGATGCCTTCCTGCTCGACCAGGTTGTCGCTGTCGTGCAAGCCGGCGGTGTCGATGATATGCAAGGGCATGCCGTCCAGTTGAATGCGTTCGCGCAGCACGTCGCGGGTGGTGCCGGCGATGTCGGTCACAATCGCTGCATCGTGGCCGGCCAGAGCGTTTAACAAACTGGATTTACCGGCATTGGGTTTGCCGGCCAGCACCACGGTCATGCCATCATGCAACAATCGGCCTTGCTGGGCGGTTTTGCAGATTTCGGCGAGCTTGGCTTGCAAGCGCTGGATGCGCCCTGCCAGCACGCCGTCGCCGAGGAAGTCGATTTCTTCATCGACAAAATCGATGGCGGCTTCGATAAAGACCCGCAGCTCGATTAGTTCATCGATCAGTTCGTTGATTTGTTCGGAAAACACGCCCTGCATCGACTGCTGCGCGGAGCGCACAGCTTGTTCGGTGCCACTGCTGATCAGGTCCGCGATCGCTTCGGCCTGGGCCAGATCGATTTTGTTGTTCAAAAAAGCCCGCTGGCTGAATTCGCCGGGGTTGGCCAAACGCGCGCCCAGTGCCAACACCCGCCGTAGCAGCATATCCAGCACCACGCTACCGCCGTGGCCTTGCAATTCCACTACCTGTTCGCCGGTAAACGAAGCCGGCGCGGCAAAATACAGCAGCAAGCCGCTGTCTATCACCCGGCCATCGTCATCGAGGAAATTGGCAAATAGTGCGTAGCGGGGTTTGGGGAGAGCTTTGCCGGTGAGGCTTTGCGCGATTCCGGGCGCGGACGGCCCGGAGATGCGGATGACGCCGACGCCGCCGTTACCGGGCGGCGTGGCAATGGCGGCTATGGTGTCGCCGTCAAGCATGGATTTTAATGATGTGCGTGAGCGTCTTCTTCAAGCACGTGCTTGGTGATGTACCACTGTTGGATGATCGACAAGCTGTTGTTGCAGATCCAGTACAGTACCAAACCGGAAGGGAAGAACAGGAAGAACACGGTGAAAACGATAGGGAACATTTTCATCACCTGCGCTTGCAGCGGATCGATAGGCGCCGGATTCAGACTTTGCTGAATCTTCATCGTGATGCCGTACAAAATAGGCAGCAGATAGAACGGGTCTTGCGCGGATAAGTCGTGGATCCACAACGCAAACTCGGCCTGACGCAATTCCACAGTTTCGATCAATACCCAGTACAAGGAAATGAACACCGGAATCTGCACCATGATCGGCAAACAGCCGCCCAACGGATTAACTTTTTCCTTTTTGTACATCGCCATCATTTCCGTGTTGAATTTCTGGCGGTCATCGGGATAACGCTCTTGCAATTCTTTCAAACGCGGCTGAATTTTGCGCATTTTCGCCATGGACTGGAAGCTGGCTTTAGACAGCTTGAAGAACAGCAATTTGATGCACAGGGTTACGCCCAAAATCGCCACGCCCCAGTTTTCCACGTAGCCGTAGATTTGGTTCAACAGCCAGTAGATAGGCTTGGCGACCACGGTCAGCCAGCTGTAATCGACCGTTAATTCCAGACCCGGCGCGATGGCTTCCATCACCGGCTGAATTTTAGGACCTACAAACAATTGCGATTTAAGCACCGCTTCGCTATTGGCGGGAACACTGACATCCGGCGAATAGGAACCGATGACGTAGCGGAAATCGTTAAGGGCTTTGGTGTAAAAATGGTTTTCCTGATCCGCGGGCGGAATCCAGGCAGCGGCGAAGTAATGCTGGATAAACGCACTCCAACCGCCTTGGCTGACCACGTTTAGCGTGTCGTCCGCCATGTCTTCGTATTTAACTTTTTTGTATTTGTCTTTCTCGGTGTAAACCACGCCACCGGAGTAAGTTCTGATGAAGTTGTTATTGCTTTTATCGCTGTGTTCGACGCGCAGCAATTGGTCGTACTGTTTACCGACCCAAGGGTTGGCGGTTTGGTTGGCGACTTTTTGCTCGACTTGTACCAAATAGCTGCCGCGTTTGAAGGTAAAAGTCTTGGTAACTTTCAAGCCTTGCTGATTGGTCCAGCTCAAAGGAATGCTGATTTGCTCTTGACCATCCGCCAGCTCGTAAGAGGTTTGCTCGGCCGTGAACACCGCATGATGGTCCGGAGCCGCAACGGAATTCTGACTGGCAACCAGACCGGTTTGCGCCAAGAACATTTTTTCCGGGCTGCTATCGAACAGGCGAATCGGCGACAAATCTTTAGCCGGCGCTTGCATACCGATTAAAGCGTAGGCGGCGCTAACTGCGGAATTTTCTTTCTCGTGCGGATATTGCAATAGATCGAGATTGCGTAATGTGCCGCCCTCGGTATCGATTTCCAACGCAAACACATCGGTTTTGACTTTGATGACTTTGTCGGCGGCTACTTGCGCGGCAGCGGCCTGACTGGCGGCTTGTTGCGCGCCTGGCTGTGCGGGATCCGCGTTAGCCACGACACCGGCATCGCCAGCTACAATGGGCTTGTCGGAGATGATGGCCTGCGGCTTGGGACCGTAATCAATCTGCCACGACTCCCACAACATGTAGGAGATCATCAACATCGCCATGACAAGTACAAATCTTATGTTATCCATTGTTATTTACTCAATTTTTCCGGAACAGGATCGATGCCACCCTCGTGGAACGGATGGCATTTCAATAATCGTCGAAGCGTGAGGTAAGAGCCTTTGAAAGCACCATGAATCTGGATTGCCTCTAAGCCATAACTTGAACAGCTGGGATAAAAACGACATCTGGGTCCCAGCAAAGGACTTATGAAGTATTTGTAAAGCTTGATCAGGGTTATGAGCAGGAATCGCATCGATCTACCAGTTTATGCCAATGCCTTTCCAATGACTTCCTCAATATCGGCGAGGCTGCATTTGCTGCGTCGCCTCTTGCCAAAACAACAATATCAATGCCGACGATATGTTGACGCTGTAATCTAAAACTTTCCCTGACAGCCCTTTTTATGCGATTCCTTGCGACTGCTTTTTTTATAGTTTTTTTCGCGATGGCCAAACCCAGCCGCGGATGCGGCAGGATATTGCTCGTCGCCAACACCGTAAAATATTTATCTGTCGATTTTACGGGATTGGTAAATACTTTTTTATACTCAGCGGGCGTCCCTAGCCGATACTGATCGGGAAAGCCGAAATCTTCCGCCGACAATTAAACCGTCAGCGATGCGCGGCCTTTAGCTCTGCGCGCATTGATCACTCTGCGACCACCGACGGTAGCCATTCTGGCACGAAAGCCGTGAGTTCTGGCGCGTTTGATTTTGCTGGGTTGATAAGTTCTTTTCATGTGCTACTGCCTATGGTGATAAAAACGGATAAAAAAGGCTGCGAATCATACGTGACAGCCTCGCCACTGTCAATTTGACTTGTTCATTTCCAAAATGGTGCAAAATGGGCTACTCTCTGGAACACTATCGCTACATTCAGCATCATTAAAGGAGATTTGTCATGCATAAATTACCGTTTAACTCGATTTTAGCAATCAGCCTATTAACTACCGGCTGCGCCACCACCACCGGATGGACTCCCACCGTGGATACTTATAACGACCCCAATGCCTACCGCCTGAACCAAGACATGCAGCAATGCGAACAGCTGGCTTCCCAGTCGGCCAGCACCGTTAAAGACACTGCCACCGGCGCGGCCGTCGGCGGCTTGGTAGGTGCGGCGGGCGGCGCGGCAATTGGTGCAATAGTCGGCAATCCCGGCACCGGTGCGGCCATCGGCGCGGCGGCCGGCGGCATAGGCGGCGGCGCTCAACAAGGCATTCATTCCAACGACAGCTATAAAAACGCCTACCGCAACTGCCTCAGACAACGCGGTCACAACGTAGTCAATTAACCAGCATAACCCACCGCGACTATTTTGGAGGCATTGGTTCCGTTTATCGGTATTGCGATCGTCATTGTACTGGTATTCGACTACACCAATGGTTTTCATGATGCCTCCAACATTATTGCCAGCGTCATCGCCTCCAGGGCGATGACGCCAGTGCAAGCGGTCGTGGTGGTTGCCGGCTTCGAATTCCTGGGACCGCTGCTAGGCGGTACCGCCGTCGCCAACACAGTCGGCACCTTGATCGACCTATCCTTTATCCCCAAAGCCGATGCGCTATTAATCGTGATTTCGGGTCTATTCGCCGCCGTTTTCTGGAATTTGTTTACCTGGTGGCGCGGCCTACCGTCATCTTCATCGCACGCACTGGTAGGCGGCTTGATCGGCGCCACGCTAATCGGCATAGGTAGCAAACCTATCGCCTGGGGATTCAGCGATATAAGCCATGGCAACATTCACGGTGTCAGCAAAGTCCTACTGGCTTTATTGTTCTCGCTCATATTGGGCTTCCTGGTCGGCTTTGTGCTGCAGCGACTGACGATGTTTTTATTACGAACCGCATCGCCAAGTATTAACAGGCAGCTACGCAATGCCCAATGGCTGACCGCCGCCGCGCTGGCCTTTTCACACGGCGCCAACGACGCACAAAAAAGCATGGGCGTGTTGACCTTGATTCTGTTACTCAGCGGAGAAATCGACAGCTTCCGGGTGCCGGGCTGGGTGATGCTATTTTGCGCCTGCGCGATGACGGCCGGCGTGCTAACCGGCGGCTGGCGCATCGTGCGCACCTTGGGATTTGCGATTTATAAAATTCGGCCTATCCACGCCCTAAACGCGCAACTGAGCGCATGTCTGACGATTTTCGGCAGCTCGCTGCTCGGCGCCCCGGTGTCCACGACGCATGTGGTGGCATCGTCGATTCTGGGTATTGGCGCATCCGATCGCCCAAGAGCAGTGCGCTGGGGCAAGGCTTTGGAAATTTTGCAAACCTGGCTTATCACCATCCCCGGCTCGGCGATGATTGCCTGCCTTAGTTTTCTGATATTCCGTTACTTTCTTCAATAGCCGCCGTCGCTTTACATGCCATCTCCCAAGCTTTCACTGTCCACGCGCCTGTTTCAAAGAATATTCCCGAAAACCGCCGACTTTTATCTGTTACTGCACCAACAGTGCCAGCAGGTCTGCGTCACCGTTGACAATCTGGTACGCTTCATGGACAGCGGATCAGCAGAAGCCGGCAAAATACTCAAGGAAGACGAACACGAAGCCGACCGAATCCGCATGCATAACCTGCACGAACTAAACAGCTCGTTTGCCACGCCGATCGATCGCGAAGACATCTACCGCGCCATCGCCTCCATGGACAGTATCGTCACCTATTGCAAAAGCACGTATAACGAAATGAGAGCGCTGGAACTAAGCCCCGATAGCCATTCGCAAGCGATGGTAATCGAACTGCAAGTTGGCATCAAAGCGCTGGAGCGCGGCTTTGCAATATTGGGCAAGCATCCCTCCGAAGCCGAACAACACGCCTTCGCCGCCCGCCATTCGGAACGCCGCATCGAAAAGCTCTACCGCAAAGCCATCGCCGATCTATTTCAAGGCGAAGACTACTTAAACATGTTTAAACAACGCGAGCTTTACCAGCACCTATCCAATGCCGCCGACAAGGTTCATGCCACCGCCAATGTCTTGGAAGACATCATCGTCAAACTCGGCTAAATAGGGCGGTAAACCGTTTAAAAAAGCCCGGCTCAGCCCAATATTTTCAACGGGCGACCGCATTGGGCATCGCCCCCAAAAGCCCAATCATCCATGCTACAATCTGCCCCGATTTAAATCCTGTTACTCAAAGAGGTTCACTTCGTGGCAAACATCACCAGCCGAAAATCCGCAATGACTCTTTTTTCATCCCCAGCCTGCATTATGAGCCACTGTGCCAGGCTAGTCGTATACGAAAAAGGCGTACCAGCGGAAGTCGAGTTTTTCGACCCGAACGACCCGCCCGAAGACTTGCTGGAACTCAACCCCAACGGCAATGCACCCACTTTCGTCGAACGGGATTTGGTGCTGTACGATGCCCGCATCATCATGGAATATCTGGACGAACGCTTCCCGCATCCCGCCCTGCATCAAATGGACCCGGTCTCGCGCGCCAATGCCAGGATGCTGATCAAACGCATCGATCAGGAGTGGTATCCGCTATTAGATGACGTACTGGTCAACGGCGACAAAAAAGCCGCCAAATCGAAAAAAATGCTGCGGGAGAGTTTGATGGCGGCCGCGCCGGTATTCGAAGCTACACCTTATTTCATGAGCGAAGAATATTCATTGATCGATTGCGCGATGGCGCCGTTCTTGTGGCGACTACCCAGTATCGGCATCGACATCGCCAGCCTCGGCAAAGGCATTACCGCCTACGCCAACCGCCTCTTCTCCAGACGGGCTTTTCAAGAAAGCCTGAGCCGCGAGGAAAAAGACATGATGCAAGCCCCAAGCAAATGACCCCACTCAAACCCTATCTGATTCGTTCCATCTACGAATGGATCGTCGACAACAGTCTAACCCCCCATCTGCTAGTAAATGCCGACTACCCTGGCGTGACGCTGCCGGGCGACTTCGTGGAAGACGGCCGAATCGTACTGAACATGCGCCCGGAAGCGATCCAAGGCTTGGTGCTGGGCAATGAAGAAATCCAGTTCAACGCCCGCTTCTCCGGCAAACCCATGCGCATTATCGCGCCGTGCAAAGCCGTATTGGCCATCTATGCCAAGGAAAACGGCAAGGGCATGATTTTCGACCCGGAAGAAAACGAAGACGAAACCCCGCCGACGCCGCCGACCGAGCCGAAAGCCCCGCAAAGGCCGCAATTAAGGGTCGTTAAATAAGCCATGCCCAGGTCGAGAAGAATGCGCCGACATCGCGCATTCTTCAGCCAATCCAAACTATCCCGTCAAAACCCCTCCGCCTACCAAGAATTGGCGCCGAAACCCAGCAAACACCTGTACACCGTAAAGACACCGACTAAACTGTGCGATAGAATGCCGAGTCATTTCAATCCGGGGGGATAAACGATGTCGCACGATACTGCCAAGGTCTATAGCGAGACCGAAATCGCCGAGCGTTTAACACAGGAACTGCCACACTGGTACTACGAGAACGGCTGGATCCGCCGCAAAATCAAGACCAGCGGCTGGAAAGCTACTTTAATGGTAGTCAACACGGTCGGCCACTTGGCGGAAAAAGCCTGGCATCACCCGGATCTGACGGTTTCCTATGCGTTTGTGATCGTCAAATTAGTCACGCATTCGGCAAAAGGCATCACCGATAAAGATTTTCTGCTGGCAAAAAAAATTGAAGACGTGTTGCTGTGGGATGCCGCGGAAACCTCCGCCGGCGTCTTCGAAGGCACGCCCGACGATCCACGTTTCAAATACATCAAAAAAGATTGAGGATTTTTCTATGACGGAAATAACCGAGGTACCCAGCCCTTTTTGCGGCATCGGTACCGACGACCTGAGCATACAGGTGGACGGCGCAACGCTGAAAGTGATCGCAAACGGCTGCGCGGTCAATACGCCGGCTTTCGAACAAGCTATCGCAGATACTACGCCACGCGTCGCCGGCCAATCGGTTAGTCTGGAGGCGGCGACCAGCAGAGCCGCGGAATTGCTGCGCGGCACAAATCAACCTCTCATCGGAGGCTGTGCAACCGACGTCAACGGCATGCGAGCCCTACTGGCTTTAGCCGACAAAAGCGGCGCGGTCGTAGATAACCTCAATTTCAACAATGCCCGCCGCAATTTGCTGGCATTGCAGGATTCCGGCTGGATAAACACCACGCTGGCCGAGCTGAAAAACCGCTGCGACCTGTTGCTGGTGGTCGGTACCGATCTGGAAGCGTTTGCGCCGCGTTTTTTCGAGAAATATCTATGGAACGAAGAATCTATGTTTCTCGACAGTACCGCCAACCGGGAAATTATTTATTTGGGCAAAGCACCGTCCGGGAACGCCTCAACGGCTCCGACCGGCCAAAAAGCCACCGTGCTGCCCTGTGCTGATGCCGACTTACCGGACGTGGCCGCCGTCTTGTCAGCCCTGGTTAAAGGCCACATATTACACGCGCAAAACATCGCCGGCATTGCCATTAACGATCTGCAAGCCGTCGCAGACAAATTGAAAGCCGCTCATTACGGCGTAGTATTGTGGGGCGCGGCGGCCTTGGCTTTCGATCAAGCCGAGCTGACCGTACAAACCCTATGCAGCATCGTCAAAGACCTTAACCAGTTAGGCACGCGCTGCTCCGGCTTTCCGTTGGGCGGCAAGGAAGGCGACCAAACCGCCAACCAAGTCTGCGGCTGGACTACCGGTTACCCCGCGCGCGTCAATTTTGCCCGTGGTTACCCCGAATACGACCCTTATCTCTACGACACTCAGACATTACTGAATAACGGCGAAGCGGATGCCTTGGTTTGGGTTCAGGCGTTTAATAGCGGCGCACTGCCCCCAAAAACCGACTTACCGACCATCGTCATCGGTCGCTCCGGCATAAAGTTCGAGAAAGAGCCGGATGTGTTCATTCCGGTAGGCACGCCCGGCATCGATCACTCCGGCCATGCCTACCGCCTGGATAATGTGGTGGCGATCCGCCTGAAAAAATTGCGCGACTCCGGCCTGCCCAGTACCGCCGAAGTCCTGACCGCTATCGAACAAGCACTTTAGGATCAAACACATGCTGATAAAACTTACAGGTGGAACCGTTTACGATCCGGCCAGCGGCATCGACGGTCAACAACAGGATATTTTTGTGCAGGATGGTCGAATCATCGACGCGCCGAAAGACGGCAGACCAGTCGATAGGGAATACGATTTGCGCGGCAAAGTCGTGATGTCCGGCGCGATTGACATGCACACACATATTGGCGGCGGCAAAGGCAACATTGCCCGCACCCTGTTACCGGAAGATCACCGCATGGACCCGGTACAACGCACACCGATCACTCGCTCCGGCAACGGCCACGCGATGCCGAGCACCTATGTGGCCGGCTACCGTTACGCGGAAATGGGTTACACCGCTTGCTTCGAACCGGCGGTGTTGCCGATCAACGCCCGCCAGGCGCACATGGAAATGGGCGATACGCCTATCGTCGATAAGGGCGGCTACGTGATGCTGGGCAGCGACGACTTTTTGCTGCGCATGATGACCGCCAACAAGGATCAAAAAGCCATCAACGATTACGTGGCCTGGACGCTGAATGCGGCCAAAGGCATTGGCATCAAAGTGGTGAATGCCGGCGGCATTAACGCGTTTAAATTTAATCAGCGCAAATTGGACCTGGACGAGCAAAACAGCCATTACGCCGTCACTCCCAGACAAATCCTGCAAACCTTGGCCAGAGCAGTGCAAGAACTGGGCATCACTCACCCTTTGCACGTACACGGCTGCAACCTAGGCGTACCCGGCAATCTGGAAACCACGTTAAATACCATTCAAGGCATCGACGGCTTGCCGATGCACTTGACGCATATTCAGTTCCACAGCTACGGCAAAGAAGGCGATTTCAAATTCTCCTCCGGCGCCGCGCAGATTGCCGAAGCGATCAACCAAAACAAAAACATCACCGCCGACGTCGGCCAGATTTTGTTCGGCCAGACTGTGACCGCGTCTGGCGATAACATGCGCCAACATGCCAACCACCGCTTCGCCAGCCCCAACAAATGGGTGTGTATGGACATCGAATGCGATGCCGGCTGTGGCGTGGTACCGTTCAAGTATAAAGATCAGAATTTCGTCAACGCCTTGCAATGGGCGATTGGCTTGGAAATCTTCCTGCTGGTCGAAGACCCTTGGCGAATTTTCCTGACCACCGACCACCCGAACGGCGCGCCGTTCACCAGCTATCCGCATTTGATCCGTCTGTTGATGGACCGCAGCTTCCGTAACGACATGCTGGCGACCATCCATCCGGAAGCGCAAAAGATGACTACGCTGGCCTCGATCGAGCGCGAATACACGCTTAACGAAATAGCCATCATGACTCGGGCCGGCGCCGCCCGCATTATCGGCTTGAAGGATAGGGGCGCGCTTAGTGCAGGCAACTGGGCCGACATCACCGTCTACACCGAAAACGCCGACCGTCAAACCATGTTCACCAAACCGGATTATGTGTTCAAAGACGGCGAACTGGTAGTCAAAGACGGTCAGGTTGTTAAAGTCACCTGGGGCACGACCCATATCGTCAAACCGGATTACGACCTGTCCATCGAAAAAGACCTGAAACCGTATTTCGACAAATACCTGACCATGAAACTCGGCAACTTTAAAATCAGCGACGACGAAATTAGCGAAGACGGACGCGGCAGCTTGACGGCGCATCCGTTGAGAGGTGCAGCATGATTATAAACGGCGTAACCATCGACAAAACCTTCGCCGAAGCCTTCCCAATGAAGGCTACGCGGGCCATCATCACCGCGCAAAACGAGAAATGGGCGATGATTTCCGCGCAAGCCATGACCGGCTTTGCCACCTCGGTAATTGCCTGCGGCTGCGAAGCTGGTATCGAGCGGGTATTGAGCCCGGACGAAACACCGGACGGACGGCCCGGCGTCGCAATCATGATCTACGCGATAGGCGGCAAAGGCTTGGCCAAGCAACTGGAAACCCGCGCCGGCCAGTGCGTATTAACCTCACCGACTTCAGCCTTATTTGCCGGCATCGAAGGCGGCAAGCCGATTCCGCTGGGTAAAAACCTGCGCTACTTCGGCGACGGTTTTCAAATTGCCAAGAAAATCGGCGGCAAACGCTATTGGCGGGTGCCGGTGATGGACGGCGAATTCCTGACCGAAGCCACAACCGGCATGGTCGATGCAGTCGGCGGCGGCAACTTCTTGGTATTGGCCGAATCGCAACCGCAAGCGCTGGCAGCCTGCGAAGCAGCTATCGAGGAAATGCGTAAAATCCCGAACGTGATCATGCCTTTCCCTGGCGGCGTGGTGCGCTCCGGCTCCAAAGTCGGATCGAAATACGCTTCGTTAGGCGCCTCTACCAATGACGCCTTCTGCCCAACGTTAAAAGGCGTAACCAAAACCGATCTGTCGCCGGAAATCGAATCGGTGATGGAAATCGTCATCGACGGTTTAAGTAAGGAAGACATCGACAAAGCCATGCGCGTGGGTATTCAAGCGGTTTGCGATCTGGGCGCGGCTAACGGTATCAAACGTATCAGCGCCGGCAACTACGGCGGTAAACTGGGCCCGTTCCACTTTCATTTGCAGGAGATCATGGCATGAGCGCGTTAACCTTTACCCTGAAACAGCCAACCGACCAGCGCATCGACATGTCGCCGCTGGTATGTCAAAAGCTGCAAGGTTTGGATGTCGATGCCATTGCCGCGATCGAACTACAAAACGGCAAAAGCCGCCGCCGGGTCGACGAACTGTTCTACATCACCGGCATGAACACCCAGGAAATCATCATCGCCTACAGCAATAACAAGCTAGACTTCATCGGCAAGGAATTGGACGGCGGTAGCATCAGCGTGCAAGGCGATGCTGGCGCTTATCTGGGCATGCAAATGAAATCGGGCACGATCAACGTCAGTGGCGACGCCGGCCTATATGCCGGTTGCGAAATGAAAAACGGCTTGTTGCAAATTGAAGGCGATGCCGGCGATTTTCTCGGCGGCGCGCTGCCCGGCAACAAACAAGGCATGAAAGGCGGCACCGTATTGGTGAAAGGCAACGTAGGCCAGCGCGCCGGCGACCACATGCGCCGCGGCCAGATTTTGATCGAAGGCAACGCCGGCGATTATTGCGGCTCGCGGATGCTGGCAGGCACTATCGCGGTGATGGGTAACACCGGCCGCTATCTGGGCTATGCGATGCGGCGCGGCACTTTGTTGCTGTGGAATCAGCCGCAGTTGTCAGCCACCTTTAACGACTGCGGCTCACATACCCTAGCCTTCTTGCCTATCCTGTTCGCTTCGTTCAAATCCTTCAACTCCCGGTTTGCAGACAGCGGTGCGGCGTTTAACCGCGTGCAGCGTTACGGCGGAGACATGGCGGAAACCGGACGCGGCGAAGTGTTGGTCCGAATCTAACCCATTGCCGCGTAAACCGGTTACGTTTTGCGCGGTGCACCTCAAGTGAAACCGATACTCACCACCACAAATCACAACCGTAACGTTGCCGGCCTGAAATATGTGTATCCGGTCATCTCCCGTCGCGCGGGCGGTTTGTCTATTGGGGTAAATTTTAACCCCAACAATGCTTGCAACTGGCGCTGCATTTATTGCCAAGTACCGGAGTTACAGCGCGGCAACGCACCGGAAATGGATTTTGCATTACTGGAGCAGGAGCTGCGTTTCTTTCTGGATTACGTGCAACACGGCGATTTTTTCGAGCAATTCAACGTGGAAATCGACCAGCGCGTTATCAAGGATATCGCCATTTCCGGCAACGGCGAACCGACCAGTCTGATGGATTTCGATAAAGCCGTGCGCCTGATCGGCGAGATCGCCACGGAATCAGGCGTATTTCCGGCCAGTAAATTCGTCTTGATCAGTAATGGCAGCTTAATACACCAATCAACAGTGCAAGCAGGCTTAGCGGAATTAGCTCGATATAATGGCGAACTATGGTTCAAGCTAGACAGCGCGACGGAACAGGGCCGCAAGCTGATCAACAACACCGGCCAAAGTCAGCAAAAGTTATTGGAACATCTAAAGATTGCCGCCAGCCTATGCCCGACCAAATTACAAACCTGCATGCTGCATTATCGGCAGGCGTGGTCTGACAGCGAAAAGCAGGCCTATTTAGCGCTTTTGCAGGAATTACGGGTTAGCAAGATTAAACTGCAAGAAATCATGCTATACAGCATGGCCAGACAATCGTTCCAAGCGGAAGCAGACGAGCTGGAAAGAATGGATATTGAAGAGATGAATGCGTTTGCCGCTGACATCAAAGCGCTGGGCTATGATGTCAGCGTTAGCCATTAGGCCGTAACGTCGAGAAGAGATCCGAGCATTTTTTCATGAGTCTTGATCATTTTGGCGCCAGCTGAAGTTTCCAGCTCAGCTTCTTTCAAGCTCAACACCGGCTTGAACAAATCGGCGGAACCGACATCTTTTGAGCCGCCGACTTCCTGAGCTTGCACCGGCAAATTCGCGATCGTTTGCGCGGCGGTACTGGCCTTTTGCTGAGCATTGCTGATCAGACTGGTTGCGCTATTCAGTACATTGCTAATCATGGTATACCTCCTGCAAATCGAGTTTGCATCATACCGCTCCGGTTATCGGCTTGCCAAGCGCGGAACTTTAACTTCTCAACACCGTTTTGCCTACCCAGTCACACTTACTTAACTATTTGTCTTTCTTGACTATTTTTACGTATAAATCCTTCAAAAACGGCAGCCCCTGGTTCTGGAATTTCGACCAAGCATACATACCGGTTTGCTTCAGTAATTCGCCTAATTTTTTGGCCGCGGCTTCTCCGCCAAACTGCTTAAATCTGGCTTCGACTATCGTGCTCCATTGCGGTCTAGGCTGACCGTCCGCATCCAGAAACACAGTATCGAACAGCCACATTTCCGCGACGGACACCGTCCACATAAACGCAAACGACACCGCCATACCACCACCCGCCACAATCACCAGCCAGGCAAATATCGGATCCAGCTTCGTCAACCACCACGACAATATATCCACCAGCAAAAACACATAGGGCATACCGATAGCAATACATTTGTACTTAATGGTGCTAGTTTCCGAAAAACTAAAAATCAAGCCTACAAACATGAAAATAAAGCTGATGCCGAACAAGTGAATATGCGAAACCCGTGTCAGCGAACTGAAGGTTGCGCCTTCATCTTCCTTGGTCAGTTCCTTCAACACTTTGAAATCGCTCAAATCCGGAACCGGCGCGTCTTTGTTGTGACACATCACGCAACGCTCCTGAATGATTTTCTCGATACCGTTATCGACAAAGTCGTCCTTATCCGCACCATCGCGTACCCATTGAATAATGGCGAACCGTTCCTGTTCGGAAGCGTTCTCCTTCATGGACCCGTTCAGCTTGGTTTCCAGCACCGTACCGGAACGGTTACCGTAATAACTGTAAACAATATCGTCTATCGACAGGCCAAACTTGCCGTCGGCCATACCGTGAGTAAACAGAATTTGGATCAACGCCATCAGATACCCGACCGCGACAGTTGTCAGATAGCCGGTAAACAGCACTTTGACAGGGGTATCCATTTGTTTTAAAGATGAAAATTCGCGTGCCATGGTCAGTTACGCCGGTTTGGAAGGGATGACTGCATTATAGCTTGGTTATATAGTCCTCGGCCGAAAAATCCATTTTGTAGCGGGCATAAAAAAGGCCCTTGCAAGCAAGAGCCTTTTTACCCGTAACCGTTAACGCTTATCTGGGCAGGACGTTCGCAGCAGTCAGACCTTTAGGACCGGACTCGATATCGAATTGAACCGACTGGCCTGGCGACAAGGTTTTAAAACCTTCGCCTTTAATAACAGAATGATGTACAAAAACATCTTCCTTGCCTTCGGAAGGCTCGATAAATCCAAACCCTTTGGTATTGTTGAACCACTTTACAGTGCCTGTTGCCATTTTTAAAACTCCTACAAAATAAAACTAATGGTTACGCAGACCGACAATATTGACAACCGGACCTGCTGACTAGCAATGGCCATAATCCCTCAACATCTGTTATCTGAGCGGCGACATTGTACTTTGAAACATTTATCAAGGCTACCAACGATGTCCATCCAAACTCACCAAACAACAGCAATAATGTCATCTGATAAATAGTGGGATTATCCGCCAGTTGTCGCTTGAAAAGCGTCGCACAGCGCCCCATCTCTGCGCCAACACAATTTATATTCCAAATGAGGTACGCAGCATGCGAATGGATAAGTTAACCAGCAAATTTCAACAAGCGCTAAGCGACGCGCAAAGCATGGCTTTGGGTAAGGATCACCAATTCATCGAGCCTGTGCATGTAATGTTGGCCTTGATCGATCAGGAGGGCGGCAGTATCAAGCCGTTGCTGATGCAGGTCGGCATTCAAGTCAACGCGCTGCGCAACGAGCTAAGCAAGGAAATCGACCGTCTGGCCAGCGTCTCCGGGTCCGGCGGCGACGTGCAAATCTCCAACGAATTGTCACGGATGTTGAATCTGACCGACAAACTGGCGCAAAAGCGTAAAGATGC
Organism: Methylomonas methanica; assembly: GCA_001644045.1. Lineage (GTDB taxonomy): Bacteria > Pseudomonadota > Gammaproteobacteria > Methylococcales > Methylomonadaceae > Methylomonas > Methylomonas methanica. Next base: position 111,763 of record LUUF01000043.1, on the reverse strand, counting down.
GTTCATCTCCAGCGAATTATTTTTGCTGGCCGCCCTGGAAGCCAGCAGCTCCTTGCAAAAGATCCTGAAACAGGCCGGCGTCACCACTTCTGCGGTGGAAAAAGCCATCGAAAACATGCGCGGCGGCCAGAACGTCAATGACGCCAACGCCGAAGATCAACGCCAGGCCTTGAAAAAATACACCATCAACCTGACCGAACGTGCCGAGCAAGGCAAACTCGACCCGGTGATCGGTCGCGACGACGAAATCCGCCGCACCATCCAGGTATTGCAACGCCGCACCAAAAACAACCCGGTGCTGATCGGTGAACCGGGCGTCGGCAAAACCGCCATTGTCGAGGGGCTGGCGCAGCGCATCGTCAATGGCGAAGTACCCGAGGGTATCAAGGGCAAGCAATTGCTGTCGCTGGATATGGCGGCATTGATCGCCGGCGCCAAATTTCGCGGCGAATTCGAGGAGCGCCTGAAAGCGGTGCTAAACGACGTTGCCAAACAGGAAGGCCAGATTATCCTATTCATCGATGAGTTGCACACCATGGTCGGTGCCGGCAAGGCCGAAGGCGCGATGGACGCCGGCAACATGCTGAAACCCGCCTTGGCTCGCGGCGAATTGCATTGCGTCGGCGCCACCACGCTAGACGAATATCGGCAATACATCGAGAAAGACGCGGCCTTGGAACGGCGCTTTCAAAAAGTGCTGGTCGACGAACCCAGCGTCGAAGATACCATCGCCATCTTGCGCGGCTTGAAGGAGCGCTACGAAATCCATCACAGCGTCGATATCACCGACCCCGCCATCGTTGCCGCCGCGATGCTGTCGCACCGCTATATTTCCGACCGGCAACTGCCGGATAAAGCCATCGACTTAATCGACGAGGCCGCCAGCCGGATCCGGATGGAAATGGACTCCAAACCGGAATCGATGGATAAGCTCGATAGACGTTTGATCCAATTGAAAATCGAGCGCGAGGCAATGAAAAATGAAAGCGACGCCGCCTCGAAAAAACGCCTGGAAATTCTGCAAGTGGAAATCGCCGAACTGGAAAAAGAATATTCCGATCTGGAAGAAATCTGGAAAGCCGAAAAAGCCGCATTGCAAGGTACCGCAACGATCAAGGAACGCCTGGAACATGCTCGTCTGGAATTGGAAGCGGCCCGCCGCAGCCAGGATTACGCGCGCATGTCCGAGCTGCAATACGGCGACATTCCCAAACTGGAAAAAGAGCTGGATCTGGCTTCGCAGGTGGAAATGCAGGAAACCACCTTGCTACGCAGCAAGGTCACGGAAGAGGAAATCGCCGAAGTCGTTTCCAAATGGACCGGCATTCCGGTTTCGAAAATGATGGAAGGCGAGCGCGAAAAACTGCTACGCATGGAAGAAGAGTTGGGCAAACGGGTGATCGGCCAGACCGAAGCCTTGAAAGCTGTTAGCAACGCGATCCGCCGCTCACGTGCCGGTCTATCCGACCCTAACCGACCCAACGGTTCCTTCCTGTTCCTCGGTCCAACCGGGGTCGGTAAAACCGAATTGTGCAAAGCTTTGGCCGAATTCATGTTCGACACCGAGGAAGCGATGGTGCGGATCGACATGTCCGAATTTATGGAGAAGCATTCGGTGGCCCGTTTGATCGGCGCACCTCCGGGCTATGTCGGCTATGAAGAAGGCGGTTATTTGACCGAAGCAGTGCGCCGCAAACCGTATTCGGTAATTTTGCTGGATGAGATCGAGAAAGCCCATAACGACGTCTTTAACGTATTGCTGCAAGTCCTGGACGACGGCCGTTTGACTGACGGCCAGGGCCGCACCGTGGACTTCAAAAACACCGTGGTGGTGATGACCTCCAACCTTGGCTCCAGCGTAATCCAGGATCTGGCGGGCGAGAGTAATTACATCGAAATGAAGGATGCGGTAATGGAAATTGTCGGCCAACATTTCCGCCCCGAGTTCATCAATCGGGTCGACGAGGCAGTGGTCTTTCATCCGCTCGGCCAAGGTCAAATCCGCGCCATCTGCAAAATTCAGATCGAATTATTGCGCCGTCGCTTACAGGAAAAAGATATTGGCTTCGAAGTCAGCGAAACGGCGTTGGATTTACTTGGCGAGGCCGGTTTCGATCCGGTTTATGGCGCGCGCCCCTTGAAACGGGCAATACAACGGCAGCTGGAAAACCCGCTGGCAAATGAAATTTTGTCGGGCCGCTTTATGCCGGGAGATGTGATTAAAATCAATGTCGCTAACGATGGACTGACTTTTAGCAAATAAATGTAGCTCTTCAAGCCGGGCAGGACCAAGTCTAGCCCGGCCTCTGGCAACTACTCCTTAGCCCCGGCTTGAACCAGAATATTCTCAATTTCCTTATGCCCTCGAGTTCGGGCAAACTGCAACGCATTGGCTGTCGGCTTGGCGCCGTTAGCCAATAATAGCTTGACCATTTCCAACTGTCCTCTACCGGCGGCCAATCCCAGCGCGGCGGAACCTCCGGCATTCACATCCATGCCCGCATCCAGAAACAGCTTTACCGCCAGCGTATCGCCGGCACCGGCCGATGTAGCGAATTGCGCTTCGGTATATTCGATGCCCATTTGCTGCAATTCCTTCCTAGCGGCTGCGGCATCAGCGGCAAACGATGCTTCGGTCTGAAATAGGCAGGACACCACCAATGCTAAAACGACTACAACATCAGCTAATCGATAGTTACCTAAGAGCTTGCCGATCATATTGACCTCCGCAGGAAATCAGCCAGGTCGCCGACCACATGGTACGTCGAACTAAATTTTGATCACCCGCCCCTCGGCGGCCGATTGCAGCGCGGCAACAATGGTCCGGCAATTGTCGCGAGCGTCGTTGAACGACAATTGCGGATCCTTGCCGTTTAATACGCAATCGCTGAAATGCTCGACTTCCAAACGGAAATGATTTGCGACAGGCAAACGCTCTTCCGACTGCCGCCCGTCTTCGGTCCACCAGGAGATTACCGGCACATCCCCAGGCAACTGCCAGACCACGTGGCATTTGATTCCGCCCTGGGTGCCGATGATTTCGTATTCGCAACGCCGGGCGCGTTCGAAGCTGAAATCGAAATGCGCGAATTTTCCATCGCCAAAATCCAGAATGCCGCTGGTCGTGATGTCGGCCCCGCTTTCCACATATTTGGATAAGGCAGTGACGGTGCGTGGCGCTTGCTGAAAGAACATGCGCAATGAGTGAATCGCATAGCAACCGATATCCCACATCGCCCCGCCGCCGCGCGACACATCTTCCGCCAATCGATACATCCGGGCCGGACGCATCATGAACGAGTAGCTGGCGCGCACCGAGCGGATTTCGCCGATCAGTCCGGAACGGATCAACTCCAGCACTCGGGCATGTTGCGGATGGAAGCGGTACATAAAACCTTCCATCACGGTCATCCGGTAACGGCGCGCGGCGGTTTCGATCGCGTCAATGTCCTCCACTGTCAAAGCCATCGGTTTTTCGCAAAGCACATGCTTACGATGTTCGATGGCTCGCAAGGTCCATTCCGCATGCTCATGATTGGCCATCGGTAAGTAGATAGCCTGCACGTCTTCGTCGTTTAGCAAAGCATCCAGATTGTCGTAACTCTGTATATCCGGATGACAAGGCGCATATTGAGCTAGGGTTTGTGCTGCGGCACCGGGCCGACGGCTAGCTATGCCAACCAGCCTTGCATTGGATGCTTCGACTATCGCTGGCAACAGGCGCTCGTTGATACGGGCAGCACCGAGAATGCCCCAACGAAGTTTGACTTGGTCTTGGTTATTCATGACAGTACCTTAGACTGATGAGCTGAGAGCTATCAGATTAGCAGTTTGTCCGGATGCCGCAAGCGCCTAAAACCAAAAAAGTATGACGAGCACCCACGGTCTATGATAAATAGCCAAGCTTGCGTAAATCCAATCGCTTGATTGCGCATCACCATACGGAGCCAATAATACCGGGTAACCGCATGACGGATTGCCCACCGATTACTTCACGTTTCAGGAGGCAAAATGCATTCACTAAGACATTTTTTATTCGCGGCGCCATTCGCGCTAATGATGTTAATCTCGCCAAACGTGCCGGCCGATACCGCCGCCCATAAATTCAGCCGCGGCTTAGCCGGGATGACTTGCGGTTTTCTGGAATTACCGGGCAATATCGTCAAGGAAACCAATGCCAAAGGCGCAGCAGGCTTGCCCGTGGGTTTAGCGATGGGCGTTGGGATGATCGTGACTCGCGAATTGGTAGGCGTTTACGAATTCGTCAGCGCACCATTTCCGGTGCCGGCGGGTTTTCAGCCGATTCTAAGCCCTGAATACCCTTGGAGTTACTTCAATTAAGTCCGATCTGACACGAACCCATTCTCGCACACACGCCGACGGACTGGTGTGCGAGATCAGCGCCATCGGCCAGCAAAACCAAAAACGCCGCGCATAAAAAAAGGCCCAAGCAACATCTGTTGCATAGGCCTTGTTGATCTATCGACTCTCGGTCGAGATCAAGCCATCGCGCGCAATCTGTCGTTAAGTCTGCTTTTGCTGCGAGCGGCTTTGTTTTTGTGGATCAGGCCTTTGTTAACAGCCGAGTCAATTACAGGAACAGCGGTTTTAAACGCAGCTTGAGCTTGCTCTTTATCGCCTGCTCTAACAGCGGCGATCACTTTTTTAACGAAAGTGCGTAAGTTGCTGCGCTGTCCGGCATTGCGAATACGGCTTTTCTCAGCCTGACGCGCTCTTTTTCTAGCTTGTGGTGAATTAGCCATAGTCTATCAGTTCTTTTGAGTTAATCTGGAACCGCGTATTATCATTTTGGATGCTATGATTGTCAAATTTTTAGTGTTTCCAAACTCAACCTGAGGCCTGCAGTGAGCAAGCAGCTGTTTAAATCCACCGCGATCGTTAGCAGCATGACCATGATTTCCCGGATCATGGGTTTTGTGCGAGACATGTTATTTGCCAATATTTTCGGCGTTAACGCGGCAACCGATGCGTTTTTCGTGGCTTTCAGGATTCCGAACTTCCTGCGCCGCTTGTTCATGGAAGGCGCGTTCGCCCAAGCTTTTGTGCCGGCCCTGTCCGATTATAATGAAAAAGGCAGTAAGGAAGCGTTGCAACTGTTTATCGACCGCACCGCCGGCACGTTGGCAATCCTGTTGCTGCTATTTACGCTGGCAGGCGTAATTGCCGCACCATTGCTGATTATGCTATTCGCGCCAGGCTTTCTATGGGAAGGCGGCCAGTACGAATTAGCCGTACAAATGCTCCGCATCACCTTCCCATATTTATTCTTCGTTACGCTGGTTGCGTTCGCCGGCGCGATTTTGAATGCGCGCGGTAAATTCGCAATTCCGGCCCTGACCCCGGTATTTCTGAATATTTGCATGATAGGCGCTGCGATCTGGATTTCGCCGTTAATGGCGCAACCCATCATGGCCCTGGCGTGGGGCGTATTCGGCGCCGGAGTGGTGCAACTGCTGTTTCAAATCCCCGCACTGATGCAGCTCGGCTTGCTACCTCGACCGCGCTGGGGCTACCAAGATCCGGCAGTTAAACGCATGCTAAAACAGATGCTCCCCGCAATTTTTGGGGTCTCCGTGGTGCAAGTTAATTTACTGTTTGGCACCTTGGTCGCCTCGTTTTTGACCTCCGGCAGCATTTCCTGGCTGTATTACTCGGATCGGCTGGTGGAATTTCCGCTGGGGATTTTGGGAGTAGCGCTAGCAACGGTGATTTTACCCAGGCTTTCTGAACACCATGCCGCTGACGATACGCTGGCCTTTTCCAAAGCTTTGGACTGGGGCTTGAAATTGGTATTGTTGATCGGCTTGCCAGCCACGCTGGGCTTGACACTGCTGGCCGAACCCTTGCTGTCGACACTATTCCAATACAACGAATTCGGCAGCGACGATGTGCGAATGGCTGGCAAAAGCCTGATGGCTTACGCGCTGGGTTTATTGGCATTTATGCTGATCAAGATCTTGGTTCCAGGCTTCACCTCCCGCCAGGACACGCAGACGCCGATGCGTTTTGGCATGCATTCCATCGTCGCGAATATCGTATTAAGCCTATTGTTGGCATTTCCGTTCGCGCATGCCGGCATCGCCCTGGCAACCACCTTGTCGGCTTACCTAAACGCGCTACTCCTGCTATTTAGACTATTAAAAACCCGAATTTACCGACCTTGCGAGCAGTGGCTGTTTTACATTCTGCGGATTGTGGCGGCCAACGCAATTATGTCGGCGTTTTTGTATTATTTTGTCGATGTCACGCTTTGGCTGGATTGGAGCGCCTCGCAACGCGGCTTGCACCTGGGAATGACAATCGGTTTGGCAATCTTGATTTATAGTTCGGCGCTAGTATTGTTGGGCATCCGGCCCCGGCATATCGGCTTGCATAAATCCGTAACGACTTGAGATTCTCTGCGGCGCCACCATTGTCATGTAGAATGCACCGCAAACAGCGGTTTCCGTAACGATTCAACATAATAATCAGTAAGCTATGAAAACAAAAACAATCGGTTTTATTGGTGGCGGTAATATGGCAACCAGTCTAATCAGCGGCTTGATTGCCAGCGGCCATTCACCGCAGCAGATATGGGTGTCCGATGCCGCGCCCGCCACTTTGCAGGCGCACACCGATCAACTGCATGTAAATATTTCCGCCAGTAACGAAACGGTAGTTAACGAAGTCGAAGTAGTGGTGTTGGCGGTTAAACCGCAAGTCCTGCGTGATGTCGCTTTGCAAATCGCTCCCAGCCTGAAACAAAAAAATGTACTGGTTGTATCAATTGCCGCCGGTATTTCCCAACAAAGCCTATCGCAATGGCTAGGCGGCGAGGTCGCTATCGTGCGCTGCATGCCAAATACACCGGCACTGGTACAAACCGGCGCAACGGCATTGCACGCGAACGCCAATGTTGACGACGAACAAAAAGATCTGGCCGAAAATATCCTGCGCGCAGTCGGTTTGGCGTTGTGGGTAAACGACGAAAGCCAACTCGACGCCGTAACGGCAGTATCGGGCAGCGGACCGGCCTATTTCTTCCTGCTGATGGAAGCGATGGAAAAAGCCGCCCTGGAATTGGGTCTGGACGAGCATTCCGCCAGGCTGTTGATTCAGCAAACCGCGCTGGGCGCCGCCAAAATTGCATTGGAATCCTCAGAATCGCCCGCGCAATTACGCGCTAGAGTAACGTCGCCCGGCGGTACCACGCAACAAGCCATAGAAACGTTTGTCCAAAACGGTTTCGTCGAACTGGTTGCCAAAGCCCTGCATGCCGCCAGAGACCGTTCGATTGAAATGTCAAGACAACTGGGAGCCGACTAATGGGCAGCAATTACATGACCGACCCGATAGTGTTCCTGATCGACACCCTGTTTTCGCTGTATATTTTGGCGGTAGCCTTACGTTTTTTGCTGCAATGGACCCAGGCTGATTTTTACAACCCGGTATCGCAATTTCTGGTGAAAATCACCCATCCGCCGCTACGGATCATGCGCCGTTTCATCCCCTCTATCGGCCGCATAGATAGCTCTTCCCTGGTGCTGGCGTTGTTGCTGCAAATGGTCGCCAACTTTTCGATACTGGCCATCAAAGGCCTATCGGTCGGTTTTATCGCATTGACGCTATTATCGTTTACCGATTTGTTGAAAATGCTGATCGATATTTTCGTTTACGCCATTTTTGCCGGCGCCATCCTTAGCTGGTTCGCCCCCGGCAATTACGGCTCTGCATCGTCGATTTTGTACAGCTTGACCGATCCGCTGTTGAATGTGTGCCGCAAAGTTTTACCGGACCTGGGCGGGATAGACTTATCGCCGCTGGTGGCGCTGGTATTGTTGCAATTGGCAAAAATGATGATTTTGCCGCCCCTGCATCAATTGGTCAGTCTACTGGGCTAAGCCTCGCCGGTATTGCCATGCGACATGTCGCCCTCAAACGAACATCGATAGCCGTTCTAGCCTTGCTATTTGCGATGGGCGAGCCGGCGTATGCAAAAAAAATGTATCGCTGGGTGGATGAAAACGGCAACGTCTATTTTTCCGACCAAGTGCCGCCCGACCAGGTGCAGCACAAACGAGAAACATTGAGCGAGAAAGCCCGGGTGCTCGATGTGTTGGAAAAAGCCAAAACCGCCGAGCAAATCGCTCAACAAAAAAGGCTGGATGCGCTCCGCAAGGAACAGGAAAAAATCATCGCCAAGCAGAATGCCAACGATAAAGTCTTGTTAAGTACGTTTCGCAGCATCGACGATATGAATAAGGCCTTGTCCAATAAAATGGCATCCTTCGATGCCGGACGTAAAGTGATTGAAGGTAATATCGAACGCCTTGAGCAGCAATTGAAGCAGCAGCAACAGCAAGCCGCCAATCTCGAGCGTGGTGGTAGCAAGATCCCGCCGAAATTGCTGACCGATATTGCCACCAGCAAACAACAAATAGAAGCTGGCAAACAAGAACTTGCACGCCACCAACAAGACAAACAAACCAACGAAAAAGAATTCAAAGCCGACATAGCCCGCTTTCAATTTCTCACCCAATCGAACAGCGACGGCAAACCCAGCAACGGGGATAGCTTGGCCGCCAGCAACGCCAGCAATGAGCTGGGTCTGTTCGTCTGTCAGGACGCCGCGCAATGCGAAAAAGCCTGGAAAATCGCCGGAGAATTTGTCGCCACAAACTCCACTACCGGCCAAGACGTGGAAAGCGAGAAACTGATCATGCGCGCGGCACCGCAGAAAGACGACGATTTAAGCCTGTCGGTATCTCTGCTGGAGCGCAACAACAGTCAGCAGATATTTCTGGATATTCGCTGCCGCCAATCCAGTATCGGCAACGAATTATGCGCGGGAGCAAAAGCGCAAAGTATTCGCCAGGCCTTTGCGCCCTTCATTCAATCCAGCTTAGCGGCGCAGCAATAAAGTACCGACACCCTGGTCGGTAAATAGCTCCAGCAACACCGCGTGATCGACGCGGCCATCGATGATATGCACACTGTTCACGCCGCCTTTCAACGCATCGGTCCCGCAACGGGTTTTTGGAATCATCCCCCCGGAAATAGTGCCGTCGGCAATGAGATTATCAATATCGGTCAGCGTCAGGCCGGTCAACAAATTACCCTGTTTGTCCATAATGCCCGGGATGTTGGTCAACAACATCAGCTTTTCGGCCTTTAATACTTCCGCAACCTTGCCAGCCACCAGATCGGCATTAATGTTATAGGAATGTCCATCCTTACCCACGCCAATCGGCGCAATCACCGGGATAAAATCGCTGTTACCCAGCATTTCCACGACAGCTGGATCGATACTACTGACTTCACCGACATGGCCTAAATCGATAATTTCCGGCGCATCGTCCAGCGTCGCGCCGGCCTTGGTCATGTTGATCTTACGGGCATGGATGAAATTGCCGTCCTTACCTGTCAACCCGACCGCCTTGCCGCCCTGCATATTGATCATGTTTACGATCTCTTTGTTCACGAGGCCGCCCAGCACCATTTCCACCACATCCATGGTTTCGCTGTCGGTGACACGCATGCCGTCGATAAACTCGGAGGTTTTGCCTAGACGTTTCAACAAGTCGCCGATTTGCGGCCCGCCGCCATGCACGACGATAGGATTGATCCCCACCAGCTTCATCAACACGATGTCGCGGGCGAAACTGTGTTTCAACGCATCGTCGACCATCGCGTTGCCGCCGAATTTAATGACAACGGTTTTGCCTTTGAATTTTTGAATATAAGGCAACGCTTCGATAAGTACGTGGGCAATCTGGTGCGCGGTTTTTTCTTTCATGATCGCTAACAATTAAAAAGGTAGTTTGATATCGGGTTTGATTTGCAGCATCAGCTGCCTGAATTGCGTTTGAATACGCTGCAACGCGTCCTGGCTATCCGCTTCGAAACGCACGGTCAGTACCGGCGTGGTATTGGAAGCTCTTACCAGCCCCCAGCCGTCGGCAAATTCGACGCGCATGCCGTCGATATTGATAATCTTGCCGTCTTTAAATTTGGCCTGGCTGAATAGCTGTTCCACGAAGCGTACGCCTTCGCCTTCGGCCATAGGCACATGCAGTTCCGGCGTATTAATACTGTCCGGCAGATCGGCAAACACATCGCTACTGCTACGCATATCGCCGGACAGAATTTCGATCAACCGCGCCGCCGCGTATAAGGCATCATCAAAACCGAACCAACGATCGTTAAAGAAAATATGCCCGCTCATCTCACCGGCCAGCGCCGCAGCGGTTTCCTTGAGCTTGGCTTTCATCAGCGAATGACCGCTTTTCCACATCAACGGCCGTCCGCCGCGTTTGACGATTTGATCGTGTAAATGCCGAGAGCATTTCACATCGTAAATAATTTCCGCTCCCGGTTTGTTCGCCAGCACATCGCGGGCATACAGCATCATTTGCCGATCCGGCCAAATGATTTTGCCGCCGGAATCAACCACACCAATCCGATCACCGTCACCGTCGAAGGCCACACCAATATCGGCGTCATAATGCTTCACGGCCTTGATCAGATCGGCCAGATTTTCCGGCTTGCTGGGGTCGGGATGATGATTGGGGAAATTGCCGTCGATATCGCAATACAGCTCTATCACCTCGCAGCCCATTGTGCGCAATAGAATCGGCGCCAATTGCCCAGCGGCGCCATTGCCGCAATCGACAGCCACTTTCATCGGTCTGACCAAATGCACATCGTCGGAGATCATGCCAATATATTCGTTGCTGAATAGGCTATTCAGCTCGATGGAACCGGGCGCGCCATCGCTAAAATCGCCGGCTTCGATACGTTTTTTCAGTTGTTGTATCTTGTCGCCGGATAAGGTCTCACCGTTCAAAACCAGTTTCAGGCCATTATAGTCGGCCGGGTTGTGGCTACCGGTAATCATCACACCGCTACGGCCTTCGCTGTGCTGAGTGACAAAATACAGCAACGGCGTCGGCACCAAGCCAATGTTAAGTACATCGCAACCGGCCTCGGTAATGCCTTTTGCCAGCGCGTCCGACAGACCCGGACTAGAGAGGCGTCCGTCCCTACCCATCACAATAGTCTTGATATTCAACTGCCTGGCTTCGCTACCTAAAGCCCGGCCGATATTTCGCACCGTTTCCGGGGTTAAGCCGCGGCCGACAATGCCGCGAATATCGTAAGTGCGGAAAATATCGGCAAAAGACTCGCCCGCCGTCGGCGCGACGGTGGGCATCACTACGGATGCCGATTTCTCTGCGGGCGCGGTATCACTACGCGGTGCTTGTTCGGCCATGCTGATCGGCGCCGTCGCCAAGGTCACCGGCACACTGGCGTATTGTTCCGCGGTTTTTGGCGCGTCTTCGATAAAATCGATATCGAACGACTCGTCGAAGAAATCATATTCGCCCAATTCCTCAGGCGCTTTGCTCGGGCTTTTTTCTTGCTCCAGAATGCGTTTGAACTGCGCCAACGTAGAAATAATCGGCCGCATTTCGTCGAGCTGCACCGGATAGTGACCGACCTGCTTGCCGGTCATCATGTCCTTGGCAGCCTTTAAAATACTGCTTTGATCGTGATGTAGATAATCGGCCAATTTACGATAACCGACAAAAAATGCCAGGCAACCCAACAAGGCCGGGATCAGAATAATGCAGGAAAATAACACGATGTCACCGGCACTGGTGCCGCCACCTATCGAAAGCTCCAACAACCAGCGGCTGTTAGTCAGCGGCATCACTTGCGGTTCGTCGTCCTTCAATTCCAGAATGCCGGCACTGGCTAATACGGCCTGTTCTTGCTTGATCTCCACATAACCGTTGCTGACGGTCGTCTTGGTGATCAGCTGTTGTAACAAATCCGGCTTCAAACTGACCAAAATCACGCCAATGACCTGCTGATTTTGACTGACTGCGGCAGTCATCGCCAAATGCCGATGCTCGCCCTCGCCTTGCACAAACGGCTTTTGCTTGGCGGTAAGCGTGGCATGCACCATTTCCAAATCGGCAAAGCCCATATTCGGCACTTGGCTAAGATCCGGCTCGCTAACCGTTGCCGGCAGCAAACGCACTCGCATGGCTTGCGGAATGGTGTTTTGTAGTCTGGTAGCGACATTATCCAACGCCGTTTGATTACGGCTATCGTTCGCAAGTACCGCCACCACATCCGGCGCCTGCGCCAAACCATCGATGACCCGCTGTAGCGTCTCGATTTGGCTGACGATGCTGACCGTCATGCCGCTGGCGATTGCCGTGGTACTGGTTTGTTGGGTTTCCCTAACCTGGGCCGCCGAAAACCAATAGGCGCCGCCGCCGGCCAATAACACCATCAACGCCGCAATGCCGGCAATTATGCTAAATATGCGTCCCATCCGTCGCGGCTCCGCTTAGTGGCGGCCGCTGTGCCCGAAGCCGCCGCTGCCGCGACGGCTTTCGTCAAACTCGGCCACACACTCAAACTCGGCCTGCACCACCGGCACAAACACCATTTGCGCGATGCGTTCGCCTATCTCGACGGTAAAGGCGCTATTGCCGCGATTCCAGCAGGAGATAAAAATCTGTCCTTGATAGTCCGAGTCGATCAAACCCACCAGATTACCCAGCACAATCCCGTGTTTATGACCCAATCCTGAACGCGGCAACAACACCGCCGCCAAATGCGGATCGTCGATATGAATAGCCAGGCCGGTGGGTATCAAGGCCGTTTCGCCGGGCTGCAAGGTCAAGGCCTGTTCCAGGCAGGCGCGCAAATCCAGTCCCGCCGAACCGTGCGTGGCGTAAGCGGGCAAAGCAATCTCCTGGCCCAAACGCGGATCAAGAATTTTTAACTGGATTTTTCTCATGCAATTTCTCGGCTATCAGTTTAAGCAGCTGTGCGGCTAAGGTATGTTTATCGGTCATCGGCAGGATTTGTTGACCTCCCGGCCAAAATACTTGCAAGGCGTTGCGATCGCTCTCGAAACCGCCTTCGGTTTGTCCCACCCAATTCGCGGCGATCAGGTCCAGGTTTTTGGTTTGCAATTTATGTTTGGCGTAATTTTCCAGATCGTCGGTTTCGGCGGCAAATCCCACTACCAAGGGTTTCGGCTGCAAACCGGCTACTGCGGCGATGATATCCGGATTTTTTACCAAAGCTATATTACCGATGTCGCCGCCTTTTTTAATCTTGCTATCGGCTAACTGTTGCGGCCGATAATCGGCCACCGCCGCAGCGCCGATGTATATATCCGCCGTCCGGCAATGCGTTATCACGGCATCATACATTTGCAACGCGGTTTCCACCGGAATAAGTTTGGCTCCGGCCGGCGTAGGCAAGTTCACCGGGCCGCTGACCAGCGTCACGTTGGCGCCGGCGAACAAGGCTGCGCTCGCTAAGGCATACCCCATTTTGCCGGAACTGCGGTTAGTAATGTAACGCACCGGATCAAGCGGCTCGCGTGTCGGCCCCGCACTGATCACTATATTGACGTCCGAGAGCGCGCCGGACTGCCCGTGTTCCAGCACTTGCCGACAAATATCGGCCGGCTCGACCATGCGCCCAAGGCCTTGCTCGCCGCAAGCCTGCTCGCCGGCCGCCGGGCCGATGCACTGCACATTATGGCTTTGCAACCTGGCAATGTTCTCTTGCGTTACCGCCTTACCCCACATCGCTTGATTCATGGCCGGCGCGACGAATACCGGACATTCGGCAGCGAGATACAAGGTAGACAGCAAATCATCCGCCAGACCGTGGGCCATTTTCGCCAGCATATCGGCGGTCGCCGGCGCAATCAGCAGTATGTCCGCCCAGCGGGCCAAATGAATATGGCTCATGGCCTGTTCCTGCTCAGCATCCAGCAGTTCACTATGCACGGCATGGCCGCTCAAGGCCTGAAACGTCAGCGGTGTGACAAACTGGCGGGCGGCGGCGGTCATCACCACGCGAACTTCATGGCCTTGCTTACGCAATAAGCGCACCAGTTCCGCCGCTTTATACGCCGCGATACCGCCGCAAACCCCCAATAAAATTCGCTTGTTAATGTTCCTGCCCCAAAAAGATCAATTTTTGGAATTATGGCAAACTCGACCCGATTCTTCTATGCTTAAAATCGTTTCTTAACGGCCAGGAGGAGTGGATGAGCATCAAGAATTGGCCCGCCGACGAACGTCCCCGCGAAAAACTGTTGCAACGCGGCGCTACCGCTCTGACCGATGCCGAGCTGCTGGCGATTTTTCTGCGCACCGGCACGCCCGGCAAATCGGCGGTAGACATGGCCCGCGATTTGTTGAGCGAATACGGTTCCTTGCAGGCTTTACTCGGCGCCGATCAACAACGCTTCTGCCAGAGCAACGGTTTGGGCGACGCCAAATACGCTCAATTGCAAGCTGTTTTGGAAATGGCCCGCCGGCATTTTGCCGAAATTCTGCAACGCGGCAATGCCTTGACCAGCCCGGACATCACCCGCGCCTATCTCAGCGCCCAATTGCGCGGCTACAGTTTCGAAGTATTCGCCTGCCTGTTTCTGGACAATCAGCATCGGGTGATTCAATGGGAAGAACTGTTTCGCGGCACCATCGACGGCGCCAGCGTCTATCCCCGCGAAGTAGCGAAACGGGCTTTATTTCATCACGCTGCAGCAGTCATTTTTGCGCACAACCACCCTTCCGGCATCAACGAGCCCAGCCAAGCCGACAGGCAAATCACCGAGAAACTGAAACAAGCCCTGGGCCTGTTCGATATTCGCGTGTTAGATCATTTCATCGTCGGCGACGGCCAACCCTTTTCCTTCGCGGAACACGGCTTGCTATAACAATCGATCGCGATTATTGACTATCTTGACCAATCGGCGGTTTATATTGACTCAACACCCGCTCCGCCAAGCGCGAAAACGGCATACTTTGAATCCACACCGAACCGGTGCCTTTCAGCGTCGCCAGGAACAATCCTTCGCCGCCGAACAGCATGCTTTTCAAGCCTCCGCTCATGCCGATGTTGTAATCGATGTCGCCGCTGAACGCCACCAGGCAGCCGGTATCCAGACGCAAGGTTTCGTTACGCAACTCCTTGCGAATCACCGTGCCGCCGGCGTGAATAAAGGCCATGCCGTCGCCGCGCAGCCGTTGCAAGATAAAACCTTCGCCGCCGAAAAAGCCGCTGCCCAGGCGTTTATTGAAGGCAATATCGACTTGAGTACCGAAAGCCGCAGCCAAAAATGCCGATTTTTGACAAATCACTTCCTCGCCCAGCTCGGCCAGATTCAGTGCGGCAATCGAGCCGGGAAACGGCGCCGCAAAAGCTACGCGCCGCTTTTGGCCGCCATTGTTAGTGAAATGGGTCAGAAATACGGATTCACCGGTCAACATGCGCTTGCCGAGGCCGAACAGTTTATCCATCACTCCGCCGGAGCCGTCGCCCATCTTCGCTTCGAAGTCGATATCCTGCTCGAGATAAGTCATCGCCCCCGCTTCGGCGATCACCGTTTCCTTGGGATCGAGTTCGACTTCTACCATTTGAATATCATGGCCGATAATCTGATAGTCGACTTGGTGGCAACGCGTAGCAATATCCTCTTATTTGATTAAAAAATTAAACACTTAGCTACTCGAATTTAACCGAGCTCAAAAAACTCATAGCCACCGCGGCCATGCTGTTTGGCCAGGTACATGGCTTGGTCGGCGTGACTCAGCAAGCAATCCGGCGTACCTATATCCAGCGGGCATAAGGTAATACCGCTACTCACGCCGATCACCATCTCTTGGCCGGCAACGTGATAGGGTTGGGAAATCGCCTGATGAATACGCTGCACGGCCTGCTCGCACTGCGCCCTGGATTCGATACCACCCACCAGCAAGGCAAATTCATCGCCGCCCAACCGGCACACCGTGTCATCCTCGCGTAAATTGGCCTTAATCCGGTTCGCCACCTCGATCAATAACGTATCGCCTGCCTCGTGGCCCAGCTGGTCGTTGACCTGCTTGAAACCGTCCAGGTCCATATACACCACACCCAGCAGCGTATTGTCGCGTTTACAGCGCGCCAGGGCCTGCCGAAACCTGTCGTTGAACAAGATACGATTGGGCAATTGCGTCAGCGGATCGTGATGAGCCATGCGCTCCAGCTCCTGCTGCTGAATCTTGGATTGCGTAATGTCGGAAAACAGGCCGACATAATTCAGGATTTCGCCAGTGCGATTACGCATCGCGGAAATAGTCAGCAACTCTACATACAACTCGCCGGATTTCTTACGGTTCCAGATTTCACCTTGCCAACAACCCTCGGTTTGCAAGGTTTGCCACAACTCTTTATAGAATTCGGGTTCATGTTTGCCGGACTGCAGAATACTATGATTGCGGCCGATCACTTCCTCGCGGGTATAACCGGTTATCGCGCAAAAGGTCGGGTTGGCATCGATAATATTGCCCGCCGCATCGGTGATGGTGATGCCTTCGTGCGCATCGCTAAATACGCGGGCCGCCAGTTGCAGTTTATCCTCGGCGCGCTTGCGCTCGGTGATATTGGTCAAAATGCAATGAATGACGGCCGGACGGGCTTTATCGCCCTGCAAGCGGCCGTCGAGAATCACGGTCAGCGTGTGACCCAATTTTGTCAGCAGCGACAATTCGCATTCCAGCACGCCGTAGTGATTGAGCATTTGCAGTTTTAGCTGAAAATCCTGACCCGTTTCCGGCGAAATAAACTCAAACAGTTTTCGGCCTGTCAGTTCATCACCGCCATAGTCCAGCAGAGCGCATAATTGCGGATTCACATCCAACAAATTGCCGTGTCTATCCAGTGCCAGATAAGCCACCGGCGAGTTTTCGAATAAGCTGCGAAACCGACTTTCGCTTTGCCGCAAGGACTCGGTCAATTGCAGGGCAATCGCCGCGTTTCGGCGCGCATTGCTATAGGCCCAGGTAATAAAAAACAACAAAAAACTGATCAGCACCAACGCCAACACTTCAACCCAGGGCGGCTCGAACTTGGCGGTCTTGCTGAATACAGGCATGGCGCTATAACGCAGCGTCCAAAAATGCCCGCCCAAATCCAGGCGCTGGCGGCGTGTCATGGCATTATCCTGGGTTTTAAACGCAGCCGGTATCGCGCTGGCTTGACTGTCGTAAAGCAGGCCATCGGGACTGAGGTCGTCCTGATCGAAAATCTCCAGGCGCAAGGCCAATAAATCCTGCCCCAGAATGGCTTTCAGCAAATCGTTCATGCGGTACGGAATATACACCCAGCCCAGCAGGGCCGCGCGGCGCTGTTCCGTGGTTTGCGGGATGCTGCCGTTGCGATATACCGGAAAATACGCCAAGATTCCGGCTTGTAAATCGGCCTTGGTTTCCTGGATCAAAATCACCTTGCCGGTGTAAGCCAACTCGCCGTTGTCCCGCGCGCGCTCCATCGCCCGGCGCCGGATGGGCTCGGAGTACATATCGTAACCGAACGCGCGCAGATTACGACCGACGAACGGTTCCAAATAAATGACGCTGGAGTAATCGGCGCGCGGCTCTAACGGATTGACCACATAGTCAGGAAAACCCTGGCGGCGAATATCGGCAATATGCTGTTCGAGTTGCCCGGCGGGAATCCAAACCGTATAGCCCACGCCTTGCACCCCCGGATGGCTGCGGTCCAACTCCAGCATTTCGATAAAAGCGCGCCAGTCCTCGCGAGTAACCTCGTGGCTGGCGGCGAATAAACCGGCGGCGCTGCGTAGCGTTTGGCCATGCAAAGCCATACGTTCGCTGATGTCGCTGGTAAGGCGCTGGGTTTCGAAATCGAAATATTCTTGCAGCCGCTGCTGATAACGCCAATTCAGATCTTGCCACGCGAGGAACAACGCCGACAGCGAAACCAGCAAAATCAGAAGCGCCGGATAATAATGCCGGTAGCGCGCCAATAACTTTTGTTGAGCAGGGCTAATAGTCATGCTTTCCCCTGTTGATGTCGGAATATTCCCTAGCGGACTGTCGGCCGAACTTATGCCTAAATCTATCGTTAAGAGTATAGCGTGGTCGTTGCGATTAGTATCCGGCGAAATTTTGGCATCAAATCATACGCGTATACGGATTGAAGAGCCTAGGCCGCTATTTTCCTTGGAGTGGTTAAATCATGCTGTCAAGGCTTGTTATTGCAGGAAAGCGGGTACTTGCAGCGCATCACGTGTGGGCTGCAGGACTCCCATCTGCGCGGGAGCCCCGATGTGCTTAAGGACCAGATCAATAAGCCAGTAAATTAACCAAAATCTGCTGGTAAATCCGGCTTAAAACTTCCAACTCGTCCAGACCAATGTGCTCGTTGACCTTATGGATGCTGGCATTCAATGGCCCCAGCTCGATGACTTGGGCGCCAGTCGGCGCGATGAAGCGGCCGTCTGAGGTTCCGCCGCCGGTGTCGTCCAAGGTCTGAAAGCCGCAAACGCTTTCAATCGCCTCATGAGTGGCGTCGATCAAGGCGCCTTGCGAGGTCAGAAACGGATTTCCGGATAAACGCCATTGCAGATCGTATTTGAACCCGTGCTTGTCCAGAATCGCCTGGGTACGGGCCTTGATGGTGGCTTCGTCCAGCTCGGTACAAAAACGCAGGTTAAACTGCACTTCAACCTGGCCGGGAATGATGTTTTCCGCGCCGGTGCCGCCGTTGATATTGGAAACCTGCAAGCGGGTCGGCGGAAAGAATTGATTACCGTGATCCCAAACTTCCTCGGTCAGCTCCTTTAAGGCTGGCGCGAAAGTATGAATCGGATTTTCCGCCAATTCCGGATAAGCCACATGGCCTTGAATACCTAACACGGTCAGTTTGGCGCACAGCGAACCGCGCCTACCAACCCGAATCACGTCGCCGATTTTCTGGTCGCTGGACGGTTCGCCGACCAGGCACCAATCGATTTTTTCGCCGCGCTGTTCCAGCACATCGACGACTTTGACGACACCATGCGTGGCAATGCCTTCCTCGTCGCTGGTCATCATGATCGCGATTGAACCTTTGTGCTCGGGGTATTCAACGACGAAACGCTCTGCGGCTGTGATAAACGCGGCAATACCGCCCTTCATGTCCGCCGCGCCCCGACCGTAGAGTTTGCCGTCGCGGATAGTCGGTTCGAACGGCGGCGAATCCCAGGCCGCCAGCGGCCCGGTCGGCACCACATCGGTATGCCCTAAAAACACGAACAGGGGCGCCTGCTGGCCCTTACGTAGCCATAGATTTTGAGTATCGGCAAAATTCAGGCGCTCGTCAGTAAAACCGAGCTTGATCAAACGCTCCGCCAGCAAATCCTGGCAACCGGCGTCGTTGGGGGTTACCGATTCGCGACGAATCAGTGCTTCTAACAGGGAAAGGGTTTCGCTCATTATTCGGTCGGATACTGATCGGGATTAAAGCCGACGATCAGTTGCTGTCCATTATCCAGAATCGGGCGCTTGATCAAGGTCGGCACAGCCAGCATGAGTTGCACGGCTTTGTCGGGAGTTAAATCGGATTTTTGGGCGTCGTCCAATTGGCGCCAGCTGGTACTGCGCTGGTTAAGCACCGCATCCACGCCCAGCGCATCGACAAAACCCTGCAGCAAAGCCGCATCCAGTCCATCGATTCGATAGTCGTGGAAGCGGTAGGCAATTTGCCGCGCCTCCAGCCAGGTCCGCGCCTTTTTGACGCTATCGCAGTTTTTGATGCCGTAAACTACGATCATGCAGTATTAGCCTTCTTCACCGGCCAGCAATTCTTCGATGCTGGGCAGCGAGTCGTCGGCTTTGGCGCGAGCTTTGTAAACATCGACAAATTCCATGAAGGCTTGCTCCAAATCGTCCAGCACTTCTTCCTCGTCGGTCACTTCGTCTTCCGGAATCTCCCCGGATTCCAGATAATCTTTTTGAATAGCGATCTCGCCGTTCAGGGACAGCAGGGCGAGGATTAAGGCATTATTGGAAATATTTTCTGGCATGGTGTGCTCGCAGGTTAGGATTGAAGAGAAAACGGGGCCGGCAAAGCGGCATTAAAATCAGGTGCGCGGCTGCAGCGTATCGAAAGGGTTCGCATTCATGCTGTATGGCCTCCTTGGCACTAATAGCAGCATTGTAACGCATAGCCGCTAATCCTTGCCATGCGTTAACGCGCCCTCGAACACCCTCATACGTCTCCACTCGACTATTGCCGCCCGGCATTCGACGGCTTCGATGCTCGGCTGCTAGCTTACCAGCTACATTTGCAAATGCATCGGTCGGCCCGGAAAATCCACCCGCCGGCAGGATTGGCCGCATTAACGCCTTTACAGAGAAAGATGCTAACCGGTCGATCTAAATGCTTAAAGCCGTTTCAACTGTATCCGCGTTCTAAACGCCGGCAGCCAGCTTCTGCTTGAAAAATGCAGGCAGGCCAGGTTTTGCGGCGTAATAGTAACTTGCCAATGGTCGTCTTGAAAAAAAGTAAGCTTTAAATTGGCATCGTCCATCACCAGCACGTCGTCGAGCAAAAACGAGCCGTAAGGTACGCCAAACGTGCGCACCGTCAACACCCTTAACTGACTATCCAGCAAGATTATTTCCGTAGCTTCTTCAAATGGGCAATCCCAATCATTGATTAATAAATATTCATGGGCTGGCGTTTGAAATTGATGCAAAAGCCGATAGCCCGGCACGTAACAGGGACTGGGCGAGCCATTTATCAGCAACTGCGTCCGCAGTGGCCAGTTTTGATATTCGCCGGCGTGATCTTTCAAGGAAAAAATATCGATCGTTTGCATCATTTCGACCTGGAAAAAACAAATTTGCGGATTGATTTTCTCATAGTCGATAGTCCGACATATTGGCGTCAATCTCCAGTCCATTGGGCGCATCGCTTTGCCGAAACATCAGCAAGGCAAGCCGAAATCCGCCATTTTCTCGGCCCCGTTGTTTACAATAGCCGCTAAAGCGCTTTTTTAACCGAGAAAATCCGCTCAATGCAGCACACATGCAGCGGCGCTCGTCCCACCTCATACCGCAAAACCATTAAAGTACAGGATACATTTTCCCCAATGAAATTCACCGACACGGGCACCCTAATCAACTGGCAGTTAGACGACATTCATATTATCCAACCCCTACACGACAAAGCAGACGGCGGCTCGCGGGGCGGCGTGTATCTGTGCATACCCAACTTTGAAGAACTATCCCCGCCTTTTGCGCTTAAACACGGCGAATACCGCATAACGCCTTGCGACAGCGACCTGCCGCATCAAAAAAACCTCACTGCGCCGGCCGATATTAATTGGGGCACTGTCGAGGTGATTACCGACTGGCAAGAGCTGACGGAAGCCGACAGCAAAACATTGACCGTCAGCACCCGCATTCGCGCGGTGTCGGACACCGCCTTGATTCGCCCCGGCTTTCATCCTTATTTTTCGATTTCACCCCACAGTGTTATCGACATTGCCGATACGCATATCGAGATCGCCGCACTCCCGCACGATAGCTTAAGAGTACACCACGCGAAATCGCTAGCATCACCAGTCAAACTAAGTACAGCCGATTATACGGTCAGCATGGCTTGCAATATCTCGCCATTGAAGGACGATCTAGCGTTGGCGTTTGGTATTTGGAGCGATAAAAAAGCCGAGTATGTCTGCATCGAACCGATCATCGGCAAACAACCCGACCCGGACGGCCTGCCGACGCCGCTGACATTGCAACAGGGTGAAGAGTTGGTAATGGTGTTTACGATTCGAGCGGAGAGAGTGGGATTTGCGGGTTAGTTATTGAATTTGTAGGTGCGCTGCGAAGCGGGCAGACTTTCCTCCCCGAATTCCGCTTCGCTCGATCAAGGCTACATGCTCAATCGGCGAAACAGTGGCGGCATCCAAAAAAAAGTTCCAAACAATAACACCGATGCAGGCAACGGGACCGGAGTCTGTTGAATATTGATGGAATAAGAAAACTCCCCAGTAATTGCTTGGCTTGCACCTAAGTTATCAAAGCGAAAATTATCGGCCAAAAGATAAGTTCCAGCAGTTAACCTGAGTTGATCGAAGTGGACAAAATTCCAGGAAGACGGATTGGCGAAACCTACTTGTGACTCGAAGATTTGGCTAGTGATGTGCTGAGAACCGAATACGAAAGAACAGCTGTCAGCTAAACCGGCTTGCGGAGTGCAAGCGGAAGTCCCGGCCGGTAAGGAACTGAGATCCCAAACCCAAGCTTGGGCTTCGTTCGCCGCAAGCCCTATAAAGGAATAGTTAAAATCTATGGTGGCTTGCCGACCTTCTTGAACGACAAACCGGAAACCATCGAAGTTACCTTCGTCAGACCAGCCATGAGTGCCTTTAAAGATATTGTTCGTATCCTGCAAGGTAAACAATTGGCCGGAATTGAAATCACCTATGCTGCTTTCCGCATATTCGTTACTTGCGTTGGCGGCTAAAGACATCGACACCAAGGCTAGCGACGAGATAGCTAAACCCAAAGTCATTCTAGTTTTTTTGAGCATATCTCAATCTTTCCGTTTTTGACCGTGGCTGGGTTTCACTTCCGCGCTACCCAGCTTACCGCTCTGACGCTAAATTCAATCCCGCAACAACTCATTAATCCCGGTTTTGCTGCGAGTTTTCTCGTCCACCTGCTTGATGATCACCGCGCAATACAGGCTGTGGCTGCCGTCTTTGGAGGGCAGGTTGCCGGAGACGACCACGGAGCCGGCGGGAATGCGGCCGTAGCTGATTTCGCCGGTCATGCGGTTGAAAATCTTGGTGCTTTGGCCGATGTAGACACCCATCGATACCACGCAGTTGTCTTCGACGATGACGCCTTCGACGATCTCGGAACGAGCGCCGATGAAGCAATTGTCGCCGATGATGGTTGGGTTGGCCTGCAAAGGCTCCAGTACCCCGCCGATACCGACGCCGCCGGACAGATGCACGTTTTTACCGATTTGCGCGCAGGAACCCACGGTAACCCAGGTGTCGACCATGGTGCCGCTGTCGACGTAGGCGCCGATGTTGACGTAAGACGGCATTAGGATCGCGCCGGGCGCGACGTAGGAACCGTAACGAGCCACCGCATTCGGCACCACGCGCACGCCGGCCTTCGCGAAATCTTCTTCGCTGTATTGACCGAATTTGGTCGGCACTTTGTCGTAATAACGCACGTCGCCGCTTTCGATGACTCTGTTTTCGTTGATGCGGAACGACAGCAGCACGGCTTTTTTCAGCCATTGATTGGTGACCCAATCGCCGTCTTTTTTCTCGGCAACGCGCAGTTCGCCCTTGTCGAGCAGATTCAAGACTTCCGTAACCGCATTGCGGACTTCGGCGGAGACGGTGGCAGGGCTGATTTCGGCGCGGTTTTCAAAGGCGTCGTTGATGATGGTTTCCAGGTTTGACATGGTTTCTCGGGGTTAAGTTGAAATAATGTAGGCTGGGTAGGAGCGATAGCGCAAACCCAGCTTGAAGCGTTTCACGCTGGGTTTCGCTGCGCTCTACCCAGCCTACGAAAGACTATTGATAAACGTTTTAATCCGTTGCGCAGCCTCGACACATTCTTCGATAGGCGCTACCAAGGCAATCCGCACATGGTCGGCACCAGGATTGATGCCGCCGCTATCTCGGGACAGGTAGCTACCGGGCAGCACCATAATATTTTGCTGGGCAAACAACTTCTGCGCAAATTCGGTATCCGAGATCGGCGTCTTCAACCAAATATAAAAACTGGCCGGCGGCCGGCTGATGTCGCAAACATCCTGCAAAATTTCGATAAACGCGGAGAACTTGTCGCGATACAACTGCCGGTTGTGCTTGACGTGTTCCTCGTCGTTCCAGGCTGCGATGCTGGCGTGCTGAGTCGGCACCGGCATCGGGCAGCCGTGGTAGGTGCGGTATTTGAAATATTGTTTCAACACCTCGGCATCGCCGGCGACAAAGCCGGAACGCAGGCCCGGCGCGTTGGAGCGTTTGGATAGACTTTGGAAAATCACGCAGCGTTTGAAATCGGTGTTGCCGGCCTGATAAGCGCTTTGCAATAAACCTTGCGGCGGATTGGCTTCGTCGTCGTAGAGTTCGGTATAGCATTCGTCGGAAGCGATGACAAAATCGTATTTCTCCGCCAGCGCCAATAATTTTTGATGATCGGCTGGCGATAAAACCGTGCCGGTCGGATTGCCCGGCGAGCAGATAAAAATCAACTGGCAGCGTTGCCAAATCGCCTCCGGCACGCTATCAAAATCCGGCAAATAGCCGTCGGCCTCGACCGTATTCAAATAATACGGCTCGGCACCGGCCAGCAGGGCCGCGCCTTCGTAGATCTGATAAAACGGATTGGGCATGATCACTACCGGCTTCTCGGCCGGATCGATTACGGCTTGCGCCAGCGAAAACAAGGCTTCGCGGGTGCCGTTGACCGGCAACACCTGAGTTTCGGCATCCACGCCGCCAGCCGGAATGCCAAAGCGGCGGCAAGTCCAGTCGGCGATGGTCTGCCGCAGTTCCGGCAAGCCTTTGGTGGTTGGGTATTGAGTCAAGCCATGCAGATGCTGCAACAAAGCTTCCTGAATAAAATGCGGGGTGGCGTGTTTGGGTTCGCCAATTGACAAGGCAATGTGCGGCTTGCCAGCCGGCGGCGTAATGCCTTGTTTCAGCGTGGCAAGCTTTTCAAACGGGTACGGATGCAGTTGGGATAAATGCGGATTCATTATTTAGCGCAACGCGGTTGCCGGCCGGTACCCCAGGCTTGTTGCTGTAGCTGGACGGCTCTACTCATATTTTGATTCAAATTGTCGATGCGGCTGGCATGCGACGGATGGGTGGACATAAATTCGATAGGCTGCCCGCCTTGCGCCGCTTTGTCCATTTTCAACCATAAATTGACGCTCTGGCGCGGGTCGAAACCGGCCTTGGCCATTAAATCCAAACCGATGGTATCGGCTTCAGTTTCGTGAACCCGGCTAAACGGCAGAATCACCCCGTATTGCGCGCCGACACCCAATAAACCCAACGCAGTCTGACCTAATGCGGTTTGCGGCTGGGACACGGCTTGCACCATCGATAGCCCGGTGCTGACCGCAGTTTCCTGCGATAAACGCTCGTTACTGTGGCGCGCCAATACGTGCCCTACCTCGTGGCCTATCACCGCCGCCAGCTGGTCTTGATTATCGACCAGATTGATCAAGCCGGTATGCACACCAATCTTGTTACCAGGCAAGGCAAACGCATTGAGCGTTTCGTCTTCAAACACTACCACTTCCCATTGGCCGCCGGTCTGTTGGGTAATAGCTTGGGCCACGCAACTGGCAAACTGGCTGTAGCGCGTATTTTGACTGATTGGGTTTTTGCTCTTCATATCACTGAAGGATTGCAAGCCCATCTGATCGACCTGATTGTCCGACATATAGATAAACTGCGAGCGGCCGGTGGGACTGGTAGCACAAGCGTTTAACAACAAGGAAACAGCCGAGGAAAGAATGAGTTTTTTCAACATGGCGACAACATCCGCAAGCAAAAGAAGCGGCATTTTAGCGTAACTTGTCGGCCGGAGTTAAAAGCTTTTTGGCGAATCCACCTACCCTATTCAGGCTATACGGACGAGATTGAACTTAGGCTATTTGTAGATTTGCGCTGCGGATGCAATTGCGGCCGGCATGCTTGGCGGCATACAGCGCTTGATCGGCACGCTCCAACAGTTTTTCGACAGAGGCTTCGTGGGGATTGCGTTCGGCCACGCCGATGCTGACGGTAAACGCCACGCTATCGGCTCTACCGTCGGCAGCGATACGCAGGCTGGCAATAGCCTCCAGCAAGCGCTCGGCAACGTTGATGGCTTCGTCTAGCGCGGTTTCCGGCAGCAGCAAGAAAAATTCCTCGCCGCCAAAACGGGCAAAAATATCAGCGGGGCGCAACCTGCTTTCGATGGTTTTGGTCAGCTCTTGCAACACCTTGTCACCGATAGCATGTCCGTATTGATCGTTGATAAGCTTGAAGTGATCGATGTCGATAGCAATCGCGGCCAACACCCGGCCGTAACGCACCGCTCTTTTGAATTCTTCGTGAGCACAGTCCAGAAAATAGCGGCGGTTATGCGCGCCGGTCAACGGATCGGTGGAAGCCAGTTCCGCCAGTTTGCGATTGGCTTGCTGCAGTTCGCGGGTACGCAGGTCTATGCGCTGTTCCAGTTCGCGGTTAGTCTTTTCCAGTTGTTGATGCGCGCTATGCAAGGCGCTTTCGGCGGCCATGATCTCGGTAATATCGTGATGTATACCGACATAGTGGCTGACATTGCCGTCTTCGTCGCGGACCGGATCCAGGGTCATTTGATTCCAGAACGTGCCGCCGACCTTGGTGCGCGCCTTAACGATGCTGCGCACGCGCTGCCGGCTGGTAATGGCCGCTCGTATCTTTTGCGTATCATCGGCATCGCTGCCGTTATCCAGCAAGAAGCGTGGGTTTTGGCCTATCACTTCGGCAACGGAATAACCTGTGATTGCCGCAAACCCGCTATTGGCGTAGATAATGGGCTGGCTGCCCTGCGCGTCGGTGATCAGGATACCCTCCTGAACCGCATCGATAGCCCGCCCCAATACCCGTAGCTGAGCATTTTGCAAGCGCAACTCCTGGAACAAGGCAGCCAGCGCCAAAGAAGAAAACGCCAGCGTCGCCAGATATTCCTGCAATCTGAGCACATGCTCGGCTTGTTGCAGAGTATCGAAAGGGCCGTGCTGGTTAAGCCCGTTGACGATGCTGATAACGGCAATCAGCAGATTCAATAACGCAGTGCCCAGGATATTAAACCGGGTTGCCACCCAAATCGTTACCGGTAGCAACAGCATCGGATTGGCCGGCGAGTGCTCGCTCATCAAATCGGGCTTGGCAAATATCCAAATGCCGATGACAAGCGTGATTATAGAAAGCGCGCAGCCCTCGACCCGCCGTTTCGCCAGCGACATGTGATGCCAGTTATCCTGACGCGGCTGTATACATTCCAACAACACCGGAGTCAGAATCAATAAGCCCAGGCTATCGCCGAACCACCAGATTCGCCAGTTATCCCAATAAGCCATCTGTTCGCCGGCAGAGAATGCATAAACCGCCGCTCCTATTAGCGCGGCGATGCCGCTAGCCATCAGCAAGGCACACACGCCGAATAAAGCCACGTGGCGCAAGCGGTCGAATTTAAACGGCAGACCGGCGCTAATTTTCAGCAAGCTGGCAGCCAGTAACACCTCGGCGAGGTTGGCTGCGGCAAAACCCGCCGATTGTTCCAGGCTGAAGCTGGACAGATCGTTTGCCATCTCCGCGACGGGCAATGTCAACAGGAATACGGGCCAGCGCCGCGGCGATGTAACCAGCAATACCGCCAGCATCACCGCGTTGGCCGGCCAGAAGATGGCAATACCTTGCGACATGATTGACGCTTTCAGTCCCAGCCACGCCGCCAAGTAGTATGCAAAACCGCACAGGATGGGCGCCAACCAACGGCGATGCCGATGCAAATAAGCCCAGGAAACAGTTTGAACATCCTTGATGACGAATTCCGCAGGCATAAAGTCTCAGAGGTTAATGGAGGGTTTCCAACACGTGTAAAAGCTGCTGCAAACAAAACAGCGTCACCTGTTGCCGTATCGACTGTCTGTCGCCGCTGAATTGTTTTTTCAAGCACACGCCGATAGCGCCGCGTATTTGCCAGGCGACAAATACGGTTCCGACCGGTTTTACAGGCGTGCCGCCATCCGGTCCGGCAATGCCTGTGACAGCCAGAGCCACATCGGCGTTGCTGTGCGTCAAAGCGCCGGCGGCCATTGCCAGGGCAGTCTCTTCGCTAACCGCGCCTACTGTCGCCAAGGTCTCCGGCTTGACGCCCAGCATGTCGATCTTGGCGTCGTTACTATAGGTGACGAAACCGCGATCGAACCAGCCGGAACTGCCCGGCACATCGGTAATTGCCTTGGCGATGCCGCCGCCGGTGCACGATTCCGCCAAGGCCAGGCATAAATTCAGTGTTCTAAGTCGGGTGCCTAGCGCTTCGGCGAGTAGATAGCTTGGATCGTGCATGACAGTCCGATTAGCTGATACGGCATAAGGCCGAGAGGGGTTTTGTTGCAGCGGATAGGTCATCGCTGCAACAAACGGGCAAACTTACTTGGGCAGCTTGGCAATTTCCGAGACTTTTTCGAAATCGGCGCCAACGCTGATGATAAAGCTGGTCACTTGTTCGATGCTCATGTCCGACTTGACCACTTTAGATTCATGGACAATCACCGCAAAACCCGAGGTGGGATTGGGCGATGTCGGCACAAACAGCACATAACGGTCTTCGGTCTTGTTGGTAACATAGGCAGGCACCCAAATGCCTTCCTTGGGATATTCGATGTAAACCACTTCGCGCGGTTCTTGCAACTGATGTCCGGCGATCATATTCACCAACTTTTTGGTGACGCGATAAATCGTGCTTAACAGCGGGATGCGCTCGATCAGGTGTTCGAACATCGCGATGATGGAAAACCGGCCCATGCTGACCCGATGTCCCACATAAGTAATAGTCGCGAAGCTGGCGGCAAACAACAAAAATGTCACCAGATAATTATCGGAATAACCGTAAACGAATTGAAACAAATCGGTAAGTCGGTCTTTTACGAACAACACGATTTGCACAATCACCATAATCGGAATAAACGCCAGAACGCCGATCAAGGTGTGATTAAGGATTTTCTTCATGATGCGCCTACCTTTTTAGTTATAGTTGTTAGGGAACTAGGTTTTATCAGAGTTATGCCGGTTAAGGAAGCCTCGATGCACTCTGTGCTTGCAAAATTATCATGACCGGACTCAAGGTAACATTTTGTATAGGCCGCGCGTGGCAATAGCCATGACCGGCAGCATTACGCCGCTCAAGCATAGCAGCGCGCTTAACGTGGTTTGACTGGCGCTGGCATCCCAAATAGTCAGCGAACTGTTCAAGGATATATTGGACGGCGCCAAAAACGGAAACATGGAAACACCGACGGTCAGGATCACCATGACTACCGTCACGGCACTGGCCAGCAGCGCCCAATAAGCCTTATCCAGACGCGACAACACCAGCGCGGCTATCCCGCAAACAAAGGCCAGCGTCGGCAATGCCCATAAGGCCGGTTCGTGCTCGTAATTGTCCAGCCACAAGCCGTCGCCGCGCTTAACAAATTTGGTCAAGGGGTTGGAAACGCCATTCGGCATAATGTCGGTACTGACGTGATAGCCTTCCAGATGGGTAATCCAGCCGCCTGCCAGCGCAAACAATACTAAAAAAGCTAAGCCGCTGGACATCGTCAACGCCTTGCTGCGCTGATAAAGCTCGTCTTGGGTATGCGTTTGCAAATAAATAGCCCCATGCACTGCCAATAACGCCACACAGGTAGCTCCGACCAGCGCTGCAAACGGACTGAATAGCCCGGAAAAACTGCCCAGGAAAGCAATGTGCATATCGCTGGCCAAATGAAACGGTACGCCTTTTAACAAATTGCCCACCATCACCCCCAACAGCGCCGCCGGCAGCAAGCCGCTAATAAACAAGGCTTTATCCCATTTTTTCAGCCAGTCCTCGCGAGTGACGCTGCTTCTGAAATACAAGCCTGAAGGCCGCACGAACAGCGACAGCACCGTCAACAACACCAAGGGCTGAAAACTGGCAAACGTCGCCGCATACACCGTCGGCCAACCGGCAAACAACACACCTATGGTAGCCAACAGCCAGACCTGATTGCCGGCGCTGGTTGGCGCCAACCTGGCAACCAGCCCGGCGCGCTGCGGTTCGGAGGCGTTTAAAAAGGGTAACAGCATGCTGACGCCGATTTCGATGCCGCTGCTCAACACAAAACCCATCACAAACAAGCCCAACACGCCCCAACAGACCAAGCGCAACATTTCATAATCAAGCAACATGACTTGGCTCCTGATTAAACGGCAACACTTCTACACTGCCCTGCCCAATAAATTTCAAGATTAACGATACGGCTAGCACTAACAAACCGACGTACGCAAAACCGTAAGCCGCTAGGCTGACTGCCAGATCGGCGACAGTCAGCGTGGACACACCTTGCCAGATGGGCAGCATATCGGCGACCAGCCATGGCTGCCGACCGAATTCCGAGATAGACCAACCGCTGGCACTAGCCAGCCACGGCAACGGTAAGGCATAAAGACTGGTTTTAAATAACCAGGCATGGCGCCAACCGACAATATTGACGGCATTCGCCGCGAAAAACAGTACCAACAGCAAAGCGCCGGATGCGATCATCAGCCTATATCCCCAATACAAACGCGCGGTAGCCGGCACGCTGGCGCTCACGGCTTGTTCTATCTGCGCTGGACTGGCATCGGTCACGCTCTCCCGCCAACGCTTCAGCAATAAGGCATAGCCCAAATCGATTTTGCTAGCCGCAAACGCCGCCAGCAGTTCCGGCTCTTTCTTGTCGTCGCGCAATTCTTGCAGCAATGCGTAGGCTTTCACGCCGTTACCGATACGCTGGCGATTCTGTTCCAGAGCCGCATCATTGGGCAGACCGTTAATTACCGCCAGCTTGTTGTGCTGCATAGCGCCGGCGCCATAAACGCTAGTGTCGCCTATCGCCATCGTGGCGATCACGGCCACCAAACCGAAAGCGGCCGCGATGCGGTAAGAATGCTGCGCCAATTCGGTTTCGCGCTGCTTAATTAAATAGTAAGCGCTGATAGCCAACACAAAACCGGCAGCCACCACATAACTGGCCAGCAAACTATGCACAAATTTCGCCCAAGCCAACGGATTGGTCAGCACCAACGACAAATCGAGCAACTCCAGCCGCAGCGTTTGGGTATTTAATTCCGCACCCACTGGATTTTGCATCCAGCCGCTGGCGATCAGAAAGCCGAACAAACTCAAGTGACAGCCGATAGCGATTAGCCAAGTCACACCCAGATGCGACCACTTGCCCAAACGCTGCCAGCCGAATAAAAACCAGCCCAGTCCGTTGGCGGCTAAAAATAAACCGGCAAACCCCAGTAACAAGGGTATGGCAAACACGTCGCCGACATAATGCGAAAAATAAGACCAGTTGGCACCGAATTGACAGGCAATCGCCAGTGAAGCAGCCATGCTCAAGCCAAAACCGATGGCAAACAGCTTGCCCCAGAATTGCGTCAGCCGTTGGTAAACATCCTGCCCGCTGAGGACAAACCAGGATTCCATGCCTGCCAACAATAGCGACAAACCCAGCGTCAACGGTACGAATAGAAAATATTGCACGGCATGCAGCGCAAACTGCGCCCGCGATAACTCAACAACCGTTTCGGAAATCATCCCCACTCCTCGGTCAAGCTCAAAAATGCGGGCAATTATAGAGTTATCCGCCTGCTTGTCTGCGATTTTCTCGACCGATTCGCATTAAAACCGCTGTAAAAAACTGGAGAATGCAGACTACTGATATACACTTTTCTCTTACCCGTATACATACCAAAACCTCATGGGCTATATACCGCGCTGCATCGTTGGACTAAAAGTCGTCGGCATAGCCCTGCTTTACGCGCTGTTGGCTAAATTGGTTCTGGCTTTTTTTTCCGACAGCGGCAATGTCACGCTGGTTTGGTTTCCGGCAGGCCTGGGGATGGCCACCTTTCTGTTGGGCGGCAAGCGCTATTGGCCGGGCGTCTTCATCGGCGCATTTGTCGGCGGCATGCTGGTCGGCGACTCCTGGCTGATTTCGGCCTGTATCGCTGTCGGCAATACGCTGGAATCATGGCTCGGTGCCTGGCTACTGCTCGGCAACCCTGGCTTCTCCCTGTCGCTGCGCCATCCGCGCGATTTTGCCTGGCTGACACTGACAGGCATCATAGCCGCTTGCTTCAGCGCGCTGATCGGCCCGATGACCTTGCTTTTAAGCAAATATTTGCCATCGGAAGCGTTATTGCCCAGCATGTTGCACTGGTGGATGGCCGACGTATTCGGCATTGCCTTGGTCACGCCCTTGATTCTGGTCTGGCGAAACTGGCCGAAGGACTGGTTCGCCCCCAAACGCCTGTTGGAAACGCTGGCGTTTATAGGACTAAGTTTTCTGAGCGGCCAAACCGTGTTTTTAAGCTGGTTTCCAAACCTGCTGAGCGTTTACGGCCAGGCCTATTGGGCCTTCTTGTTTGTGGTTTGGGCGGCGGTCAGATTCGGCCGCCACGGCGTGTTGCTGTTGATTACAATGACCGCCGTTCAATCGCTGTGGGGCCTGCAACATCAGTTGGGTGCATTCGCCACCGCGCACCTGCAAAGCGGTCTGTTAAATATTTGGTTTTATCTGTCCATCCTGGCTAGTGTGGGTATTCCGCTAGCCCTGACCTTATTCCATCAGCAACAAACCAACCAGGCCTTACAACAAAGCGAAGCCCGCTTGAGTTTTGCATTGGAAACCATAGGCACCGGCGCTTGGGACCTGGATTTACAAGATTATTCGGTGCAACGCACCCATATACACGATCAAATCTTCGGCTACAGCCATCTGCTGCCGCAATGGACCTACCACACATTTCTCGGCCATGTGGCACCGGAACATCGCGACATGGTCAATGCCGGTTTTCACCATGCCCGCACCACTCACAGCAATTGGGATTTCGAATGCCGCATCCGCCGAATCGACGGCGAAACCCGCTGGATTCGCGGCTCCGGCTGTCATCAACTCGGTAATAGTCCACGCATGACCGGCATTCTGCAAGACATCACCGAATACAAATTGGCCGAAGAAGATCGGCAACTGGGCATGTTGTTTTACCAGCATTGCAGCGAAGCGATGATGATCACCGAAGCGGACGCCACCATCGTCTCGATTAACCCGGCATTCAGCCGCATTACCGGCTACCCCGCCGAGGATGTGATCGGCCAGAACGCCAGGATCCTGGGTTCCGGCCGCCACGACGATACTTTCTTCGAAGCCATGTGGCAAACCATCAATACCGAGGGGCAGTGGCAAGGTGAGATCTGGAATAGGCGCAAAAACGGCGAACTGTATGTCGAGCAGCTCAGTATCAACACCATTTTCGACCGCAACGGCATGCCGCTGCGGCGCATTGGCCTGTTTTTCGATATTACCCAGCGCAAGCTCGGTGAAGAACAATTATGGAAGCAGGCTAATTTCGATCCGCTAACCGGGATCGGCAACCGGCGCCTGTTTTACGACAGGCTGGAACAAGACATTAAAAAAGCGCAGCGCGGCGGCTGGTTTGTGGCGCTACTGGTCGTGGACATCGAACACTTCAAAGAGATTAACGAGCGCTTCGGTTATGCGAAAGGCGACAGCATTCTGCAGGAAGCGGCGCAACGGGTGCTGGCTAATGTGCGGGAAACCGATTTGGTAGCGCGAATGGATGGGGCGGAATTTGCGATTATTCTCACCGAGTTGGAAAAAATCGACAGCGTGGAGCGTATCGCCAAATTAATCATCCAAAAACTCGCCGAGCCGTTTACGCTGGAAGACAACGTAGCCGAACTCAATTGCCGTATCGGCATCGCCATCTGCCCTTATGATGCCGATAATACCGAAGCGCTGAAGCAAGCAGCCATGGACGCCGCCAAAAAATGCGCCTCGCAAAGTTACAGATTCGCCAGTCCGCCCGCCGAGCTCTAGCAGCAATCTAGCCGCAGCTCAACACACCCGCTGCCGCGGAAACACGCAACGGAATGTGCTGCCTTTACCCAGTTGGCTTTCAATTTCCAGCTTGGCGTCATGTCTGACCAGCACATGCTTGACTATAGCCAGACCCAAACCGGTGCCGGGGATTTTTTGATTGCGTTTAACTTCGGCGCGATAAAAACGCTCGGTAATCCTGGGAATATCAAAGCTGGCGATACCGTCGCCAAAGTCTTCCACTTCCAGATAAACACCGCCGTCGGGCTTGCCGCGCCAACTGACTTTAACCGGCGAGCTGGGCTGCGAATATTTCATCGCATTGACCAACAGATTGCTGAACGCGCTGCGCAATTCTTCCATATCGCCACGTACATTGGCATGGCTATCCACAACCAACTCGACCCGGCGTTCGTCTCTTTCCAGCAGATCGCTTTCCTGACAAACCTGCGCCAGCAACTCGTTTATCTGCACGCATTCGAATTTTTTGGTTTTACTTTCCAGGCGCGCCAGCAGCAGTAAATCGTCTATCAATACTTGCATGCGCTCGGTTTGCGCCGCCATGTTTTGGAAAGACCGGGTATAAGGACTATTGCCCTCGTCCATTTCCTGCAGCGTTTCCAGATAGCCGCGCAGCACGGTGATGGGAGTGCGCAATTCATGAGACACATTGGCAACGAAATCGGTGCGCATCCGTTCGATATTCTTCAGATGGGTAACATCCTGAGCCATTAACAAGCGCAGACCGACGCCGTACGGGACGATGCCGATTTGCAAAAACATGTTTTCGTTAACCGGCGACGGAATACAGATTTTGTTGTGGTAGTCCTGATCTTTCAGATATTGAACGAACAGCGGATGGCGCACTAGATTGGGAATCCGCTGCCCGTTGTCCGACCTTTTCAGACCCAAAAAATCGTGGGCAACCTTATTGCTCCACTCTATCTCGCCGTATGCGCCCAACACCACAATCGCATCGGGTAAGGCGCTGGTGGACTTACGAAAGCTATCCAGCATCTTGCCCAGCTTTTTCTTGCGGCGTTTCTGACTTTTACGGATTTTATAAAGATGATAGTAAATATCCCCCCAGATCCCTTTAAAGTCCGGCCGTTCGCCAATCCCGCCCTGGCTGAGCCAACGCTCCAGCTTGTTAACGCTGATGGTCTGCCTGATATACAGAAATAGCGTAATCGCCAACAAAAAATGACTGAAGTGCCCGACAAAAAAACTCAGCAGTACCGCCGGTATCAGTAAAGCAATAGCAATATTTATTTCCCGCTGCCAACGCTGCATGAATAATCAGTTTGCCATCGAAAAGCGGTAACCGAAACCGCGCACGGTCTGAATCAGTTCCTCACGGCCGTATGTAGCCAAAATTTTGCGCAAGCGGCGAATATGCACATCGACGGTACGTTCCTCGATGTACACGCTACGACCCCAGACCTGATCCAGCAAATGGGTGCGGCTGTAGACCTTGTCGGGATTGGTCATAAAAAATTGCATTAATCTAAACTCGGTGGGACTGACTTCCAAACTGCGCCCGGCAATGGTCAGCTTATGTTGCTCGGCATCCAGAGTCAGGTCGCCGACGCTAAGTTGGCCTGATTCCGACAGCTTACCGCTGCGGCGCATCACGGCCTTGATGCGGGCGATGAGTTCCTTGGGCGAAAACGGCTTGGTCACATAATCGTCCGCACCGATTTCCAGACCGCGAATCTTGTCTTCTTCCTCGCCGCGCGCGGTAAGCAAGATAATGGGTAAATCCTTATAACCCGGTTCGTTTTTCAGGCGTCTAGCCAGCTCCACACCGCTGATCCCCGGCAGCATCCAGTCCAGGATAATTAAATCCACCATATTATCGGCCAGACTCTCCCTTGCCTGCTCGGCACTGCCGACGGCGATCACATTCAGATTCGCCTGC
Source organism: Methylomonas methanica (assembly GCA_001644045.1). Taxonomy (GTDB): domain Bacteria; phylum Pseudomonadota; class Gammaproteobacteria; order Methylococcales; family Methylomonadaceae; genus Methylomonas; species Methylomonas methanica. The sequence goes on along the minus strand of LUUF01000043.1, from coordinate 76,314 downwards.
TCCAACACCATGACCAGCATCTCCCTGATAGCGTCTTCGTCTTCCACGACCAGGATTTTCAAGTTCGACATAAGCATGTTTAGTCTAAAGGGTCCAAGGATTGGGCTAATTTAGCAGCGCTATATTACCGTTTTGTGACAAAAAAAACCGGCCAATCCCCGACGCTATCTAGCCTGGCTAGTACTCGGCATGGGCCGCGCTATCGCCCCACTATCGCCGACCGGCGCGGCAAAGGCGTCGGAAACCAAGGTGCTTACGTTGCCGCCGTTCAGCGCTTCCAAAAACGCTACCAGGTCGGCGCTTTCCCGGTCAGACAAACCCAGCGGTTTGAGCAAGGGCGATAAATTTTCGTTGGCCGCGCCGCCTTGATTGTAAAACTTCACCACCTCCGCCAAGGTCGGCAATGAACCGTTATGCATGTATGGCGCACTCAACGCGACATTGCGCAACGACGGCGTTTTGTACGCCCAGCGGTCGACGGGAATTTGACTGATCTCGTAATAGCCCAGGTCGTTGGCTTTCTCGGTATTCAGACCTTTCAGATTGTCGCTATTCACATCCACAAATACGCCCGGCGCGACTTGCACCCGTTGCTTTTCCGGGGCTTTTTGCATGGACTCCGTGTAGCCGATGCCGGTGTTATGACGTTTTTGATCGGTAAACAACGCCGATTTATCGCTAATGACATGACAAGCGCTGCAAGCGGCTTTGCCGGTAAACAACGCAAATCCGCGCCGGGCCGGCTCACTCAGCGCAGCTTTTTGCTTGCCGAAATACCAACGGTCGAAAGCCGAATCGGAGGAATTCAAAGTGCGCTGATAGTTGGCCAAGGCCTGGCCGATGGTTTCCATCGTCGGACCTTTACCAAAGGCTTTTTCGAACAGACCGCGATAGTCGGCGCTGGCTTTTAGCTTGTCCACCACATAGCCGATGGACGGATTGGCCATCTCGTTATGCGCCAACAACGGCCCCCAAGCTTGCTGCTCCAGGCTGTTTTCGCGGCCGTCGTGAAATAACAATTGCGCATAGCCGACGTTATACAAGGACGGACTGTTGCGCCTGACGCTACGCCCCTCGATCCCCACCGCCGTGGTCATTTCGTTATTGCTGAAACCCTGCTCCGGGATATGGCATATCGCACAAGAAAATGTGTTGTTCAGAGACAATCGCCGGTCGAAAAACAGCTTACGGCCCAGCGCTATCTTGGCTGGCGTCAATTGGTTGTCTTTCGGCACCGGCAACTTCGGCAAACCCAACGGCGGCTTTTGGGCAAACGCCAGCAAATTCGCCGACTGGCCCCGCCGCTGTTCCAACGCTAATGATCGCGTTTGATAATCGGCTTGCTGGTAATGTTGCTTATTGTCGCCGGGTTGAAACAACACTTCGGGGGAGACTGCCTGCACCGCGGCTTGCGGCTTGGCATCGGCCAGCAAGGTTTTTACATCGTTGATCAGCGTGTCGGCATGTAGAAAATCCACGCTATAAATATTGCGAACATTCTTATCTTTATCGATCAAATACACCCGCAGTAAATGCGAAAACGTGCCGGTGAACTGGCCTTTATCGTCGTAGACTTTTTGCACGTTTTGCTGATAACCGTCGAGGATGGGCTGCAAAGCGGCTTCGTCGCGCGTGGTCAGAAACTGCCAGTCGAAGTCGCCGGTTTTAAAGCCCTCGCCGTAATGACGCATCATCTCCGGCGTGTCTTGCGTGGGGTTAAAGCTGAGCGTTAATAATCTGAGTTTGTCGGCCAATTCGGGTTGTTTCTGCAACTGCCGGCTGATCTTGTGCAGCACCTGCGTCGCCAACGGGCAGCCGTTGACATCGCTGCAGGCGGCGTAGATGAAGCTTAGCAGCACCAGTTTGTCGCCCATCAAATCATGGAGGTGTTTTGTTTGGTTATTGCTGGTTAATACTTCGCCGTCGGCGGCTTGAGTGATGATTGGCAGGGTGTAGGTGCCGGGTTTTGCGGGTTCGAAAGGTAGTGCCGTGTAGCCGGGAGCTAAGGGCTTTGTCTCTTGAGCAATAGCATTAGCAGCAGCTAAGAGAATGCAGAATATTATGAAGATTTTCATGTGGCTACCTTGAACATATCACGCATCGATATTCGATGGCTTGCCCCCTCTCCTGCTGGAGAGGGCAGGGGGTGAGGAGATTTAGAATTATGTGTCGCTATCGCGACGGTTTTATTTTGACGTCGGTTCTCGGACCGACAGCCGAGATACTTTCTTTTGCGTCGCCAAAAGAAAGTATCCAAAGAAAAGGCGACCCGGATGCCGCTTTGATCCTGCGCTCCGAAGCTTTTGAACGGGGTTGCCGAAAGGGGCTTCCTGCCCCTTCGGCAACGTGCGGCATCCATGCCGCCCCCCTGCGGGCTGATCCGTCCAAAAGCTCCGGTTCTCGGCGCGGCATACGGGAGAAACACCTCCCGAAGTTTGAAGGACACTTTGTTTTTATAAAAAATGTCGCTTCGATGCAGTTCGACCGATGCACTTAAAGTTGTTCAGCAGATCCTATGACCCTCGACTTGAGTAACTCGAGCGAGCATCTTTAAGCTTTCCTCCTAATAGTTTGGCTTCGGACACACTGTCACTGCCAAAAACTTCATGGAGCTGAATAGTCGCCGAAACGAGCAACCCAGCGGCTGAGTCCAATATATCCAGAAAATCCTCATCTGGCGGGCTCTTATAAAAGACCAGTTCATAGTCGTTATCGCCAACGTCTGCATGACGCTCTATCAGGGCTCTCTTATTGCTATGCGACTCTGTGCATAAAAAGTTGTAGATCGAAAAGTATTCCTCCTCCATCCCAGCACGTTTGAATTTTGACCGAATATCAAGAGGTTCATAACCGCTCTGCTTTAGTTTCTGTAACTGCTGTTCTTTATCTCTAATTACTGAACTTATATTGGGCATATCAGCAATGTCCGCCAAATATGGGTTCTTATTCCCCGCGGCAACCCGAAGTACTTTTAGCCATTCTTTGAGATCGTTCGCATCGATGTAGTATCCGTATTTCGGGTCTTGAGCTAGATTCTGAAACTCTACGTAAGTCTCCAAAAAGGTTCGGAATAGCGATCGGATCCCGAGCTTCCCATTGTTATTCATAAGGATAAGAATGCTGCCGACAAGCTCGACTATTGACCCGTAAAGAGACATCAAGCCAAAATGAAGTGCGTGCCGCTTGTCAAAATTAATGTTACTCGATAGCTCTAAGCACCTATCGTGTAGCTCTGCTAAATGTTCTTTAGCTTTCATCATCTTAAAGTCTCTGGGAAACAATTTTTTACTGCCCGACAACAAAGGGTTGACTGCTGCTAAGGCCGTAAGGCGCATTTAGGGCGTCAATAGGCGTAGCCGTATTGCGCCGGATGTTGGCTTTAACTAATTCGGCGCATTACGCTATCGCTAATGCGCCCTACAAAAATACCAAGCTTCGAAAATAATAAGCTGTCGGATTTAGCGAGGGGGTTTCCTCCCGTATGCCGCGCCGAGCACCGAAGCTTTTATCGAGATCAGTCCGAAGGGGCACCGCATGGATGCGGTGCGTCGGCGGAGGGGCTGGGAAGCCACTTCTGCCGACCCTCGATAAAAGCTTCGGCGCGCAGGATCAAAGCGGCATCCGGGTGGCCTTTTCTTTGGATACTTTCTTTTGGCCACGCAAAAGAAAGTATCGCGGCCGTCGGTCCGCGAACCGACTTCAAAATCAGCCGTCGCGCCAGCGACACCAAATAACTCAAAACAACTCAATATCCATCTGATACCCATCATCATCGTTCTGAGCCTCATCCACAACCGGCGTCAGCAACAACGCCTGCAACTGCTGTTGTTTAAACAGTAAATCCTGCAAATTCTCCAGCACGGCCTGGAACGATTCATTGATTTTCTCGTTTGCGGAAATAGCCTGGTGCGCGTCTTCGATGGCTCTGTCCACTCGATCGAGAATGTATTGTTCCTGGTCTTCGTCCAAGGCCATGCGTGGCAGGTTTTTATCCAGTTCCATCAACATGTTGCGCATAATCCTGATGCTTTGCTTTTGATTGGATTCCAGTCCGGATTTGATCGTTTCCAATAGGCCGGCAACTACCGCGAACGCGTCGCGGGTCTCGTTCATTTGCTGGGCAACGGCAAGTTGCGATTGGATTTGTTCGATCTTGATGTCAGCCGTACTTAGCATCGCCGGAAAAAAATCTTTAATCCGGCCATAACGTTCCATATCGCCCAGCGGCATGTTTTTGATCAACAAGGAAATATTCGGATAGTTAATTTGGGTTCTGCAATCGAAATCGAAAAAGCGTTTCTCCGCCGCTAATGCGGCAATCAATTCCGACTCCATCGGGCTGACCGAGTTATGCGAGGAGGAATAAAACAGATTGCTCTCCCGGCTTTTAATCATCATCGTGCATTTCAAATCCATCGAGCGCGTCACGGCGAAGAATGCTTTAGCCAACTGATCAAAATCGCTCAACACATGAGTTTTTTCGATGAAATTGATGGCTTGTCCCAGATCGCTGGAGCTGGAAATGGCGATAAATGCCGTTTTTCGCGCTTCTTCCACCTGTAGCGACAATTCCTGACGGCGCTGCCGGTACTGAATCAGTATGTTGAGTTTGGCTGTCAAATCCTCCGGGTGAAACGGCTTGACAATGTAATCGTCCGCGCCGGCTTCGAAGCCCTGCATCCGGTCGCGTAACTCGCTTCTACCCGACAGAAAAATGATAGGTATATCGGTGGTCTTGGGATTGGCCCTGACTCGTTCGCAGACTTCATAGCCATTGAGGCCAGGCATTTCCACGTCGAGCAGAATAATGTCCGGCTGGTTTTGCTCTAACTCGGCTAAGACTTGCTCGCCGCTGAAGGTTGCGACAAGGTCATACTTAAAAGCCAATTCCCGCCTGATGAACGCATGGGTAATTTTGTCGTCATCGACAACCAATATTTTGTGCATGATGATTTAATTTAAGATTTTGATAAAAATGACTTTTTTACACCCTCAAATTCTATGAAACGATCCCTTGGGAACTTGATTAGTTTGCATAATCTTAGACCAGAATACCGTTGCAACCAGTTTGGGCAATCCTTATCGGAAAGCCAACTTACACGTTGTAATAGTTAGACGACGCAGGCATTTCCCTACGATTTTTATCAGCAAGACCCTACGTGCCCACACATTTTGCAAAAAAAAATTTGCTGCCAATGAAATGACCCGGTAGGTAATAGTGACGCGTGAATTGGAACGACCCGGGGCTAAAACACCGGGTCGCATTTTTTTTGGAAAGCCCTCTGTCGATAAATTCGCCTGGAGGATTTACTTAGGCGCTTTACCGTACAAGGCGTACGCCCCAAACCGCATTTGATGCGCCCGGCCCAGTTTCTCCTTGTTGAAATCAATCGAGAACTGTTCGGTCAACTTGCTGCCATCCCAACTGTAAGCCTTGAAGAATTGCTCGTTATCCGCGCCTTTTTTGTCCCAATTAGCCAGCAACGAGGAGGTGTAATACAGGCGTTTCCCGTCCCAGCTGGAGGACACCATGTTGACCTGAGCGCCGATTTTTTGCTCGAACACTTGTTTGAGGTGGAATGGATCGCTGATGTCGAAGCGGCGAGTCATGCCATCCATGAAGGTGTTGACCCACAAGGTTTTGTCGTCGCTGGAGATGGAAATATCCACCGGCAGCGGGATTTTGGCCGGTTCGCCGATGTCCGCGACATCCTTGGCTTGCCATTCGCCCTTGTCGTCTTGATGAATCAGCCAGATTTTCGACGTCAGCGCAGTGCTGGTGAAGCAGTAGTTATGATCTTCCGCCCAGGCGCAACGGATTTCCAGGGGCGCACCCGGTACGTCGAAGACTTTTTTCGGCTGACGGCTGTGTAAGTCCCATTGCACCACGGTGTTGCCAAAGCGTTTCATCGCTTCCGGATCGGCCAGCATTTTGCCGAAGTCCATCATGTAATTCGACCAGCCGGTAAACGACGAGGTCAGCATCAGGTTTTTGCGCGGCAATACCCGTACGTCGTAGTTATAGCCGTCGGCATATTTGCCGGATTTGATCGCGCCTTCCAGGTTGCTGTCGGTCGGCAGCCAGTAGGTGGCAATGTAATCGCCGGCATTACTGTATTCCACAATCGCGGTGCGGCCGCCGTGGTCTTTGTTATTTGACAGGCCAGTGATGATCATCCGGCCCGGCAAGGCGTACAAACTGTGCGGACCCACTACGCCGCCGCTCTTGGCAACAAAATCGGTGATGGTTTTGCTGAGTTTGGGTTTGGCGGGGTCGGTCGCCACGTCGAAGATGAAAATCTTGTTGGTATCCAAGCCGCCGGCCCACAAAAATTTGCGGTCGTCGGTAAAGTCGGAATGGTGGGCTTCGTTGCGGCCGCCCACCGACAGGCTGCCGATCACCTTGCCGTATTGTTTGGACTTGGGATTGACGTCGACGGTGACCAGCTTGTCCTGCTCGTCGCCGACGCCTTCCGCGCCCAAGGTCCAGATGTAAACAAAATCCTCCTGGCCGGTGATTTTCGCCATGTACGGCGAAGCGCAGGTTTCGTCGGCGCTGGCCGACAGGCTGGCGGTGCCGAGTAGTAAGGCGGCGCTAAAAGTGCTTAGTTTGAATGTCATGAGTTTTTCCCCCGAGTGTTCTTGTTGTGGTTTCATCCGTAGGATGTGCCGACGTCAGGAGGCGCATCGTTCGCGATCGATGCGCTTCACTGCGTTCAGCACATCCTATAGAAGTTTGGTAGATCAATCGCCCGTGGTCGGGTCGATGATGGTGGTAATTTGTTCGATGCGGTTGGCCGGAAAACCGCCTTGCTCGGCGTGTTTGCGAATCGCTTGTTCGCTGTCGGCGATATAGACGCAATAGATCTTGTCGCCGGTCACATAGCTATGCAGCCATTGGATGCGCGGCCCCATGTCGCGCAGTACGCCGCAGGATTTCTGGGAAATGCCTTGTAGTTCGGCCTGAGTCAGCTGGCCGGCTCCGGGAATGTCGCGTTCGATAATATATTTGGGCATGATGACCTCCTAATAAATGACCGGTCGTCTAATTTGCCGGCGTTAAAAAATGCTGCCAGTGAGCAGCAGTTATTTAGTTAAGTGTAGGATGTGCCTACGTTAGGAGGCGCATCGTTCGCGATCGATGCGCCAACCTACGGGTTCTTTGTTTATATTTTGAATTAAAATATTTTTCAAATGGCCCTTCTATAAACAATGAACGCAACCATAAAAACCAAGGCGATCATTGCTCCCTTAGCCGGGAATAAAATGTCAGAGTTAAAAATAACAAACAACCATTTTAAAAATTCATTTCCAATTCCTTCCTTCGATGAATACTCGGCGTATCTTTTTTTTGCAGAGATTTTTTCATTAGAATACGACGGAACAAAAATCCAAAATAAAAACAGCTTTAAGAACCAGATAACCGAGAAAAAAGCTGCAAGAAATAGTATTTTCTCGATCATGCATTATCAACCGCTATCGTCTTCGCATCCATAAATCACCTCCAATTTAGCGCTAGCATGTAATAAGGCAGGAACTCAATCAAGCCCGAAAATAATCATCCAACAAATCCCGGCAAACAGCCTGCAAAGGCTCCACCGATTGCTCTACCTTCATCCGCAGCAGGGCTCCTTGCCAACCGTTTAGCATCAAATCCGCCATACTCTTGGCCGAGCGATCCAACCTTACTGAACCTTGCCTTTGGCCGCGCTCTAGCGCATCTTGCTGTAAGGCGCTATACCGGCCAACGGCATCCAGCAAGGCATCGCGGCACAATGGGCTGGTGTCGCCGATCTCGCCCATCAAGTTGCCTAATAGACAACCGCCTTTAAAACCAGTTTGCGCCACTTCGGCTATCAATCCCAGGTAGTAAGCTTTCAAGGCCGCCAAGCCGTCCAAGTCAGGATTTTGCAAATGGCCGGACAGCCGCTGAATAAAGGGCTCGATGTAATGATGTATTGCTTCGGCGGCAAAGCGTTCTTTACTCTCGAAATAGGCGTAAAACGAGCCCTTGGGAATCTGCACGGTATCCAAAATCTCTTTCAAACCGGTGGCGTGATAGCCTTTTTCCAGCAGCAAGCTGACGCCCTGCTCCAAGAGTTTGTCTTTTTTCAGCTGTTTGGGTGCTAACTTCGTCATGGACCGCATTATGCGACCGGTCGTCTTATTTTGTAAATAAGTTTTTTCTAATTTATTTAATTCCTCCCGATATTGACTGGTCAGGTTGCGTTGCAGTTCGACCTAACCAAGGTGGCTTGTCAACCGTCCCCCAAAACCAGCAAGCGCCAAACCCAACAAATTAGCGCCTTTCGGCAAGCCAACTAGCGATTTTTCCGCCCTAATATGCTATTTTGGACGCTCTGTTATTTTTCCCTACCCAACCAGCAACATGAGCATAAAATCAGACAAATGGATTCGCCGCATGTCCGAACAACACGGCATGATAGAGCCGTTTCAGGCCGGGCAAGTCCGTGAATCCGCGCAAGGCCGGATCATATCCTACGGCACCTCCAGTTACGGCTACGACGTACGCTGCTCCAACGAGTTTAAAATCTTCACCAACATCAATTCCACCATCGTCGATCCGAAAGACTTTGACGAAGGCAGCTTCGTGGATGTGAAATCCGATGTCTGCATTATTCCGCCCAATTCCTTTGCCTTGGCGCGCACCGTGGAGTTTTTCCGGATTCCGCGCGATGTACTGGTGATCTGCCTGGGTAAATCGACCTACGCCCGCTGCGGCATCATCGTCAACGTCACGCCGCTGGAACCGGAATGGGAAGGCCATGTAACGCTGGAATTTTCTAACACCACCCCGCTACCCGCAAAAATCTACGCCAACGAAGGCGTCGCGCAAATGCTGTTTTTCGGCGGCGACGAAGTCTGCGAAACCTCTTACCGGGATCGCGGCGGCAAGTATCAAGGCCAAACCGGAGTAACCTTGCCCAAGGCTTGAGTGCCCGATTCTTTAAACGCCACCTCATATTCCATTAAATACAAGATGCCGACCAGTCAAACCGACACGCTCGATCAGTATTACCAACAAGTTCAAGACATCATCCTCAAGCGCCAGGACTGGATCAGCGGCCTGTTGCCGGCCAGTACCGCCGTCACCACCCATGGCAATTACACCGACGCCTGGGTGCGGGACAATGTTTACAGCATTTTGGCGGCCTGGGGCCTGGGACTGGCGTACCGCAAAGTTGAGGATCAGCAGGAGCGCACCTATTTATTGGAACAAAGCGTCGTCAAATTGATGCGCGGCCTGTTGACCGCGATGATGCGGCAAGCGGCGAAAGTGGAAAAGTTCAAGCACAGCCAGGACCCGCTGGATGCGCTGCATGCCAAATACAAAACCAATAGCGGTGAAGTGGTGGTCGGCGACAGCGAATGGGGCCATTTGCAATTGGATGCCACTTCCCTGTTCTTGCTGATGCTGGCGCAGATGACCGCATCCGGCTTGCGGATTGTGTTCAGCATCGACGAAGTCAATTTCGTGCAAAACCTGGTGCATTACGTCAGTCGGGCCTATCGCACGCCGGACTACGGCATATGGGAGCGCGGCAACAAAATGAATCATGGCCTGGCGGAATTGAACGCCAGCTCCATAGGCATGGCCAAGGCCGCGCTGGAAGCGATGTCCGGCTGTAACCTGTTCGGCAAGAACGGAGGCCAGACCGCGATCATCCATGTGATTAGCGACGACATCGCCCGTACCCGGATTACGCTGGAAGCTTTATTACCGCGTGAATCCATTTCCAAGGAAGTCGACTCGGCGGTGCTCAGCGTCACCGGTTTTCCGGCCTTCGCGGTGGATAACAAAGCGCTACGCGAAAGAACCGAGACGCTGATCGTCGAAAAACTGCAAGGCCGCTACGGCTGCAAACGCTTTCTACTGGACGGCCACCAAACCGTAATCGAAGACCATCAGCGCCTGCATTACGAACCGCACGAATTGAAACAGTTCATGGACATCGAATGCGAATGGCCGCTGTTTTTCTGTTATTTGTTGTTGAACAAACTGTTTGCCGGCGATAGCGAAGGTGTCGGCGATTATCGCCGCCGCCTGGAAGACCTGCTGGTCGAGCAAAACGGCCAATGGCTGCTGCCGGAACTTTACATCGTCCCGGACAGCGCCATCGCCGCCGAAAAACGCCATCCGCATAGCCAAACCCGCATCGCCAACGAAAACGTGCCGCTGGTTTGGGCGCAAAGCCTGTATATCCTGGGCGGATTATTGCAAGACGGCTTGATCAGCCTGGACGACATCGATCCACTGGGCCGTTACAAGGCCACCCGCCTGTATCCCGATTCCACCTTGCAGATTGCCCTGCTGGCCGAAGACGAACAGGTACAAGACGAGTTGCGCGACCGCGGCATTCCCTCGCAAACCCTGACCGAGATTGCGCCGATTCAAGTGCGCGACGCCAGCGAACTGGCCGCCGCTTACACCCAGGTCGGCCGCAACGACCGTATCGGCCTGAGCGGCAGACCGCTCAGGCAATTGCGCACGCTGGCCACCTCCAAACTCTATGTGTTGGCAGGCGAACCCCTGTTGTTTCTGCCGCAGTTCATGAACCAAAAAGGTTTTTACATTGCGATGGACAACCAATTGCTGATTCAGCGCCTGCGCATGGAACTGGCTTACATCATCCGCCATTGGGACAATTCCGCCCAACCCTTGCTGGTGATCAATATCAAGCACAACATGCTGGGCAACGAGGACCGACAGGTTTTGCTGGGTTTTATCGACCAACTCCGCCAGGGCAATGTGCAAGGCACGCCGGTAAAACTGGGGCTGTTGACCGATTTTGTGAAAACCTCCAGCCGCGAAGAAATCGGCTATCTGCACGACTTCAGCTTTTCCGAAGCCAGTTGGGAGGACGTAGAACGGCCGTTCGCCAATTTACTGGCCTTCGACGGCCAAGCCCCGCAAGCGCTGGACAGTTTCTTATTAACGGAATGGGAAATCGGCGACGACGGCCAACTGCTCGCGCAATTACAAAGCAACCCTAACCTGCATGCGCAACTGGAAGCGCTGGCCTTGCTCTGCCAACGCCACGGCCTCGACCACGACACCGGCTTGCGCAACGACGACGGCGCACCTTGCCGGGTCCAGGATTTGCTGGAGGAAGTGTATGCACGAGCCGGCGACCGCCACGAGTGGTATATCGTGCGCCGTTGCGCCGGCTTATTGGGCAAATACGACATCAACCTGGAACAGGCCGCCACGGAAATTTTGGTGCGCCAACACGGCCTGACCGTGGGTCGCGCCTACAGCGGCAAAGCCACCTTGCGCAGACCCACGGACTCCTGGCAAATTCTGGATACCATCCGCACCTTTAACCCCAACGACAGCAGCCAGCAGATCATCGTGCAGGAATTGATTATCTACCTGGGCATGCTGATCAAGTTAAAGCCGGAACTGTTCGCCGACATGCACACCATTCGGGTCGGCCACATTCTGCAATTGATTATCGCCAGACAAAAGCGTCTGAGCAGCACCTCGCTGGATCAGGCATTCAGCGACATTTTGTCCCTACCGCCGCATCAAGTGGCGGAGCTGCTGCAAGAAACCCTGGAAGACTACAACAACAGCGAAAACCAGCTCGGCCAGGTGGAAACCCTTAACTGCGAAGGCCCGCACCGCGATCTGACGGCAGCGCGCTTTCCGGAATCGATGAATCCGAAAGACCGCGGCGACGCCGACGATTGGTATGCCTGGCGCGAGCAGCAAGGCAGCGTCGGCCGCGAAAACGAGGTATTTTTCGCCGGCGTATGGGACTTATTGCATCATTGCAAGGGCTTGATGGTCGGCGAAAAATACAATAGTAAACGCCGGATCGACAGCGAAATCATGCTGGCGCAAATGACCGCCGGCGAACAAAGCTTTAGGCTGCATATCAACCATATTCTGAATAAAATTCAGGCGCCGGTGTATCGGCAATTGAGCGTGGAAGCGCTACGTGCGTTGGCGTCCATCGTCCGCGATTATCCCGACCTTTACATCGACGACACCTTGGTCACGGATATTTTAATCGGCCATGCGGTCAGAATCAGCTGGCTACAGCAGCATCCGCAATACCGCGATCATTACGAAGAATGCGTATCGCTGGCCTGGCAGGCTTTCTACCAGCTGCCGCCGCATGCACTGGCCAACGCGATACTCGATGCCTTGATCCACCTGCTCAACAACGCCACCCCAACCTCATGAGGACGCATATGATTCTAGCCGGCGACATCGGCGGAACCAAAACGGTTCTGGCCTTACTCGACAGACAAGCCGACGGCACGCTGAGCTGTTTGCAGGAACAAACTTTCGCCAGCGGCGAGTTTCAGACTTTTGAGGAAATTCTGGATTTATTTCTGAGCGATAGTCCGGCGGTGACGTCGGCCTGTTTCGGCATTGCTGGCCCGGTCGTGAATCAACGGTGCCAAACCACCAACCTGCCCTGGCTACTGGATGGCGAACAACTCAAAGCTCGGCTCGGCACCGAGCGGGTGAAATTGCTGAACGACCTGGAAGCGATGGCAATCGGCATGCTGCACCTGCAGGAACAGGACTTCATCGAACTGAACCCCGATGCCGAGCCGCAAACCGGCAATATTGCGGTGATCGCCGCCGGTACCGGTTTGGGCGAAGCGATGCTGCATTGGGACGGCGAAAATTATCACCCGATTGCCACCGAGGGCGGTCATTGCGATTTTGCCCCGCAAAACCCGCAACAAGATCAACTGCTGACGTACCTGCGCGGCCGTTATCCGGCTCATGTCAGCTGCGAGCGGGTATTGTCCGGTATTGGCTTCAGCAATATCTACGACTTCCTGGTCCAAATCCGCTTCGCTCCACCCTGCCCGGCGGTACCCGCGGCCGCCAATGCCAGCGGCGTCGATCGCAATGCGCTGATTTCGCGCTTGGGCGTGGACGGCGAAGACCCTTTATGCCGTGAAACCGTCCGCTTGTTTGTGGAACTTTACGGCGCCGAAGCGGGTAACTTGGCCTTAAAAGCATTCGCTACCGGCGGCGTATTCATCGGCGGCGGCATCGGACCGAAAATCAGATCGGTGCTGGAATCCGGAGAATTTATCCAGGCCTTTGCCGCCAAGGGCCGGTTTCAGCCCATGCTCGCCAAGCTATCGGTCAAGCTGGCTTTGAATCCGCGCACACCGTTGCTGGGAGCGATGCATTACTTTGCCGCGCAATAAGCATTTCGTATCGATCAATATAAAAAGGTACGGCACCGTCGGAATCGGCTAGGCTTATAAAACACCCTTTTGAAAATAAGCCTTTGCTAGATTTACGTGCTAGCAGTGTAGCCGAGTCATGGTCCAATCCAACCAGAAACAAGCCAGTTTGCAAAAATCGCTTTCCATACTTCAAGCCGCGCTCGACTCCAGTACGGACGCCATATTAGTGGTTGATCTGTTCGGCAAAATCGCCACTTTCAACCCGCAATTCATGCGGATTTGGGGCATCCCGGCAGGTTCTTTACAGATAGGCGACGATGAAAAATCGCTGAGCTATGCGTTGAGGCTGTTGAAAGACCGCCCAGCTTTCCTCAGCCGCATCGAAGAAATTTATAAAAACCCCAGGCAACGGCACGCCAGCGAATTGGAGTTTAAAGACGGCCGCTTCATTGAGAGTTATTGCCAACCGCAATATTTGGACGGCCAACCGGCGGGCCGAGTCTGGAGTTTTCGGGACATCACCGAGCAAAAAACCTCCCGCAGGCGTTTAGCCCAATTAAGCTTTGGCATGGACCAAATGCAGGACAGCGCTTATCTGATTGCCGAAAACGCCGGTTTCGTCTATATCAACAACCAATCCTGCAAGGCCTTGGGTTACAGCCACCACGAGTTGCTGCAGATGAGCGTGTTCGACGTCGACCCCGGCTTTCCGCGCCAAGTCTGGGCCGAGCATTGGGCCGAGCTGAAAGGTAAGCGCTCGATCACGCTGGAAACCGTTCACCAAACCAAGGATGGCCGGCTGTTTCCGGTGGAAGTGGTCGCCAACTATTTCGAGTACGCCAACGTCGGCTATAACCTGGCTATCGCTCGCGACATCAGCGAACGTAAGCGCATCGAAGAAGCGCTGCAACAAGCCGCATTGATTTATCAGAACAGCAGCGAAGCCATGTTGTTGGCCGATGCCGACGACCGGATCCTGACGATCAACGCCGCATTCACCGCGATTACCGGCTATCAATTGGATGAGGTGATCGGCAAACACATAGGCATTCTGAATACCGGCGGCCACAGCGACGCCATGTGGCAAGCCATTCACAGCAAGGGCAGCTGGCAGGGCGAAATCTGGGACAAACGTAAAAACGGCGAGTTGTTCGCCAAGTGGCTAACCATTAATACCATCTTCGATGCCGAGCAGACCATGCAACGCCGGGTGGCATTGTTTTCCGATATTACCGAAAAGAAAAAAGCCGAAGGCGTGATCTGGCAACAAGCCAATTTCGACCCCTTAACCCAATTGCCGAACCGGCGCATGTTTTACGACCGATTGAGTCAAGACATCAAAAAAGCCCACCGCGAACATAAACGCCTAGCCCTGTTGTTTATCGATCTGGACTTATTCAAGGAAGTGAACGACACCCTCGGTCACGACATGGGCGATAAATTGCTGCAGATTGCCGCACAACGCATTCTAGCCAGCGTACGCGAAACCGATACCGTTGCCCGCCTGGGCGGCGACGAGTTCACCGTGATTCTGAGCGATGTCGGCGACCCTTGCAACGCCGAGCGCATAGCCGGAAATCTGTTGCAAAAAATGACCGACTGTTTTGAGTTGGGCAACGAGATTGCTTATATCTCTACTAGCGTCGGCATCGCTTTTTACCCGGACGACGCCGACAACCTGAAATCCCTGTTAAAACATGCGGACCAGGCGATGTATGCCGCCAAGCGCCAAGGCCGGAATCAATATTGTTTTTTCATCCCGACCATGCAGGAATCCGCACAAGCTCGGCTGCGGCTGAGCAACGATCTGAGACTGGCCCTCGCCGGGCAGCAGTTTTATTTGTGTTACCAACCCATCGTCGAACTGGCCACCAATACGGTGCGTAAAGCCGAGGCGCTGATCCGCTGGCAACATCCGACGCGCGGCCTGATCAGCCCGGCGGACTTTATTCCGATTGCCGAAGAAACCGGTTTGATCAGCAGTATAGGCAATTGGATTTTTCAGGAAGCCGCCGAGCAAACCAGCCGCTGGCGCCAATCGATACACGAAAAATTCCAGATCAGTATCAATAAGTCCCCGGTCCAGTTCCGTAACGAGCGCGACAGCCATCGCGATTGGCTGGATCGCCTGGAAGCGCTGAGCCTTTCCGGGCAAAGCGTCGTCATCGAAATTACCGAAGGCCTGCTACTGGATGCCAATAACAGCGTGGCCGAGCAACTGCTATCCTTCCGCGATGCAGGTATTCAGGTGTCGCTGGATGATTTCGGCACGGGCTATTCCTCGCTGTCTTATCTAAAAAAATTCGACATCGATTATCTGAAAATAGATCAGAGCTTCGTCCGCAATCTGGCGATCGGTTCCGACGACATGGCCTTATGCGAGGCTATCATCGTGATGGCCCACAAACTGGGGATAAAAGTGATTGCCGAAGGCATAGAAACTTCAAGCCAGCGCGAATTGCTTACCGCGGCGGGTTGCGATTTTGGGCAAGGGTATTTGTTCGCAAAACCGTTACCGGCCCAGGAATTTGAACGATTGTTTGCCGACTGCAAGATTTAAAAAATCGAAGCTTGTGCGGTGCGGAGTGAGTTGAGCAGTGCCGAAGCGGCACATGGATGGGGTCTAGGGAAGTACGGGAGCCACCGAGAAAACGCGTCTTCCGGTGGCAGCCGTTAATCAATCCGGTTCGGATCGATTTGATGCGTCCTTAGTGAGCGGCGCTATAAACTTTCATCATTTCTTTGTAAAGATCCAGAGTAGCTTTCAAACTAGCTGAGGCATTGGCGTCGCCTTTTTCGATCTCATCGCGGGCAACTTTCAATTTGTCGCCAGCTCTTTGACGCAAACGCTCGGTTTGCTCATAACGGAACTCTTTTTGCGACTGACGAACATCGCCCAGAGCTTTCAAAGTGCCTTCTTTATCGCCTTTTTCCAACAAACTTACAGCTTCCTCAACTTTGGCAACGGTAGCTTCACCGGCTGCACGAACTTTAGCGTCGCCAGCGCTGTTTGCATTAGCGGATGTGGAAACCAATGCTGCGGCGATCACCAAAAATGAAGCCAAGGTTTTTTTTACTGTGTTCATACAAATCCTATCAATTGATATTTAAGTGTTTTTTATTACCACATTAAAATTACAAATTTATGACTGTATATTTTAATCCGGTTGCTTGCTCAAAGCCTTTTCATCCTACCATAGATTCTGAAAATAGCAGCAAAACCGGGAAAAATAGCTTAATTACCACACATAAAAAGCGGTATAAACTCATGCGGTTAATCCGATAACGTGCTTTACAAAACTAACCTCATTTACGAAAGTAATGTCGTACATTTTAGTTAACCCTGCCATCTGCTCGTCACTGACACCAAGCACCAACAACAAGAAATTTTCAGGCTCAATATCCAGCCTGCGCCTTATTTTGCTGTACTTTTCAATGAACCGACGAAACTCTCCGGATTTACATTCTATAAATACCGGTATACGCCCGTTAATTAGAAAAAATACATCGACTTCATATTTATCTTCATTGGCAAACTGAATATTAAAACTCCTCAAACAGGAGAAAAGTCCCTTGCTTTCGTAGAAATATTTCAGCAATTTCATGAATACATACCATTCCAACCATTCGCCATTAAAAAACCGACGATGGCCGACATACTCTGTAAAGTCAGATGCACTCTTTTTTCGTTTTTATTATAAAAATACTTGGCAACAAACGAGAATTCGTACAAATTTTTACAAAAGCCGGTAATGGTTTTAATTTGATTTTGACTGTAATCGTTTAAATTCAGAACTACCGATGCATAGTTATTTCTTTGGGCTTTTCTAATTTTATCCAGCACATCCTGCAAGACGGGGAAGTTATCGCCCAACTCGACCGCCACTTCATCGTAAAAACCTTGCGTATCCAATGCGTTATGATTCACTTCAACCTGAATATTTTTACGCTCGAACCAGCTGATGATGGGCTTGTACTGCATGCTGTTAGTCATCACCGCAGTGTTATGCAAATCCACCTCATCGTCTTTAGGCAAGCGAATATCGGATCGCGCCTTTTCCGTTACGGGATTACTCGCCTGTTCCAACTCCCGGTATTTAGCCAATAGCACGCCGTATTTATCAATCAGTTTCTTCACAAAAACCACGGTATCGTGAATGGCCGATGCTTGTTCGCACACCGGGCATTTAACCGTTTTGCCCACATGTTCATTCGACACTTCGCGTAAATACGAACAATTGTTACAGCGCAGAATTGCCATAAAGCTTCCTTGAATGTTGGTTACGCTAATTGATTTACGTGGCGGGATTCGGAATAACCGCTTGGACGACTTGCATCAAAGCCCGCGAGTATCTAATCCTGTTTCAGGGGAGAAGCTATCTAATCGCTCTGACTGTAGAGCCACATCTTGACGCTAACAAATCCGCCGCCAACCTAACGGATAATGCGCGCAGCTATGTCACAAATCACCCCATCCGTACTGCAATTGTAGACATGCCTGCACAGACCTCAACCGGAAAATGTCGCCAAAATTGCTATCCAATTGATATAAAAACAAAAAATACAGACAAACCGGTTATTTTGAATCTGGATCAAAATTTGCTGAGAGATTTAAAACGGCTGCACAAGCCTTATCCCGCACTCTCGATCACAGGTGATTTATGAGCAAAATAGGCATTTTTTTCGGAACGGATACCGGCAGCACCCGGCTAGTGGCAAAAAAGATTTTCAGTCTGTTGGGCGAAGAACTGGCCGACAAGCCCAAAAACATCAATAGAGTCAAACTCGAAGAATTATTGCAATACGACGCTCTGATTTTGGGCACCCCCAGCTATGGCATAGGCGACTTGCCTGGACTGGGAGCCGGATGCCAGGAGCGCAGCTGGCAGGAGTTCGTGCCTTCCCTGGACGGTGTCGATCTCTCCGGCAAACGCATCGCGCTATTCGGCTTGGGCCATCAAGAGCGCTATGCTTCGCGTTTCGCCAGCTCCTTGATTCAGCTGTACCGGGTATTTTACGGCTTCGGCGCCGAGATGATCGGCCGCTGGAGTACGGAGGGCTACACCTTCGAACATTCCGACTCGGTGATCGACAACCAATTCGTCGGTTTAGTATTGGACCAACGCGGCCAACCGCATTTGACCGACGAGCGCATCAAAGTCTGGCTGGCGCAAGTCACGCCGCAGTTGCTGCCTGTCTTGGCGGAGGCCGCCTAGATGCTGGCCTCATCCATAGAGGAACGGGACTCCCTGGATCTCACCCCGTTAGCTGACTGCTCAAACTGCGCTTACCGGGATACCTTATTGGCTACCGGCACCTGCAAACCGGGCGATCGCTGCGTGGTAGCGGAAAGCGGTCGGCAAATCGACCGGTTCTTTAAAGCTCACCCTATTTACGCGTTAAATTATACGCAAGACCCGTTCTGGGAGCGGCGCGCGATTGCGGCCCAATACTTACCCACAAATCATTTACGCCCGCTGCTGACCGACCCCGACGAGGCCGTGCGCCGCGTACTGGCCTATCGCGTGCCGGTGGAATGGCTGTTGGAATTAAGCCGGGACAGCGACAGAGAAGTGCGAGTCACCGTGGCCGACCGCCTGCCGGAAGCCCAGCTCGAACTGATGGCCAACGATCCGGATTACCTGGTACGTACTTACGTCGCAAAACGCTTGCCCAAGGGCCGCTTGTTCCGTTTAGTCGCCGACCCGGACAACGAAGTTCGCCGCACCGTCGCGGAACGCATTCCCAGCGTGAGTTTGGGCCTGATGGCCAACGATCAGGAAGTGAACATCCGCCGCATCGTCGCCCAGCGTATGGAGGTCGACGATCTGGCCATGATGAGCACCGACGCAGACTGGACCGTACGCTATGAAGTAGCCTTACGCGCCGAGCCGGAACTGCTCAAGCAGATGCTCGACGACGCAGACGAAGAAGTCAGTTTTACCGCGCGCGAGCGCTGGGAAACCTTGACGATGGAGGCCGCGCATGCCGCAGACTGAACACATCGTCGGCCTGACCTATGCGGACCGCCTGCGGATGGCGACCGAATCTCGGCACCAAGCGCTGAAAAAGCGCCTGGGCTCCGACTTAGCGGCCCTGACCTCCTTGATGGGCCCGATGAGCGACGGCCCGGAATGGCCGGCCGGCGCGGCCTGGCTGGCGGCGCGGCGCGGCCAAAACGCCTGCGTGATCTCCGATGGTTTATCCGACCCCTGGGTGGAACGCGACAGACCGGAAACCGGCCTGGGCTTGGAAGTGTTTATCGAAAGTCCGGATTCCGGCGCCGCCGAGAATGCACCACTAGCCAAATTCGCCGATACCTGGTTATTTCCGCTGACCGCCGAAGTCAGCCATACCCTGGCCGGCTTTCCGCGTTTAAGCGAACGGCTGTTGAACGGCGAACTGCTATCGATGGAATTCGCTATCGATCACATCAAGGACGGCCGCGGCCAAATAGGCGCCTTATTGGGCGCTAACGGTGAGCCAGCCAAAACCATAACGCTCGCGGGCGGCGAGGTAAAACTGGTCGCCATCACCTTGCTGACGGGCAGCGAATTGAAATATCTGCGCGGCAAAGGCGAATTGGCCCGTCACGAGTTGGCCGACAAGCTGAAAACCGCCGGCGTCGGACATTTGTCCTTACTCCACCGACCCTCGCTGGTCTAAACCGCCTGATCTCGTATGACTATCACTCCCGAAATCGACGCCTGGCTGCTGGAAAACGGCTTTCAAGTAGGCCTCAATCCGCACGGCAAACATCCCTTGATTCTGGCCGCTCAACAAGGCCGGGCCGACGTGTTGCATTATCTGTTGGCGCAAGACGCGGATTTAACCGCACTGGATGCCTACGGCAACAATGCGCTATGGGCCGCGTGTTTTGCCGAGGCCGACGACTGCATCGACTTGTTGCTAAAGGCCGGCATCGATATTAACTACCAAAATCCCAGTGGCGCCAGTGCGTTGACCTATGCATCCTCCAGCGGCAGACATGCGGTGGTTAAACAACTCCTGGAAGCCGGCGCCGATCCGCTGCTGAGTACGCAAGACGATTTCAGCGCGCTGGATTTGGCCGCCAACCGCCAATGTTTGCAGCTGTTACGCACTGCGGTAAAGGCCTTGCAGGCATAGCTCAGACGGAAATAAATAGCCTCTCTCCTGAATTACACCCCGGTCTCATCTGACGGTATCGGGGTAAGAACCTATCGGAATCGATTACACCAGCAGCAGGACGCTCCACGCAAACATCGCCTGTTGGCTATCAACTCAAATCCTGTGCGCGACCGCCTATTGCCGCAATCCCAGTGCGGGCATAGAATGCGGCCTTTCCTAACATACTCAGAGGACGCACCATGTCAGACTCTTATTGGTTTAGAACCGGCGAAGCCACCGTATTTTCCAGCGAAGGCCAAGGCACCGACGCGATGCCGGAAATCCTGATCGGCGACGTCAAAGGCCCGGCTGGTCACGCTTTTGCCAATCTGATGGGCCAAACCGCCGGCCACACTCGCATGTTCGCGATCCGCGCCACCAACCAACAAGTGCGTCCGGCCACTATCATGGTGCCTAAAGTCACGATCAAATCCTCGGCCTACGTCAACTTATTGGGCGGCCCGGTGCAGTCCGCCGTGGCCGACGCAGTCATCGATAGCGTCGCCGACGGCATTATTCCGCGTCTGCAAGCCAACGAGCTGTGCATCGTCGCGATGATCTGGATCGACCCGTCCTGCGCCACCAACCCCGAGCTGGACCGCAAGGACTTGTACCGCACCAACTACGAAGCGATGAAACTGGCGATTTCCAGAGCGATGAGCAACTCGCCCAGCATCGACGAACTGATCGCCAATCGCCACAAAATCTTCCACGAAATGTACGATCCGGAGACTGGCGAATCGCAGTGGTAAGCGCTTAAACCTGTCGCGCCGGCCAAGCGTCAATCTTGGTTGGCGCCGGCGGTGGATTAAACGCAATTCAGCTCGCTCCCTAAAACCTGTTTAAGTCCTGATGGACAGACTCGACCCTATCTACAAAAACCACGTCACTATCACCGGCAATCCGCAAGCCGAACAAACGATGGTATTCGTGCATGGCTTTGGTACCGACCAAACCGCATGGCAGCAAGTTGCTTCGGCATTTTTCGATGAATTCAAAATAATACTGTTCGATAACGTTGGCGCCGGCCAAGCCGCAGCCGAAGCGTTCATCCAACATCGCTATCTCAATCTCCATCCCTACGCCGACGACTTAGTGAAAATAGCCGAGGTGCTGGACTTGAAACAGGTTATTTTGATCGGCCATTCGGTTGGCGGCATGATCAGCCTGCTAGCCACGATCCGGGCTCCAACGCTGGCAGCCAGGCTGATCTTGATTGGCGCTTCGCCGCGCTACGTCAACGACGAACAGTATTTTGGCGGTTTCACCGATAACGATATTGCCGAGATCTACAGCGCAGTGGTTCAACGTCAGGCGGCATGGGCCGATGATTTTGCGCCAATGGTCATGGCAAATCCCGAGCACCCCCACCTTTCCGAGTATTACGCAAGCACCATCAAAAGCATCCCCACTCGGCAAACCCTTACCGTACTCTGCTCGATTTTCCAATCGGACCATCGGCAGGATTTAGCGTTGGTCAACACACCGACGTTACTGATCCAAGCAAAGGAAGATTTTGCCGTGCCACTGGCGGTTGCCAACTACCTGCACCAGCATATTGCCGGCAGCCAACTGGCAGTAATCGAAGCCACCGGCCATCTGCCGCATATCAGCGCGCCGGCGGAAGTGATTGCGGCTATTCGCGCCTTTCTGAAGTAGTCGCAAGCCTCAGCCTAGCGTAATCCCGGCTCCATGCTGTTCTTGGCTGCATCCGAAATTAACCGGCTTAATTGCCGGATTAGCTCTCCCCTGGCGCTGGTCTTGCGCCAAACCAAGCCTATAGTTCTGCTTGGCGCCGGCGCGGCAAACGGCAAGTAGCGGACACCCGGCTCATCGCGCACCGCGATGCGCGGCATCAAGGTAATGCCGGTGCCGGCGTGGACCATTTGCCGCAAGGTTTCCAGGCTGGTAGCCCGCACATCCTGCTCTTCCTCGGCACCGACCGTCTGGCAAATTTGCAGGGCGTGGCCGCGCAGGCAATGGCCTTCATCCAGCAGCAATAAATGCTCGCCATTCAGGTCACCGTGCTCGACTTGCGGTTTGGACGCCAAGGGATGGCCATCCGCCACCACCAGCAAAAATTCGTCGTCGAATAAGGCCTGACTCTCCAGAAAGTCCTCGTAAATCGGCAGAGCCAGCAGCGCACAATCCATCTGCCCGCTTCTGAGCTGTTGCAACAGTTGCTCGGTTTTTTCCTCGACCAGAATCAGCCGGATGCGCGGCAAATCCTTTTTGATCATCGGCACCAATTGCGGAAACAAGTAAGTCGCCAAGGTCGGAAACGCACCGAAACGTAGGTTGCCGGCCAGCGGATCCTGGGCAGTAGCAGCGAGTTCCTTGATATTGTCTTGCTCTTTCAAGATGCGCCTTGCCGACGCCACGACCTGCTCGCCCAACTCGGTAGGCAACACTTTTTTATTGGTGCGCTCGAAAATCTGGATACCCAACTCGTCTTCCAACTTTTTAATTTGGGTACTCAAAGTCGGCTGACTAATGCAGCAACGGTCGGCGGCTTGCACAAAGCTGCGTAGATCGGCGACGGCGATTAAATAATGTAAATCCCGCAAATTCATGGCCGCCCCGTAAATAGCCAATAGCTATCGTTAATATAAAAACAATCGATTATACATCAATCATGGCGATCGATATTCTGTGTCCGTGCCAGCCGATACGGCAGGCCATCATCACCAAAAACCAGAATAAGGACACAGCCATGAACACATCATCCATGAAAAAAATCGGTTTGAGCATCGCGATAAGTTTTATTTTAACCGGAGCACATGCCGATGATAACACGCTGACCCGCGCCACCGGCGCGCCGGTCGGCGACAACCAAAATTCGCAAACTGCCGGCCCGCAGGGACCGACCTTGTTGCAGGATCATCATTTGCTTGAAAAACTCGCGCACTTCGACCGCGAGCGGATTCCGGAACGAGTAGTGCATGCGCGCGGTACCGGAGCGTTCGGCATGTTCAAAGCCACTTCCGATTTGACCGATTTGACGCGCGCCGCGCCGTTTCAGGACATCGGCAAGGAGACGCCGGTGTTCGTGCGGTTCTCGTCGGTGATACACGGCAATCATTCGCCGGAAACCTTACGCGACCCGCGCGGCTTTGCCGTGAAGTTTTATACCGAGCAAGGCAACTGGGATTTGGTCGGTAATAATTTCCCGGTGTTTTTCATCCGCGACGCGATGAAATTTCCGGACATGGTGCATTCGTTAAAACCCGACCCGAAAACCAATATTCAGGACGCGGCACGAGCACTGGAGTTTTTCTCGCATGTCCCGGAAAGTACGCAGATGCTGACCTTGTTGTATTCGCCGCTAGGCATCCCGACCAATTATCGGGAAATGAACGGTTCCGGCGTGCACGCCTTTAAATTCGTCAACGAGGCCTGCCAGCAACAGTATGTGAAATTCACTTGGAAATCGCGGCAAGGCAATCATGGCTTGACCCGCGAGCAGGCTGCCGAAATTCAGGCCAGCAATTTCAATCATATGACCGACGATTTGTATAAACACATAAACGATGGCGATTATCCGGTCTGGGATTTGTACGTGCAGGTGCTCGATCCGGCGCAAGTCGATAATTTTGATTTCAACCCGCTGGATACCACCAAAACCTGGCCGGAACAGCTGATCCCTGCGCAAAAAGTCGGCGAGTTGACATTGAACCGGGTGCCGGACAATTTCTTCCAGGCTACCGAGCAAGCCGCGTTCGCGCCCAGCAATATGATTCCGGGCATAGAACCGTCGGAAGACCGGATGTTGCAAGGCCGTTTGTTTTCCTATGCCGATACCCAGCGCTACCGCTTAGGCATCAATCATTTGAGCCTGCCGATCAATGCACCTAAAGCCGCCGTGCATTCCTATAACCAGGACGGCGCCGGTTATTCGCCTGCCAAATCGGGCTCGGTGAACTACCAGCCTAGCGAAGTCACCGGCAGTTACGTGGACAACGCCAGCTACAAAGCCTGCCCAACGCCGTTGCAAGGCGGCACCCAGCAGATTCCGTTTCAAAAAACCCAAAACTTCAAACAAGCCGGCGATTTATACCGCTCGTTTTCCGAGAGGGATCAAACCGAGTTAGCGGAAGCGTTTGCCGGGGATTTAAAAACGGTCAGTAACGATAAAGTCCGCAACACCATCGCCAGCTATCTGTACAAAGCCGATGCGGAATACGGCACGCGAGTCGCCAAACTGGCCGGTGCGGATTTGGCGCAAGTCAAAGCCTTGGCTGCGGCTTATGCCGACTAGGCTGTCCTATGACATGTCGTAGAGACGCAAGATGTTGCGTCTCTACCCCTGCAACTACGGTGAACAACATGAACAAACATATTAAAACTCTGACCAGCATTGCCTTGAGCTTAACGTTTAATCTCGCGCTAGCCACCGACATCTTCGATATGGCCCGCGACGGCGACACCAAGGCAATTGCCGAGTATGTCAAACGAGGCGGCGATCCTAATCTCGCCAACGCAGACGGTTACACGCCCTTGAATTTGGCCGCTTACCACGGCCATCTGCCGGCAGTACAGGTCTTGCACAACGCCGGCGCCAATCCTTGCGCCGAGGATGGCAAAGGTAATAATGCCTTAATGGGCGTGGCGTTCAAAGGCGATACGCCCACCGCGCGCTGGTTTTTGAACCACAGCGGCTGCGACGTCAATCGGCAAAACCATGCGGGACAAACCGCATTGATGATGGCTTCCCTGTTCGGCCGGGAGGAGATCATTCAATTACTGATGCAACACGGTGCTCACGCGGATATTCAGGATCTGCAAGGCAATAGTGCCACCAGTTTGGCGCAAGCCCAAGGCTTGAATCGGGTGGCAACCATCATCAGACAGCTGGCAAGTTTGCATTGATCCTATGGCTGGCTCTAAATTAGAGCATTTAGAGCCGCGAAAACTTGCATTGGCCGCCAGCACAATCGGAATATACTGACCATATTGGATCGATACATTTCCACAACAGCTTTGATTTGTTCACAAAATCTGTGGATAACTCTGTTGGCAACCCGTTAAAAGCCGCGCTAAGTTGTTGCTGTGCCTACAGTGGCGTTAAATTGTCCAAAATTTATACAATTTTCTTTTCTTTATACAAACCGGAGTCTCGACCGGCCTCAGCAAAGGATCACAGATGATAGATTGGAACCACACCTATGCCGCTATCTGGCGCCAGCGCCAGGAATTTCTGCGTCCCGTTCGGCAAATCGATCCGATCCGGCTGGATCAACTGCTGGGGATAGAACCGCAAAAGCAACAAATGATAGACAATACCCAACGCTTTTTGGCCGGTCTGCCGGCAAATAATGCGCTGTTGTGGGGGGCGCGCGGAACCGGCAAGTCCTCGCTGGTAAAAGCCTTATTGAACGAATATCTTCACGAAGGTTTGCGTATCATCGAAGTGGATAAACAGGATTTGCTGTATCTGCCGGAAATCGTCGACGACATCCGCGAACACAACCAGCGTTTCATTATCTACTGCGACGACTTATCCTTCGAAAACGGCGACGCCCTATACAAGCCGCTGAAGAGCGTGCTGGAAGGTTCTATCGAACTGCCGCCGGAGAACGTGTTGTTTTATGCTACGTCCAACCGTCGCCATCTGCTGCCGGAACATATGCGCGACAACCTAGAGACGCAGTTGGTAGACGGTGAAGTACATTATTCCGACACCGTGGAAGAAAAAATCTCGCTGTCGGACCGCTTTGGTTTGCGCCTGGCCTTTTATCCGCAACATACCCAAACTTATTTGGACATTATCGACAGCTATTTCGTCGATTACCCGGGCAATCGGGAGGCTTTACACAAGGCTGCTCTGGATTTTGCCCATCAGAACGCCGCCAAAAACGGCCGAACCGCGAAGCAGTTTTTTAATGCCTTCAGTAATGACGAGCGGACCGAACAGCTGTAAGGATTATTCCAAATCTTCTTCATCGAGAATAATCGAACCGTCCTGCGCCCAATTGACTTGAGTAATACCCGGCTCCTCGGCTTCCAGCGCCTTGATGATCGCTTCTTTTTCATCCAGCAGTATCTGCTGAGCGCGCACTTGGTCGGCGAGGGCCCGGTTTTCGAGTAACACGCGCTTGTGCGCCAGACCGTTTTCGACCACGTTGACGATTTCCAAGTTGCTCCAGGGCTTGTTGATAAAACGAAATACTTCCGCTTCGTTAATGGCGTGTTGCGCGCCCTCCAAATCGGCGAAACCGGTCAACACGATACGTATCGCGTCCGGCTGCATGCGCTTGAACAGAATTAAAAAATCGATGCCGTTAATACCCGGCATCCGATAGTCGGAAATCACCAGATCGAAGCGATGTTCCTCGGCTAACAATAAGGCTTCCTCGCCGCTGATCGCGGTAATAGGCTCGTATTGTTTCAGCAAACGCGTCAGCGCTTTCAACACGTTCGGTTCGTCGTCGACGATCAGTATTTTAATGCCTGACTGGTTCATGGTTTTGCAATCAAAGTGGTCTCTTCGCTACATAGTCTGACACGTAAAGCCCCTTCTGCAAGTTTGGTTTAAAAAAACTGCAAGCTCCGCCAGACTATTCAGCAGGGCCAAATTCGGGCGGACGAATTGGCAACCAAACTCGAAACCGGCTGCCCTGTCCGAGCTGGCTAGTCACTTCGATTCTGCCGCCATGTTTGCGCACAATATTTTGCGAAATTGACAGCCCCAAACCGGTGCCCTTACCCAGCGGTTTGGTGGTAAAGAAAGGCTCGAACAAACGCGGTAGATTCTCCGGAGCGATACCATTGCCGTTATCGCTGATTTCCACCCACACATTCTGGTCCGCGCAACCGGTGCGAATATGAATATCGCCTTTGCTTTCGATGGCCTGCGCGGCATTGATCAGCAAATTCATAAACACCTGATTCAATTGCGAGGGCAGGCAATAAATCTGCGGAATCTCGCCGTATTGCTTATGCACGGTGCAACGGTATTTCAGCTCGTTGCCGATAATATTCAGCGTGGAATCCAGCCCCTTGTGCAAATCGCCCAATTCCCAATCGTTTTTGTCGGCATGCGCAAAATCCTTCAAATCCTGAATAATGTCACGCACCCGCGACAACCCCTCTCTGGACTCGGCGATCAATTCCGGAATATCGCCGCGCAAATAGTCAATCTGCTTGGCTTGTTTCAACTCGCGTAAGTTTTGCAGCGTCTGATCCGACAAGGGCTTTTCGTCCAAGGCCGCGCCGCAGGCATCCAGCACAGCAAAAACATCGCGCAAATAACCGTTTAGCGTATTCAGATTGGAACTGACGAAGCCGATGGGATTATTGATTTCGTGGGCGATGCCGGCCGCCAATTGCCCTATCGCCGCCAATTTTTCCGATTGCAATAATTGCAAATGCACCGCCTGATTTTCCTGATGCCGACGTTGCACTTCCGCTTCCAGATAGGCATTCTGGTCTTTCAGCCAATCGCGAGCGTTCTTAAGTTCCAGCTGGGTTTTGATTCTGGCTAACAGAATGGATAAATGGCAAGGCTTGTAAATGTAATCCACCGCGCCCAGTGATAGCCCGCGCTCTTCCTCCAGATCCGAGGTCAAGGCGGTAACGAATATCACGGGAATATCGACAGTTTTGGGGTTTGCTTTCAACTGGCCGATGACTTGATAGCCATCCATCCCGGGCATCATCACATCCAGCAGAATCAAATCCGGCTTCGGGGTGCCTCGCACCAATTGCAAGGCCCGCTGCCCGCTGGTGGCCACCAAAACCTGATAATACGGGGCGAGAAACTGCCCAAAAACCGACAAATTGATGGATTCGTCATCGACTAACAGAATGGTGGCCTGGCGCTCGGCCGATTGTTTATCGGGATCCATCTAAATTCCGTTCGATTTGGTAAAGACCATGTTCTGGATTGACTGCAAGCGCCTCGCACGACGTTCCGGCCACGATCCAGTTTCCAGGAGCGTCGGCAAACTCCACCCGGCTTTCGACGAGATTCCGCGCCGATACAACACCATCGGCAACCGACATGCCTGCGGTATACAACGAGCGAGTTTATGCCTTAAAGACCTATCCGATAAAGGAAAATTGCTTAAACGCCGCTATCGCACAAGCGAATATTGCGATAAGCACTAAAATGATAGTCGAAAAGAACTCTCTATTTTGGCTATAGGTCAAACATACCATCCCAACAGGTCGTCCACTCAAATCATGCCAGACCGTATCGAACAAGCAATCGCTAAAACCCGCACCGGTTTGCATCGACTATGACCACCATCGCCGCCAATGCCGGGCGAACTTCGTCCCCGGCCAGCGAGACGCTGGCGACGGTCAGCAGCGACGAACAGACGCTACGTGTCCCGCTTAACCCCTATCTCTCGGTGCGTCAGGCTCTCGACGCCACCGATTTGCGCGTGCGGGCGGCTTGCGGCGGCTTGGGCACCTGCGGCGCGTGTCTGATTCAAACCGTCAACGGCGAGTTTAACCCAGCAACGCTGGCGGAACGGCAAAAACTGCTACCGGAAGAGCTGGCTGCCGGCATGCGCCTGGCCTGCCAGTTACGGGCACACAGCAACTGCACGCTTTACCTGGAACATCCCGCGCCGCATTCGGCATGGAAAAGTCTGGATACCAGCCAGCTCTATCATGCCCGCAGCAATCCAACCATTTCCGAGCATATTTATGGTGTGGCGGTAGACCTGGGGACCACGCACATTCGTCTGTCAGTGTGGAATCGGCAATCCGGCCGACGCATCGGCACGCGCTACAGCATCAACCCGCAAGTTGCGCATGGCGCCGATATTCTGACCCGACTGGATGCCGAGCGTCTGAACTCTCAAGACTGCCGCAGGATAGGCCGGCAGGCCCGCGACGCGATCATGGACGGGATACGCGACATTCTCAGCCGGGATATGGGCGAAATAACGCCGGTATTGTCAGAACTGGGCAAAGTATCGATAGTCGGCAATACCGCGATGTTGACGCTGCTTTGCGGCAATAGCGGCGACAGCCTCTACCAACCGGAAAACTGGCAAAGCCCTATCGCCTGTCGACCCGCCGATACCAATGCCTGGCGCCGGGCATGGCACACGCCGCATGCCGAAATAGACATCGCCCAACCGCTGGCCGGCTTTATCGGCTCGGATTTACTGGCCGATCTGCTCGCCACTGGCATTACCGAACAATCGCAACCGATGCTGTTGGCCGACTTCGGCACCAATACCGAAATTGCGGTATGGGACGGTACAAACCTGTGGGCCAGTTCCGTACCGGGCGGCCCCGCCTTCGAAGGCGTGGGCATGCGTAACGGCTTAACCGCCGAGGCCGGTGCGATTTGTAAAGTGTCGATAAATGCCGGCGCGCGGCGCTTGCATACCATAGGCGATGCGCCGGCACGCGGCTATTGCGCCAGCGGTTTCATCGACGCGATTGCGCTGCTGTTGGACGCAAAGCAATTGAAACCATCCGGACGCTTCGCCGAACCGCAAACCGAACATGGCATGTTATTGCAAGCCTGCACCCCAAAAAGTGCCATTTTTGCGAGCGACATCGATATTTTTCAGCGTGCCAAGGCATCGACAGCGGCTGCCATGGCACAATTGCTGGCCTTGGCGAGTTTGACGGCAAACGATTTAGACACCCTATGGATTTGCGGAAGTTTTGGTCAACATCTAGACCTAAACAGTGCGTTCCGGGTTGGCTTACTACCCCCGGTTGCCGCCGAGCGGGTCAGCCTGTTGGCCAACGCCAGTCTGGCCGGTTGCGAACAACTGCTATTGAATCCGGCTGCGCAAAGCCTATTGAATGCCATTGTCCAACGAGCTCGCGTGATCAATCTTGGCGGGGTTTTCGAATACGAAAACCGCTTTATCGATAATTTACGCTTGCAGCCCATGACCACCGAGGAGTGCGAATAATGCTTGACGCTTATATCCAATCCTACAACCAGGCGGTATTCGAGACCGATAAACCGGCGGCGCTGGAGGTCGTCAATCAGGCCTTGAGCGACGGGTTAAGCCCCGAAGATATTGTCTTCAAATTAGTCATCCCGGCCGTCGAATTGATGATGGCCTTGATCGAAAAAGATCCGGACGCCAATCTGGCCCAGCATTTCATGACCGCGCAAATAGCCGCCGACGTCACCGAAAAAATGCTGGAAAAATTCAGCAAACCGCCGGAAATGATAGGTAGGGTCGTCATCGGCGCGGCCTACGGCGACCTGCATTCCTTGGGCAAACGTATCGTCAGCGGCTGTTTGAAATCGCTGATGGTGGATGTGGTCGATCTGGGCACCAATGTCAGCGCCGAAAAATTCGTCGATACTGCGGTAACCGAGAATGCGCAGGTCATCGCGGTGTCCGCGATGATGGTACATACCGCCACCAGTGAAAAAGGCAGTCTGGGCGTGCGCACTTTGTTACAACAGCGCGGCTTGCAACAACAAATCAAACTGGCGGTAGGCGGTGCTCCCTACCGTTTCGATCCCGAGTTGTACGTCAAGGTCGGCGCGGATGCCTGGGCGCCGGATGGAGTCACTGCGGCCAAAGTCATCGTCGATTTGATTCGCGAGGTCAAGCCATGACACCCCTGGAAATTCTCAGCTCCGCAACGACCGGCAGCCCCGCGCCGCGCATTCCGGTTTTTTGCAATATGCCCGATCACGGCGCCCGGGAATTGGGCATGCCCGCCAAGCAATACTTCAGCAAGGGCGAATATGTCGCCGACGGCCAATTACGTATGTTGCGGCGCTACGGCTACGACAATATCTGGAGCCTGCATTATGTCGGCAAGGAAGCGGAACTGCTGGGTTGCCGGGAAATCCTGTTTGCCGACGACGGCGTACCGAATGTCGCCGACTTCGTCATCAAAAACCTCGACGACATCGCCAAACTCGAAATTCCCGCCGACATTACTCAGCATCCGGCCTGGCAACCCATCGCCGACAGCCTAAGGATTTTGCGAAGCGAAATCGGCGCTACGCATCCGATTTGCGCGTACGCCACCGCCTCGACCACCTTGCCGGCCATATTGATGGGCATGGACAAATGGATGGAGCTATTCCTGCTCGGCCCTTTCGATGTCCGCGACGAACTGCTGCGAAAATGCTCGGATTTTTCTCAACAGGAAATCGCCGCGTTGCGAGCCTTGGGCGCCAGTGTACTGATTTACTCCACGCCGTTCGGCTCACCGTATTTCGTTAGCCGTAAACAAATCGAGCAAATTGTGATGCCCTGGATGCGGCGGGACTTGCTGCCGGGCGGTAGCGAAAACTTGATTTATTACTGCGGCATGGCGCCTTTTAACGATGTGATCGATTTGATTTTCGATGAACTGCACATCACAAACCACTACATCAGCCCCCTCGCCGACATTGCGGAAGCCAAACGCCTGATCAATACCCGCGGCCTTACCTGCGGGGCAATCGACGATATTAAAATGATTCACTGGAGCGCGGAGCAAACCCGCGCCGAAGTAAAACGTATCGTCGAAATAGGCAAAACCGGCAGCCATTTTCTGTTCGGTAACGGCGTGATGCCCTTGGCAGTGCCGGAGGCCAACATTCAGGCCATGGTCGATGCCGCGTTCGAATATGGGAGACTGGCATGAAAACCTTCGCGATACAGCCGGAACATCAAGCCCCGCTGACCATGATAGGCTGCGGCATCTTGCGCAAGGAAGTGGATAGATTAATCGAGAAAAACCGCTGGAACGTCCATACCCATTACCTGGATTCGGCCTTGCACAATTACCTGAATCGTTTATCGACCGAGCTGAATCAGGCATTGGAAGAACGCGAGAAACTCGGCGAAAAAACCGTGGTGTTTTACGGCGGCTGCCACCCGCTGATGGAAAAATATCTGGAAGGTCACCACACCTGCCGCACCCACGGCCAAAACTGTATCGTGATGCTGCTTGGCTACGAATTATTCATGCAGGAACTGGAAAAAGGCGCGTACTTTTTACTGGAAGATTGGGCCTTGACCTGGGAGCCGATGATCACAGCTTGCTTCGGCCAGAACATGACGGTGATTCGAGAGATATTCCATAGCAGCCACAAATATATTCTGGCCCTCCGCACTCCCTGTAACAACGATTTCAGCTCCGCCGCCGAGACCGCCGCGCGGTTTGTTGATCTGCCGCTGGAATGGATGGATGTCGGCCTGGAACATTTGGAATCGGTATTGGCCGACGCCATTCAACGCCGGCTTGCCGCGGAACAATGACTCAAGCGCCGTCCCATCAAGAGCTACAAGACCAGGTCAAGCAACTGGAAAGCCGCGTCCGCAAGCTTTCGGAAGAAAAAGCCAATCTGTATCTGATCCTGCACATGCTGGAGCTGTTAAACCCCATCGCCGGCGTCGAAGGGCTGCTGGAGAGCCTGATGGCCGCCTTGTGCGGCAGTTTGGGCGGCAGCAATATCGAGATTTATTATCTGGACGAGGGTGCAATCCATTACGCCAATTTGGCCGGCAAACGCCAGGTTATCGATCATATCGACGACCCATTAATCAACGAAGTTTTTCAGCATCGCCGCTTTGTCGAACAAGCCACGGATTCCCAGCACACGCTACTGCGCGGCATGACCCCGGCCATCGCCTGCACCTGGGTCATGCCCCTGCAGGTAGGCAAAGAATTAATCGGCGCCATCAAAATGACCGACATGCTGGGCTCCGCGCAAATGCGCGACTATCTATCGCCGTTTTTCTCGCACATGGCGCTGATTTTGAGCAACGAAATCAAAACCCGCATCGCCGAAAGCGCGAATCAGGCCAAGAGTAATTTCCTGGCTACCATGTCGCACGAAATCCGCACCCCATTGAACGGTATTTTAGGGATGGCACAACTATTAACCTTACCGGACTGCGATCCAAGCAAGCATCAAGAATGCGCCCGCACCATCCTGGCATCCGGACAAACCTTACTGACCCTGTTAAACGATGTGCTGGATCTGTCCAAAATCGAGGCGAATCGCCTGGAACTGGTGTATTCGGCCATCCACCCCCGGCAAATCATTGCCGAAGTTCAATCGCTGTTCGGCGAAAGCGCGCATCAAAAACATCTGCATATTGAAACCGCCTGGCTGGGACCCAGCGAGCAATGCTATCTAATCGATCAAATCAGAGTCAGACAAATGCTCTCAAACCTGGTCAGCAATGCCATCAAATTTACCAGTCAAGGCGCCATCCAAATCCAGGTAGCCGAGCTGCGGCGGCACGGGTCGCAGGCCCAACTGGAGTTTTCCGTCACCGATCACGGCATCGGCATCGCCTCCGAGCAGCAACGCCTGTTATTTAAACCTTTTACCCAAATCGACGCCAGTTCGACACGGCGTTACGCCGGCACCGGCCTAGGCTTATCTATCGTGCAACGCTTTGCCGAGCTGATGCAGGGCGAGGCCGGCGTGGAAAGCAGTCCCGGCACGGGTGCCCGGTTCTGGTTCAGAATCGGTTGCGACATCGTTGATTGCCTAATAAACAATCACAACTCCGAACGAGAACGCCCACCCGCGCTATGCGCGGAACTGTATTCGACGGCCGCCAATGCGCAGCACTATCGAGATACTTCGGTCGCTAACTATTCACAGCAAGCCCCCAATGCGGCTTCCGCCCCAACAATCAGCGCGGAAGGCATAGCATTACTTCAGCGTAACGCGGAAATACGGCCGCTAATGGACGAACTCGATAGCTTACTTGCCAAAAACATGTTCCATGCCATTAATCAAGTTAAGGCATTGCAGACTCTACTGCACGGTAGCGCGGCAGAGCCGCGTTTTGCCGAAATAGCGCAATTGGTTAACGAAATGAAATTTGACCCGGCACGCCAGCAATTACGGCAGCTCTATGCAATCCTGGGTTGGGATGGGGTGCAAGCCGAATGAACAGCAAACAGTTGAAAATTCTTGCCATCGACGATACGCCCGCCAATCTGGCCTTGTTAGGCCTGGCATTGCAGGACGATTATCAGATTCAAATCGCCACCTCCGGCGGCAAAGGCCTGGAACTGGCGCTCGATGCGCCGCCGGACCTGATCCTGCTCGACATCATGATGCCGGATATGGATGGCTACGAAACCTGTCGGCGGATCAAGGCCAATCCGCTCCTAAAAGACATTCCGATCGTGTTCGTTACCGCTTTAAACGAAATTCAGGCCGAGACCTTGGGCTTTTCCCTGGGCGCCGCTGATTATCTAACCAAACCCATCAGCATCGAAATTGCCCGCTTGCGCATTCGCAACCTGCTGGAGCGCGAACAATTTCGCCAGGAACTGCAACGCCGCGAAGCCGAGCAACGCCTGGCGGCCAGCGTTTTCGCCCACACCCACGACAGTGTGGTGATTACCGATAGCGAAAATCGCATCATTGATGCCAATGCGGCTTTCAGCCGAATTACCGGTTACTCGCGCGAGGAAGTGCTGGGCAAAAATCCCAGCATCCTTAAATCCGGCCGGCAATCCACGGAATTTTACAAAGCCATGTGGCAAGCGCTAAACGCGCACGATCATTGGAGCGGGGAACTCTGGAACCGTAACAAGAAGGGCGAGGTGTTCGCCGCGCTGACGTCGATTTCGGTGGTGCGGGACGACAACGGCCAGATTCATCATTACATCGGCCTATCGGCGGACATCACGCCGTTGAAAAACCATGAATACGATCTGGAACGCATCGCGCATTTCGATCCGTTGACCGGCATT
The DNA here is from genome assembly GCA_001644045.1 of Methylomonas methanica. Lineage (GTDB taxonomy): Bacteria > Pseudomonadota > Gammaproteobacteria > Methylococcales > Methylomonadaceae > Methylomonas > Methylomonas methanica. The sequence goes on along the minus strand of LUUF01000043.1, from coordinate 41,313 downwards.
CCCAATCGGGTGCTGCTGGCCGACCGTCTCTCGCAAGCCTTAGCCCACACGCACAGGGCCGGCAACCACATGGCGGTATGTTATCTGGATCTGGACGGCTTTAAGCCGGTCAACGACCAATTCGGCCATGAAGTGGGCGATCAGTTGCTGATAGAAATTTCCCTGCGCATCCGCGACTGCCTGCGAGCCGGCGATACCGTGGCCCGCATCGGCGGCGACGAGTTCGTGCTGCTATTGCTGGATTTTAACGACACCCGCGAATGCGAAGCCGTATTGGAGCGCATGCTCTGCAAAGTCGCCGAACCGCTGACGATTGCCGACAATCTGGTCTGCGTATCCGCCAGCCTTGGCCTTACCTTCTACCCCGACGATCGGGCAAATGCGGATACCCTGCTGCGGCATGCCGACCAGGCCATGTATGTCGCCAAACAGCGCGGCAAAAACCGCTACCACCGGTTCGATCAGGAACTGGATAGGATCGCGCTGATACGCGGCGAAACCTTGACGCAAATCGAAGCCGCATTGATCAACAATCAATTCGTGCTGTATTTCCAACCCAAGGTGAATATGCGCCTGGGCAAAGTACTGGGCGCGGAAGCCTTGATCCGCTGGCAGCATCCCGAGCGCGGTTTATTGTCGCCCGCCGCGTTTTTGCCCGATATTGAAGGCACCGAAATGGTGATAGCCCTGGGCAACTGGGTCTTCGCCCGCGCCCTGGACCATCTGCAAAACTGGCAAAACATGGGTTTGAACATTGTCATCAGTATCAACATCGCTCCGCGCCATTTATTGCACCATGACTTTGTCGAAACCTTGAGAGCCGGCTTTGCCGCTCATCCGCAATTGCGCCCCCATTGCCTGGAACTGGAGATACTGGAAACGGCGGCGCTGGAAGACATCGGCCGCGTCACCGCCGTGATGAAGGAATGCCAAAAGCTGGGCGTAGGCTTTGCGCTGGACGATTTCGGCACCGGTTATTCGTCGCTCACTTACCTGAAGGCCTTGCCTGCCGAAACCTTGAAGATCGACCAATCCTTTATTCGCGACATCCTCGGCGATCCGGAAGATCTGGCCATCGTCGCCGGCATTATCAATCTCACCGCCGCCTTTCATCGGCAAGTGATAGCCGAAGGCGTCGAAACCGAGGAACACGGCTTGCTATTGCTGAAATTGGGCTGCGATAACGCCCAAGGCTACGGCATCGCCCGGCCCATGCCGGCCGGGGACTTGCCGGCCTGGATAGCCAACTGGCTACCGAATCAGGAATGGCTGAAAAAACCAGCCCTCCCCTCGCCTTCCGGAACGGGGCCGGAGCAAGAGAGCCCGCTCGAATAGTCTGTTAAGTAGGTCGGTCTTACTGTGGTTTATGGATTTCCAGGTTCTCGATGAAATATTTAAACAGCCGGCAATCGTCATCACTGGGCGGGCCAAACCGCTGCGTATGCTCCGCAAACACTTTCGACAGCAAGCGCGGTAATTGATCATCCTGCCTGATCATCAGACAATCGACAGCACGTTCATAGCTATCTTCACCCAAATGAAAATGCAAAGCAGCCAACGCGACCAACTGCGCTTCGCCATGCTCCCCGGTTTTTTTCGGCCAGCGACTGGCGAAGCAGCGCAAGCGATTTAAAAAGGCTTTGACGGTACGCGGCGAATTGATCTCCGGCGGCTGGGCTTGCGTTTCATGAATCAGCGGATACCAGATCCGCAAGGCTGCGGCAAACTCCGGGGTGTCCTGGGTTTGCCGCGGTCCGAACCAATCCCGGCCAAGGGCTTTGTATGCCATTTCCAGATAATCTACCAGCCAGTTTCGGGCTTTTTCGTTGACGCCCACCCACACCAAACAGCCAACCAGCAAAATAAACAGCAGTAACAAGCCATAGCCTATGCGTTGCGGCCAGCGCGTCAATTGCTCGGGCTTGAAGTCGGCGCGAAACGAGGCGATACGCGACACGGCCTTAATAGCGTCGGTTTTCTCCGTCTCGGGTTCGACGCTCGCCGCCGAAGTGTTGCTGGCGGAAACCGGCACCGCTTGCTGCGTCAAAATCGGCGTGCTTGACGGCACGAGTATCGGTTGGCTGGCGTGAAATGCCGCCCAGCCCATCGCCGCCAGCAGAACGCCGACTTGTAGAGTCAGCACCAGGCCGTTACCAACGATTTGCAGGCGCTGCTCGCGTTCACCGTTGCTATCCTCCTCGCCGCCGTTGCCGGTTAACATGTTCAGCATCGCCTCGCTGCCGGCGGTGGGCACCGGCACTTCGATATTGATCAATTTTTGCAGATAAAACCGCGCCAGGCTGCGAGGTTTCTGAGTTGACGCAGCCTGAGCCGCCGCAGCGCTTGCCGCCTGGCCGTTGTCGTCAAACTCATGCAAAGCCTCGGCAAGTTCCCTGAAATGCAGTTTTACATTGGCCAATACATATTTAGGGGCAATGCCCATCACGATGAACAATTCACCGCTGCTAACCAAAAAATTACAGGTTTCCAGCACTCGCAAAGCGTGGTCCCGGCTGCAACGGTCGAGATCGTCGATAAACAACACCAACCGGCGCCTGCCGAGCAAATTGGTCAGCCGTTCGAAGCGCCGCTCCCAAATCTGCCGGGTACCCACCGGCTCGGCAGTTTCGATAACACCGGTTTTGCTGATAGCGGTTTTCAATAAATCGGTGCTGGCCAAACCGAACAACGACGCCCCCCTGACCACCACCACCCCAGCCACGGTAGTCAGCACAGTCAACAAGGCTGTCAACCAGGCCGGTAACGCGAATGGCGCTTTGCCGGGGCTATGTTCCAATTGTTTAACGATAGCCTGTTTCCGCTCCTGGGTTAATTCATGTCCGAGTAATTTTCCGGCATGCTCCAATAGCCCGTCGTCGCTGGCGAAGCGGCTCAAGGTATCAATGCAATTTGCCGGTCTGTCAGCAATACCCGACGCATCCGCGTTCACCAAACATTGCAATTTCTCGCAATCGGTCGCGCTAAACAGCTTGTCGGCGGGCGGCTTGGCTGGATTCGTTACACCATCCGCTTGACCGCATAAGCGGGCATGGCCTTGCGCGGTCAACACGGCCGGTTGCTCCAAACCGATCAGATTGGACACATAGTGCCAAACTTGGCTTTCTTCCGACTCTTCATGAAAATACGAAAATGTCGCCAACCAGCAGAAACCGGTCAGCAGCAGCGCCGCCAGCAGCTGCAACCAAAACCGCCGATGCGTCAGCAAGCGCAACCTAAACCACAGCCCCGGCAACAGCCACGGCCATAGCGGCGGCGTAGCCTGCCGGCGCACGCATTCCAGGATGGAACCCAATACCTGTTGTTCCTCCTGATGATGCCAGGCGTTGTACCAGACCGGCCGCAAACCCTCACGGCGTAACTCTGCTTGCAAATAATTCATCACCGAACTTTTTCCGCTGCCCCAGTCGCCGGTAATCGCCAAGGTTAACGGCGGCTGGGTGTTTTCGTTGCGCAGAAATGCGGATAAATCCTGTGCTAGCTTCAAACTACCCAAATAATCCCTGCTGCCAGGACCGGTGGGCTTATCGGACGCGGCGGTGGGATTGATGCCTAAAGTGGGATCATGGGCTTCCGGTTCGCGCAATTCGGCCAACTGCAAGCGCAAACCCCGGCCAAACAGCAACAATACCGGCAGCCAGCTCAGGTAATACCAGGGCGCCGGGTAGCGTTGATACGGCAATACAGGATCTTGCCAATGCTCGCCGCCGTCGCTGGTGGCGAGTATGGTGCCGGCCGCGCCGACGATCCAGGCGGAACGGCCTTCGTGATCGCCATGAATATCCGTCAAGAATGCCGAGGTGTTGCTGGCTTGTAATTGCCAATTTTCGCCGCCGTTCCGGGTGGCGAGTACGGTACCGGCATCGCCGATGGCCCAGCCTCGGCTACCGTCGCCGGCAACAGCCAATCCCCATAGATCCTGCTTGGTGAAACTCGCTTGCGCCCGCCAATTTTTTCCGCCGTCTAGCGTTGCTAAAATCGTACCGTATCGACCAACGGCCCAGCCGCGTTGCCCGTCGGCTTGGAAATGAATGTCGGCAATCACTTTACCGGAGCCGATGACCTGAGATTGCCAAGTCCCGCCGCTATCGGCGGTGAAATAGACTCTATCCATGTCTCCCGCGATCCAGCCGCGCTGACCGTCCGCTTGAAAATGCAAGGCCAGCCCTAACGTTTCCGGCCTCAACCCGGTTTTTTGCTGCCAATTTTGTCCACCGGTACGGCTAGTGATCAGGGTCGAATCGCCCACCGCCCAACCGCGTAGACCGTCTTCGAGAAACTGCACTCGATAGAGCCGGCCGTCTACACCGCTGGCTTGGACTTGCCAACTCCGGCCGCCATCGAGGGTATTCAATACGCTGCCGCCGTGCCCGGCCACCCAACCACGACTACCGTCGACGAGAAATTGCAAGCCAAACAGATGTTCAGTGCTACGGCTAGGCTGGACCTGCCAGTTTTGGCCGCCGTTGTCGGTTGCCAATATCAAACCGTCGGCGCCTACCGCCCAGCCTTGCTGCCGATTTCCCAGAAATTGCACTCTGGTCAGCGATTTCTGGCTGGCAACTTGCCAAGTGCTTCCGCCGTCGCTGGTAGCGAGTATGGTCCCGTCATCGCCCACCGCCCAACCCCGCAAGCCTTCGTCTAGAAAATCTACGCTAAGCAAATGGGACGACGTACCGCTGTTTTGCGTTTGCCAGCTACGACCGCCGTCCATCGTCGCGACCATAACGCCGTTATCGCCCGTTGCCCAACCGTGTAGGTTGTCTTGCAGAAACTGGACGCTGTTCAGATGTTCCGTACTGCCGCTGCTCTGAGCTTGCCAGGTATTCCCGCCATCGCCGGTCGCCACAATAGCCCCCGCTTCGCCCACCGTCCAGCCGCGCAAACCATCGATAAACGTCACACCGTTAAGAGTGTGTTTGAGATTGCCGGCCTGCGGCTGCCAGGTTTGGCCGCCATCCGTGGTAGCGACGATAAGGCCGTTGGCGCCTGTGGCCCAGCCGTGCAAATTATCGGTAAATTTCACGCAACACAGCCACTGCGTGGTGCCGCTAGTTTGGCTTTGCCAGCTTTTGCCGCCATCGCCGGTTGCCAGGATGATTCCGCCCGAACCGACTACCCAGCCGTGGAGGCTATCGGTGAAATATATGCTGTTAAGCGCCCCCTTAGTGCCGCTACGTTGAATTTGCCAACTTCCACCGCCATCCGTCGTGCTCAGGATGACACCGTCGTTACCGGCGGCCCAGCCACGGAGGGTATCGGTAAAAGCAACGGCCCTTAAATCGGTCGATTTGGGATCGATCTCGACAACTTGCTGTTTCGCCACTACGGGCTGTTTGACAGTTGTCGGCGCGTTTTTGTCGGGAACGGATTCGGATACCGTATTGGCAAAAGTCTGTTTCGGTAGCGCGTTGCTTTGGATAGCAGGCAAATCTTTGGATTGCTCAACATTTTGCGTCGATTGTGTCTTAGGATCTACCGGCAGTTCCTGACGCGCCGGCGCATTGGCATAGTTGGATTCACCGTTCGGAACATTCGGTATCGAGTTTCCGGCATCGGCTGCTGGCAAGTACTTTTGTTGAAGCTCCGGCGGCATCCCGGCTTGGGCCTCGTTGATCCAGAAACTACTGGCCCGCGGCAGTGCTTCGGCGGCTGGTGGGCCGATTTGGCCTTGCCGCCAACTCACGCCGCCATCCTGGCTGTAGACAATCAAACCACCGCTGCCCACCGCCCAAATATGTTGGCCGTCATCGGAGACGGCAAGATCGTTGAGGTTACCGGCAATCGCCGGCAGCCGTCGAAAGGCGTTGCGTTCGACGGGATAGCGCCAGTAATCCCAACTTGGCAAAACGGGCGTGGAGCGATAAGCATTGGGATGCGGCGCCTGGCGAAAGGCACCAACAGTGGACAGTAGGGCCAGCATCAACGCCAGACCCAACCAAAGTGCTGGGCGGCTCTGCCAATGGCCGGCAGCTGAGGTTGTAGCTACGGTCTTAGCGCCAGCTTTTTTTGCCTTCAGTCCGGACATGTCGCCCCCTTAACGTTTCTTGCCTAAGGGCTTTTTAACAACAAAATCGCGTCAAGGAAAGGCAAATCGCATGGCACTATTTCACATGCCCTGGGTTACGGGGCTTAAATCGAGGATGTCGGTATGCCGCAAGGGTCATTTACGCAAACTGTCGCAAGACTCATCGATGCCGTGCTTGTCGATTATCGCTGGAATGCGGGTCGGCCGAGGATAAAAACTAAGGCTGATGGCCATGATGCATGCCATGCCCGCCGGGCACCGCGTGCCGGGCGTGGTCGCTAAGCTGGGCGTCGAAATAGTTGTGTATGGCCTCGATCAGCGGTTTGTCTTCGGTCCGATATTCGATTTCCGCGCCGTTCGGTAGCTCCCGGTAAACGAAACGCACTTTTCCGGCCGCCGACGCCAATGCCTTAACGCCAGGCATATCGTCGCCATGGATACGGCGCGGTCCGGAAAAATCGCCGTCGGCAAAATGTGTAGCCAGCTGCGACAGATGGCTGCGCACCAAGCCGATTTGCTCGCTATCGGCCGCATCCTTGGCAATCACTTGCTGAATGCCGCCGGTTTCGGTCTTATTGAAGATATGCAGGGTTTTTTCCAGAGCAAACGGCATCACGTGACTGCCGCGCTCCTGCACTTCGTCGAGCCGGGCCGGATCGACCGGCGGAATAGCCTGGACCGTGGTAACGGACAACATCAGTACTGTTGATAAGAACGTTTTATTCATAGTCTTTTCCCCATGTTAATGAGCCATCGCGGCTTGTTCAAAATAATAACACCCGGGACGCAAGCTGCTGGCCCCCCAAGCGGGCGTACTTCAACATCAGCTACGTTTCGATGATCAGCAGTACGGTGTAAAAGATCGCAATTTGTTTAAGTTGGAGCATGATTACTCCTGAACCGGCATTGATACTGAACGACACCGACCACATCGCGACGGCGGCATGAAAACGATGTTGCGCCTTATCCGGGTGACTGCTGCATGCGCACGGGTTTAGCCGACGGCATTTCGCCGGCCTGGACGATTTTCAAGCCGCGTTGTGCCATCATCACACCCATCGCGATCACCAATATCGCCGAGACTTTTACCAGTTGCCGCATAAATACCGGCGACAACAAACTGGCGAAAAATCCAAAGCCCAACAACGGCGCCAAAGTACCCAGGCCAAACCAGAACAGGATCAGCGCGCCCTGCACCGGGTCGCCGCTGCCGGCGGCCATCACATACATGGCCTGCAGCGGCCCGCAGCCCAGCAAAAAACCGGTCAACAAACCGGTACGCAAAGCGCTCCTCGGTTTGCGCATTTCCTCTGCAAGCTGGCGATTGACGGCTTTAGGCAAGCGCAAAGTAAAGCGGCGCAAGAACGCAAAAAAATTGAGCATCTTCAAGCCGTACAGCAAGAGAAATACGCTGGCGGCTAAAGCCGGTCCGCCGCGCATCTGCGGGGTAATGGCCATGCTGGCGCCCAATAAACCAAAGCCGGCGCCCAGCGCGCTATAAGACAAGGTCTTGCCAAATGCGTAACTTAGATGCGCCAGCAATTGGCGGGATTTGGCTTTGCTGGGATCGGTATAACCCACCACAAAACCGCCGCACATGCCGATGCAGTGAAACCCGGTCAAAAAGCCGATGCCCAGCAACACGGCATGATCCATATGCGGTGTAATTTGCTGCATCACGCCCGGCATCAAGCTCTTGCCCCAAAAAGCCACCCCGCCGACCGTTAGCAATAACAGCACAAAAACCAACAGGCTTTTCAGCTTGCCGTTAGTTGGGCTCTCCTTCAAGACCACTTCGTAACCCTTGGCGCGAATGGTCTGGAGCAGCTCGGCTTCGTCGATCAGTTTGTCGTCGAACTGCAATTCAACTATCGCCCGCGCATAACTGGCATCCGCCTTTATCACACCCGACAATTCAGCCAGTGCGTGGCTGATGGTGTCTTCGCAAGCGGGGCAATGCATGCCCTCGACCGTTAAGTGCCTGTTGATAATCGTCATCTGTTCACCCCATCTGACAGCGGGACTTGCTGCCGGATCATTCCACCAAGAAATCGCGCATCATGCCCATATCCTCGTGCTCCAGATTATGGCAGTGGTACATAAACAAACCTTTAAAGTCCTGAAACGGCTTGATGATTTTTACCCGTTCGCCGGGCATCACCAGCACCGTGTCTTTCCAGCCGCCTTCGATAAAACCGTCTTTCACGGTAGCGTAATCGCCGCCCTCATTGCCGGCTATGCTGCGGCTAAGGATTTGAAAATATTGGCCGTGCAAATGAATCGGATGCGCCATGGCCATCATGCCCATGCCGCCCATTTTGGGAGCACCGGAATCGACTTGGCCGCCATGACCACCGCCACCGTGAGTATGGAAAATCTCCATCAACTGCACGGTGTTGAGACGAATCCGCTCGCTGGGCAGAATGTCGTTATACGCATAGGGCCTGCCGTTTAACACCATCTTCATCGGCCCTTCCGAAATAGCGATTGGTACCGGTTTATCCGGATTGACCGTGTCGCGTAAGCCGTGGTGCTGAATTTTCGCCAAGTTATCGGGCAGCTTCGGACTATCGCTAACCTGCCTAGCCACCTTAACGGTAAAAATCGGATAATCGCTACCCACCGGCAAGGCGCTGGTGTGCATACCCATGCCGCCGCCCATCATCCCTCCAGCCATTCCCGGCAACACGCCGGAAAAAGGACGGCTACGCAACACAAGCTGAGAGCCGACTTTACGCCCACTGAAGTCCACCCACAAATCCAAACGTTCGCCGGGAGCCAGCATCACATAAGATTTGTTGACGGGGGCTTCCAGCAAGCCGCCATCGGTGCCGATGACGGTAATGGGCGATTTGTCGTCCCAGGCCAGTTTGTAAATGCGCGCCGTTGAGCCGTTGAGGACGCGGAATCGATAAGCTCGACTGGCCACGTCGAGCTGAAAATTGGGCCGGCCGTTGACCAGAATCCGGTCGCCGTAAAAACCCATCATTCTGTCGTGCATGCCATGCGCGTATTGCAGTTGGTTGTTGGCGTCGAACTTGCGATCTTGAATCACTATCGGCACTTCGTATTCGCCGCCCGGCAAATCCAGGCGGCGCTCTTCGTCGTCGTTAACCAGAATCGCGCCGGCCAAACCGTGATAAACCTGTTTGGCGGTGGTGTTGTGCGGATGCGGGTGGTAAATATTCATGCTGGCGCGATTGAGCATTTCAAACTCGTAAACAAAAACCTGGCCCTTGTCTATCGCATACAGCGGGTGGCCGTCCACGTCGGCCGGCACATGCAGGCCGTGCCAATGGGTGATGGTCGGCTCGTCTAGCTGGTTATGCAGATTAATCCGGATTTTCTGGCCTTTTTCAAAGCGCATTACCGGACCTAAATACGAGCCGGGAATTTCGGTAAGCGAATGTGCCGGACCTTTCACCAGCTTGGCAAAATACTGCTGCACCTGGGTTGGCTGACCGGGCAGAATCCCTACCGTAGCCGGCTTACACACCAAATCGATTTCCACATCCGGATGGAAATTGGCCAAGGCTTTTTTCGGCGGCATTTTCGGCATCTCGGCCATGTTCTCCATGGCCCGCACCCAAGCCGGCATCGCGGCCCACGCCATCAAACCGGCACTGCTTTGCGCAAAGAAGCGCCGACGGGATGTATTGATTGAATAAGACATATACCCTCCTCAAACGATTTTTATAGTTATGCGCCAAACGGTTAACGCCGGGTGGCGAAAAGGACAGGCTGTCATGCCTATCATTATTGACTTGGTCTAATTTACAGATGCGGCCGGGCCGACAGCGCCAAGGATGGAGGCTCCGGCTTGCGCCTATGAATACGATGGCCGATCAGGCCTAGCGCCAAGGCGGCCGCCAAACCGGCCAACACCCACAGCCAAGCACGCTCGTCGTCTATTTGCCACACATCCAGCGCAGCCAACAGCTGCCAACTCAAGGCGTTAAACAACACGTAAATCGCCACCACTATCACAAACCAACCAAACCCGCGCCGCAACGCCGTCGCACTGACGAAGTTGGATAACCAGCCGCCCAGAAAACTACCGGATACCGCACCGGCGGTGACCAGCGCCATCAAGGGAATATTCAACTGGGCGTGATTGGCGTAACCGCTCAGGCCGGCGCCGGCGTTCATCACGATAACCAGTAACGAGGTACCGATAGCCGCCGGCATCGGCAAACCCACCAATAAAGTCAAAGCAGGCACGATCAAAAACCCGCCGCCGACGCCGACCAAACCGGTCAAACCACCGACCAAAACCCCGTCGAACAGCAACCGCAATATCGGCGTTTGTAACGGACACATGGGCAGGGCTTGCTCAAGGTTCGGTTCACTCGGCGCTTTTTTAAAAATCATCGCCAGACCGGTCAACAACGTAATTGCCCCGAACAATACCATCAGCCATTCGCCGGAAAAATGCCCGGCCAAACGGCCGCCGCCGAACGCGCCCAGCATGCCGGCCAAACCGAATACCAGCGCGCTTTTCCAGCATACATGACCGCGCCGCGCATGCGGGAGCAACGCCATCAAACTGGATACGCCCACCACCACAAACGAAGTGACGATGGCGGTCTTGGGCGGCACATGCAGCACGTATACCAGCATCGGCACCGTCAAAATCGAGCCGCCGCCACCCAATAAGCCCAGCAGCAGACCGATGCAGATTGCCAGGGTCAGCGTCAAAATCATTTGTCTACTCCGCCACGGAACCGCAGGACTGATTGGCAGGCAAGGCCTGCTCGATGAATTTGGGATAGGCCAGCTTCAATTCGCTCATGATCTCAATGAACTCGGCACGGCTACGGCCTTGGCCCAAGCGCGGATTTTTGGCCATTTCCTGCTTGATGGTGGACACGGTATTGCCTTGGTAATCGTGTCCCGGATAAACCAGCGTATCGGCCGGCAAGGTAAACAATTTGCCGGTGATGCTGTCGTAAAGCTGGCCGGCATCGCCTTGTTGAAAATCGGTACGGCCGCTGCCGCCGATCAGCAAGGCATCGCCGGTAAACACCCGGTCGGCCATCACATAACTGACGCAACCGCCGGTATGGCCTGGGGTATGCCGCACCTGAATATCCAGATCGCCGACTTGCAGCAACACGCCGTCGGTAACCAGCAAATCCGCGCAAAGCGCGCCGGCATCGCGATGCACCACGCTCTTGCTGCCAAGCTTGTCGCGCAGCAAACCGGCGCCGGTGATGTGATCGGCATGCACATGGGTTTCGAAGGTGTAAATCAGCTTCAGATTCAGGTTTTGCAGCAGATCGATATAAACCGGTAGCTCCGACGCCACCGGATCGATCAAGCAGGCCCGACGGGTACGCTCGCAGCCCACTAAATAACTGTAGGTGGAGGTTTCTGTTTCGAAGAGTTGTCTGAAAATCATGACCAGCCTCGTTTATCGCAAAATAAGAAAAAGATATGGTTTGCATATCAATACTCGTGCCAGCTTTTTAGCGACTTATATCGCAGTGCGGTTTGCAAAACCACGCCTCCGAAATAGGTGAAAATAACAGGTAAAAGACTGTTTTAATTTGATGTTTTATTTTTCGTGCATTACAGACAAGCGGATAGTTTTAGGATGGCAGCAGTTCAATTGCCATGCATGCTGTTTCAATATGAAACATTGAAACAATGCTGATACACTTGAAACATATTTGAAACAAACCGAGATTCGGCGCATGGCATCCTCTTCCCCCCTATTCAAACGCTGGCTGGGCCAAATCGGCGCCGATCAAGTCGTGGAAGTACTGACCGATTTATTCGAAAACGGCGCGGCATTTATTGTGGACAGCAATAGCGACATCTTGCTGTGGAGCAAAGGCGCCGAACAGTTGTTCGGCCTTAGCGCGACGGATACCATCGGCAAGCCGTGTAAAACCGCGCTGAATTGCGACAACGGTAACGACCCCTGCAACCTGGCCGAACTCGGCATCGTCAAATCGCAAGCGGTGCGGATACAGCATCCGTATGGCCGCACCTTGCATTGCTATCGAACCGCGCGCGCCTTCTACGACAGCAACGGCGGCTTCGCCGGCGCGATCGAGTTTCTTCAGCCGCAAAGCAATACCGCGCCCGAGCAAAAACCGGACGACAGCGACAGCTTTCACGGCATTTTGTCGCGCGATCCGGCGATGAAGGAGGCCATCAAAATCATTCGCAACGTCGCCGAAACCGAAGCGACCGTGTTGATTCGCGGCGAATCCGGCACCGGTAAGGAGATGGTCGCGCATGCGCTGCATCTGGAAAGCCCACGTCACTATCAACCGTTTCTGGCGATCAACTGCGCGGCGTTAACCCCCAGCCTATTGGAAAGCGAGTTGTTCGGCCATGTGAAAGGCGCATTCACCGGCGCGGTGCGTAACCATGCCGGCCTGTTTCAACGCGCCAACGGCGGCACGCTATTTTTGGACGAGATAGCGGAGTTGCCATTGGAACTGCAAGCCAAGCTATTACGCGTGATACAGGAGCGCAATTTCATCCCGGTAGGCGGCGACAGCGCGGTCAGCGTCGATGTGCGGATTATCGCCGCCACCCATAGATCGCTGCGCGAAGAGGTCAAGGCCGGCCATTTTCGAGAAGACTTGATGTACCGGTTGCGGGTCGTGCCGATATTTCTGCCGCCGCTACGTGAGCGTCGCCAGGACATCAGCCTGCTGCTGCAACATCTAATAGACCGGCATAACACCCAAGGCCATCGCCACATCGACAGCATCGCCCCGGAAGCGATGCGCCTGTTGTTGGATTACCGCTGGCCGGGCAATGTCCGGGAATTGAACAATGTCGTCGAATACGCCTATGCGGTAGGTCGCGGTAGCGAGCTAAGCATCGACGATTTGCCACCGGAATTCCGCGAGCCTGTCATCACGTTTAGCCCAGCCGCCAGCAATGCCCAGCGGTCGAAAAGCCAAAACGAAGCGGAATTGATCCGTGAAGCCCTACAAAACAGCCCGGACAATCTGGAACAGGCTGCGCAGTATGCGGGGATGAGTCGGGCGACTTTTTGGCGGAAGCGGCGGAAGTATGGGTTGTAAACTTGCTTTATTGGGGTTAATCGTGTCAACGCCACACAAATATCGCATTGACGCCCGATTGATTGCGTCTTATCGTGTAAATCCAGCCATCAACGGGATTCATTTATGCAGACACCCACGCTAAAACAGGAAGCGCTGGAATCGATTGATCGTTTGCCGGACAACGCGGACATCGACGAAATCATGTACCAGCTCTATGTCGTCGACAAGTTACGCAAAAGCCGCGATGCTATAGCTGAAGGCCAATTCATTCATCACGAAGAGCTCAAACGTGAAATCGAACAATGGTAATCGTTTGGTCAAAACCCGCGCGCGAAGACCTCCACTCGATTCATCAATTTATTGCCCGTGATTCCAAACTCTACGCAAACCGCGTAACGCAAGACATTCTCGCTAAAGTGGATGTGCTGGCGACTATGCCAAGGCTGGGCAGGACAGTTTCCGAAATTGGCGAGGAAAATGTGCGCGAAATCGGCATGTATTCATATCGGATACTTTACGAACTAATTGGCGAAACCGTTTATATCCATGGCGTGATCCACAAGCGACGAGACTTCAAACACGAAGATCTGCAACGGTAATAAGCTCTGAATAGCTCATATCAGACTACAGCCAAATTATCTAACGCCGCCCCACCATCAACTCGATTTCCTCGACGATTTCTTCCTGACGCAGCCGGTTGCGCTGCCGCTTTAATTCTTCGCCGCCGCGTTCCAGGTGCCGCAACGCGGTTTCCATCTGCATCAGCCGCATGTGATTTTCCACTCGAATCGAACGCAACAGCAAAGCCAGCAGCGTATGAAACAGATAATGTTCGGCAACACCTTGAGCCACTTCCGCCGGCGGCGCGAAAGTCAACGGCGGATTTTGTCCAGCATTGCGAGCGACGTTCGATAAGGGCCAAAGACGCTGGCTACGCGCGCCCTGCTCGTCGCGGACACAGGCTATCAACCCGAACTCGACACCGCGCAGCTCGGCTACCGCCGCTAGTATTCTATCTATCGCCGCCGGCGCATCCAGACCGCCGTCGGCACCGCGTAACCGTTGCAGCGCGGCGCGCTCATCGACCAATTGATGCAAGCGTTCGCCAACCAGAATCAGCGGGCCTTGCTGCGTGGATTTTTTTCGCCAATAGCGGATCACGTCTTCGTTAAAGCTGCCGCAAAAGCCGCGCACGGAACCGAATAGCAGCCAGATGTCGTTGGCGGAGGAGCTTAAAGCCGGCTCCGGCAAGCTGTCGGCCAAATCGGCCAAGGCCGTCTGCAAGGATTGCACCACTTGTTGCTGCGCGGCTTCGCGCTTACCGATCTTACGCAGTTCGGCCAAGGCAAAACTGCGCATCGCGCCGAGGATGCCGGACAAATCGTCGAACAAGGCCAGTCGCGCCTCGACTTCCCGGCGTTGACTCATAATTTATCCGCCAAGAGTTGCCGCAACACCTGTAGCCAGTGCTTTTTCGGTGAATCCAGCTTCAACGTATCCGGCAATTGCGCCAGCATCCCCGTCAATACTTCGGCCGCCTGTTCCGGTTTAACTGTTTCCAGCAACCCCTCGCCATACGCCAACAACCAGGCCAGATGCGCGGATTCGGACAAAGGCTGCAAGCGGTCTTGTTTGAGAATTTCCCGCAACAAACGGCCGCGTTGCAGCTTTTCCTCGACACCGGCCTCCAAGCGCGTGCCGAAGCGGGCGAACAACTCCAGCTCCAGGAATTGCAAATAATCCAAGCGGATATGCGCGGAAGCGGTTTTGATGGCCGGATGCTGGGCCTTGCCGCCGATGCGCGATACCGAACGGCCGATGTCGATAGCCGGCAGCATGCCCGCCGCGAACAGCTTGCTTTCCAGATAAATCTGGCCGTCGGTGATCGAAATCAGATTGGTGGGAATGTACGCCGACAACTCGCCTTGGCGGGTTTCGATGATGGGCAACGCGGTCATACTGCCGCCGCCATAAGCCGACGACAACACGGTGGAACGCTCCAGCAACCGGGAATGCAGATAAAAAATATCGCCCGGATACGCTTCCCGGCCCGGCGGCCGCTGCAGCAGTAAAGACAGCTCGCGATAGGACTGGGCGTGGCGAGTCAGATCGTCGTAGACCACCAGCGTGTCGCGACCCATGCGCATCCAGTGCTCGGCAATCGCGCAACCGGCAAACGGCGCCAGGTAGCGAAAGCCCGGCAAGGCGTTGGCTTCGGCGACCACCACCACGGTATAGGCCAACGCATCGGCCTGGCGCAACA
Organism: Methylomonas methanica; assembly: GCA_001644045.1. Lineage (GTDB taxonomy): Bacteria > Pseudomonadota > Gammaproteobacteria > Methylococcales > Methylomonadaceae > Methylomonas > Methylomonas methanica. The sequence goes on along the minus strand of LUUF01000043.1, from coordinate 25,973 downwards.
CTTCTATGGTACCGGCGACGGAAGAACGCGGCTGACCTATCAACACCATCACGCACAGCACATTGCGACCGCATTGATTCAGCACCGCATCCAGGGCCAGCGCGCTTTTACCTATGCCGTCGTCGCCAATGATCAACTGGCGCTGGCCCTTGCCGATCGGAATCAGCGTATCGACGATCTTGCAGCCGGTATACAAAGGTTCGGACACAAAATCGCGCTCGATGATGGGCGGCGCGGCAGCTTCCAGCGAGCGAAACTGGCGTAGCTCCGGCGGCGGCAATCCGTCCAGCGGACTGCCGAGCGGATCGACCACCCTGCCCAACAACGTATCGCCGACGCCAATTTCCAGTTTACGGCCGATATGTTGCACCGCCATGCCGGCCGTGACGCCACGGCTCTGCGACAGCAAAATCGCCCCCAGTACGTCTTTGCCCAACTGGAACACCAGGCCGGTACTGCCGTCATCGAAACCGATCAATTCATCGAGCCTGGCACTGGGCAAGCCACGAATCCAGGCGATGCCGTCGCCAATACCGGCCACGCAGCCGCGCTCGGATAAGCGCAGGCCAAATTGGTAGGCTTTAACGGACTCAACCATGGTTGGCTTGGCGCCGGAAAAACGCCAGCTCGTCGGCCAGATTGGCGTGCAATTGGCACTCGCCGACCACGGCGCGCAGCCCGGCAATCAAGGTAGAGTCTTCCTTGATCGTGAGTTGCAAGGCTTGTCCGGCAGCGGTCGACAGAGTTTCCGTCACTCGCGCTTGATCCGTTTCGCTCAAGGGGTGCGCGCTAAGTACCTCGACAGCGGAAGCGCCGATCAGCATCGCCGCTGCTTTGCGCAGTGCGGTTTGTTCGCTATCCGGCATATGCTGCAGATCCTGCAGAAATACTTCGACAATCTGCTGAGTCAATTGCGGCGACGCCAACCGTTGCAGCATCGCCGCCGCCTGCCCGTAAGCCGCCCCGGCCGCTTCCCTGATTAGGGCCGCTTCCCGCGCCGTAATCAGCGTCTGGTTGCGGACTCGCAATTTAGCTTCTTCATCGGCTAGGGTTTGTTTCAGATTCTCCGTTGCGGTATTGCGCAACTGGGCCAGCTCTTCGTCTAGCTGGCGGCGACTGGTTTCTTGCTGCTGATTCCAATCGGCCAGCCGTTGCTCGTATTGTTGGCGCAAGGCCTCCGCTTCGTCGCGTAATTGCGCGGCGAGCTCGGTTTCGTCTTGGATGCGTTGTTGCCGGGCATCGAGCATCGCCAGTATCGGGCGGTACAGGAAGCGCTGCAGTATCCACACCAGGACCAAGAAGTTGAGGATTTCCAGAATGAAGGTTGTCCAGTCGAATTGCATCATGGAGGAGTAACCTATTGTTGGATATGATTTTGCGGTTTTGTTACGAAAACGTCGCCGATTTATTTCTCAGCTATCTTAAACCCGGCAATGGTTTCGATGTCTGAAAAATTTGAGCCATATACTTTGCGATTCAGGCGCGCCTTGAGGCAGGCATACTTACAGCTTAGAATACGGCCAGATTTTCCAGACCCGCGTCAGTTCCGTTAGACACGCCAGCGCAGATGGCGAGCCTGAGCCACTCCAGTATTTCGTTATTCTATGACCTCTTTGCAAGCACACCTGTCACACCCAAAATATCGTCCCGACATTGACGGCTTGAGAGCAATCGCCGTTCTCTCGGTTATCGCTTTTCACGCCTTTCCCAGGAGCTTGCAAGGCGGATTTATAGGCGTGGACATCTTCTTTGTGATTTCAGGCTATCTCATATCGACCATTATTTTTCAGAATCTGGAAAAGGGCACCTTCAGCTTCACCGAATTCTACGCCCGGCGGATTAAACGCATCTTTCCGGCACTCATCCTGGTATTAGTCGCCTGCTATGCCTTCGGTTGGTTCGCGCTATTTGCCGACGAGTACAAGCAGCTGGGTAAGCATATTGCCGCCGGCGCGGGATTTGTTTCCAACATCGTGCTGTGGAGCGAGGCCGGCTATTTCGACAACTCTGGGGAGACCAAACCGCTCCTGCATTTGTGGAGTTTGGGCATTGAGGAACAGTTTTACATCGTCTGGCCCTTATTGCTCTGGTTTGCCTGGGAGCGGAATTTCAATCTTTTGACCATCACGACTCTGGTCGCCATCGTCTCCTTCTGCCTGAATATCAAAGGCATCATCGCCCACCCCGTCGCCACGTTTTACTCTCCGCAAACCCGATTTTGGGAGTTGTTATGCGGTAGTTTGCTGGCGTGGATGACGCTCTACAAGAAGGACGCGTTTTCTACGATCAAGCTAAAGCTTGACGGCTGGCTGGCTGGCGCGGTTTATCGAAACTCTCACGCCGCCGACGGCAAGACGCTTGCCAATGCGCTTTCTTTTCTGGGTATATTCCTGTTGACTTACGGGTTTGTCTTGATCAATAAGGATTTCAGTTTCCCCGGCCGCTGGGCAGTCGTGCCGATGTTGGCGGCGGTAATGATCATATCGGCAGGGCCGAATGCCTGGGTTAATCGTATCGTCTTATCGCATCCGCTGGCGGTGTGGTTTGGCTTGATCAGTTTTCCGTTATATCTATGGCACTGGCCCCTGCTCTCTTTTGCGCAAATTATCGAGACCGAAATGCCCAGTATCAATATCCGCGCAGTCGCGGTTTTACTGGCCGTGATATTGGCTTGGCTTACCTACAAATTGGTGGAAAAACCGATACGCTTGGGCAGCCACAGCAGAGCCAAGACGGCGATACTGATGTTGCTGATGCTGGGCATCGGCTATGTGGGTTACGCCTCCTATTCCAGGGATGGCTTGGAGTTTCGTAAAGCCGATGCATCGACGAAAACCAAGATGTTTGCTGACGTAAACGGTACTGTGCTCTATAACACCCCGGAAGACTGGGTCGATGATCGCTGTAAGGCAGTATTGGGGGGGGCAAGTTACAATTATTTGATGTGCCGCTTTACCACCCCCACGCCAAAAACCCTGGTAGTCGGCGATAGCCACGCCGCGCAATTTGTCTACGATTCGATTTCCAAAGGCTCGAATGATCTGGTATTGGTCGGGGTCAATGGCTGCCTGCCGTTTATCGATCTGGTGAGCATTAATCCTGAGGAAGAATTTGCAGAGAAATCGACACGGTGCCGGGTAGTCATCCCTATTGTGCTGAAACTACTAAAGGACTTCCCGTCAATTCAGCGCGTGGTGTTCGCGACCAGAGGCGCGATGTACATAGAAGGCTCTGGTTTTGGCAATACGGAAACGAAGAATGTCTATCGAATTATCAAAAGCCCCGATGATGTGTTGGCGGAAAATTACAATCAATTTGTTTCCGGCTATGTCGCAACCATCAATGAGATTTTAAAGTTGGGCAAAGCGGTGGTTTTTATTGAAGACGTACCGGAGATTGGTGTAAGTGCTAAAAACTGTGTGGACGAGCGCCCGCTGCGAATTACTGAAAGAGCACTGCCCGAGTGCGATGTATCCAGAAAGTCTTTTGAAGAACGCAATATAAACTACCGAAAGGCCGTCGACTCCATTCTTACTGCCACTCATAACCAGATAAAGGTATTCCCCGCATACGAATATTTATGCGATGAATTGACTTGCGGCGGTATGCACAGTGACGTGTCTTATTTTTACGACGACGACCATCTTTCCATGCGCGGGAGTAAGTTTATTTTTGGCAAGTATGCCGAATGGTTGGGTAAAGAGTCCAAGTAAGCGACCCGCCACGCTTTATCCAAGCTGCCGAGTTACTTTAGAAAATACTCAAGCAATGGATTTCTAAACAGCACAATCAAGGCCACCACCAAACAGTAAATCGCCAGCGACTCTATCATCGCCAGACCGATGAACAAGGTACGGGTGATGGTTTTCTCGGCTTCAGGCTGACGGGCCAGGGCTTCCAGCGCGGCGGCAATGGCCTTCCCCATCGCCAGAGCGGGCAGCATCGTACCGAGGGCAATGACCAGCCCGGCCACGCCGGTGGAAATTATGCTGAATAAATGGATGTCGTTCATGGCTATTCCTCGGGAATTGCGGGTGTTTCGGATTCGGCCGGTTCCAGCGCACCGGCGATGTAGATCAGCGCCAACATCCCAAAGATGTAAGCCTGTACCACGGCTTCGATCACGTGCAGCATCAACAGCGGCACCGGCACCAGAAAGCCGGCGATCAACAACACCAACAAAGCCGCCATTTCCAGGCTCATGATATTGCCGAACAGGCGGATGGCCAAGGCCAGCGTGCGGGTAAATTCGCTGATGATGTGAAACGGCAACAGGATAATGCTAGGTTCGGCGTAATGGCGAAAATGCTGGCGCCAGCCGCGGTCGCGAATCCCGAACCAGTGAGTGGAACCGAACACCAGTACCGCCAACGCGGCGGTGGCGGACAAGTCGCGGGTCGGCGCGTGGAGTTCCGGAATTAATCCCACCAGATTGGCTACCAGCACGAACAGCCACAAGCTTGCCACAAACGGCAAGACCCGGCGCACCGACGCCGTCGGCAAGACTTCGGCAATGGCGCCTTCTATCGCCACGACCACAGCTTCGAGCAAGTTTTGCAATTGAGATGGCTGACGACTAAAACGCAACGACAAGATTAACAGTACAAAACCCAGCATCACGCCCCAGGTAGTGACTACCGTATTACTGATCGCCAGTGGGCCGAGTTGGAAAACGGTATCGGCTGCCGACTCGGTCTTATTCATGTCCGCACCTCGAACTAAACAAACAGAGCATCGCAATGTAGATTGGGCAGAGCGAAGCCCAACAAAATCCAAATGTTGGGCTTCATTGTATTCAGCCCAACCTAGCTTTTACGACAGCTTCGTTGGAAAAGGCGTTATGCGCTGATTTATTCGACAGCCAGGTATTGGCCGGGAGCCAACGGACTTTCGTAGCGAATGCCTTCCCGGAAAAACTGTTCGGGGTTGGAGGCAATTTCGCGGGCGGCCAGAAACTGCGCATAGTAGTTCCGGGACGCAAATCCGAAAGCAGGGCCATCGTAGCTATCGACGATGCGCACGAAATCGCTGCCAACCTGATTTTGTGCCCGCTTCATGCCGCCGATACCGTGGTTGTATGAGGTCACGGCCGCCGGCCAGTCACCGAGCTTGCCGTAAGCGTAACTCAGATAACGCGCGGCACCGTTGGCGGACACGAAAGGATCGTAGCGTTGATCGATGCGATCACCGCCTGGCATGAAGGTTTTGGCCGCGGCCTTGGTAAACTGCCACATGCCGACCGCGCCCGCGGAGGATTTGGCGGACGGTTGAAACGAAGATTCTACGTGCGGCAGATAAGCCAAGTCTTCCGGCAAACCGGCATCGCGGAAGGTTTTTCTAAACTGCAAATCATAACGGCCACTGATTTCCAGGCCGCGTTTAAAACGCTCGCGAGTGCCGCGTTGCGAACGCAATCTGTCGCTAACGCCAGGCAATACGCTATTTAACGATCTGCCGTTGCTTTCCAGCTTGGCGATCAATTGTCTGTCGTTGGCGTTCAACGCCGCACCGTAACGCAATTTACTTTCCAATTCGGCCAGTTGCGCCTTCCAGTACTCGCGCCGTTGGCTGATCATGTCTTTTTGCTCTGTTGTCAGGCCTTCCGCGACATAGCCCGGCAAGGTCATCACTTCGTAGACGACATCCAGATAACGGTCATCGTGAAAAGCCACTTCGGAACGTTGCCAGATGGCATAGGTTTTTCGCCAGAAATCCACGGCCGGCTCCAATGCCGCCGGTTTTGGGAAAGTCCCCGTATAAAACACCGGTTTATAGGGTGCCGGCTGGGGTTGATAAGACGGTCGTTGTTGGGCGATATTCGGCCTAACAGAAGCAATTTTCTCTCGTTTTACCGGCGAACTGCTACTACAAGCATTCAGCAACACCAAGGCTAATAAGGGAAGAGGTAAACGCAGCAGGGGTGGTTTCATTTTGGTCTGGTTATTGAGTGCAACGTTGATCGATGTAAAGTTTGCCACGCCGAGGAGCGGTAAAATATTCCTCGTGTATTTTCAACAAATAATAGCGCTCATTTCGAATTTTCGTGAAGAATAAATCCGAAAAAAATCAGCTTTTTTCCTGCAAAAATCGAAAAACGTTATAAGCGCCAAGCACAATGCCCAACACAATCAAACTGACAGTCCAGCGCACCGAATAACCAGCTGCCAAAGTATCCAGCCAGCGCCCCAGATAAGCACCGGCCACGATAGGTACCACAAACAGCAAACCCAGCGTACCACCGTAAAACAACATGCCGACCCAAGTTGCCGGTCGGCGGGTTTTGTCCTCCAAGCGCCGCAGATCGCGGCGGGTATGTTCGATTAGTTTGTTACGAAAACTCATGGCTATATTCCCGCTGCTCCGCGACTACTGAGCTCGGCTAGACGCCGCACCAAAGAACGCTCGATCTCCGACAGCGTCGCCCGCGCGGTGTGGACTTCAGAATCGGTCTGGGCCATTTCCGCCGCCAATCGTTCGCAGATGGCATCGCGGTCTTCACCGAGAAAATAGCGCACGGTAGTGACAGCGAGCTGATTGTCGGCAAAGCGCAGCACACCACTGGGCAAGGCCAGATAATGCCAAACGCCGGCTTGATCGCTGAAACGGGCCAAACCGTATCTAAGCAAAGCCACGCAGTGAATATGTCCGGCCAAAATTCCGAAACTACCGTCGGCGTCGGCACCGATAAACTGGGTCACGTTTTCGAAATGCTCGGCGCCACGGCTATCCAGCAACGTTAACGCGAAACTGTTCATGTCGGCATTGCGCCTTTCATATAGCAATCGGCTTCGCTGAGCTGGTCGTATTTGCCGTCCATAAACGCTTCGCAGTCGGCGATGGTTTGCGCCAGCGGCACGCGAACGCCCGGCATGCCGGTATGGTCTGCTACGGTAGTAAACGGTTGAGTCAGATAGCGCTGCAAGCGTCGCGCGCGTTCGACAATACGGCGGTCTTCCTGCGAGAGCTCTTCAATACCGAGCATCGCGATAATATCTTCCAACTCCCGATAACGCGACAAGTGCTCGCGGACGGCACGAGCCACCTGATAATGCCGGTCGCCGAGAATATGGTGATCCATAATACGACTACCGGAACGCAAGGGATCGATGGCCGGATAAATCCCTTTGGCGGCCTGCTGCCGCGACAGGATCACCACGCTATCCAGGTGACCTAGTATGGTGGCGACTGCAGGATCGGACATATCGTCGGCCGGCACATAGACGGCCTGTACCGAAGTAATGGAGCCGGATTTGGTGGAAACGATGCGTTCTTCCAGCGACGCGACTTCGGTCAGCAAAGTTGGTTGATAGCCGACCGTGGCCGGCATGCGGCCAAGCAAACCGGAAATTTCGCTGCCGGCCTGTACGAAACGGAAGATGTTATCCATCAAGAACAATACTTCGGTATCCAGTGTGTCGCGCAAATATTCGGCGTAAGCCAAAGCGGTGTAGCCAACATGAAAACGCACGCCGGGCGACTCGTCCATTTGCCCGTAGACCAGCAGCGCCTTGGGCAATACGCCGGCATCGGCCATTTCATGCCAGAGTTCATGGCCTTCGCGCATCCGTTCGCCGACACCAGCGTAAACCGATACGCCTTGCATCGTCACGCTGACGGCGTGCATGAACTCCATCATCAGCACGGTCTTGCCGACGCCGGCACCGCCGAATAGCCCGGTTTTCCCGCCGCGCACGAACGGACAAAGCAGGTCTATGACTTTGATACCGGTTTCTAAAATTTGCGAAGCCGGCAGCGTGTCGGACAGCAACGGAGGGGAAGACAGAATATTGCGAAAAACGCTATTGGGTAATGGCTGGCCGCCATCAAGCGGGTCGCCGAAGACATTCAGCATGCGTCCCAAACAACTGGGGTCGACCGGCACATTCAACGCATCGCCGCGATCGAACACCGGCATACCGCGAAACAGCCCGGAAACCGAATGCAAGGCAATCGCCCGAATCAGCGTCGGCTCCAGATGCTGAAACACGACCAGCACATAGCGGCCCGCGCCGTTTACAACATCAAGCGCCTGACCGATCGGCGGCAGATAATCACAACGCACATCGACCACCGGCCCCTGCGCGGCCTCGATATGACCCACCTGGTTTATCTCGCTTGTCATAGCAGCATACTCCGACGCATAACCCCTCTATAACAGTTGGACAAACATATGTGCGGATTCTTGTGCTCGCCAGCGAAAAAAGCTTGCTAGGGAATCGGCACTACTTGGATAATCACATTAGACATTTAGCATATTTGCAATATGTTGCAGTTGCCGATTAACGCTGGTCTCCCGCGCTTAATCCAGGAACTTTGGACTTTATCACATTGCCCTAACAGCACAGTGTTGAAAAATGCCGATGCTCCAACAGAAGGCAACGAATATTACGTTTATCCTCGGCAACGATTTATACGACAAAGAGGGGGAAACATGAAACCAAAGGCAACGCAGTTAAGCTATTGCTCAAGGTGCGGGGATGAAATTCCGCCGGACGAGTTGCAATTTTTGCCAAACACTTCGCTGTGCGCCTTATGTTACAACACACGGCTGGAATGCATGGAGATGCACAGTTCCAACGGCAAAATATCTAAACCCGTCTTAACCATAGTTCCGCACAGTGCCAAGATCCGCGGCGAGACTGCCGCGTAATCTTATCGGACCGGTAGCGAAGATACCTAAAGGCTCTCGGCCGCCGGACTGAAAAAACATTGTCATCAACATCCTTGGAAACGGCCCGCTAACTTCCTTCGGATTATCTTTACTGCTTTATATTTTTATAACCTTCTTCACTCTCACGCATGACTTTTTGGCCTTCCTCGACCAGATTGCGGCCTTCGTCTATCTTTGCCTGACCTTCACGCTGCATTACTTGTCCGCGCTCGACCATTTGTTTGCCTTCCTGCCAACGACTACCCAACTGAGCAATGCCCTGACTATCCCGTAACATTTGCTCACCGGACAGAATTTTGTCCGCCGGTTTTGTCGGCGCGGCTGGTTCGCTGGCGCAACCGGCTACCATTAAAGTTAAGAGAAGAACGGAAGTTTTCAGTCTGATTCTGCGCATAAATATGTCCTCTTATGATGCACTGGAAATGATGGGAGAATATTGCAAAACACCATGGCATCTGGCAATCATTTTTTCAAGCTGGTACCCCGTTTCGGTTTAATCGCCACGCCAAGTATTATTTTGCAGCTTGGACCACACCCAATAAACGATTAACGCCAATGCTAACCAGCTACTGACTAAGGGGCCCACTACGCCGTCGTAATACGTGTTGACCAGAAACAGGGAATCGGCTTGCAAATTGACATTGAACAAGTCTCTGCTCACCTTGATTTGCCAAACCCAAGCGGCATGACAACCGATACATAAACCCAGGCTTTGCGGGATTCGACTTCTGAGGATTGCTAAAAACACCCCGACCACGAATAAAGCCAACAAAGCGCTGAGTATCGCCGGATTCAACCAGTTCGCAAACGCTTCGGCCATCAACGTCAAACCGCTGCTCGGCATTAAATCGGCGTAAGCAATTTGCGACTTACTTTTTAGAAAATGCAACGCCGCGTAGTAGATAGAGCTGATTGTCACGGCAGCAACAATTGGCATGTTCCGGCGTAACCCACCCAGCAGCAGACCGCGAAATAGTATTTCTTCGCCGACAGCAATCAGCACCGCAAAAAACAAACCCAATCCGACTTTTTCAAAGATTTTGCCCGCTGTCCAATGGCGGGTATCGTCCCAAATATGCACATCCAGCCAATACAACACCAATAGTACTGGCAGCAAAGTCAGCAAACCCAGCGCCAGGCCTTGACCGAATTGTCGGAAAAATACCGCTTTCGGCGCGAATCCCAAATCCGCCCAACTGAATTGCAGGTATTTCTTCAATGGAAAAATACTTAGCAACAACAGAATCAGAGTCGTTTTGCTGATGACTTTTGCCAACGGCAAAATGTCGCCGGCAACCCACAACAAACCGTATCCCAGCACGCTCGCAATAGTGGCCGTAATGACCAATACCAGCAGCGGCACCAAAGCGTAGGCGAACCACCGCATCAGCGAAAATCTCCCCACAAGGTTTGCACGGCAGTCAGTGCCGATAATACCGCTGTTTCGGTGCGCAAGATCCGGGCTCCCATCCGCACCGGGACGAATCCCGCTGTTTTGGCCGTTTGCCGTTCTTGCTCGCTAAAGCCGCCTTCCGGTCCGGAGAGCAAGGTAACACAGGAATTTTCCGGCTTTAGGTCCGCCAGGGATTGCTCGGCATAGGGATCGAGAAATACTCTTAAGCCTTGCTGGCTGGCAATCCAATCCGCTAAATTAGTTATCTCGCCCAGCGCCGGGCAATAGGTTCGTCCGGATTGCTCGGCCGCGTGCCGGGCAATATGCAACCAGTGCTGCAGGCGTTGCTGCTTTTTATCGTCGTTGAATTTAATCACGCAGCGTTCGGTTTCCAACGGCGTTAACCTTGTGACGCCTAGTTCGACGGCTTTTTGTACTGCCCAGTCCATTCGATCACCGCGAGAAATGCCCAAACCCAAATTTATCGCCAGCGGAGATTCGACGTTACGATCGACGAACTGCTCGATTTCGACTCGAACAATCTTGCGGCTGACCTCGCTGAAACGGCCCAGATATTCGCCACCTTGGCCGTTGAACAACACGATGCTCTGATCTTGCTTTAGTCGCAGCACACTGCGCACGTAATGGGCTGCGTCTTCATCCAGCTCAATGCGCCCGCCTACATTTAGCGGCACGGCAACATACAAACGAGAAACCCGCATCAGTCCTGCACCGCCAGTTGAATGCCCTGCCAGGCCACGTCTGCCATCAGTTGTATCTCCTGCTCGTTGATAATATAAGGCGGCATGAAATAAATCACGTTGCCCAATGGCCGCAACAGCACGCCACGACTCAAAGCATAGCGATAAACTGTCAATCCGCGCCGCTGTTGCCAGGGATAGGCTTCGCGAGTTTGCTTATTTTTGACCAATTCGATAGCCAGGATCATACCGGTTTGCCGAACTTCCGCGACGTTGGGATGCTCCTTGAAGCGCTCGACCGCTTTGGTCATAAGCGCCGCGAGATGCAGATTGTTGGCAATTACATTCTGCTGTTGAAATATCCCCAACGTCGCCAAAGCTGCCCGGCAACCCAGCGCATTGCCGGTATAGCTATGTGAGTGTAAAAACGCGGTGAGATTCTGATAGTTGTCGTAAAAGGCCTGATAGACCTTATTACTGGTCAATACTGCAGACAATGGCAAATATCCGCCGGTCAATCCTTTGGACAGACAGATAAAATCCGGACTGATTGCCGCTTGCTCGCAAGCAAACAAGGTACCCGTGCGGCCAAAGCCCACGGCAATCTCGTCGGCGATTAAATGCACCTGGTATTTATCGCAAGCTTCGCGCAGTAATTTTAGGTACACCGGATGGTACATGCGCATGCTACCGGCGCATTGCACCAGCGGTTCGACAATCACCGCGCAAACTTCATCGGCATTTTGCGCCAAGGCTTGTTCCATATCGGCGAAGCGGCGGATCGAATAGGCTTCCCAGCTTTCGCCGTCTTCGCGATGGTAGCAGTCCGGGCTGGCGACCGTAATCACATCCATCAACAACGGCGCGTAGGTTTCCTTGTATAAAGCCACATTGCCAACCGCCAAAGCCCCCAGGGTTTCGCCGTGATAGCTGTTTTCCAGCGTGATGAATTTGATTTTTTGAGTACGGCCGATATTGCGCCAATAATGAAAACTCATCTTTAACGCGACTTCGACGGCTGATGAACCGTTGTCCGCGTAAAAACATTTATCCAAACCCGGCGGCGTGATTTCCACCAGCTTTTCCGCCAACGTTAACGCGGCTTCATGGGTAAATCCACCGAGGATAACGTGTTCAAGCGTTTCAAGCTGCTCTCGAAGTGCTTGGTTGATAATGGGATTGGCATGACCGAACAGATTTACCCACCAGGAGCTGATCGCATCCAGATAGCGGTTACCGTCAAAATCTTCCAACCAGACGCCTTGGCCCGATTTGATTGGAATCAGCGGCAACCCATCTGGCGCAGAGGCCCGAGGATCGTGGTCCTTCATTTGACTGCAGGGGTGCCAGAGCACGGCGAGATCGCGCTGAACGATAGCTTGATTATTCATAGCTTGCATAAAAAAGGGGCTTGCGCCCCTTTTTTTGTCGGATTGATCAAATCCTTAGTAACGATAATGATCCGGCTTGTAAGGACCTTCGACCGGGACATTAATATACGCCGCCTGCTCTTTCGTCAATTCTGTCAGTTTTACACCGATTTGTGCCAAATGCGAACGTGCGACTTTTTCGTCAAGTTTTTTCGGCAGGACATAAACTTTGTTTTCGTAGCTAGCGGCATTGGTCCAAAGCTCGATCTGCGCCAACACTTGGTTGCAAAACGAGTTGGACATCACGAAGCTAGGATGACCGGTAGCGCAGCCCAAATTCACCAGACGACCTTCAGCCAATACGATAATCCGTTTGCCATCGGGGAAAATCACGTGATCGACCTGCGGCTTGATATTTTCCCAAGTGTAGTGACGTAAGGACGCGATATCGATTTCCGAATCAAAATGGCCGATATTGCAGACGATAGCCTGATCGCGCATCGCTTTCATGTGATCGTGAGTAATTACACCGACGTTGCCGGTAGCGGTAACGAAGATGTTGGCAATTGCCGCCGCCTCGTCCATTGTTACTACACGATAACCTTCCATCGCCGCCTGCAATGCGCAGATCGGGTCGATTTCCGTGATCAGAACAGTGGCGCCCAATCCGCGTAGCGATTGCGCACAACCTTTACCTACATCGCCATAGCCGCAGACCACGGCGATCTTGCCGGCCACCATCACGTCGGTAGCGCGTTTGATGCCGTCAACCAAAGACTCGCGGCAACCGTACAGGTTGTCGAATTTGGATTTGGTGACCGAATCGTTAACGTTAAATGCCGGCACTTTCAGCGTGCCTTTCGCAACCATTTCAGTCAGACGCAACACACCCGTAGTGGTTTCTTCAGACAAGCCCTTAACATCCACCATCAATTCGGGGAAGTTGTTATGCATCATGGTTGTCAGGTCGCCGCCATCATCCAGGATCATATTCGGGCGCCAGCCGTTAGGGCCGATAATGGTTTGTTCTATACACCATTCGGCTTCCGTTTCGGTTTCGCCTTTCCAGGCAAAAACAGGAATGCCGGCGGCGGCAATCGCGGCAGCGGCATGATCCTGGGTAGAGAATATATTGCAAGACGACCAGCGTACTTCCGCGCCCAACGCAGTCAGCGTTTCTATCAATACCGCAGTTTGGATGGTCATATGCAGACATCCGGCGATACGCGCGCCTTTCAATGGCTGCTGGGCACCGTACTCGGCGCGCAAGGCCATCAAACCGGGCATTTCGGTTTCGGCAATATTGATTTCTTTACGACCCCATTCAGCCAGGGCTAAATCGGCAACTTTGTAATCGGCTTGGCTCATAATATTTTCCTGATCCTGATTAAATGCCGGCAGCATCTTTCAATGCTTCGGCTTTGTCGGTTTTTTCCCAGCTGAAGCTGGCTTCGTTACGACCGAAATGGCCGTAAGAGGCAGTTGGACGGTAAATCGGTTTTAACAAATCTAATTGTGCGATCAAACCTTTCGGCCGTAAATCGAAGTGCTCGCGCACGATTTGCACCAAGCGTTCTTCCTCGATTTTGCCGGTACCGAAGGTTTCGATACTAATAGAAGTCGGTTCCGCGACGCCGATGGCATACGAAACTTGAATTTCGCAACGCTCCGCCAACCCGGCGGCAACGATATTTTTTGCTACATAACGACCCATGTATGCAGCGGATCTGTCCACTTTTGACGGATCTTTACCGGAAAACGCACCGCCACCGTGGCGTGCCATGCCGCCGTAGGTATCGACGATAATTTTCCGGCCGGTCAAACCGCAGTCGCCGACAGGCCCGCCGATGATGAACTGGCCGGTAGGGTTGATGAAATATTTGGTGTCTTTGTGCAGCCACTCTTTCGGCAAGGTCGGCAGGATGATCTCATCCATTACCGCTTCTTCCAGCTGTTTGCCGCCAATTTCCGGGGAATGCTGGGTAGACAGAACTACCGCATCGATCGCGACCGGCTTGTTGTTTTCGTAACGGAAAGTCACCTGGCTTTTTGCATCGGGACGCAACCAAGTCAGGGTTTTATTTTTACGCACCTGCGCTTGTCTCTCAACCAAGCGATGCGCGTAGGTGATTGGGGCAGGCATTAACACATCGGTTTCGTTGCTGGCATAACCAAACATTAAACCTTGGTCGCCGGCACCTTGTTCGTGGTTTTCGGATTCATCGACACCCATCGCGATATCCGCCGATTGTTTACCAATGGCATTCAATACCGCACAGCTATTACCGTCAAAGCCGATTTCGCCGTTGTCGTAACCGATTTCGCAAACGACTTTTCTAACCAATTCTTCAGTATCTACCCAAGCGTTGGTGGTGATCTCGCCAGCCAGCACTACCATCCCGGTTTTAACCAAGGTTTCGCAAGCCACCCGCGAGCGCGGGTCTTGAGCCAGCAATGCATCAACAACAGCATCGGAAATTTGGTCAGCGACTTTGTCCGGATGTCCTTCCGAAACAGACTCTGAGGTAAAAAGATAGTTTTTATTCACGGTTGCACCCTCGCCAAAATGAAAACTTGCGCATATAAAAAAAGGCCGCGCAAACGGCCTGGTATCTGTGGTGGGCCCTGTAGGACTTGAACCTACGACCTGCCGATTATGAGTCGGAAGCTCTAACCAACTGAGCTAAGGGCCCGCAATATCTGATCTACGGATAAGTAGAGTCTTATTCGCCGTCGAGAAAGCATCTCAACTGTTCGGATCTGGACGGATGTCTTAATTTCCGCAGCGCTTTCGCTTCGATCTGACGGATCCGTTCACGGGTCACATCAAACTGTTTGCCAACTTCTTCCAGCGTATGATCGGTATTCATATTAATACCGAAGCGCATCCGTAACACTTTAGCTTCCCTGGCGGTTAATCCAGCTAATACATTCTGGGTAGACTCACGCAGGCCGGCGATTGTAGCAGATTCGACAGGCGATAGCATCTTGGAATCTTCGATAAAATCCCCCAAATGCGAATCTTCGTCGTCGCCAATCGGCGTTTCCATTGAAATCGGCTCTTTGGCAATCTTCAGCACTTTACGGATTTTGTCTTCCGGCATTTCCATGCGTTCGGCCAATTCTTCCGGCGTGGCCTCGCGACCCAGCTCCTGCAGAATCTGTCTGGAGACGCGATTCAGCTTGTTAATGGTTTCGATCATATGCACAGGAATACGAATAGTCCGGGCCTGATCAGCGATGGAACGGGTAATCGCTTGACGAATCCACCAAGTTGCATAAGTAGAAAATTTGTAGCCGCGCCGATATTCGAACTTATCGACCGCCTTCATCAATCCGATATTACCTTCCTGAATCAAATCCAGGAATTGCAAGCCGCGATTGGTATATTTTTTGGCTATAGAAATTACCAGACGCAAATTGGCTTCGATCATTTCCTTTTTAGCGCGCCTAGCCTTAGCTTCGCCCAAGGAAATACTGCGGCAAATACTTTTCAGCACAGCAATACTTAAGCCGAAGCGAGACTCAATTTCCGCCAAGCGCTGCTGTGCCGCCCTAATCTGCTCGCGATGACCACTGAAAACTTCAGCAAAACTGGGCTTCGTAGCAATGAATTGATCCAGCCAATCGAGGTTAGCCTCATTCTCCGCAAACGCGTTAATAAAATCCTTGCGCGGCATTTTTGCTTTCTTAACGCAAACATCTAAGATGAAACGCTCTTCTTCGCGAATAGCGGCAATCAACTCTTCGGAAATGGAGACCATTTTTTTCAAATACTGCGGCGTCCATTTAAATTCGCAAAATATTTCATCAATCGCATCGAACAGTTTTTCGGTTTTATCATGGCCGTAACCATGCTTTTTAACTGAAGTTGTCGCAGCTTTTAACGCTTTTCGGAGTAAATCGACCTTTTGTTTCACCTCTTCGTAATCGACTGTTTTGCTCTCTTCTTCGGCATCTTCGGCAGGCTCTTCAATCTCAATGCCACTAACATCGATATCCTCGATTTCAGTAAGATCGACAAAACCCAACACTAAATCGTTGAGTCGGACTCCGGAGTCCTCAACCTGTACGGAATCAAAGGCATCGATAAAAGACTCTACGATGAATCCCGAGCGAGCGATAGCGCCCACCACTTGACGCTGCCCCTCTTCAATCCGTTTCGCTATTTTTAATTCTTCCTCGCGAGTCAACAACTCCACGGAACCCATTTCGCGCATATATAGCCGCACTGGATCGGTGGTTCGGCCGAATTCGCTATCGACAGATGCTAATGCCGCGACTTCAGCTACTTCTTCATCATCATCCGCAGTGACTACCGCATCGGAGGTGATCAGCGAGTCATCGTCATCCGGCGCCACCTCATAAACCTGAATCCCCATATCATTGATCATGCCGATAATATCGTCGATTTGCTCGGGATCGATAATATCGCTAGGCAAATGGTCGTTAACTTCCGCATAAGTTAAATAACCCTGCGCTTTACCTTTTGCTATCAGTTGTTTAAGTTGGGATTGCTGTTGTTCTTGATTCATTCTTTACTCACAATACGTTTTCAGCACCAAGCGCCGCAGAACAGGAAATTATAACGGCAAAAATTAATGCGGTCACCTAGGTCTTACCCCTTAAAAGCTTCCGCAACACCTCTTTCTCTTCAAACATCAAGCCCTCTCGACTCTCCTTTTCGATCAAGCGGGTCAGCATGGCCTCCTTGGCCTGCTTGCAAAGTTGTTGCAAGGCTCCGCAAAACTCGGCTTCTTCCCCGCCAGCCGGCACATCCAACTCCAAACCCGCTAAAGCCTTCACGGCCTTTTCCTGGGATAATCCCCGGAAAGATTCCAACAAGATGGCGCTATTTTCCGGCTTTTCAAGGGCGATCCTCTGCAAAACATCCCTCAGCAACTCAACGCCGGCAAAATTCAGATCGTCAAGCACCACCCCTTCGCGTTCGACCAAGCTCGCAAAATGCGGATGCTGCAGCAATAGCCCTATAACTTTGCGCGCCAAACTCACTCTTGGCGACGGCGTGAATTTATTAGTATTAAACTTTGATTTAAGTCTAGCCTGATTTTCGACAACATCCACAGCAACCCGGGCACCAGATAACTCTTGCAATCGGGCAAACATCATTTCCCGAAAAAACCCGGCCGGAACCTTCTCCAGAGACGGCGTTGCCGCAGCTAGCAACTGAGACCGCCCCTCGACGGTTGCCAATTCCAATTGACCGACAATATTCTCGAAAAAATAATCCGACAAGACTTGCGCATTACGAATTCGTTCCATAAAAGCTGACGAATTTTCCGCGCGCAACAGAGAGTCCGGATCCTGCCCCTGCGGTAACAGCATTATTTTGATTTGCCTGCCATCGCGCAAACAAGGCAAAGCCGCATCGGTAGCCTTCCAAGCAGCCTGCCTGCCAGCACTATCACCATCGAAACAAAACACCAATTCGGAGGTAAACCGGAACAATAAATCGATTTGAGCCTTCGATGTAGCGGTGCCCAACGCCGCCACGGCATTGGAAATACCAAATTGGGCCAAAGCAATCACATCCATGTAACCCTCTACCACCAATATCCGCTCGGGCTTGCTGTTTCTCTCCAAAAGCTCACAGAGCCCATAAAGCTCCTTGCTTTTGGAAAAAACCGCAGTCTCCGGCGAATTCAGGTATTTGGGCAAGGAATCATCCAACACCCGCCCACCAAACCCCACCACCCGCTTCCGTTTATCCCTAATCGGAAACATCAATCTCCCACGAAAGCGGTCATAAACCTTGCCATCATCCCTGACCACCAGCATACCAGCCTCAATCAACTCCGCTTGACCGAAACGCGCCACCAGAGCATCCCACTTATTCGGCGCATAACCCAGGGAAAAATCCCGGGCCACCTCTCCGCTAACGCCCCTGGTTTTTAAATACTCTACAGCCTTCCTACCCTCGGAATTTCCGCGCAATTGCTCGGCATAAAACCCGGCAACACCCGCCAACACCTCGTAAACATGCGCCACACTTTTTTTATCCGGCAGCCCAGGCTCGCCGTCAATCAACTCCCTGGGCACATCCACGCCGGCAAAGGCCGCCAAATCTTCAACCGCCTCGACAAAGCCCAGATGATTAAATTCCATCAAAAAGCCGATTGCATTACCGCTGGCTCCGCACCCGAAGCAATGATAAATCTGCCGACCTCGATTGACTGAAAAGCTGGGAGTTTTTTCGGTATGAAATGGGCAGCGCGCGGTGAAATTACTGCCGGATTTTTTAAGGGGGACGCGCGAATCGATTAGATCGACAATATCGACCCGCACCAAAAGATCATCTATAAACTGACGAGGTATCCTGCCGGACATATTACCGACAAGATATTAAGCGATAAAACAGGCCTTAATTCTCGCACTGACATTCGCCATGTCAGCTCTACCTTGCATTTGCGGCTTGAGCAAAGCCATCACGCCGCCCATGTCTTTTACCGATGTAGCACCCACTTCGGCTATAGCATCGGCGACCATGCCATCGATGTCAGCATCGCTAAGCGGTTGCGGTAGAAAATCTTGAATAACCAACACTTCAGCCTCCTCGATTTCCGCCAGATCGTTGCGATTGGCGTCGCGGAATTGCTTGATGGATTCGCGCCGCTGCTTCAGCATTTTATCGAGCACAACGATGATTCGCTCATCGCTCAGCTCGATACGCTCGTCGACTTCAACCTGCTTGATAGCAGCCAAAATCATGCGAATTACGCCTAACCTGGCTTTTTCGCCGCTTTTCATCGCGGCCTTCATATCGTCCGTGATACGCTTTTTTAACGCATCCATTATCTGCCTTAAATTTGTGGACGACCGCGACGTAAGTTTTTCAACGCATAACGCTCGCGAGCTAATTTTTTCAAATGACGTTTAACCGCCGCAGCACCTTTGCGCTTACGCTCGGTGGTTGGCTTTTCATAAAACTCGCGGCGACGTACTTCAGCCAATACACCGGCTTTTTCGCACGCACGTTTAAAGCGACGAATCGCGATGTCAAAATGTTCGTTCTCTTTAACTTTAACTGATGGCATTATCAATAATCCGATTTATGTTAGTATCTTGTGACGCTATCGGCGATAGTAAGCCCGCCGAAAACGGCCGATTATACCCATAAAATTCTTTTATTCAAAAACTAATGTATGTTTTAGGCATAGAAAGCTCTTGCGACGAAACGGCTGTCGCCGTGTACCACGCCAGCAAGGGCTTGATTGCGCACACCTTATATAGCCAGGTTGCAACTCATGCCGAGTATGGCGGCGTCGTTCCCGAGCTGGCCTCACGGGATCATATCCGTAAACTGGTTCCGCTAATCAAAACTGTATTGAAAGAAGCCGAATTAATAGCCAAGGACATCGAAGGCATCGCATATACCGCCGGCCCCGGCTTGATGGGATCGCTGCTGGTCGGCGCCGCCACCGCCCAAAGCCTGGCCTGGACCTGGCAAGTACCTGCTATCGCCGTGCACCATATGGAAGGCCATTTATTGGCACCGATGCTGGAAGACAATCCGCCAGCCTACCCTTTCGTCGCCCTGCTGATTTCCGGCGGCCACACCATGCTCATCGAAGTACGCGCGATTGGCGAGTACCGTTTACTCGGAGAATCGCTGGACGACGCTGCCGGCGAAGCTTTCGACAAAACCGCAAAGATGCTGGGCCTTGATTACCCCGGCGGCCCCAAATTGGCCGAGCTAGCTAGCAAAGGCCAAAATCGCTTCAAATTCCCCCGACCAATGACCGACAGACCCGGACTGGAGTTTAGTTTTAGCGGCCTGAAAACCTTCACGATGAATGCCCTGCATGCCACCGAACAAACAGCACAGGACAAAGCGGACATAGCTTTCGCATTTCAACAAGCCATCGCCGAAACACTGAGTATCAAGTGCAAACGCGCCTTACAGCAGACGCAACTGCAAACACTGATAGTAGCTGGCGGCGTTAGCGCCAACCAGGAGATTCGCCGCCAATTGCAACAAATGGCCGCTAAAGAAGGCGCCGAAATCCGTTTTCCCCGCCCGGAGTTTTGTACCGACAACGGCGCCATGATTGCCTATGCCGGCTGCCAGCGCTTAATGGCGGGACAAACTCAAAACCTGGAAATCTTTGCCCGCCCGCGCTGGCCGATGGAACAACTAATCAGCCTTTGATCAAGACTCTTGCCCAGCCAGCAATCGCTGAATATTACTTTTATGTCGCCACAGCAAAATCAAAGAAATAACGGTAAAGGTAACGGTCAAATTAACATCCCCAACAATCAGCCAAGCATATAGCGGCGTCAAAGTTGCCGCCACTAAAGCGGCCAACGACGAGATTTTGCCTAATTTGTAGACGACAAACCAGGTACCGGCAACCACTAAACCCAACAGCCAAGCCACACCGAGCGTCACACCCAGCGATGTTGCCACGCCTTTGCCGCCCTTAAATTCAAAAAAAATCGGATAAAGGTGCCCGATAAATGCGGCAAACACTACCAAGGACAACACCAGACTGTCGACGCCCAACGCTTTCGCCAATAACACTGGCAATAAACCTTTTAGCGCGTCGCCGGCCAAGGTAATCGCCGCCGCCTTTTTACCGCCTATACGCATAACATTGGTTGCCCCAGGATTACCGGAACCGTTTTCCCGAGGATCCGCCAAACCCATCATCTTACATACGATAATCGCGCTCGACACCGAGCCGGTTAAATAGGCCAAGGGCACCAACAACCAATCCATCATTTAATCAACCTCTCGTCAATACTTGTACAGCGGCTCTATTTACTCGATACTGCCGCCTCTTCAAGAAATATAATAACCGGAAAGCAACGATGGACATCATCTTTTTAGGCGGACTTGAAATCGATACCGTGATAGGTATTTACGACTGGGAAAGGAAGATCAAACAAAAAATCATCCTGGATATCGAAATGGGCTTTGATATACAAAAAGCCGCCGCCAGCGACGATATTGCCCACACACTGGACTATAAAGCCGTTTCGGATCGCATTGTAGGCTTTGTCGAACACAGCGAATTTTATTTGGTAGAAAAGTTGATCGAAGAAATTGCCGGAATTCTACGCAGTGAATTTCCGATTCCTTGGGTAAAAATCACCCTCAACAAAAAAGGCGCCATCAGTCGCGCCCGAGACGTCGGCATCATCATCGAACGCGGCGAAAGATAAACCATGCCTACCGGATTTATCAGCATCGGCAGCAATATAGACAAGGAAATCCATATTCCTTCCAGCCTGAAGGCATTACGCGAACTGTTCGGAGAACTGACAATTTCCAGTGTCTTCGAAAGCGAGCCGGTAGGTTTTGTCGGCGACAGCTTTCATAACTTAGTCGTGCAATTCGAATCGGAATTATCCGCAAAAGAAGTCGCCAAATTGCTAAAACAAATAGAACTGGATCATGGCCGCAGCAGGGAGAGTCAAAAATTCTCTGCCAGAACACTAGATTTGGACTTGATTTTATACGGCGACCAAATTATCAGCGACGGCAGACTGCAAATTCCACGCGATGAAATAGAACGCTACGCCTTCGTATTGGAACCCTTGGCGGAAATTGCGCCAAACGCCACACACCCGATTAGCAAACGTTGTTACAAAGACCTGTGGCACGACTTCGATAAACGCGATTTACGTCAAACTAAACTCGAGAAACCACCGCTCTGAAACCTTTACCGAAACAGAGTCCGCCCACCATCCACAGTCAACACTTGGCCGGTAATATAATCGGCATTTCCAACCAAAAACCTTACCGCTTTGGCAATATCATCGGCCTGGCCGCAGCGTTGCAAGGCTACTTTTTTTAAGATTTCCAAGCGCTCCGCTTCGGTCACCTCTTGCTCCGGCCATAAAATTGCGCCCGGCGCCACTGCATTGACGCGAACATCGGGCGCCATTTCCCTAGCCAATATCTTCGTCATCGCCACCAAGCCGGCTTTAGCCATACTGTATACCGGATAGCCCGGCAAGCCGGTTTCCGCGTGAATATCGGCGATATTGACTATACAGCCCTGCTTATTTTGTAGTGCCGACCACAAGGCTTGCGATAAAAAGAACGGTGCTTTCAGATTGCTACCCATTGCAGAGTCCCAATCCTGTTCCGTAACTTGTCCCATGGACACGGAATGAAACAGGGACGCATTGTTTACCAACACATCGACACCATCCCATTGAGCTAGCGCTTCTTCGGCCAGCCTTTGAACGTCAGCCAGTAGAGACAAGTCAGCTTTTAACAGTTTTACCGAATCCTCTCGCACGGCATTCAACTCCGTAGCCAGATGCGCCGCATCTGCTTCGGAGCTGTTGTAATGCAAAATCACATTACAACCCTCGCCATGTAATAACCGAGCACACGCTGCGCCGATGCGTCTTGCCGCACCGGTAATCAGCACGTTTTTGGGCATGTACGCTGACTTATTGACCGGCAGCAGGCAAACTGGCGATCAATTTTTTTCTGATCAAATAACAGGCTGCCAGCGCAACGAACACCGGCAATTGGGTGAGCAAAAACTCAGTCACAGAGTGTTTAGTCACCATCCCCGCTAAAGGCACCACGATCAACATCTTGGATAACCACCACGTCAACCAATAACCGATCAAGCCAATCACAGACCAATTAATTAACGGGCCGCCGTGATTTTTTGCCGTCAAATAAAACCAGACCAAAGTCAGAATACCGCATAATTTAGCCAGAAATAACATCCTCTCCCCCTTTCTTATTGTTGTTAATATGCAAACCAAACCGTGGACTCAATGTAAACCAATCCTGGCAAAAATATCAAATCAATAACGCTTGGTCGTTTACAGCTTGTGCTTCAAACTTGCGGGCTTAGAACATATAATCGCCGCCATCCCAAAACAAGAACATCAGGAACTCCCATGCACGCTCGCCTTTTTGCCGCCGCATTATTGACTATCGGTTTTTGCAATCCTGCTTGGTCGCAATCTACGCCGAGTCACGGCGGCCATGGAGGAATGAGCGGTGGAGACGATGGTGGATGCCTAAATGCCAAAATCAGCCGTTATACACCCGAACATTTAGCCACGGTCAAACCGGGCTCGGAGTTTTCGTTTGCGGTTTCCGGCAGCAATGGCCCGGGCCACATTCACGTCAGCATTAAGCAAGAACCCGTCGCGATTCAGGTTGAAAACAAGGACACGTTCTATTTGGTAAAAGGCAAATTGCCTGACGATCTGAAAAACACTGTCGTCAGAATCTCGGTAAAAGCCAAGGCAAAAGTCAGCAAATGCGATGCGGACGGCGGCTGGTTACTAAAAGTGTCCGAGTAGCCCCAAAAGACGATTCAACAACTGACATCCAATTAGATCAGTCATCTCGGGCAGCAGATCAGTTGAAATCCCATTCGAACAAAGTCCATTTATTGATATTGGTATTTTCGTCCAAGTCGTTTTTTTTCACATCCATCTGCTCGTCGCCGTTAGTATCCAGCATATAGTAAGCCGGACCTACCTGGGGCTGGATCTTTACCATGTATAGCTTGCCGTTGCGGCGAAACTCCTGAATGGTATCCTTGCCTTTACGAATAATGGTAATGTCAGGCTCCATCTCTTCGCCGGATTGCACCGGAGCGGGCAAATCGGGCGGCTCCGGAACGGGCGCCAATTCATTGACTGCCGGGTCAGCGGCAAAAGCAAGGACCGGCAATAACAGCATCAAGCTAAAACCCAATAATCGCGACATTAAAATCCCTGCAAAAATTTAAAAACGATAAGGCATGATAATACAGATTTCGTAGTGCCGCATAAATGCATAGCATACCGAGAGCGCCTTTCATCCTTTAATAGCAGCTACAGACGCTCCTCCACACCAGGAAAATAGCAGGCATAAAAAAGCCGACACCTCCGCAAAGAGATGCCGGCTTTTTCAACTAGACCCTACGCTTGTTTACGTAAGTATTTCTCAACACCCGTAGTTCTGGCCACAACCTCATCTTTGGATTGCAAGGCTTGCTTTGCCATATAACGTGCGACGCCCGACACGCCTGGAGCATCCTTTGCCAACGTGTCCTGTCTGGAGACATATTTGGCAACGCCGGTCAGTTCTTTCGAATCTTTGTCCTGCAACTGATGTTTAGTGACATATCGACTAACCGAGCTTAATTCCGCGACAGGTTTTTGCGACAATATTTGTTTGGCTAAATACTTGCTGACACCGGTGAGCGGCGGCAACTGTCTTGCCAATATCGCCTGCTTGGCGATATAGCGAGCGACGCCGGTTAATGGCTCCGCCTGACTTTGCAGTTGCAACTGTTTAGCCAGATATTTTGCGACTCCGGTCGGTTTTGGCGCTTGCTGAGCAGACGCCGCCTGCCTGGCGAGATAACGCTCCACAGCGGAACCCTCAAAAGCCAATTCTTCGGCCAATTCTTGCTGGATATTTTGTTCTTGATTCAACTTCGCCTCCGCTTTTTCCTGTTGGGCTATAGCGTCCGCCGCGACATATCTAGCAATCAAAGCCGCCGCAGCCGCTTTTCTGTCCGCAGCCGCCTGCTCCGCCAAAAACTTCGCAACACCGGTCAAAGGCGCCTGATCTTTTAATAAGCGTTCCTGCTGAGCGACATACTTGGCAACGCCCGTTACTAATGGGGCATCTTTTGCCAACAAGGCTTGCTTAGTTACATACTTGCTCACACCGGTTGCGATGGGCGCGTCTTTTGCCAATACATCTTGCTTCAACACATACTTGGCAACCCCAGTGACTAATGGGGTCGAGCCCGCCTGCAGGTTTTGGCGAATGACGTATTTAGCAACATTAGTCACTGCATGATCTTCGCGGTCATTTCTAGTGATGTACTTGGAAACCCCGGTGACCGGCGCCTCTTTGGACAAGATTGATTGTTTAATCAGATATTTCGCTACGCGAGTAACCGGATTTGCCTGCTGTTGGGTCAAATACTTTTCGACGCCAGTAGCCAGCGGCTCGCTCTCGATCAATTCGGCTATAACTTCTTCAATTTCTTCTTCGACTTCCTCAACAACCGGCTCAGATTCCTCGACCAACACCTCTTCGGCGGCGACCTCTTCTGTAACTACCTCTTCGACAGCTTGCCGGGCTTTTTCCAATTGCGCTTGTAAGGCCAGATATTTCGCCACACCCGTCAACGGCTGGCCGTTTTCGTCCAGCTCCGGCTTTGGCGGCTCAAGTTTTTGCAGATAACGGGCAACACCGGTCAATTGACCGTCTTCGTTGTCGACACGTGAATAAGCTTCCGACCGACTATCGCCACTGTTTGGTTTGTCGAATAAAAAGCCGAATAAGCTATTCATCAAACTGTTTGTTGTCATTTGAGAATACTCCTGAATGTAATAATTGTTATGTGTCTAAACGACGAGTTCATCAAATTCACGGTAATGCCTAAAAATGCTAGGAACCCGCTGCGCTGAATAATACCTTAGGCTGAAAATTGGCTGCGGGATACTTTGCGTCAACTTCAGAAGCCTCTTGCTTTTGAGCACAAGGCGCATTGGAATTACTCGCAGCGGCGGTTGGCGAGCTTGCCTTAGATATTTCCGCGATAGCCGGATCTCTGTAAAGAACCTTCGGTTGAAAATCCGCAGCAGGATAGTCTTGGGCACTGACAGCGGCCGATACGGCTAACAGAACCCCAGTTAAAAACTTCTTAATCAATTGCGTGTTTATCATGATTCCACCTTACTCTATTGATTAAAGACAGGCCTGCCAGCAACATTCGCACCGGCAAGCCTTTTGCTTAGCGCCTATTAAAGCACAGCTTCCACATTAGCGACGACATTGTCCACGGTAAAGCCGAACTCTTTGAAGAGCTGACCTGCCGGGGCCGATT
>LUUF01000040.1 GCA_001644045.1 Methylomonas methanica | reverse complement strand
TTTCCAAGATTTTCAGCGACAGCCTGGATCGAGACCAGCCTATTCGTCACTCCTAAGAAATGCGTATCAGCAGAACAATAACAAATTTTCTATCGAAATTTCCCGAGATAAATAACCAACCACTTGTTTTCCGCTAAGTTTGTTCCTAAGCTAGCCGGCTATTTATCCTCATAGAAGACACTCAATGCGCGGCGTTCACAGGGAATCGGCAAAAGAAGTTTACGACGTCGTCGTCATTGGCGCGGGCATTGGCGGGCTGAGTATTGCCGCATTGTTGGCGAAAACCGGCAAGTCGGTGTTGTTGGTGGAGAGGCACGACAGGCCTGGTGGCTACGCCCATGGCTTCAAACGGCGCCATTTCCATTTCGATTCCGGCGTGCATCTGGTCAGCGGTTGCAGTTCGGAAGGTTACGGCAATGGCAGCACCATTAACAAGATCTGCCGGGCGGTGGGTATTGATCCGGAGCCCCTTTTCATTCCTGTCCCAGCTTATGCCCGCGCGGTCTTTCCGGATTTCGAAATTCCTTTGCGGGCTGGCGAGGCAACCTTCGTGGAAGGCTTGACCGAACGTTTTCCGCAGGAAAAAGACCGCCTGCTGGCGCTGATCCGACTTTGCAAAGTACTGGCGGAAGAAGCCATGTTGGCCGAGGAAGTGTTGGCCCAAAGTAAGGCAACGCGGGTTTCGCCGATGCAAATGCTGGGCAATTTATTCCGCTACCGTCGAACGACTTTGGCCGAAGCGCTGGACGAGTTTCTAGTCGATGCCCGCCTGAAAAGTGCTTGCGCGATGCTCTGGCCTTACTTGGGTTTGCCGCCATCGCAACTATCCTTTCTGTATTGGGCGGCGATGATGGCGGGTTACACCTACGAAGGCGGTTATTACTGCCGGGGCAGTTTCCAGATTTACGCCAATCAATTGGCTGCCGCCATCGAAAATCAGGGCGGCGAAGTCTTGCTAAATTCCAGCGTGCGGCGGATTTGCGTCGAGCACGGTAAAGCCTGCGGCATCGTTTTGGAAAACGGCCAGATTATCCGGGCCGAAACGGTGGTTTCCAATATCGACATCAGGCAAACCGCCGAGTTGTTAATCGGCCGGGAGCAGTTGCCGAACGGCTATTGCGAAGGTTTGGAGAGAATGTCGCCGTCTTTGTCGATCTTTGCCAGCTATATTGCTACCGATCTGCCTATCTCAGAACAAGACCATGCCCATGAAGGCTTTTTCTTCGAATCGTTCGACCATGAAGCCAGCTATGCACTAACCCAGGCTGGCCAAAGCAACTGGTTCTCCGCGACGCTGCCCTCTTTGGCCGACACCTCCCTGGCGCCGCCCGGACAAAACATTATCATGCTGACCACGCTGTGCCCGTTTGATGTTAGGCAGTCCTGGCGCATAGCCAAGAGCGGCTTTCAGCAATGGTTGTTGGAAAAAGCCGAGCGGCATTTTCCCGGTCTTAACGACCACTTGCTAATGGTGGAGTCCGGCTCGCCGCGTACCTTGGAACGCTATACCCTCAACCAGCAAGGTGCAGCCTACGGCTTTGCGCCCAGTCCGGATCAGATCGGCCCGAACCGGCCCGGCGTGGTCGGTGCCCTGCCCGGCCTCTTTCATACCGGCCATTGGACCCGGCCGGGCGGCGGCGTGGCCGGCGTTAGTGTTTCTGCTCTACTCGCCGCACAAGCCGTACTGGGCATCGCTAAACAGGAGGATTTTTGGAAATACTTAGGACTGGACGATTAAGGCCGGTGGCTTTGCCGTTTACAGCCGTTATTTGGACCGGAAGATAATCGACTTCATCCGCGCCAGTTTCGGCGATACCACCGGCACCGTCATCATCGTGCTAAGTACGGCCATCAACAACAGGGCCGTGAAGGTCTCGCTGGTTATAATTTCTTTATCCAGCAAGACGTTGGCAAAGATGATCATGATCAAGGCCTTGGTTTGCAGCAACCAGCCAATCAAAGAGGCCTCTCCGCGTTTCCATTTCAGGATTTTTCCGGCCAGATGGGTACCGAGCAGCTTTCCGAATACCGAGACAAACAACAATAGGCCGGCGACGACCAGCACCGCGGTTCCGCCCATGGCCCAATTGGTTTTCAATCCGGCGCTGATGAAATAAACCGGCATCACCGTCAGCAAAAGATGATGGCGTAACAGGTCCATTTGGGTTTGATTGAACCAACAACCATCCAAGATAGCGCCGGCCAGAAAGGCGCCCACCATGAAATGCAGCCCGGCCCAATCGGCGGCAAAACCGGTAGCCGCCAAGGCGATGATCCCGACATACCAGCGATCGCGCTCCGGTAGCCAGGCCATCAGTTTCCTAATCCCGTACGCACTAATCGCAAAACCCAACAGAAAGGCGCCCTGCCTGCCGACCCGTTCCCAATCCAATAGAATCAACGCCAGCACCGCCCAAATTGCAATATCGTCCATGCTGGCATAACGCAGGATGCGCTGACCGATGGGTTGGCGCAGCACTTCCAGTTTTTCCATTAACAAAATCAATATCGGCAATGCAGTCACCGCGCAAGACATGCCAATGCCCAACACGAATTGCCAGGGCATCGCCTTGGCCCCCATCCAACCCTCGAACATCAACATCCCCAACCCGGCGATACAGCCGAACCCCAAAGGCACACCCAGCGCCAATCCGGCGGTGATGGTACTTTCCAGCCGGTGTTGCCAGGCTTGTCGAAGATCCAATTCAATACCGGCCACCCAGACAAACAGCATCACCGACCACCAGGCGATGCCGTTCAGTGCCTGTATCACCTGTTTGTTGAACACAAAAGCATAGCAATCGGGAAATGCGCTTCCCAAAATGCCTGGCCCCAGCAGGATGCCGGTAACGATCTGCACTACCACCAAGGGCGCGAAATAGTCTGTTCTGCCGATTCGCCAAATCAGATACGGCAGACTGTAGATAATGGTCAGAGCTATCAGAAATACTTCGGTGGTGTTCATCGGCTGATGGTGTTGGAGTTCGTTAGCGGGGTATTATTGCAAAATTAACGATTATGCCAACGCTGCGTGTGTTTGCCTGGAAGAAACAGGTGTTAAGAATGGAAGCTGTTTGCATCGGCCCTTAGGATCAAAGCGCGCGTTGCCAACCAGCTTGAACACTATGGAATCCGCACTCCGATTAAGCATGATATAAAAAATTACTTTGAAACTCAGGTGGAATCAGATGCCCCAATTTGAACACTTCGATGCCGCCGTCATCGGTGGCGGGCCGGCCGGAGCCAGTGCGGCGATCATATTGGCCAAAGCTGGCAAGCGCGTGGTCTTGTTCGAGCGCTCGCGCTTTCCGCGCTTTCAGATCGGCGAATCGTTATTGCCCGCTTGCTGGGAAATCTGGCGGCGGCTTGGCGTAACGGAAAAAATCGAAGCCGAAGGTTTTACAGTAAAACAGGGCGCCAATTTTGGCATGTTCAATCAAAAACCCGATGTGTTGTTGCTGACTGCCGAGTATCCGGGGTATTTCGAACGCCCCTACACCTATCACGTCGAACGCGCGCGTTTCGATGAGATTTTGCTGGAGCACGCGGCAGAATGCGGCGTCGACGTGCGCCGGGAATGGTCGGTCGCCGACGTACTCTTCGAAGGCGAACAAGCAATTGGCTTCAGTGCCGGGAAGAACGGTGCTACGCCTGCGCCGATTCATGCCTCGGTCGTGATCGACGCGTCGGGGCGGGAGTCGCTGATCGCCCGTAAACTGAACTGGCGGCGGCCATTACCCGAACTGAACAAAATTGCTCATTTTGCTCATTTTAAAGGTGGCTTTCGCCGTGATCCGCACGGTTTCATCAATTTTGGCGATGTGATCGACGGTTCGGTGACAACCGACATCCACACCATCGATGGTGGTTGGGTTTGGTATATCCCGTTAAGAAACAACACCATCAGTGTCGGCGCGGTGTTGGACACTCGTTTTGCGAAAAGCCTGGGCGATTCGCCGCAGCAGCGCTTCGAGAAAGCCATCGAGAGTTGTGCGTGCGTGCGCGAATGGCTCGCAGAGGCCGAGCAAGCCATGGAAGTCAAAACCATTTCTTCCATCGGCTATATGAACGAACGTTTTCATGGCAACGGCTTTTTACTGGTCGGCGATGCTTCGATGTTTGTCGATCCGGTTTTCTCCGCAGGCGTGACTCTGGCCATGCGCAGCGGCGTTTTCGCGGCCGATGCCATTCTGGACGGATTTGCTAACGGCGGCGATTTCAGCGCGGCGCGGTTGAGTGCTTACGAGGAACGCATCCGCGAACCCATGGGACGGATTTTCCAGATGATTTATAACTGGTACCGGATTCTGGAACAAAAAGACGCCAATAACATTATCCTGCGTTCAAGGCAAAGCCCGATGCTGCGCGAGCGCTTTATTGTTTTGCTTTCCGGCGGTTACGATAAAGTCAGCATGAAGCAAATACTCGAGGCGGCCGAGGAGCCAAGTTCAACTTATTTGATTTCGTGAGCCGCATTCGCTGAAAATCTTGGAAACGGAGCGGTAGCGAAGTGAAGATTTTTAGTCCCCGATAGCCGTAGCGCCGGGCGGGTTTTCGTAGCGAAGCGGAGAAAACCTGCAAGGCATCGCGACACGGCGTTAAGTCATGCGAGAGCCCATGTTTCGA
>LUUF01000039.1 GCA_001644045.1 Methylomonas methanica | reverse complement strand
GGCACAAAACAACCGCAGTTGCTTGAGCAACCAGCGGATGTTTTGACCGGCACCGCATAACACGGCATGTAGCGCATCGCCCAGTTCACCTTTGAGCGGATTGCGTTGTAAACGACCATCCGATTTCATGTGGCGATAATCGGTCGATGGCGCTGCGTCGGTGAATTAAGGCTCTGAGGCTTTTGGTGATGCCGCGCCGCTGGCCGGAACGCAGGATTTGAATGCCTGCGATTTCGACACCGCGATAGCCTTTGTCTACCACGGCGATTTTTGGGGTTTGATTAGCCAGAATGCTGACTTGCTCCAAGGTTTCCGCCAGGGTGTGGCCATCCCAGGGGTTACCCTGCAGGGCGCGCATACCGACCACCCATCCTTCTTTGGCCGTGACGGCTACGGTGACCTTGCAACCAAATTCATACGGGGTGCGTGCTTTGCCTTTGCTGATGCAACTGACTTCCGGTGCATGCAGGGCGTACAGTTTGTCTTTGTCTTTGGGTTTCTGGGTCAGAATGCGTTGGACGCGTTGTAGCAAATTTTTGCCTTGCACCTGCAGGGTTTCGGGCAGGCCGCCGATTTGCCGTTCGACATCGCGGTAGACGCGACCGACCCGGGTACACAAAGTCTTCAGACTTTTGCGCATGCGTTTGAATTGCTTGGCGTGGGCATAACGCCCAACCTGGACGGCTAAGCGTGGCGCTTCGCGGTTGTACCCATAGGGCATAAATAGTTCTGCCGAAGCTTTAATTCGCTACGCTGGGCGAATTTGACCAAATGCTGCCGACTGCGCTCTAACAAGCGGCTGTCGGTGGGATGGGCAATGGCCTTGGGCATGACGGTGGTATCGACCAACACCCGTTGAAAGCTGCTGCCGCGCACTTGATTCAGCTTGCGTGCTGCGTCAATCGTGGCTTGCAGCAATAACTCAACACCCGCTTCACCGATGCGCTTGCGCCAACGACACAGACTGGACGGATCAATCGGCAACTCGGTCTGAAAAAAGGTTTCGCCGCAGAAATACTGGATGTAGGGATTCTCCAACCAGCTGGCAACGATCACTTCATCCGAACAATCGTCAGCATGTTGCAGATACCGCAGCCCGGCCACTAGACGCGGCGGTAAGGCCGGACGACCACGAGGGGACACAAAATGCGCGGCAAAGTGTTCACTGATCTTATCCCAGTTAATAGCACCGGCTAACTTTACCAAGGGATGCTTCAAATTGATCATCTCGGCTAACGGCTGTTTGAATAAGTCGCCGTTGATGCCAGTCGTTGCTTTGGGCCCCATAAAACACCGCCAAAATTTGCAAGAAACTGAGGCTTATTATCGCATTTCGATGGTTTTTAGG
>LUUF01000038.1 GCA_001644045.1 Methylomonas methanica | reverse complement strand
TTTCAACGCCGGTTGACACAGCATGAACGTCAAGAAGCAATGTTTAAAGTCGCCACCTTGCTTAAGGTGGATGGAATTCTGTTCATATCGCTTAGGCACGGACCTATTCCGGCAAACCGTCGAATGTTTCAGGTATCAGCTAAAGAAACAGTCCAGCTTGCCGAACGGGAAGGCCTGACCAACACACTAAACGTCGAAGTGCAATCTACTCAGCTCATCAACCGCCAGGTTGGTGTTACATGGTCATGGCATGCTTTCAGCAAGAGCGAAACCTAATCCCTGGCTATTACTGTTTTATGTCTCTGATTCTTCGTATCATCGGACGGGATTGGTTTGAAAAAGCGATACCGGCACGCTGAAATTGTCTTGCCGATTGTCTCCCTGCTCCGAACTATTGCGCTTGTGCGTTGCTGATCGAGCTGAGTTGGCTACTTCCGAGAGTTTCAAAAAGTTAATACCTAAGCCTGTCAACTTTCCAGCTGAGGTTTCATAGTTTTCTCCAGCCAAGCCATAAAGACTTGAACCCGCTTAGGCACATGACGACGGTTACCATAAAGCAATGTCACGGGTAACGGGGCGGCTTGGTATTCCGGCAAGATTTCGATCAAACTGCCATTATCGATATGAGGACGCAGACCGGGTTCGGGCCCTTGAATGATCCCCAGTCCGGCAAGACAGGCCGCGAGATAGGCGCTGGAGTTGTTTACCGTCAGGCTACCGGTCACCGGTACGTGAAGTGGTTCACCGGTCAGGCTGTCGACATATTCAAAACCCGTTGGTTTGGCTCCAAAGCCGAGTGAGTAGTGAATCAGTGTGTGGTTTTTCAGATCGTCTAGCGTTTGCGGAGTGCCGTGATTTGCGGCGTAAGTACTACTCATACAGTTTATCAGGCGATAGGCACCTAAACGTCGTGCGATGAGACTGGAATCCGTGATATTGCCGGCTCTCAGCACACAATCAAAGCCTTCGCCGATCACATCGACGAAATGATCGGACGCGCTAAGCTCGATGTCAATATTAGGGTAAATCGCCATGAATTCAGGAAGACGGGGGACGACAATATTACTGGCCGCGCCAACCGACATATCCACGCGCAAGCGCCCTTGCAGATCGCTGGGATGGAGGCGAAACAACTCCTGCAATTCCTCCATATCCGCGACCAAATCTTTGCATCGTTCATAAAATACTTGCCCATCCTGAGTTATTTGTACCCGGCGTGTCGTGCGGTGTAGTAGACGAGTACCGGTCAGGTTTTCCAGCCACTGAATAGCGATTGATGCGGAAGCTTTGGGGAGCCCCAAAGCCTGGGCCGCTTGAGTGAAGCTGGCCGCTTCAGCGACTCGAACGAAAATGCGCATGGCTTCTAATTGATTCATCGGCTATTATTATTTAGATTTATTGAACAGTCATATCAAATATTGCTTATTTATCTAAATATCCTACCCCAATATACTTCCTCCCACTAACCACCGCAAATGGGTGGCATTTCAATGCAGTGGAGGATGATATGAACAAGATCGCATTAGTCACGGGCGCCTCTCGCGGCATCGGTAAAGCGATTGCTTTGCGCCTTGCCGATGATGGTTTCGATATTGCGGTGAATTACACCCGGAACGGCGAACAAACCGACGAAGTGGTTGCACAGATCCGGCAATCAGGCCGCCATGCAGTGGCGGTTCAGGCCGATGTCAGCGATCCGAACCAGGTCGAAACCTTGTTTGCGACAGTGGAAAAATCCCTGGGAAACATTGATGTGCTGGTGAATAACGCCGGGATCATGAAGTTGCAAAAACTGGGGGAAGCCGATGACGAAACCTTCGCTCAAATCATGGATGTCAACCTGAAGGGCACTTTCAATACCCTGCGCTTGGCTGCGCAGCGGCTCAACGATTACGGTCGGATCGTCAATTTCTCCACCAGCGCCATTGCTCTGGCCCTGCCGGGCTATGCTATTTACAACGCGTCGAAGGCAGCAGTCGAAGCGCTGTCCCAGACCTTTGCCAAAGAACTGCGGGGTAGATACGTCACGGTAAACTGCATCGCTCCGGGACCGACCTGCACCGATTTGTTTTTGGAAGGTAAAACCGAAGAGCAAATCTGGCAGCTTGCCAAACTGTCGCCTTTGGAAAGACTGGGTTCACCGGAAGAAATCGCCAATGTCGTCAGTTTTCTGGTTGGCCAGGATGGTGGGTGGATAAACGCACAGGTTTTGCGGGCCAATGGCGGCATTGTGTAACCGGTTGAAAGCGCCTGGAAAAGAAATGCGCGATTCCACGCTCAACGAGCTGTTGCCGACTGTGACCTCGAAGAGAACTGCACAAATAAGCCGGCAACCGACCCCGAAAGACGAAATACCAATACTTACCGTATCCACAAAAGGAAATAAGCTCATGCCCAAACAGCTATTAACCACTTATACCTTGCACGATCTAAACCTTAGAAACCGCGTTGTTCTGGCACCCATGACGCGGGGGCGGGCCGGCAAAAATCGACTGCCTAACGCCATAATGGCCGAATACTACGTCCAAAGGGCGTCGGCAGGGCTGTTGATCACCGAAGGTACCACGATTTCCGCACAAGCCAACGGCTGGAACGAATCGCCGGGCATCTATACCGATGACATGGAAAGCCGGTGGCGGCCCATCACTGACGCGGTGCATGCGAAAGGTGGCACGATCTTTATGCAGCTTTGGCATTGCGGCCGGGCATCCCATAGCAATTTTCACGGCGGCGAGCCGGCCGTAGCCCCTTCGGCGATCGCGATCAACGGCGACTATATCCACACACCGACCGGCAAAGAAGTTTACGAGACGCCCCGTGCCTTGGAGACCGATGAATTGCCCGGCATCGTCGAAGACTATCGCCGCGCCGCTGAACGGGCCAAACAAACCGGGTTTGACGGTGTGGAGATTCACTCCGCCAACGGCTATTTGCTGGATGAGTTTCTCCAGTCGAAAACCAACCGCCGCACCGACCGCTACGGCGGCAGCATCGAAAACCGTTACCGCTTGTTGGGCGAGGTGGTCGCCGCGATCAGCACCGTATGACCGGCGCATCGAATCGGAGTCAGATTGTCGCCGAATGGAGCCTTTAACGATATGGGCTCTCCGGATTATCGAGAACAATTTAGCTATATCGCGCAACAACTCGACCGGTTCAATTTGGCTTATTTGCATGTGATGGATGGCTTGGCTTTCGGCTTCCATGAATTAGATAGTGTCGTCACAA
>LUUF01000037.1 GCA_001644045.1 Methylomonas methanica | reverse complement strand
TATGACGACACTATCTAGTTGTCTAATAGCACTCAAGCACCTAGTCCCTCGGATCAAAGCGCAATGCACATTGTGTAGCTACGCCTCCCGTTTTCTAATTACGACCAATACGCGTATCGGGATAAATCTCTGAAAATCCTCCAAACCGCGAATAACAATCCTTT
This sequence comes from Methylomonas methanica, assembly GCA_001644045.1. Lineage (GTDB taxonomy): Bacteria > Pseudomonadota > Gammaproteobacteria > Methylococcales > Methylomonadaceae > Methylomonas > Methylomonas methanica. The sequence goes on along the minus strand of LUUF01000037.1, from coordinate 930 downwards.
CCTCAAGTTATTTGTTGATTCAGCCTAAATCACGCGTAGATGAGGATTGTATGGAAAAGACGGCTAGCTATTGCAATATTGCATTACCTACTGCAAAAGTTCCGGCAAATTTGTTTACAATAAAGAAACAAACCATACATTAAACACCTGATTGTAAATATTATTCGTGAGTATATAGTGAAGTCGTACTTACAAAGCGACTAAACATAGTCAAGGCGGACCCAATGAATACTTCAAAAAGCTTTTACAGTGACATGACGACCGGTCTGTTTTTTGTCGCCGGCATGCTCAGTTTCATGTCGGGTCAATTTATCCTATCCACACTGTTATTTGGTACCGCATCGTTGACCAGTAATTTGAACCAGCCAACACCGGTTCATATTTAAGATTTTCGTGCGGCCTCTCGCGGCCCCCCTGGCCGCGAACTCTATTGCCTCTATTGGCGCTCAAGATAGAGGTCTTTTTGGAGTTTTTTATAAACAAAGTTAAATATGCAACAAATTAAAGATCCATACAGTCATTCACTGCCAAGCATAAAGCCATAGGAGAAATACCATGAATTTACGTTACGCAAATATGAAAAGCGCTCTTGAGTTTTTATATGCTCCTCCCGTCGCTCTGGCGATTATCGAATCGTGGAGCGAGGACGAATTTAACAATGTCTTAGACTGGATTGAACAAATGACGCGCCGCAATTGGCATCGAATATTTCAGCGATCAGAAGTGTTCGTACAACAAAGGCCGGACGTTTTGAATGTATTGGATGTTGAAATGTAATGGTTAATCCCGAGATAGGTATTTACCGGGTAATCGCTATTTTACCGAAAGATTTTTTCGAGCGTCCCCGCAGGAAAAATCGTTAAAAATAGTGTCTATCCGGTGGAAGGCTATTGGGAGTGTCCCAAAATTTATGTAAATGGGATTTAAATT
>LUUF01000036.1 GCA_001644045.1 Methylomonas methanica | reverse complement strand
TTTGGTGGTGGGGATCAAATGCCGTCAGATTGGTCCACCAATGCCGCGATTAATCCGTGCTGACCGTCATCATCGACATAAAATATTATGCCGCCTGCATACCTTTCGCCGACATAATGACGTCGTGGGAATTGTTGGTTAATCGTTGTAATTTGGTTCTGAATACTTGTGTCAGAGTTAATGCGGGCGGTAGATTCAGCACTGACTTGGTTGCTTATGGCTGTGTCTGCATTTGTACGTGAAGTAGTTTCAGTATTTAAGTCGGTGCGAAGTGCTTCCAGTGAGTCGCGTGCCTGTACCGTCATAGACACAAACAACATTACAAATGACAATATCAATATGATTACTTTGTTACTGCTTGGATTTAGGTTCATGTCGTGCTCCCTAATAATGGTGTTGACTCAGCTGTGTAGTATTATTAGCTGATCGCCACACTGTTTGAAGGCTAGAAAACCTCTGCTCCGACTGCTAGCCTAGCGTCAAAAACTTGAGCGTTTATAAGGTTGCAGAATACTCCGCTGGTTTACGATTTGGCTTTAATGTTGCGTAACATTGGGATCAAACCAGCCACCAATAGCCATATTACGGATGGTGTCGGGACTGAGTTTGATGACGTTGTCGCGGTGATGATGTCGTCTACGTTATATAAAAAACAACCTCCGCAACTCAGCGAAGAAACCTCCACGCTATTAAACGTATTGGTATCGTCGACTATGCCCAAAAAATAGGCATTGTTAACGGCATCCAAGGCTATTGCATCACTGACCATTAAGGAGGCAGTTGTGGAATTAACTGTTAGCCCTATGTCGTCATCAAAAATTGGATCAGCGCTAATAAAAAACATGCCGATCGCATGACTGGCGGCAAAACTTAAACTAAAGCCATCACCTGCTTGAAATAAGCCGCCGTCATCGGTGCCAAGAAAATTAGGGCTGGAAGTTGTAGGTGAGCCGGTAACTATTTGCATCGTCACACCGAATGACGCCAGGGTGGGATAGTTAAAGGTTATGCCACCCAATGTGCCACCTTCAGCGATTAGGCTGCCGGCAGCGTTGCTGTCAAAATTCATTGTTGATTTTGTATAGCCACCTATTGCGGTATTGAAGGCTGCTGAATCGGTAAATACAACCGGTGCAGCATGCGCACTCATTGAAAATATTAAAATGAATAGAAAGCTGAGTTTTTTTGTAATTGCGCTCATGACGTTATCCTTGGCCGGAAATGTTGTAATTTTTTATTCCTTGAGCTGGCTTAAATGTTGACTTATCAATAGCTTATCGGCGCAGTCGATTTATGAAACATAATTTTTTCCCAATTTGCCCAGAAATTTTTCTCCCAGGAATCTGTGATCCTTGTCCCACAATTTATTTAACATTTCAACTGAGCGGATTTGTCAAGTATTTAACTATCTGATTAATTTAACAATTGGGTGCTAAGTTACGAATGAATATCGCAAAAAACAAATTGCATATGTGAATTTGCTTTAGATGATCAGTGCTTAAGCCATCAAAATGTCACTTTGCTGCTTGGCCGCTCTGGGCTTCAGGCTGTGTAAAAACGCT
>LUUF01000041.1 GCA_001644045.1 Methylomonas methanica | reverse complement strand
TTTTCACCAGCCTGCTAAGCAGAGGGTGCTTGGCAATAAGGTCCTCCAGTGGGTCAAAGACCTAGAACAAAAGGCCGACACCGGACGTATGCGCGTGCAGCGCACCTACGCGCAGCGGGCCGAGGACTGGAAGACCGAATACCTCGCGATAGTGGACAACTACCGCAAGACTGAACTTCTACTTCAGAGCACACAAGCCGAACGCGACGAAGCTTTCGCCTTGGTCGACAAGTTGAAGGCTGAAAATGTAGCCCTCCTCGAACAATTGCGAATGTCCACTGACTCTAAGGTCGCCGCGATACCGAAAAGGAAAAATTGATGCTACGCCCATCCGTCATTCCAGGAATCAAGGCCCTCCTCGAAGCCTACCTCAATCAAAAAGAGGTCTAGTGCATAATATTTCAATCCAAACCAGCTAGGCATTCCGATTGAAAACCGCCACTTTAAGGCAAAAACCGGCCATTATGTGAAGTTTCCTTGTCATACAAGAAATGAATTTCTTATAAAATAGGATTCACCGCTCGGTTGTAGCGAAAGTTTGGTAAAACAAATATTGGCTTTGTCAAATGCGCGAGGTCGGTACGCTGAAACTGTCTTGGAACTGGCTGCCGATATTGCCCTGACGATCGTGCAGAACTAATCTTACACGCTAGATGCCAAAAGGCTTGGATGACAAAATCAATCTTGCCGGGTTCGTGACATCGGCGGCACGCTGAAATTGTCTTGGTTTTATGACTCAATCTCTGCCAAATGTGTATTCCGATGAAACTGTTACTGATTCCGATTCTAAAACTATCAACCATTCTATTCTCAAAACAGCCAGTGGCTTCAACAACAAAAAATGAATCGCAACCATGGTCAGATCGCTTATCCATCTAAAATTGAATGCTAACTTGGGCTTGTTGAATTAGCGCTACCGGCCGATTGTGTTGAAAAAGGCGGTTTTTTGAGAATAAGTTGGAAGGGCGTTTGACTGATTGCTGCGGTTTAGAAGCCGTTAGGTGAGTTTTTGGCTTTCTGGTAAATGAATACGGCCTCTATTGCCGTTATGCGGGTATCAATTGGGTTACTGGTTCATTGATTGCCAACCTTTTGGCCATTCGCCTTAGATTTTGGGCAGTCGCTGCCAATAGAAACTCATCTTTGGCATTACTGAAGCCTCGTAACCGCAGCTTATCCATTTTTAAGATGCGTTTGAGATGGGCAAACAGCATTTCCACCTTCTTGCGCTCCTTGCGTGACTGCTTATAAGCATCGGTTTTGGTGATGGCACGGGCCACATCACGAGCCGATTCGTGGGGGCTTCGATCGATTTGACGATTTGCCATGTTAGGACAACACTGCGCTTTGAGCGGACAGGCTTGGCAATCCAATTGGCTGGCGCGATAGCGATAAGGGTTTTTCTGTTTGCTGCGCCAAGCAGGTTTCAGAGACTTACCCGCTGGACAGATATACCGATTATTCTCCGCATCATAGGTAAAGTCAGAGCGACCAAAGGTACCATCGGTGCGTTCTGACTTATCGAATACGGGTACATGTGGTGCTATATCTTTTTCATCGACTAACCATCCGAGCATGGCAGCTGAACCATAATTGGTGTCGCCCACCAAACGTTCGGGCTTCAGACCAAACGTCTCTTCTACCCGATCAATCATGGTCCGAGTCGCCTCCACTTCGGCGGCTTTATTGACCGCCGAGGCTTCTACGTCGAGGATGATGCCAGCTTCCAAGTCGATCAAGTAATTGGTTGAATAGGCAAAGAATGCAGGGCCACCGGGTGCGGCCGTCCAGGTAGCCGCCGGATCATTCAGTGAAAGCGTCCGGGTGGACGCTTTGGGATCATTCGTTTCTTCTAGTGCCGCAAGGTATTCACGGACCGGACGTTCTGCTTGAGTGGGATCCCCAGTCAATGTCATCACCATTTTCGACTCGACGTTGCCGTTGTGCATCGGCTTTGATGATGCTGGCGTCGGTGGCAAAACCCTCGCCACGCACCAGACCTTCTGCCATGCATCGTTTCAGGACCGTTTCAAACACAAGCCGAAAAGCTTGGCTGTCCCGAAAACGGCCCAGGCGGTTCTTGGAAAAGGTGGAATGATCCGGTACGGGATCGTCTAAATCCAGTTTGCAAAACCAACGATAAGCCAAGTTGACATGTACTTCTTCACACAGCCGACGTTCGGAACGAATGCCAAAACAATAACCGAGGATTAACATGCGGATCATCAGTTCGGGAGCAATCGACGGCCGACCGATAGGGCTGTAATACTCCGCCAATTGCTGACGAAAATCGCCCAGATCGAGAAAGCGGTTGATGCCGCGTAGCAGATGATCTTTGGGAATGTGGTTTTCGAGGCTGAAACAGAAAAACAACTGCTCCTGAATCCCCGATTGTTGTCCCATCATGGCGTCACCTCATGATTGAGTGGCTGTTAGCTGCATTTTACTACGCTAGGAATCGTATATCAGGGGGACTTTTTCAACACAATCGGCCATTATGAGACACCCAGGGATTGAAAATATAATCTCTTTGAAAGGCCGGTCTTTGTTAGTTATCAGCCATCTACTAAGCCAATCATTCGAAATCGCCCTGGTTTTCTTGGAGGCTCCAACCCTTGAGAGAAAGGGACAATGAATAAGAAAATCTCCTTGTGGCCCAAAAATGAAGGAATCGTTGTTGTACCTCCTTAATCAACTTTGCAATTTCCTCCTTTTTGTTAAATTTTAATTTCAAGGTTGATCGTTTGATGTATTTGGAAGGTACGTCTTAAAACCGGAATTAATAAAATCCTGTTGAAATTGTTCCGCGCTCACGGGTCTGCTAAACATGTAGCCCTGCAGCGAATCGCATTTTTGCTCGGTTAGAAATGATAATTGATCCCTGGTTTCCACCCCTTCGACCACGACCGACAATTTAAGCTCATGGGCCAGCGCGGTGATTGCCCGGACAAGGGTTTTACTGCCTTCGTCGCAAGGAAGGTCAATCACAAAGGATCGATCTATTTTGACGCTTTGTATCGGAAATCGGCGCAAGTAGGTTAGGCTGGAATAACCTGTACCAAAATCGTCGATGCTGAGCCGCACCCCAAGCCCTTGAAACTGATGCAATACCTGGAGCGTGTTCTCGGGATCCTGCATAATTGCCGATTCGGTGATTTCAAGTTCCAGCACGCTGGGATTGAGGCCGGTTTCGGCCAACGTTCGCTTTACTGTTTGGAACAGGTTGGTGTCGAGGAATTGGCGTGCCGATACGTTCACCGCTACACTGCCGAATGGCCCATCATTTTCAATCCAGGTTTTGGCCTGTAAACAGGCCTCACGCAACACCCAGGCGCCAATAGGAACGATCAGTCCGGTTTCTTCCGCCACGTTAATGAATCGGTCCGGATACACCAAGCCCCATTCCGGATGCTGCCAACGCACCAGCGCTTCCGCGCTGATCACCACGCCGCTGCCGGTACAGATCTGAGGCTGATAATGCAGCCTTAATTCATCATGGGCTAAGGCATGCCTCAGACCCCGTTCCACCTTCATGCGTTCGATCGATTTTTCAGTCATTTCCAGGGTATAAAACTGAAAGTTGTTTTTACCGCGTTCCTTGGCCAAATACATGGCCGTGTCGGCGTTCATTAACAGCGTATGACTGTCCTTGCCGTCGTCGGGATGAATACTGATACCAATGCTGGCGGTTACCACAAGATCATTGCCTTCCAATGTAAACGGTTGGGTGAGGATGTCCAGGGTCTTTTGGGCAATTCTGGCTACATCGTCGATTTGATTGATGTCACTCAACAACACGATAAACTCGTCACCACCCAACCGAGCCAGAATATCGTTCGAGCGAACCGAGGTTCTTAGGCGGTCGCTGACCGCTTGCAGCAATAAATCGCCCAACCGGTGGCCCAGAGTATCGTTGATCAACTTGAAGCGATCCAAATCGAGATACATCACGGCCAGTTTACGGTTATGCCGTTGACCAGACGATAATGCTTGAGTAAGGCGGTTATGAAACTGGTCGCGGTTCAGTAGTCCGGTCAAGGGGTCGTGATTGGCCAGATAGATTAATTGCTGTTCGGCGTATTTACGGTTGGAAATATTCTGAATTTGAACAATAAAATACTGCGGCTCGCCGTCAGTGGTGCGAACCAGCGAGGCGCTCATCATAGTCCAAACGGTCTTGCCGACGACTTTATGAAAGCACTCCACCTCGATCTGAAACGTCGGCAGTACGTCGGTCACCAATTGCCACAAGTAGTGGTTTATCACTTTATTATGATGGTCTGCATGCGTGAGCATTCGCAGATTGGAACCCAGCAACTCATCTCGCGTGTAACCTAAAATTTCACAGAGGGCATTATTGACTTGTAGGAAACTGCCGTCCAGGGCTATCAGCGCCATGCCGATGGCGGCCAGTTCGAATGAGCTATGGAAACGTTCTTCGCTTTCCCGCAGTAAATGTTCCATTTGCCGACGGGCGGTGATGTCGCGAAATACCATAACAGCGCCCAACAAAGTTCCATCGTCATCGAGTATCGGGGCGGCGCCGTCGTCCACCGGAATTTCCAACCCTGACTGACTAACGAACAAAGTGGGGTGATCAATGCCGGTCACCGCCCCACTCTGTAATGCACTGAGAACCGGGTTTTCAATGACACTACGGCTCGACTCGGATATCAGCGTCATTAGTTCACTGACAAGTTTACCTTTGGCTTGTTCCAGACTTTGTTCCGTTATCGTTTCGGCCACCGGATTCATGAACCGGATTACACCTTCAGCGTCGGTGGCAATGACGGCGTCACTGATACAGTGCAGGGTTTTGCCAAACCACTGTTCGCTTTCCTTCAGCCTGCGTTCCAGCTGATACTTATACAAAGCGACTTCGATGGAAGCGTGCAGTTCATCCGGACGGAACGGCTTGATCAAATAGCCGTATGCGCCTGTGGTTTTCGCGCGCAACAAGGTAGCCGGGTCGCTATAAGCCGTCAGAAAAATCACGGGAATATGCAGAGACTCCGTTATGGCATGCGCCGCGCTGATGCCGTCCATATCGCCTTTCAACACAATATCCATCATTACTAAATCGGGCTTATACTCATTGGCCAGCGTAATGGCTTGGCCTCCCGAAAAAGCAGTCGCGACCACCTCATAGCCGAAACCTTCCAACTGCTTACGGATATCCATGGCGATAATGCCTTCATCCTCGACGATCATAATTCTACTGGCTAACATGCGGAGACCCTCCTGTGCTTAACAAGTTTTAGTAAAACACAGAGTAAAGGTGGATCCGTTTGTCCGATCCAGGCTCATCTCTCCCATGAGTTGATTGGTCAAGGTATCGACCAATTGCAGACCCAGCGAGCTGCTTTTTTTGAAGTCCATTTCGCAGGGAAGGCCGATGCCGTTATCGGACATTATCAGGATGTATTCGCCTTGCTCCTGTGTGAAGGCGATGCCGATTTCGCCACGCCGATCTCCGGGAAATGCGTACTTAATGGCATTGGACAGCAATTCGTTGATGATCAGGCCGCAGGGTATCGCGGTATCGACATCGAGAAACACATTGTCGATTTTCATGTTGAGCTTGAGTTTATCGGAATACGCGCCATAGCCGAACAGCAAATGGTCGGCTAGGCTGCGAATGTATTCGTTGAAATCTATCCTGGTCAAATCTTTGGATTGATAAAGTTTTTCATGTAACAGGGCCATGGCTTTGATGCGATCGGCACTTTGTTTGAGTAAATTGGCGGTCTCCGGACGAGTTACACCTCCGGCCTGGAGGTTGATCAGGCTGGACACCACCTGTAGGTTATTCTTGACCCGGTGATAGACCTCCTTAAGCAGTATTTCTTTCTCGTTGAGGGCTTGTTTCAGTTTATTGTGGGCACTCTGGCGCTCGGTAATGTCGACGATGGAGCTGAGGACGATTACGCCATTATCGTCATCGATCAGGCCCAGGCCGATTTCGACCGGAAATTCGGCACCGTCCTTGCGTAGCCCGTACAGATCGCGTCCGGCCCCCATAGGCCTCGAAACCGGATCGG
>LUUF01000062.1 GCA_001644045.1 Methylomonas methanica | reverse complement strand
GTTTTTCACCAGCCTGTTAGACCGTCTTTAACAGAGATTTTAATGGGAAAGCAAGGCGTCGGGTTTGATTTACTTGAACTGAATCGCGTTTTGGATGAGTATATGATCCGCAACGTGAGGGTTAAGGAGAAACCATCATGGCAAAAAGAAACAGTCTCCCAGGTTTGTACTGGGACAAAGAAACAGGGAAAGGCTCGATTGACAAACGAATCGATGGACTTGGAAGAGTTCGCCACCGCTTTACAGCGAGCACGTGGCAAGAAGCAGAAGTCGAATACCACCAGGCAATAGCGGTTGCAAAAACTGAAGCGGCAGCGCCAAAGTTAAGAACATTCCGCGAAGCGGCTACGAAGTATTTAAATGAGGAAACAAAGACAAGTTTATCAAGGGATGCCGGATGTCTTGCGAACCTTGAACCCTGGCTGGGTGGTTTACGACTGGACCAGATCCATCAAGGTAGCATACAGCCTTATATTGATCATCGCCGGGAACAGGGGGCAAAAAGCGCTACGGTCATCAGGGAGTTGTCAGTTGTTCGAAGAATCCTGACACTGACTTCGCGGGTATGGCGTGATCTCGATAATCAGCCTTGGTTGCCAGTTGCGCCGTTGTTAAGGATGCCGGACTGGAAGGACGCAGCCAATCCTTATCCGCTCTCCTTTGATGAACAAAAGCGCTTCTTTAGGGAGCTACCAGCGCATTTGTCTGAAATGGCGCTGTTTGCCGTACATACTGGAACCCGTGAACATATTGTGGCGGAATTGCGATGGGAATGGGAGATCAAGGTGCCGGAATTGAACACTTCGATTTTTCTGGTTCCTGGTGAGTTCACCAAGAATCAGACGACATGTTTGCTGGTACTAAACAGTGTGGCAAAAAATGTGGTCGATAGTCGACGCGGTAAATCGGATACCCATGTGTTTGGTTTCCGGGGAAAGCCAGTGACCAGGATGCATAATACCGCCTGGAAAAATGCATGGAAAAGAGCTGGGTTACCGATTGGCGATAGCGTCTTATCTGGCCCACACAATCTTCGGCATACCTTTGCGAGGCGTTTGCGCTTGGCTGGAGTACCGTTGGAGACCCGAAAGGCGCTCATGCATCATATTGATGGCGACATCACGGTGCATTATTCGCCGGCGGAAGTTGGGGAGCTTCTTGCTGCTGTTGAGAAGTTAACCAAAGTGGAAGGGGTGACCATGTTGCGTTTGGCATCATGATTTACCCACTGGGTAATTTGGAAGATAGAGGGCATAAAAAAACCAGCCGCCCTTGCAAGCTAACTGGTTGTTTTATTTGGTCATTTCGTGGTGGGTCGTGTGCGATTCGAACGCACGACCATCGCATTAAAAGTGCAATTATGGAATCATAACCAATTGATTTTATTGTAATTTTAATTATCGAATGTCGCGTAATATCCGTACAAATCACAACGAGTCATAACCAAGTCGCGTAAATCTCGCGTAAGATTTTTGCATATTTCTCTACCAAAATTACAGCGGCCCAGCCTGTAGTGCTCGTTCTCATCATGAAAATCGTGATAGAATATTCATTTTAAAATATATATTTTGTCGACATGCAACTAACAGCCTCACAACTTCAGTCGAAGCATAAAGTGCTCATTGATGCGCTTAAACGTGGAGAAACCGTTGAGATTACTTACCACGGCCAAACCCTGGGTATCGTTCATCCCGCTACTCCTACTGTCAATTCACAAGAGCAAGAAGCGGCAATGAATGAGTTTTTTGGTATGCACCAAGATTTAGGTATTGCCGATGTGGAAGATGAATTACGCGTTATTCGCAAAGGTCGGCGGAGCCTTTTGAGTGATCTTTGATACCAACATTTTGATTTATGCAGACCGAGGCGTGGTTTCGGCCAAAGAGCTGATCATGAGCACACAGCATCGATCAATCTCCGCAGTGACCTACATGGAGTATGTGCCGTTTTGTCGGAATAAAAAGGAATTGGCAACGTTTGAAAAAATGCTTCAGGCTCTACAGTTCACCATCCATGAAATTGATCATGGAATTTCTTACCATGCTCGGCAATTGGTTCGACAATTTGCACTAAGCCATAGCATGGAGATGGGCGATGCGTTAATTGCCGCAACTGCTATGGCGCACAATGAATTGTTATGCACCGGCAACATTAAGCACTTCTCTCAAATCACTGGCTTGTTGCTTGACCACTTTCAACCAAATGAGCCCTAAATCGCTCATTTTTAGCTGTTTCCCTGCCTTTCCGATAGCCCTTTGTTTTCCACGTACCAGCTATTGCTCTTCATCCCGCAGGTCTAACCAGACGCAACGGCCAGTTCCAAAATGGCATCCGGTATCTGGCCGATAAATCCTGCCGCACGTTAACAACCAAAGATCCCTAATCCACTATCACCGGCCCAAAACGGTCACTAGTTTCAAGTACGTAAAATCAGGGGGCTCTCATTGAGCCTGATACTGAATGAGCCACCTAGAATCAGCAAAATCGCATCAAACTGTGAATAACTGCAAATAAAAGCATTCAGTCTTTTAATCGATCAGCCGATAACAACGACTATATCGCTTTCATTACTTCATAGCCCATCAGAGAGAAACCAATGAACTTTGTACACGCTTTACATACCCTGCTGGCGTTGACCTTGATTGGCTGTAGTTCCACCCACATGCTCCAGCCGAGTGCACCGATTGATTATCACGCTGATGCCAGCGTGACAGCTGACCTCGATGTCGGTAGCAAAATTCAAGGTGAGGCGCAATCAACGCAAATTCTCTGGTTCATTACCTTGGGGCCTAATAAGTTCGCAGATGGGGTCAATTTCACCGCTAATGGCACTGACCCAATCAGTCAGGTGTTCCGATTCGATCCATTTTTCGCCGTCAAATCTGCCGCAGCCTACGATGCTGTCTCACAAGCCAATGCCGATGTGATTGTGGGTCCACGCTATATTATTGAAATCGACGATTACTTCATCTTCAGCAAGACCAAAGCCACGGTAAATGGATACAAAGGTACGATCAAAAAATTTAACAACTCGTTTCATTTTGACCCATCTAAGCTCGTACGCTGAATGCTTTGAAAACAATTATGCAAGGCCTCTACCGGCTTCTTGGATATAGCGTTTCACAAAAGCCGACGTATCAAAAAAAAACACGCATGAACTTACTTTGTTATGCGTTTGACTCGCGCTCTTGCAGGATCAATTGGCTGACTGCAACCCCATCCAGCACTAAGGGTTGAGCCTTCCGTCGTTTCCATGAAGGCATATCCGCCATCACCGGAACGATATCAGCGATAGGTTTGCCATTGCGAATAACCCTAACGGGCTCACCTGCCTCAACAATATCGAAGTACTGTTTGGCGTGGTTACGGACTTCGGTAAAGGTAGCTTGTTTCATAGCCAGACTCCGGATGTACATGCCGTCAATATTGTCGAGCATTTACTGCTATTGGTGGATTTCGTCTTAACCAACTGTTCAATATGTTGCCATCCGCTCCAAGCAAGGCAAAACGGCTTCCAACCTGTGCCTTCACTGTTTCTTATACGTTCCAATAAGCTCGGCTTGTTCAAGAATATGGCCTTTCATCGCCGCTTCGAGTTGTGCTTTAGTTGGCTGATTCAGATCGGGCAATTCGATGTCTAGCGCGTACAGCTTATGAAAGTAACGGTGCCTGCCTATCGGCGGACAGGGTCCGCCGTAACCGGTACGTTTCCAGTCGTTTTTGCCTTGCCGAGTCCATCCCGGTAAATTGCTAGCGGCAACGGCTTGCGGTAATTCGCTGATGGTGGGTGGAATGTTATATAGCACCCAATGTACCCAAGTCATTTTAGGGTGAGAAGGATCAGGCGCATCGGGATCATCGACGATCAACACCAAGCTTTTGGTTGGTGCGGGCACGCCCGACCAACTCAACGCCGGCGAACTATCATCACCTTGGCAAGTGAATTGTTGGGGGATTTCGCCCTGATGGACAAAATCGGCTGACTTCAGACTCATCGACATAGGCGGTATCCTCTGATCTGCCATAGCGTTATGGGCATAGTTTGCGCTAAAAACGGTTACAAATAATGCTATTAAACCAAGTCGTTTGACACTCCTCATAACTCGGCTCCTGGATCACGCTAACGTTAGTAAATAGCGCCCAAGAAGTCATTCTTGCCAATCTCCACACCGTTATGACGCAAAATCGCATAAGCAGTTGTGACATGGAAATAGACATTGGGTAAAACAAAATCGGTTAGATAAGCTAGGCCTTTAAACTCCACCGTTTTGTCGTGCATCGGCAGCATAATGGTCTTTTCTTCAGTCTCGTCAATTTGCTCGGCTTTAAAGGATTTAAGCAGGGCAATTGTCTTATCGAGTCGGGCCAACAACTCAGCAAAGGTTGCTTCATTATCATCGTACTTGGGCGGCTCTAAACCGGCCAGACGCGACACAGCCCCCTTGGCCACATCGGTGGCAATTTGCACCTGCCGTGATAGTGGAAACATATCCGGGTAAAGCCTAGCATTGATCAAAACGGACGGATCAATTTTCTTGGCTTCCGCATGGCTTGCCGCCTTTTCGAGAATAGCCCGTAAATTGGTCAAGCTGTGAATAATGGGCGGGACAGTTACTGCATACATTGTATGGGACATGATTAATTTTCCTGAAAGAGTTCTACCAACCAGTGTAACCGAAGAGACGACAGGCGATCTGGATTTGGCATTTTGCGAAGCGTTCAGCTGTTTTTCCAACAACCAATACATAGTGAATTACCGGAATGCAAAACCAGACTCACAAATATTGCCATCAGTAAAAAATCACCGCCATGCAACAGAGCATGACGAATCACCACCAAAACACGCAAAATTCACGCAAGAAATCCAGGTCATACTGCCAAAAATGCCTGGTCGAATTCATGGCGTTGACAATAATTGGCAAATATTGTCATGATGTCCTGTCAGATTTTTATTGAGACCGCGTCATGGCAACTATGAATATTTCACTCCCCGACCCTATGCGTGATTGGGTTCAAACTCAGATTCAAGACGGCAAATACTCTAGCAGCAGTGATTATGTGCGAGACCTGATACGCCGCGACCAAGAGACACGCCAACAACAGCAAGTCCTACAAGCCGCCATCACCGAAGGCTTAAAAAGCGGTATCAGCAACCGCTCAATGGATGATGTATTGAGAGAGGCCCAAGCGAGGCTGGCTGCTCTGAATGCAAATTAAAAAAACGGTTCTTGCCGATGAAGACCTCGTCGACATCTACTTGTATGGCAGTCAAAACTTTGGACAATCTCAAGCTGAAAGGTACTTTGCTGAAATCAATCAAGCATTTTCATTCTTAGCTGTCAATCCCTGGGTAGCAAACGAGCGCCCAGAATTTGTGCCCCCTGCCCGTATTCATCCTCATGGCAAACATCTAATTGTTTACACTGTCGAAGACGACTTCCTGTTGATTGTTCGTGTTTTACACCAACGCATGGATATTAAACAGCACATCTAGCTGACTAGATTTAGTTAGCTCCCCAGTTAATCTGGATTTCAGCCGAAATAACTGCTTCTTGATTACAGCGTATCGCACCGACATTGGCACCAACCCTGGATCGTTATATTGTCGTTATAGATTTCGCCCATAATCCATAAGGTCGTGGAGTATGCGGGAAACCAGGATGGCATTTACAGCAATTCGGTAAATAATGATGTGCCGTCCAGCCGGAAATAATCGATGCTCTTGCTAAAGCTCAATCATATGACGTTCAATCTGCGGATATTGTTGGATGGTCAGCAGGGCTTTATCGATTACTAGCATCAATTAACTCTTCGTAGTCTGGATTGCTTTCGCTTAAATTGGAAAACTTAATCTCATCTTCCTCAATAATCGAATTCGAATAGCATTCGATTTTTTCCGATAAGTATTTATAGAAAATAAAACCAAGGATGTAATCCCTGAACTCATAGGTGTTCATCTTACCAAGCAAAGTGTTAGCAATGTTCCATAACTGTTATTGGAGCTGGCGACATTGTCCTTCTAACATATAGGCTTTAAATAAATTATGGTAGCATTTGTATGGCTTGAAATGCCAATCGATACTATTATATACGCTTAAATTGAATATCTTAAGCCAAGATAATTTTCTACATTTTACGAAACAAGTTTTTCGGTAAAAATCTAGTTAAGCTAATCAAACTTAAATTAAAGTATAAAAATACCTAAGGAACCTCTGATTAATTCGTTATCTAGAATTTCCGCATCAATTTAATCAATGGCTTACGCATCTGGTTTATTGTAAAACTGCATTAATCAAAGATTCCCTAATGCTGAGCATCGAGTTCATTAATTAAATGTTCAACATGTTTTTTTTCCCAGTAATCCAAGTTCTGAAATACTTGCTTCAAATCAATAGCTTGTTCTCTCTGTTTTAAATACTTGTTAGGGACCAATTTCGATATTCGAATCGCTGTTTCCCGAGGGACACCTCTATCAACAAAGTATTTCGAAATATTTGAATAAACTCCGTTTTCAATTGAATAAATTATTGGGTTTTCATCGCCATCAATATCTGAAATAGGCTTTAAAAGCATTGATAGACCAAAACCAACCTTGCTATTTATTTTTTCTATTTCTGCATCAATATCGCTGTCAATTCCTTCATAAGCAGTGGTCCCGAACCTATCAATCAACATATCTTGTAATGGCTTTTCACGAGCCCATTGTTCAGCGGATTTTGCTACTCCGTAAAGGTATCTATTATCAAAAACGCCGATATATCGCTCAAAGTAATAAGGCATTTCATCTCTCATGATTTCCAGCCAATTCAAAATTTTGTTTGCAAAATTTGCAGCCCATACTGAGCGAGGAAGCTTGTTAGCGTTATCTATGTAAATGCCATAAATATAAGCCAAATCAATTGGGTCCCAGTATCTATTTTTCAATATAAAGTCTCTTGGGGCTTTAATATTTGAAATATTATTTCTTGCCGCATGCAGAATAGAATCATCTATGTTTAATCCAACATCTTTTAATCTATCTTCTCCTTGATCGCCATATTTATATAGCATATACCTTATATGGGTTAAAAGGTGTTTCGATGAGGATTCAGCAACCCTTTCATCATTCAATAAAGCTGTATCTATCTCATCACGGTGCTCTTGATAGATTTTATCGTATCCCGTCTTGATTTCCTTATATTCATCATCGAACAGCCTAGACTCATCTTGAAATTCGCTATTTTCAATAAAGCAGCTTTCGTCCAAAACAACTGTTCGCCCAATGAAATCAATAAGTAATCTGCCAGCGCGTCCGCGTAGATTGGCAAATTCATATGCAGACAAATGTATTTCTGCACCACGCTTCTTAGTATATAGATAGGGGTTTCTGATAATAATGTTATTTGCCGGTAAGTTGACTCCTTGCATTAAGGTGGTTGTGCAAAAAATATTTTTCAGAAGGCCTTCTCTTGCCGCAATTTCCAAGCTTTTCCTTATATGTGAAGGCGTTTTACCCGTATGGTAAGCGATTCCATTTTTCAATAAATCTGCTAAATCATAGCAAGGGTGAACTGTCTTTCTTACATAATCGGCCAAATCGTTATTAACATTCTCATTCTGAGCCGATTGATTTATTTTTATAGCATTGCAATAACTATTCGCTGATTTTCTTGCTTGACCTGAGGTTGGTGAAAAAATAATATTAATTGAGTCATTCAGTTTTTCGACAATCGAGTTAAGATAGTTGCTAAATTTTTCATTATATTGTGAGCCACCAATACCATATATCGTTTCAGTATTCGCGATTTTTATTTGAATTGGATAGTCAAATGCAATGGAATACTGGTTTAAATAGTATGCTTTTTTGTCTTTTGATATGGAATATGTGAGACTAAGGACTGGCGGCGACTCTGATGCTTCTTCATCAGATATTTCTCCAAATATTTCAAACCCAAGATTAGCTATATTTTTCAGTCGAGGTCCGCTAAGAATGATTCTTGATACATCATGATTGTACTTAACGTCTTTAAGTACGTCATACAATACTTTTGACCTGTCTGGACCTTCATTGGCAACGCGCTCTATGTTTTGTATCTCATCAATAACAAATAAGTCTATAGTTCCTATATCTTTGTCAGAGAATATAGATAATGCTCGTTCTTGAGTAACTACATAGATAAAATTTTCGCAAGTTTCCTCAAAAGAGTTCAAGACATCTATATTGTATACTTTGAATTCTTTTAATAGTTTTGATAAGTCAGCTGTGACTTGGCTGATTAGACTTAGCGTTGGAACTATATATACAAACCGGGATGCGCCATCTAAAATTAAATCGACGATCTTGAGATATATTAAGAATGATTTTCCAGCAGAAGTTGGAGCTGAAATTCCTAGCAAATTTGACTCTTGCATGGTTTTCCATAGTTGCGCCTGAAATTTTGTTAAAATGTACTCTTTTTCACCTATGTGTATGGTGTTTGCTAGGTCATTAGCAACTATTTTTAATTTATCATAATAGCTACCAATTGATGAGTAGACCCTTTCAGTTTTAAAAAAATTATCAATTAAAAAGACGCTTGGAGAAAATCCTATTTTTGATAAAACAGGTGTTAAAATTTGTCTAAGCTGATCCTTGTTATATTCGGGCGAGTAACTCCATAGTAATGCAATAATCAATATGGAAACCTGAAGATGAAACTCTTCATCAGAATTTGATAACTCACCTAATACAGCAAGTGCTTCCATGCATTCATTTTTGCTTAATAGGCGTGGCTCATGATTTGTTAGTCCCAGCTTTGATGAAAAATTTATGAGATCAACCTCAAGGAGTTTTCTCAATATTGATCTGTGATCCATTCTTGACCTCAAAACTCTTCAAGAAGCTTATCAAGTTCCCAAACGGGAAAAATGATGTAGTGAATTCTACTTATTATTGATTGCTTTATACCATTATAAAGGGTTTTACTAGTGTTACTCCATCGGTTTTGTAAGCATGATTCAATATTTTTCTTTATTGCTGTTTCGCTATCGCCATCTATATCAAATGTCTCGTTATAAGCTATTAGACATACCAATTCAAAACGAGCATGCTCACATTTTCCATCTTTAAATTCTTTCGCTTTTACATTCAGAACTGGATCGACAAAATCATCATGTAAATAAAGGATCAATTCGTTATCAAGGTCTTCGAATGAATTAACAATACTTTTTACAGAAGCTTCAAGTGCACTATTAAATTTGTACTTTGATTCATAGCACTTTGATTCACCAATAATAAATACGTCATTTTCGTCCCGCTTAGTATAATGTATAGCATCAGCACCATTTCTTTCTAAAGCCGGATTTGTCGTAATAGACATCTTTCTAAGTAACGGTGGGGCTGAAAAGAAGAATTGAATAAAGTTAAAAAGTAGTAGCTCCCCAAATTGACCTTGCGGATGGCCTTTCCTGAATTTTTGATCAACTACTTGCAGTAAATATGCGTTAGTATTTTGATGATCATTGTTTCTTTTTAATAATTCATCAGTATAAATGGCGTTGTATTTGCTCTTTGAGTATATCCAATTAAGAATCGTGCTTTTAAGCTCGCGTATGAATTCATCTCTTTTTTCTTTTATATCCACATAATTAATTGATATGCCTCGATGTGATGAAGCATGTGGCTCTGATATATCTTGCTCAAACCAATATACGTGATTGATCAATGCACTAGTATTTGATAGCAGAATTTTTATATCATTATTGGCCAATGCCATTTGTAGCGCTCCCTAATGCGTCGATGCATTGATTTAATCTGAAACCCTTGAATAAGTTCGATAGCTAGATTTTATGGCTGTCTATTTTGGCTGATATCCTTCTAACAAATATATATGGTCTTATCAAAAAATACCTGAACGTCATCAAAAGTCGAATAAACGCTGCCGACCCGTGGTTGGTGGTTAGTAATTTCAACGAAAGTCTCTTGTCTTCGATTAATACAATATACCTTCAATGACCTAATCAATGATAGGTTGCTGACTGTCGTTAATTTCAATTGCAAGCGTTAGGCATTCATGTTGCTACGATATTGCCGAAATTAAGTTTTGAACAAGCTGGATTAACTCCGGTTTCTGGTGAGTTTCTCCAACAAAAGTAATCGTACCAGGCTTTATGGTATCGATAATTCGGCTACAGCCCGATAGACGTACAACTGCTTTTCACCCCAGGTCTCAAGCGTGTATTGCAAAATATCGGCAAAGTCGTTTTCCGCCTGCGGCGATAAGGTTACCGATAATTCATCCTGTGACATCTGTACTGACTTTCTTGCTGTTGCGAGAATTGTTAAAAGCTTTTTCTGTGATCTTTTCCAACCGACTGGTTGAATAAGCAATTCCTTCGCCACGGTCGAACTGCTCATCGCCTAGTTGCACGGCAGCCCGGAGTTTTTCAAGTTTTTCATCTTCTTCCCACATTCGTCTGATCGCATCGCGAACGACTTCGGAAGCGTTGCTGTAAAAGCCAGTGCCTACCTTGGTTTGAAGATAGTGCTCGATTTCAGGGGATAAATTGATATGCACGATTCGCCTCATAAGATATACATGATATGTACATAAACATTACATTGAAAGGGCATTGGTCGCAACAAAATAGTTCGGTTTACCGACCATCAGAACTGGTGGACAAGCAAGACAAATATGGAGAAATGTTGCAGCGTGATCACGATAATGAACGCTAGAAATTGCACTCAGTGAAAAATCTCAGCACTGACCGCTAACGGAAAGAACAACGAATCCAAAGCAAAACTGAACGGTAGATCAACGAGCGGATAGCCCGGAGGTTCAGCCTTGAATTTTCGGATAGTCACATTGTCGCTTTCTAATGCAGCCCAATCTAGTCTAGTTCCACTGTACATGAATACGCGCTCATACAAGGGAACCTCGGCGTTTAAACTTTTAAAAGTGGCGCATCCTGTTAATCCGATGATGAAAAAGGCTCCGCAGACGATTTTCTTGAACGTTATCACCGCTGTCCTCTCTTAACCTTGGCATCTAGGTATAGGCTAGAAGATAGAGGTTCTCTGCCTCTATCGGCGAAAAACAAATATACCGGCAGTCAACGCCGTACCAACTGCATACAACTGCCACGTTTCTGAAACTGCATATGGATAAAGCATTAGCGTAACTCCAAGCCATTTGCATACATCATGTGATGTTCTCTTGCCATACCGATATGCGGCATAACCAATGACTCCAAACATGATGAGCCCAAAAATATAAGCTGGAGTGGGTAAAGAAAAACCCATTGCTTCTAGCTCTCTGATGTTGCCCATACAATCCCCAGTTTATGCAACATTTTCCATGGCTACATATTACTTTCTTGAGCGGCCAACTTTTTATCTAAAAATGCATATTTAGATAACTCAGTCATTAAATATTTCAATAAAAACCTTTTATTGGCGAACGTCAGCATAACTGGTGAAATTATGCAGCTAAATGCAACCGTAAACATCCAGATAAAAACCAAATAAAACAAAATAATTATGAATGCCGACCAACCAAAGAAGCCGAATATCATGTGAATGTTTAATTCCTCAATTATGGAATAGATGCTTATTGTGCTCTCAGACTTAACTACGGTAAGCATGGTAATCAAGCTAATAAGGTATATGAGCAAACTTAAAATACGATTCTTTGACTCAGGATCGTAAATAAATGAAACAAAACTATTTCCAAAGCTGTCTGGTGTGAATAGCTTATTTATTCGGTGTATTTTTTGAGTTTCATTTATGTTTTTCATGACCTCGAAAAAACTGGGCCCTATGTGCGAAGTAAGACTGGTTAGATACAATGCCTTTTGAATCTTTATGTCGCTTGAGGCATTCTGTGTTTTCGATTGCAAAAGAAGAACAAGATTTCTATCGTATTCATTTCTTGCGTATAATAGCAAGACCATCCCAACGACTTGGGCTGCAATAAAATAATGATCTTGTGCCTCACGTAATCCATGGTGTTTAAATATCAAATACAACGTAATCACCATAAACATAAAACCAGACAAAAACAAAATAGCGCCTTTTAACTTTAACAAGCTAAAGTCAACGCAGGTTTTATAATATATTTTAGATATGCTATAAATCTCTTCCATATTTAATAAAAAATTTAAATTGCAATTTTTGTTTACTTGATCTCAAACAAACCTAACCTCAACCATCTCATTCAGCCGTTTCCGCCTAAGCTCCCAGTCCTTCATCACCGAAGCGAGTAACCGATAAAACGCTTGGCTATGGTTCCTCTCTTTTAAATGGCATAGCTCGTGGGTAATTACGTAATCAATGCAGTCTTTGGGCGCGGCAATCAGCTCAGGATTAAGAATAATAATGCCTTGATGAGTACAGCTTCCCCAACGATTTGACATCAACCGTAGCTGGAAACCCTGCTGATGGTTGATATCTAGTTTGGCGACTAGTCCGACGCAGCAAGTATAACGCTCATTAAAAATGGCTTTAGCTCGTAGTCGATACCAATCTTGCAGCAGCTTTTTGATGCGCTCTCGACTATCAGGTGCGGTTGTTTCAACCACCAACCGACCATTCATCAGCTTTACTTTGTCTATATCGCCTTGAATGACTAGTAATCGATATTGTTTGCCTAAATACCGATGCGTTTCACCCGACAAATACTGTCTTTGAGGCAATACGGGTGGATAGGCTGCAAATTGAATTTGCTGTTTAAATATCCACGAAGCACGTTTTTTCACCTTTTCCGCGATAGCTTCATGACTGGCATTCAGCGGTGCATCAACGGCCACTTGTCCATCAGGATAGACGTGAATTGCCAATGTCTGTCGGTCACTGACATTCACGCTATAGGCAATTTCCGTCTGACCGAATAAAACCGATTGTTTAGGCAGAACCACAGACTAATGATCCCGCCGTTCAGCAATCGCCAATACCTGATTGGTTATCCGTTCAATCAGCTCTAAATCCATGGCAAGGTCATAGCGACCTTTCAAACTGTACAGGTAATCTTCAATCTCGTTCATCATCAGGTTTTTAATGTCCTGATTACGCGTCCAGTCACGGATTTTGTGCTCGCGGATAATCTCATCGAGTTTTACCGCCGTTTCCGCTGCAAACACTTCCGGCGTTATGCCAGGCACGGAGTATGCCGCCATCGGCTCCTGAATAACCCCGTAATAGGCTTTGGCTTCATCGCGTTGCGCCAGAATGTCCGGCAAATCAGAACCGGTTTTGCCACGCAATTCATCCAAGGTTTCACGGACACGCTTCAGATATTCCACATCGGAAAGCCGTTTGGCCCGATGTTCGGCAATCGCTTCATCAATTAACTCAGACAGCCGCTTATACAATGCCGGGTCTTCCTCCATCTTTTCGGTGATGGTTTTCTTGACCCTGGACGCAATGGCATCGGCCTTCGCGGCATCGCCTTCAATCGATTCAATTTCTCTTTCAAACTCGTCAATAGCAAACACATTGACCGGAGCAATCAACTGTTTGACTGCATCCGCACCGATGTATTTATTCACCATGTTGCGGATTTGGGTTTCATAGGACGAATAGTCAACCGCTTCGCCATAGCGTTGTTTCACGGCTTGCCGGAGGTTGAGGAAGGATTTCAAATCATCTTTATAACGCGCGATTTTGTTTTTCGGGGTTTCGTCTTGAAACTTGGCATTGGCTAGCGCCAATTGCAGGGTTTTGGCAAATAAAGACAACACCTCGTAAAAGCGTTGCCTCCTATCTTCCGGCTCCAAATGGCGTTGCATGGCTTCCAAATCCGAATGGTTGCCCACTTCCTTAAACACCTCCCAGACATTAGTATGGCGTTGCGGCAGCAGTTTGATCTCTTCGCTAATGTCAGTCAGCGTCCCTTCAATATCTTCCGCATCAAACCCTTCATTTTCCAGGGCTGCATAAGTATCAATGGCCTCGTTCAGTTCGCCGAAAATACCCCGGTAGTCAATAATCAGGCCGTAATCTTTGCCTTCAAACAACCGGTTGACGCGGGCAATGGCTTGCAGGATGTTATGTTCCTTCAGGCGTTTATCCAGATACAGCACACTGTTTCTGGGTGCGTCAAAGCCCGTCAGCAGTTTGTCCACCACAATCAGGATTTCCGGTTCGTCGGAATACTTAAAGGCATTGATGATGCTGGTTTGGTATTTTTCATCACTACCGTATTTCGCCATCATGGCTTTCCAGAACACCTGCACGTCTTCCAAGGTGTCTTCATCAACGCTTTTATTGCCTTCGCGGGTATCGGGTGGCGAAATCATCACTTCCGTGGAAACATCGCCAAACTCGTCAAAGTATTTCTTATAACGCAAGGCCATGGCTTTGCTGGAGACAGCAAACTGGCCTTTTTTGCCGGTGCCTCGGTAGTTGTCCTTAAAGTGTTGGCCAATGTCATAGGCAATTTCGGCCAAGCGTTGCTCTGATTTGCTGAGTTCTTCCTCGCGGCGAAACTTCTTCTTTAAATCGGCTTTTTGTTCGGCAGTCAGGTCTTTAGTAATGCGCTCAAACCATTTATCAATCTGGGCTTTGTCGCCATGCAACTCACTCATGCGGCCTTCATACAACAACGGCGTGACGGCGCCATCGGCAACCGCCTGGTTCATGGTGTATTTATGGATAAAGCCGCCAAACTTGGCCGCTGTAGTTTTTTCCTTTTTCAGTAACGGCGTACCGGTAAAACCGATATAGCAGGCATTCGGAAACACATTCTGCATTTTGGCGTGCGACACACCGTATTGCGAGCGGTGCGATTCATCGACCAGCACAAAGATATTGCTACTAGGATCGCTGATCTTGCGTTTGCGACTGGCGGATTCAAACTTATCAATGATGGTGGTGATAATACTGGCCTTGTTATGGGCTATCAGTTCCAGCAAATGTTCACCGGTTTTAGCCTGCACCACCGGCTTGCCGCAGGCATGGAAGGTTTTGTAAATCTGGTCATCCAAATCAATTCGGTCCGTGACCAACACAATTTTAGGATTATGAATGTCCGGCGCTAACACCAAGGCTTTGGCTAACATCACCATGGTCAAGGATTTACCGGAACCGGTGGTATGCCAAATCACGCCGCCCGGTCGTTGGGTATCGCCTTTGCGTTGCGTGACCCGTGCCAGCGTTGCACCAACCGCAAAATACTGTTGGTAACGGCAAATCTTCTTTTCCTTGTTATCGAAGACGATGTACTGATAAATCAGCTCTAGCAAACGCTCAGGCCGCAACAAACTATGAATCGCCTTATCTTGCGGTGAAGGCAAACGCTGACCGGCTTGCCACGCGGTTTCCATGCAGCTCTGTTGGTACTCATCGCGCTCGGCAAACAGGCGGGTTTTAAAGTCAGTGTCTAGCGGTTGATTGACCAGTTCATGTAAGTATTTTTCCTGCGTGCTGTGATCTTCTTCCTTCCAGATAGCCCAAAACTTGGCGGGTGTACCGGTCGTACCATACAAGGCTTGATTTTGACTGACCGACAGCAAAATCTGCGCGTAAGTAAACAGCTCCGGAATTTCATCGGTGCGTTGATTACGCAAATGCTGGCTAATGCCTTCTTCCGCAGCACCTTTATGATCAGGCCGTTTACATTCAATCACGGCCAACGGAATGCCATTCACAAACAGCACCATATCCGGTCTGCGGGTTTGCTTGCTGTTGCGGCGCTCTAAAACAAACTCATCGCATACGTGATAGACATTGTTTTGCGGCTGCTTCCAGTCAATGTAATGCAGGGAAAAGCTTTTGGTGTAACCGTCGATGGTTTGTTCCAGGCTTTTACCCAAGGTTAGCAAATCATAGACCTGTTCACTGGTATTCATCAGACTATCGAACGGAATATCGGTCAAGGCCTGCACGGCTTTCTGGATATTGCTGTCGCTAAAGGCGTATTGCTGGCCTTTGAAGGTAATCGAATTGAATTTTTGCAACTGCTCACGCAACACGTTTTCCAAGATCAGTTTGGAGGTTCTGCCGCCGCGCAACGCCAAGTTCTCAGAGGGTGTCAGATACCGATAGCCTAACTGACTAAGTAAGCCAACCGCCGGCAGCAACGAGGACAAATCTTCCAGATATTCATGCGCGGCCATCATTTATCCAAAATTAAAAGTGGCACAAAGTTGAAAGAATTTTTGGGCTAAACAACTTCCAAAAACTACGACTAGTATCAATACGAAAAATGAAAAGGAAAGCGGTATTTTGTCGCGCAAGAAACTAAACGTCTTTTGCTCTTCAATCCAACCGATTTGATGCTGCCAGAAAAACTTGTAGTGAGCATACCAGTCACTAAATAGTATCTGTTTACTTATAGCCACCTGATAATATTTATTTTCAAGAGCCATTAGTTCGGTTTCAATTGCAGCCAAATCATCAGGCTTAGCAGATTTTGCTTTGTAATAAAGCCGCTTTAAATCATTAAATATTTTAGTAATCTCCTTTGCAGAAGTTTCATAGTCTATTTTCGTTGCGTCATAGAATGAAATATAAAGACCACAAATGCCTAGCACAATAAAGGTTGCTGATAGATAGTTATCAGTCAAGACATCTATAAACAGAGAAAATATACCAACTGCCGTAGAAACAAAACCTATCAAACCTGGAAGCTTGTCAACAATGTCATAAGTCGCAAAATGTTTCTTTGCACCAAACCCGACGTTGTACCCCGTTTCTGCAATGTGCTTTAAAAGATCATTTTTATCCATAGATTACTCCCACCTAATTGGAACATCAATTCTATCCTTGGCAACCACTACACCATCCTTAATAACAAAACACTCTACAATATGATCTCCTTTAAAATTGGTTGATTCCTTTCTTTTATGTTGTCCGTCATCAGATACTATTTGTCCCCGAATACAATTTCGCTTTTTAGCCTCTTCGCCCCGGTTAAGCACCTTCCACTCTATTGAATAAGGTTCAGGTACATTGTTTTCGCTTATAGTAAATAACAACTTTTTCTTAGCCAAGAGCGGTATTCGTTTTGCTAACATTTCGGTTAAAAAATGCTCACGAAACCCATTTTGAGAGACCTCACAATCAATTTTTAGTCCATATCTAATATCAACCGGGTATTTGTCTTCGATAAATTGTTCGGTATTTTCCCAAGTTTGTGCGGCTTTGGCGGACGAATCTTTTGTTTCGGTTAGTCTGGCAGGGAATGGTCGTCCGTATACCTTTTTCCATTTATCGTTGACACCATCTGTTTTTTCAGCCTCAATGGCTTTCAAACATAGGTCGTATGCTTTCTTGGCTTTTTTTTGAAACTTCTGTTTAACTTTAACTCTTTGGCCACTTCCTAATGCTGCGTAATAATCTTGATTGGGCTGATCTGATAGGTACTTGAAAAAATCTCGGCTCAAAAAATCGTAACTAGAAAAGCTTTTATCATCATAATCATTGGTCGACTTCAGAAAATTGTAAGCTAATGTATCAATCAATAAACCACCCATGCCAACGCCGTGCTTGTTTTTCCAAGCCCTGGCCATTTTGCAAAGTCGTCGAAGATTTTTGTTTTTCTGCGTAACAAACTCCGACATGGCTTTTATTTCTTCACGCGGCTTGGTTATTTTCCAGCTACTCCCATTGTAAGTATCTGGATATTTAAAACTGCCATCTTCCTGTTCAAAAACAGGTTGAACTTCTACGTGGAAATTGGTGTACAAAACTCTGACTACAAGACGATCTACATAAACAGTTGTACTTGGATACCGAGCTTTAATCGCATCCTTGGTTTCCGTCAATAATTTGGATTGCCCACCATTCTTGTAGTCATTCCATTTGCTGGCTGGCATGATGTAAAGCATGTCCAAGTCAGAGATATTCTTAATACCAGTCCATCGGCCATAGGAGCCTACCTGTAAGCTATTGGCAGTTTTGGATTCGGTATCTCTGAATTTTTTATTTAGACAAGCCGTGATTTCTCCATACCTAAGACTGATCTGCTCTGAATTATCAATTTTTAGATTATCTAAAAAATCTTTGAACATGTCTGAAACTGACAAATTAGTTCTCCTTATCTAATTTAACTCTTATTTTTCCAGTCAAAAGCTGTTGCATCAGGCCTTTCTTTTGCTCTTTCAGGGCAGAAAGTTGTTTTTGGTGGGTTTCGATTTCGATGTCGGCAGCAGACAGTACGAAAGCGATTTTCTGTTGTTCTGCTTTTTCTGGAATAGTTATTTTGATTTCAGAAAAATGCCGGAACTTTAAATTCCAAGTATCGGAAGTTAGTCCTTGTGAATACCTCAGAAACAAGTTCATTACTACCGGAGTTTTAAATAAAAATGACGCATACTTTGCATCTATGTTGTTTTTAGGTACGCAAATTGTGTAAGCAGGGCTGACAATGCCTTCTAAATCAGAGAGTGCCGAAACCCCTTGCCACATACGCATTGTGTTATAGCCAATATCACCGGGGCAGATGCGAAGATATTTTGATTTATCGTCATTTGAGGTGTCTTTGCGCTCAACTTCATCGCGTGGAATGACTCCTTTTTCTCTGGTAATTGAGAGTAAGGTTAAATCGTTAAAACCAGATTCATTTCGTTCTGAAAAAATCTCGCTAAGATGATAAGTTTTCCATTCCCCTTCAAACCCTGCAAACCGCTTCTTGCCGGTCAAAAGCTGCTGCATCAGGGCTTTTTTGCGCTTTTGTTTGGCGGCTGTCAGGGCTTCCAGTTTTTCAATGGCTTTGTCCCAAGAGGAGAGGATTTGGGCGATTTTTTGTTGTTGAGCAATAGGTGGAGCTGCAATTTTTAATTTCTTAAAATAGGGTAATCCAATAGTTTTTATTGTTGACCCAACTGCTTGTCGTTCAAATTCAGGTTTCATTAATTGCAGCCAGTTATATAAAAACCAACTGTTTATTTTTTCACTGTTATCGCATCTCCAAGCAATGAAATGCTGACTGACCGCCATCGGTGAGGACATTACTGCGCTTTTTCCAACACCCGCATCTCGCGATAACACTACGGTTCCTTGAGGATGCAGTACAGCAGATGAGTTCTTAATCCCTTCTTCTGAAATCTCCTTATCAGTTTCGTATATATAACCGTTATCCAACTTTGATGAATCAGCTAACGAAATCCACTTAATCCCGCCATTCCAATATTCGGGTATCTCTTTGTCAGGTGTATGACCACTTCCACGTTTGGCAAATTTATCTAAGTAGTCATACCTCCAATCGCTTGGAGTTGACGATTCATTTAGATTACGAACCATAGCCAAGCTCCTTCAAATATCCCGCCATTTCCAGTTTCACGCTATCCAGCTCGGTTGCCAACTGGCTAATTTCCGCCTGTACCGCATTGATGTCGATCTCGGCTTCTTCCTCGAAGGTATCGACATAACGCGGGATATTCAGGTTGAAGTCGTTGTCCTTGATTTCGTCAAAGCTGGCGAGATGGGCGTATTTCTCAACGGCTTCCCTAGCTAGATAGGTGGCGACAATCTTGTCGATATCCGCTTGCCTTAAGCGGTTCTGGTTTTTGTCGTTTTGATACTCGCGGCTGGCATCAATGAACAACACATTGTTATCAGCCTTGTTGCGCTTGAATACCAATACCGCTGCCGGAATGCCGGTGCCGTAAAACAAGTTGGCTGGTAAGCCAATCACCGCATCCAGCAGGTTTTCTTCAATTAGTTGCTGACGGATTTTGCCTTCACTTGAGCCCCTGAATAACACCCCATGCGGTACGACCACGCCAACACGACCAGAATCCTGAGTGGTGGTTTCTATCATGTGCGAGATAAAGGCGTAATCACCTTTAGATTGCGGCGGCAGGCCACGATGGAAGCGTTTGTAAGCATCATTACCCGCTTCCTCATAGCCCCATTTATCCAGCGAAAACGGCGGATTGGCAACCACTACTTCAAACTTCATAGTGGTATCGTCTTCAATCAGTTTAGGGCTGCGGATGGTATCGCCCCATTCAATGCGGGCATTGTCCATGCCATGCAGGAACATGTTCATTTTCGCCAAGGCCCAGGTGGCACCGGTGATTTCCTGGCCGTAGAGGGCAAAGTCCTTGACGCCGTTTTTCAAAAGCTGATTGCCGCATTTAATCAGCAAGGAACCGGAGCCACAAGCAGGGTCTGCAATCCGCTCACCTGCTTGCGGATTAACCAACTCGGCAATCAGTTCCGAGACTTCGGCGGGTGTATAAAACTCTCCGGCTTTTTTACCGGCACCGGCAGCGAATTTGGCAATCAGGTATTCATAGGCATTGCCGATCACATCCAGGTTGCCGACACGCGAAGGGCGCAAATCCAGCCGTGTATCGTGAAAATCTTCTAGCAGATGTTTTAAGCGGGCGTTACGATCTTTGGTTTGCCCCAGGTTGGCTTCGGAATTGAAATCGATATTGCGGAAGACGCCGGAGAGCTTTTGTTTATTGGTTTCTTCCACATGCTCCAGGGCGATGTTAATGATTTCGCCAATATTAGCTTCGTTGCGTTGGTCGTAAAGATCAGAAAAGCTGCAGCCCTTGGGCAACACGAAACGTTCGCGCTGCATGCGGCGCAAGATCATCTCTTCATCATTGCCGAATCTTTCCTTGAGGCTTTCATAGTGTTCTTGCCAGACATCGGAGATGTATTTGACGAACAGCATGACCAAAATATAGTTTTTATATTCCGACGCATCCACCACCCCCCTAAAGGTGTCGCAAGCCTTCCAGAGGATGCTGTTAATTTCGTCCTGATTGATTTTGCTGGTCATGCGTTATCCTCTTGATACTGTTCCAATGTTTGATCCAATAGCTGGTCTAAAAACTGTTTTTTCTTTTCAATAAGTTGTTCTAACAAGGCTTTTTCTTTGAGCCTGCAACGGTGCGCTTTAACGATGCTTTCTTGTACATTGATTGGAGGCACAACCACCGGCAGATTTTCTATCACCGTGCGGTTGACGTGAGGCAATGCTGTACCGGCGATATGCTGAGAAAAATAGCGTTGCGACTGTTTATGGTTGATGTACCAAGTTAAATAGTCCGGTCTTACATCCTGTCTATCGGGTTTTACCCGCAGAATAAAGAAGTGAGAACCGGCAACAGTGCTTTCCAGATCTTGATCAACCAGAACGGCGAATATCCGGTAGCCACGACCGACGAACAAAATATCATTGTGTCTTAGGTAATCAGGCAGTTTACGTCCGGTTAATTGAACGCGATAAAGATTAGCGCAATCCAAACCTTTTTCCGCGTCCACATCTTTTAACTGCACAACCGCCGTTTCAGCATCATCAATGTGCTTAATGCCTTCGCGAAACGGGTGTCCGGCTGTCAAAGTGGCAATGTGGCTTACGTTCATAATTTTGCATTTTCTTATTTGCTGCAAATTCTAGGAGCAATAAACATATCCGTCAATTTATTTTTGCATTAAACAGGAAGATGCTGTTTTTGCTTCATGCTGGACGCGGCGTTTTGAAGCCTATAACGAAAAAATCCGGCACTAAACCGGAGATGGTGTGTTCAGAATACGCAAATTGATGAATTCAAAATCTACATTGCTTGTAAACACCGCGCGTCGTTATGCCTTGGATTATTCACGTAATCGCTAATCGGAGTGGTGGTCATGTCAACGTAAGCTTGATTATCCAGTAACTGAAACATGTCATCTTCAGCTGATGATTTATCCAACCAATCTCGGTAATGGTCTACAGGCATGATAACCGGCATTCGTTCATGAATCGGTTGCATCAGTTGCGTTGCAGCCATTGTGATGATGGTACAGGAATACAGCGTTTGCGCTTCGTGCTCCCAATGTTCCCAAAGTCCAGCAAAGGCAAACAGCTGATTGTCTTGACGATGGATATGAAACGCTTGTTTACCTTGCTCTAATTTCTGCCACTCATAATAACCGCTTGCGACGATTAAGCAGCGGCGCTTATGGAAGGCGGCGCGAAAGCTGGGCTTTTCTCTTATGGTTTCTGAACGTGCGTTGATCAGGTGATGACTGTTTTTGTCATCCTTAGACCATGACGGCACCAAACCCCAAAACAGGTTTACCGATTTAAATGATTGGTCGTCTAGCTCAACGATACACAGGATTTTTTGCGCAGGGGTAATGTTGTAGCTGGGGTTAAAGCGCGGCAAACGTGGCAACTCAAAATGTTCAGCAATGCTTTCAGGTGTTGCTGTTAGCTGATAACGACCGCACATTGCCAATGCCTCCGTGATAAACGACCGATGCTATTAAACTTCAGAAATGCGTAACAACCAAACGCATCAAACAATAAGAACAAATACAAAACAACATTCAATTTGAGGTACACTGCTGGCCCTTGTCAGAACCACGAATTTGGATACAAAGCATGAGTGTCATTTCCTTATCAAGCTATCAACCGCGCCATGCCAAACCGCTGAATGGTGCTGCGTTATGGTCTGACGATCTGGAATTGCCGATTCTGGAACCGCAGCAGCAACTGAGTACGCTGGAACTGCCGTTGTTTACTTCCAAGGTGCCTGCGGGTTTTCCATCACCTGCTGATGATCATCTGGAAGCGACCATAGATCTCAATCAACATTGCATCAGCAATCCACCTGCCACCTTCTTCGTCCGAGTAAAAGGTCATTCCATGACCGGTGCGGGTATCAACGATGGCGATATGTTGGTAGTAGATCGTTCTTTACGTCCTAACAACAATAGCATCGTGGTTGCAGTGATAGATGGTGAAGTGACCGTTAAAGCGTTGGATATGACTACCGATGAAATTTGGTTACGTTCAAAAAACCCGGACTATCCCGATTTTCAAATTAAAGAAGGTATGGAGTTGCACATTTGGGGCGTGGTCAAAAACGTGATTCGTTCACTACCGGTATAAATGAGTCCAGCACCCATATTCGCAATAGCCGATTGCAACAATTTTTACGCAAGCTGTGAAAGAGTCTTCCAGCCCAAACTGAACGGTAAGCCGGTGGTCGTGCTATCTAATAATGACGGTTGTGTCATTGCCAGAAGTAACGAGGCCAAAGCCCTTGGCATCAAAATGGGTGCGCCTTATTTCAAGATTGAGCAGTATGCAAAGCAGGAAGGCATTGCCGTATTTTCTAGCAACTACGCGTTATAGTAAGTTATTTGGAATCAAAAATTGTTGATGCCATAATTTGCTGTTAACAGATTAAGTTCCGAGAGGAGGCACACGTTTATGGCCAATCTCGTTTGGGAACGTTACCCCAATGTTTCCGAAAATCCTCACGGTAGATCGTGGTTAGTTCTACTGGGTAATTTGGGGCGTGCCGATGCAACGCTTGATGCTTATGCACGCGGTCTCAGTAAATACCTCGGTTTTTGTCTATGTTTAGGTGTGGAAGCCGAAACTGCCACGTTAGAACACGTTTCCCTCTATGTTCGACATTTGCATGGTGATGCACAGGATGGAAACATGTCCCGCCGTAGTTCGAATGCTACGATGCAGCAATATCTCACAGTTATTCGCCTTTGGTACGATCATTTGGTTTATCAGGATATTCGCGAATCCAATCCTGTCCCGCGCGGGACTTATCTGAATGTGTCAGGCCGAAGCGATACCCAGCATCCCGGATTCTCGCGAGGTCTACTCAGGCGCCTTAAAGTATTACCTGCTATTCCCTCGGAAGATGATTGGAAAAAACTCGTTGAGAGGGTTGCACAGGAAGGCCTGCGTAATCGGTTAATGTTTGCGCTTGCTTATTACGGTGCATTACGCCGTGAAGAGTTGGTTAATCTACGCGTCACCGACTTCGATTTTGCTCATCGTCTCATCCGAATTCGACCGGAAACGACAAAGAGTAGCGTGGCTCGAGTCGTCTGTTATGCCGCGGTAGCAGGAACCGCATTAACCGAGTATTTGGACTATCGCCATCGAATTGATAAACAAGCAGGCTTAGTATTCATCTCCGAATCACACCGCAACTTTGGCCAGCCAATTTCAAAATGGTCATGGAGTAAAACGATCGAGCGCCTGGCAAAGCAAGCTGGGGTTATTGGCTTCAGTACCCATAGTTTACGCCATTTGCGTTTGACGCATCTTGCACAAGCTGGCTGGAAATTACATGAACTGAGTGCTTATGCTGGACATCGCAACCCTCAAACGACCTTGATGTACCTGCACCTTTCCGGTACTGATTTATTGGCTCGCATGACAGAAGCTATACGCTATACCGATGCTAAAATCGGTGTGGCGTTATTTGCCGAAGGGGCGCGTAATCTATGACCCCATTAGATTCTACAACCTCTTGTTGCTGGGAGTGGCCTATTGATTTGACTCAGTATGATCAAAGTCCATGGTTGTCGGAAACTGAACAGTGCGCATTAGTTCGTTGGGATAACGTAAGAAAAGCTAGGGCTAAATTACCCCGGCTATACCGTCCATTGCAGGATGTCACGGCTTTGCGTACGAAGCAAAGTCACCTAAACGGATGCTCAAAAGCCCAGACACTTATCTTGCAGGAAGTCCAGAGAACGCAACAGCCTTATTGGGCATGGAGTCAACAGGCTTGGCTTGAGCTGATCTGCCGGCCATCGATTCATCCCAGCGCCAGACTGTTTATTACGGCAAACGCCTACCTTCTTTGTGATTTTCACTTGGTCCATTGCACTGGATCCCGATTTTATTTGTCGGCTCTTGGTCGATTGGTTTTTGGGAAAGAACTCTTTGATCGGGAGTGCACACGTTTACACCAAGCGCTACAAAACATTGGTTATGGCAAACTGAATTTGCAACAGAATTTTCCGTCTATCCTGGCGGCGGTCATGTTGGAAAATCGTAACCCCAATCTGGAAAGTTTCAATGTCGAGCTATTGGAGCGCGCACGTGAAAACTACACGATGCAAGCTCGCAGCATTGGTAAACTTTCCCATGGATTAGCGGCGATCGGGGTTTTGCCTAAACCATTGCGGATGCGTCATTATGTTTCCTGGAAGGAAAAGAGTAGCGAAGGTATCGCACCAGAGTGGGTTGATTTTTGCCACCGTTGGCGGGAGACATCGACTCTAGAACCCCGAACACGCGAGTCAAACTACAGTTTTATTCTACGCGCCGGTCTATGGTTAGCACAAAGTCATCCCGATATTACCAGCCCGACAGATTGGACGGTCGAAACCTGCGCTGATTTTCTCGCGGCGCTAAATCGACTCAAGGTTGGCGAATGGCAACTACATTCGTTCGACTATACCGGGCGAAGTAATTTGGGAGTGCCGCTGAACGCTAATTCCAAACGTAGCGTGCTCTATGCGATGCGGCGTTTCTTCCGCGATATTCAGCATTGGGATTGGGTACGATTGAAGTTTAATCCGCACTATCACTTGGCAACTCCGAATTCAATTTTACGATTATGCGGTCCTAACCCACGAGCCATTGACGACCCTTTTTGGTTGAAATTAGTGTGGGCCAGCCTCAATTTGGAACCGAATGATAAGCTGAGTGATATCTGGTATCCCTTCGAAATGTTGAGAGCTATCAGTGTTATCTGGACTCATGCCGGACTACGTCAAAATGAAATTGTCCGCCTTCGCCTTGGCTGCGCCAGAATTCAATCGGATCCCATAATGAATGATGAGACCGGTGAGACGATCGCCCCTGGAACATTATGCTACTTGGATGTACCTGCCGGTAAAACCTTCACGGCATTTACCAAACCAGTCAGTGCGATTGTTAGACAGTTTGTTACCGACTGGGAAGCCATAAGGCCTGAGCAAAGTACGCTGATCGATCAGAAAACCGGCGAGCGTGTACGATTTTTGTTTCAATATCGTGGCAGAACCATTGGACAAAACACACTCAATGAAACCATTATCCCTATGCTATGCGCCAAGGCAGGATTACCACTAGAGGATAGCATTGGCAAAATTACCAGTCACAGAGGGCGGGCCTCGGCTGTCACCGCTTTGGCCAGCGTACCGCAAGGCATGTCGCTTATTGAACTGATGCGATGGTCGGGACATCGCAATCCGAAATCGACTTTGTACTATATCCGGACGAAACCGACCCGGTTAGCCGGCGCTTTTGCCAAAGCTGATCAGATGTCACACCTAATCGAAGTACTTATCGACCATACAGCCGTGGTCAGTGGAGCCGCAGCCAAGGGTGAGCCTTACCAATATTACGACCTGGGGTCGTCCTATTGTGCGAATCCCTTCTGGAGCACCTGTCCACACCGCATGGCCTGTGCGGGCTGTGATTTCAACATTCCCAAAGATTCGGCCAAAGGCGAAGCACTGGCAGCCAAAGCATTTTTACATCGTTATCTCGAGGAAGTGCCGTTGACGCCTGATGAGCAACAGATTATCAAAGGCGATCTGCAGAAGTTAGACATCATGCTAGACAAGTTAAAAAATATCCCAACGCTGGATGGCAGGACGCCATTGCAAATTCATGGAAATGAGCAGCATTAACCTATTTGAGAGTCGAAATCATTAACAACAAAGGGCGCAAAAATAAGGCTACATCAAAGAGCTTGCATCAGTTTGTATATTCTCATAATATACAAAAATGATTGATTTATCCGCAATTATAGGCTTCGACTGGGACGAAGGTAACAGCCGTAAAAACAGCAAACACGGGGTATCAACAGCTGAATCTGAGCAGGTGTTTTTTAATGCGCCTTTGCTCTTGCTGGCAGACGTTAAACACAGCCAGCAGGAACCGAGGTTTCATGCACTAGGCAGAACGCATCAAGACCGGTTGTTACACATCACGTTTACTTTGCGTCAGCAAAATACCCATATTCGCGTGATCTCTGCGAGAGATATGCATAAAAAGGAGCGTAGCATTTATGAGCAAGCATCTTAAAACGATTCCTCAATTCACCACCGAAACCGAAGAGCAGCAGTTCTGGGAAACGCATGATTCCACGGATTATTTGGATTGGAATAAAGCCCAATCAGTGGTCCTTACCAATCTCAAGCCAACCACCAAAACGATTTCGCTGCGCCTGCCACAGCATCTGCTCGATTCCATTAAAGCGGCTGCTAATGCCCGTGATGTGCCTTATCAATCTCTAATCAAGATTTGGTTGCAGGAAAAAGCACAAGGCCAATCATGACCATGTCTGATACGGCTAACCCATATCGTTCTGAGTCAAGAAATAGCTTCCTCATTAAAAATGCTCAAAAGCATAATCCAAAAATGCTTGATTTTTAATTCCACATAAACGGTGATATGAGTCAGCGTGTGATGCAGATACTTGGTAGCTTTGCACCGCGATCAGAAGTGTATTCCATTGACGAATGCTTTTTGGATTTTACCGGGATGCCTCAGAACCTGGCGGATTACAGTTTAGAGATTTGTTCTGTCGTTAAGCAATGGACAGGTATACCGATTTCTATTGGTATTGCACCGACGAAAACCTTGTCAAAGTTAGCCAATCGTTTAGCCAAACTCGGTCATTCCCGAATGGGGCCGGTGTTAGATTGGCGCACAATTGCTGATACTGATGCGGTTTTACAAACCATTGCACTAGATGATATTTGGGGTATTTCCAGGCGCTGGAAAGACAAGCTCATTCAAATCGGTATTCCGCATGCCTTAGCGCTGAAACAGTCTGATCCAAAACAGCTACGTCAGCATTTTGGTGTAGTGATGGAACGCATTGTGAGGGAGTTGAACGGTATTTCCTGTATTGCCTTGGAAGAAATGCCCGCACCGAAAAAACAGATTCTGACTTCGCGCAGCTTTGGTGAACGATTGACTGACTATGAAGATTTACGCGCAGCGGTGACACACTTTGCTTGTCGCTCTGCGGAAAAATGCCGACAACAGCAATTGACCACGCAAATATTGACGGTGTTTATTCATACCAGTCCGTTTGATACGACCAATCCGCAATACTCCAATAGTGCCACTATAGAGTTTGATCGTCCTACCAGTGATACCTCGCAGTTGATAGCTGCTGCTCAACAAGGATTGAAGCGAATCTTTAGACGTGGTTTTTCTTATCAACGTGCCGGTATTTTATTGCCGGATTTATGGTCAGCCAATGTCTCGCAATGGTCGTTGTTTGATAACGGTGAAAGCAACCAGCGATCTGATCAACTGATGACCGCACTGGATGACATTAACCGCAAGCATGGGAAGCGCAGTATTCGGTATGCGAGTGAAATTATAAGTAAGCGATGGCAGATGCGGCAGCAATTCAAGTCGCCTTCTTACACCACCAATATCAAAGAATTGCTGACCATTCAAATCTAGTTTTTAGCGCTGCAACAACAGCGATCAAGCAATTCTTACTCCACCCAGCAATAAACTCAGGGCGTGTTTTACCGCTTTAAATTCAGCCGTTTCATTTAAATCGTCGTAATCAGTGGAGCCTGGATACCAATTGCTACCGAACGATTTTATCTTCTGTTTGCCATAGACAATTTCCAATTCCCATTGGATGCCGTCCAGTACACTAGGGTTACAGTAATTAGCTGTAGAGGCTATTGAGTGTTGCGGCTAGCTGTCTATACTGAATGACTTACGCCGTTACTGCCCTAGTTCACTAACGACCTACCATGACCAAATCCGAACTGATTGCCGCCATTTCCAATAAGCAACCCCATCTGCTGCAAACAGATGTCGAGCTAGCGATTAACAATATTTTGGATGTATTGACGACCACTTTAGCCAATGGCGAAAGGATTGAAATTCCTGGCTTCGGTGGATTTTCAATGGTTCGACGTGATCCACGCACCGGGCGTAATCCCAAAACCGGGGAGATGGTCAGCATTCCGCAACGAGCAGCACTAAATTTCAAGCCAGGTCTCGACCTGCGCCAGAAAGTGGATGCCTCGCGACTTACTACGACAATGCGCTAAACGTTACTAGCAGATGGACTTAGCGGTAATCGCATAACATCGGAGTTAATGATGACTGTTAGAGAAGTTTTATTTACGACCCTATTGCTGTTTGCAACAACAGGCCTTGCAGCCATAGGGGATGGTGACAAATTTGATTTTCTTCCGGTCCCAGGCGAATTCTGCAATTCAGCGAGTGACCAAATGCAGCGAGACCTATTTAAACACTACCCCGATGATGAAGGCATCATCAACCTTTACGCGAATTATTTAGGCTTATGCCAATTGGTACATGACGGCAGCATTACCGAACAGGCGGCAAGCGTTTTGTGGTTAGAACAACGTAACAGCCTGATTGAAAAGCGCAAGAAATAAGCGGTTACAAATCGTTAGCGTCGGTTAGGCGAAACCCGAGAGCAGTCAACCTACAGGCTAAATGCTTCACCTCGTCTGGCAGAGCAACTACGGCCACTTTCCGACCTTCGGTGTTGATTTCTGAATGTCCGGTTTGTATCAGAAACTGCTCTTTTAACGCCGCATTCAGCGGCTTGTCCGCTGCAATGCCTTGTTAGCCACTTCAAGCCTTAATTCTGACGTTTGATTGTCCACCTTCTCGGAAAGAGCTTTGTAGTCTTCGGTCACTTGTTCTTGGCTCTTATTTGCCAAAAAAAACAAAGTGCCTGACATTGATTTTAGTAATACGACCAACAGATCGCGAGAATCAATCCTGTTATTTCTAGACCACCGATCAATAGCTTTTTCTGTCAAACTCAACAATGGCTCAAAGAACAACCCTGATCCGTTTACAATTGTTAGCGCATTCCTCTGCGCTATTATTCTGTTGTTAAATTCGCTCATAACCATCACTTGTAATTGTGCTTATCTTTTCATTCATCCAAGATTCGATTTTATTTAATGCCATTTTCGCTTTGCCTACATCATAAGAACTTAGAATCTCACCCACGCCTCTTATAGAAAGAACTCTAGCTCTCTCAAGTAGTTCATATGTAGAATTATCAATAGGTATGCTATGCACACCTAAATTGCGAGCCGAATTTCGCGAAAAGTCAGGTTTTACATCAATGTGTAACGAGTAACATGTTGCAAAGTTTCTTATCGCTAAAAATACCGATGACAAATCAAATACTTCGGTTAGAACTGATCCCTCAATCGATTTTTTGGCTGATAAAAATATTTCACGAAACTTGTTGCAATCAGCTAGACCTGATTTATAGGCGCTTGGCTCACCAATACTACGCAAGTAGTCAGAGTTATCTGATGAATAGATTAGCTTGGACTCCAAAAAGAGGTGCCAAGCAAATGGGTTCCCTTGCTCCCAAAGCTCACCGATTCGCGTATAAGAATAAATGGAGTAATCTTTTGGGCTAAACCTATCATCACGGCCATTCACAATAGCAAGCATGTCAATGTCTGAAAACAAATCGACTTCCCCCCGGCAAATTGATCCAAAGGCATAGATATGCATACTTACCGCCTATTAAAACGTTTGATGATAATAGACATGAAGAAACCAAACATAATCAATCTAACCAGTAAAATTGCGGTCAAATACAGCTTTGGATATGCGGAAGGTTCCAGTATTCCTAGGAATACTTGTGGTGAAATCAACAATGCTTCGAAATACGATTTAACTAACGTTGGATCACCAAAACCAATAGCATGAACTCCGGTAATGATGAGTAAAACCATCAGAACTGCTCTACACAGCTTCCACGTAGACTCCCCGTTTCCCCAGATTAAATCCAATAGTTTAAATTCTACCCACTCACCAAATACCTTGAGTCGATTAATGCCTTTATATTTTTTTCGATAATAAGACTCTTTGGACTTCCAAGCTTTGTGAAGATGGTCTTCAGTTGCTTGCAGTTCAATATTTATTGCTTTGTTTGCAGATTTGGCATCGCCAATTTGCTGATAATTTAATCGTAATGAGCGTGCAAATTTAAGTTTTAAATTCTCGGGACCAGGACAGCCAACATCGAGAATATCGTTATCAATATGCGTTTTATCAAAAGTAGCATAATCAAATTTGCAACCATTGAAGCTTGATCCCGCGAGATTGCAATTCACGAACCTACACCCAGTAAAGTCACAATCCTCAAAGATACAGTTCCTTATATAAACAGCATCAAAAATACAGTAGCGAAAGTCCACATTTTTGAACTCAACTTTCAACGCTACTAACCGCTCAAACAATTTATTAATGAACTTCTCCTTGTTTACAGGGGAATCAAATTTTTTGTCTGACAGCTTTTCTCTTCCGCTATCTTGTATCATCCCAAGTTCTATTTAGTAAGTTCGTAAACCGTATGACTAACGTAAAGCTAAGTCGACCGCTGTAGCATAGCGGAAGTGGGTCGGCTTGAGCGTTGGGTTGGGCCGATCATTCCTGCAGGCCATTTATAAACGCGGCAAGAACTTTGATGAACATTTGCACAGACGGAATGCTCAATACTGCAAACCCAGCTATATAAAAAATAAAAACTCCCATTCTTGCAATTAAAGCTTGCCAATTTTCACTCTGCCATTGCATCAGCATAAGATCTGTGGCAGGACGCTCCATTGCCTTTGCCTCTTCGAGCTTTCCGCCCATTTTCGCAACTTCTTCTATACGACTCTCTATTTCACCTAAAGATTGGAGATGGATATTATCCCTAGAACAAAGGTATCTAATGATGTTTCTCGCTCTTCGAACAGTCATCAATTGAACTTCATCTCTGACGAACTGGCGGTCAGAGCCATGTTCCTTTATTAGCGACGGACAAAAGAGCTGGTACAGAAGTGAGCCGATACCCAAGAATGTGAGTCCGAAATAAAAATAATAGAGCCGAATCTTGGTGGCTTGAGATACCCGTCCGACATCCACTGATTCTGGCACCAATTGCACCGAAAGTTGAAAAAAATGAACTAATTGTTCATTGAATAGAATCATGTAGCCTAAAAATGGAACAAGAATTGTCAGGCTCATCGCCTTCGATTGGCCAATTCGGCGCAAGCTCTCCCAAGCCGGGATACGAAATCTCATACGCTTATAATCCTCATCGAATTTCTCAAGCCAAATGCCCAACAAGTTATTAAGCTGTTAACAGTATACCTACCTAAAAACTCCCTTTGACATGCTAATTTGTTGATTAGCGGAGAATCTTTTCTTCTGTATATCATCGGTGTCAGTTAGTTATGGCTGGTTATGATCTAATTGCCGCCATTGAAGCATGTTAGGCGATAGACAGCAACGGGTCGTTCCCAGGCAGTCAACGTCAATACCTCCCAAAATAGCGCATTGCAATGTAAGATTAAACCCAGGTTATTACATCAGTGAGCTACAGGCATGAGAACAATCGGTAACTTCTTCTGGTTCATATTAGGCGGCGCG
Source organism: Methylomonas methanica (assembly GCA_001644045.1). Classification (GTDB taxonomy): domain Bacteria; phylum Pseudomonadota; class Gammaproteobacteria; order Methylococcales; family Methylomonadaceae; genus Methylomonas; species Methylomonas methanica. The sequence goes on along the minus strand of LUUF01000062.1, from coordinate 12,543 downwards.
TTTATGGGGCTCGCTTGGTGGTTCGCTGGTATCGTAGCGTTTTTGACCATTATTGGCATCCCTTGGGCCAAAGCGTGTTTTATCATAGGACAGTTTTCATTTTTTCCGTTTGGTCAGGAAGCAATCAGTCGTCGCGAATTGAATCAACACGATGACATTGGCACAGGCGCATTTGGATTTATCGGCAACCTGATTTGGTTTGTATTTGCTGGCTTATGGTTAGCAATTGGTCACATCATTTCCGCTGTCATCAATTTTTCTACGATCATCGGCATTCCTTTTGGTATTCAGCATCTCAAGCTCGCAGTGATTGCGCTTGCACCCATTGGGCAAACAATCGTGACGACAGAAGTTGCTGATGCTGCACGACGCGCAAATGCTGAGAGTTGGGTAGATGATAAGCGTCGTCGTTAGTTGTGCTCCCAGAACTCTATAGCTTGCCGACCGCTACTTTATTCACTGAGCAATCGCTGTAGAGCGGTGTGGTGCGTTTTCCGCTTGTTTCGCGCATTCCTCGTATCTCAAAATATGAGTCACTGGGTTATTTTTCACCTATTAGCTTCTTGATTGTGTCCTTGCTGATGGCCGAGAGAGTAATTTTCTTTATTTCCTTGGACTTCAATTCCAAGGCATTCGCCTTTTTTAGCTCTAGCAATTTTGCAATCACCAATTTATCCGACTTTAATAAAAAATCCTTGAGCGCAATCTTCCTAACCCGTACTGCATCAATACCGCCTTTAGCCTTTTCGGTATGAACTAAATCCATTCTGATAAATAATGAAAAGGCTTTATTGATTGTCGTTTTCGTGATGCTGGAATCTACTTGATGACAGATGGCAAAGATGGCCTCTCTTAGTGCGGCGGAATCAGAATGGACGTCCTTTACTGCAACGGCATGTGTATAAATTGTCTTGAGAATATCAGCGTTATCAGGAAAAGCATTGTGCTTTTTCAGCAAGTTTTTATACGTTTCCGCCAATGACGGATTGGTAATCTTTGGCTCAGTGGTTTTCAGATTATCAGCTAACTGTGCAAAGTTAATCGTACCCTTTTTCGTCAACTGAACCCCTTCAATGGTTTTTACAAAATCGGTAAAATTTTTAAAACCGTAATGCCCTTCATCAAAGTCTCGGGCTTTCTGCTTAAGGGTATTTTTAATCTGGCAGATATTGATAGGTTCAGCCGCAGATTTTAATTGAGCAGTGACCATCGAAACTGCTTGGGACTGCGTTAGCGAAGGCTTGGTGGTGTCAGTCACTTTCGAGTTGACGACAGCGGGTTTTGCAACTGCAGCGTTAGGGACAGTTAACGTATCTATCACTTCGTCGGTATAGATGAATCGACTGCAAGAAGTTTTGACGCATTCACTCAGAGTTGAGTGCTGTCCTACACCAATAACCTCTTTATCCATTTCCCGTAAGCGCCGAAACACCGGTGTAAAATCTGAATCACCGGTCACCAGTACAAAATAGTTGATGTTGGGTAATTGCCAGGCACATTCAATCACATCAACCGTCATCTGGATGTCGGCAGTGTTCTTACCAGTAACCGGATGGTAGCAATGGATCAATTCAAACCCATGCTGGTTAATTGCCGATTGGTGCATTGCTAACGCAGGGCGACTCCAAACCCCATAGGCCCGCCGAATAATGATCTGTCCGATTTGTTGTAGTTCGCTGATCAATAATGAAATGCCATCATGCTTGATCCAATTGGTAACATTTTCGGCGTCAACAAATACCGCAATGCGGTCAGTTTTGGTCATTGTCATTTTACGTGCGCAAGTCAATAATGACTTTCAGATGAAATGAGGGGCGCTGATTGGCCTTCAACAATCAGGCAATGCAGAAGCGTGAATATCAACCGACGATTCACGCTTCATCGAGGGGGTAGTTTAGTTGTTGATTAAGAATTCATCTTTGCTACGACCTTCACTTAGTAAGGCTTTCATCCATTTGGGTGCCAGACCGCGTCCTGTCCACGTTTCTGGACCATTGGGATTGCGGTATCTTGCCGATACAGATGGAGCTGAACGCTTAGAAGATTTTTTATCGCCTTCGAGAATTTGCACGGTCACACCTATGGATGCAGCCAGTTCTTTTATCTGGGCGATGGTGTCTTTACGCTTACTATTTTGATTTGCCGCTAATTGGGCTTGCGCTTGGGCAATGATGGCGGTTAGTTCTTCTGGGCTTTTGGTATCGAGATCAATCATATCTGTATGTTTGGTGATAATGGTTAATGGCGCTTTTAATTTACCCTACACTAGGCTAATAGAGATGCAAAGTGACAGGCGATTTTAAATCGTATACAGCAATTTAAGTTCAAGTATACATCAAGTATGTTCCGGTGAATAAACGATAAGAAGTGTAATTTCTTTAGGCCCACATTAGAATGCAAGCAATCTAGCATTGTTTCTGCCAGAAACAGAAATTTAATGTTTAACTTTCTATATTATTATTTTTATATAGACTTTTAAACATTTAAAATCCGGCTCTTTAGTGGGTGGAATTAACCAGTAGAAAAGCATTATTTTCCGAGGACAATTTGGTGAAAATTAACATAGTGTCTACATGAGCATTGTTTCCAAATGCCATTTTATTTTAAGAAACACACCCAAGCAGAACGTCATCATCGTGTTACATAGGGATTTATATTGGCTCGAGGCGACAAGTCGTGCTAACAGCTTGGCGCTACTAATGATTCCAAATGCTTGAAATACCGTACTAGCAACTCCTCGACATTCTCTTCCTGCCACTGGATAACGACCGGCAAATAGTCATCCAAATCTTGGTGGTCCTTGATCTTAATCAGCAGATCAATCCACGCCATCGGCAAGGTGTGACGCTGATTGAGCACTTCGAGCCGGTCCAAAGCCATTAATGCACGTATTTGTCGAAACTCATGCTGACAAAACACCGGACTCTGAATTTTGCCTAACACGGCCAAGGCCGTATGGGTCGTGGGCAATCCGCAAGCGGCCAGTATCGTTAATGCGTATGAAGACCGATTTTGATTATCCGATGTCGATGGGTGACAGTAAGCCAATAACTGCGCCGGAGACCATTGCTGCTCTTGGGCGACGCTTAATAACATCCAGAGCAAGGTCGGCTGTTGCTCAAACAGCTCGCATAATGCTGGAGAGCGGCTAATCAGCGATAACAGCGTCAACCGCTGCCCCCGATAACGCATCAATAGCGCCAGGATCGATGGCGGGAACGTGGCGACCCAAGGCTTAAGGATGGGATGATCGAAACCGTCGCCAATCAGCCAGTCATCGGTTAACAACGGCGGCTGAAAAAGGATTTGCCCATCGCGAACAATCCACCATTCCACCCCGCTTTCCCAGCCCGTCAGAACCAACCGGTCATGGCGTTGGAATACCGGCTGCAAATCGATGTGTAACTCCTGCAGATCGTCATGCCATTGAGCGGTCGAAACCACAAATAACTGCGGTAGCTGTTGCAGATAACTGTCCATTAAGAACACTCCTTCCAAGACGTGAAAAGACTAACACCACAAATCTGTAGCAGTAACCATCCGAGCCTCCCCGTTTAAATTCGTCACGATTTAGCATTTCAGTTCACTGAGCCACCCCATGCAATCATTCGAAGGAGGCAATAAATAGCGGAAAATCAAAAAATGAAATCGAAAGAAGGTGCATAAAACTGCACATCAAGGTGTTTTTCATACATTATCAAATACTTGCAACGCACCCAACAGGAATCATAGCCGGAGACTGAACAAATCGACAATTGTCAATTGAGGCTAGATTTTTAAAAACGGCGCCTGTTAGGGGATAGACGGCATTGCGTTTGTTCCACCATCTCACCGTCTGATCATTTCTGTAACCGTTTTTGGATAAGGCCTTTGAGTTACTATTTAAAAAGATGGTCTCCTTTTTGTTCACTAACTGGCAATATTAAAAGCCGATTAGCTGCTCCCAGAACCCAAAAAAATATAGTTTTCATCGAGGTGGGTCTATATGCAATACAAAATCTGCTAATAATTAGTCTATGCTGCTTTCTATCCTAAGAATCGATATCTGTTACATATAATTCTAGCAATTTAGCGGTAAGCTACCTTTCAGTTTAAAAGGCAGCATCCCCTTAGATTTCACTTCTACACCAATGACAGTTTTTCAGATAGTCAAATTTGTTGCCATCCTAGTCGAAATTATAGGTATATGACAGTCGCAATCAGGCTGTTGTACTCATAGAAAAATTACAATTGGCAGAACTTTTTCAAACACTTTTCGGTGGTGATGGGCTCGAAACAATGTTGATGTTCAGGATAAAAAGAGAGATAGGCTTGAAGAATTTGTATTTTATCAAACAGCCGATTACCCTTTTTATTTAGCGTGTTATCGGCCACATCTGCATTACTAAGGCTGCCCAGCGTCTTAATGTTTGGCCGCACCAGTCTAAGCCGGTCCTGCCAATATGACAAATAATCTAAAGTTAGTAAGTCGTTGATCGTTAAAAAATCCAGTTTTCTTAAGGTGTCAAGTCCCCTATGGCGATGCTCTAAATGCACATAGCCTTTGCTTTCATCGAAGCGATATCCACTTTTATCGCTATAACACACGCTCCTGACGTCATCAACTTGAGGATTTGCATAGTGAATTAATTCGCCTTTAGCCTTATCATAACAATCGGCTTCAATGGGCTTTCTTTTGGGATCGACATCATCTTCGTCATAAAATCGGAAATAGAAAGGCGTTTTATGACTTCCTCGTTTGACTATTAAATGCTTATTAAAAAACTGACGTAATCGACAAAGACTTTCGGCATTCTTGCTATAGAAATCCAGCGCTATTTCAACATAGTTGATGCGATAAAAGGTGTTAGTTGAGTTCAAGGCTTTCAAAAGCTTAATCGCTTTTTTATCGACTTGGTACAACTCCAGCTTTTGGTTAATGCGAATGTAGCCTTCTAAAGTGCATGGCGATATGAATTTATTTTTCTTCGATAACGACTTTAGCTTGACAACTATGTCCTGAGGCGCATGGGCATCTAAAAAAATATGCAGTCTATCAATATAGAAATGATGTTTGATTCCATGCTCAGCAGCATGGGCGAGTAGTGCGTCGAAAACTTGTTTTTTCATAGTGATACCCAATACCTATAATTCTAAAAAGTTGGAATACTGTTATGACTGTAGCAAAACTCTTTTACAGTTTTAGAATTAGCGGTTAAAAATACTTTATAGTGTTAAAAAGGTAGGCAGTAAAACATTGAGATATAGAAATTTAAATATAATAGTGCCAGCTCAAGACTTATCATTAATAACACATACGAAAATTACGATTTAGACCCAAAACTCGAATATTCCCCATGGAAAGTGCTATTTTTTAGTTTTTTACCTGGAATTCAAAATAACCCCCATGAGGTCTTTAGACCGAATTAGGGCATAAGAAGATACCCAAGCTAGGAAGCTTTCTTATATTGAAGACACCAAGCATTCACCAAGCAGGTCATTAAAATGTCAAGAAATCAAACATTACCTATTCGGTGAACTCTTGTTTTCTTCAGCTTTCGCTAGGATGGCAAAACCCAACAAGCATTTCTTAAATAACCGTATCTGGCAATTAGACTAATCAGTGATTGTTGCGTAGCGCCCTTCACGCATTAGTCAAATATGCCTTCTTCAGCGAGATTCATACGACGCTATAGCACCAAGCAATATCCAACTGAAATATTACTTAAGGTCGCCATGGCATATTATTCAGTACTCACTTTCCGCTTTGCGGCTTCCTGATACTTCAGGAGCTTTTTATGGTTTTCTATAAAGACTGATGGTTCTTTAAATTTTAAATCCTTTCTTTTTTTATTTTTATAGCCCACTAAGCTAGTCGGTGAGTTAACCAGATATAAGCCTATTTTATGGCGGGTACAGGCGACATAAAATAATCTTTTCTCAGACACTACTGCATGTCGAGTCTTCACTAGATCGTCAGTTTTGGCGTAATGGATAGGCACGATTCCTTCTACACAATTAATCACAAAAACATATTTCCACTCTCTACCTTTCGCGCCATGCATGGTGCCTAAGAAAACACCGGTTTCCGGCTCGCTTCTATCGAGTAGTTTGAGATCGATCTGATTCCAGTGTTTGAATTGACGGGATTGAATTTCCAATTCGGCCAAGTCACGAATTAGGAGATGGAGATCTAGTTTTTTATGTCGTCTCCGTAAAACCATTCTTAGGGCGTTGCTGAGGTAGGCGATTATTTTTTGTGGCTCTTCGGCCTGTACCGCCTGGTCGATATAGTTTCTAAAGTTCAATATCCGCCGGTAATGTGGCGGTTCTTTCCCGTCAATTTGGCTCGCAACGCTAACGGCTTTCCAACCCTTTTTGGACAGATTTGTTAAAACCGTTTCAATCTCAGTGGGTGACGCACCTAACCGCTTTAGCCAGGAAGCTAAGTTGTTAGCCCGATTTTCAGGCAATTCCAGGGAGGTACTGTCTCGGCTTCGTTTAAGAAAGCTCACCATCCGGCATAGATTTCTGATACCTCTAAGATGGACCTCGGTACGCTTTCTATAGTTTTCAATGACATCCACCCGCTGATCCACCAGCAATATCGACAAGTCGCTAAGCATGCGTCTCGTTCGGCCTAAGCAAGCTATTTCATCCACCTTCGCGAGACCTTGGTTGATCAAACGTTTAATTTCGTTGGCGATGAACAAAGCTTGCTCGTTTCCAAAATCCTGGCAAGAAATGTATTGGATAGGCTGGCCTTTGATGTCACTGGATAACGGCGCCCCTGGATAAATCTCCTTGCCAATAGCATTGATAAACGGTAATGACTGTTGCGGAATGCGTTGCGTTTTGGTCAACGTGTATTCTTTGGGTTTTAACTTCGAGGTTATGTCCTGCCAGTTCCGAGCTAAGGCACCGCGGAATTCGTAGATGTTTTGTTTGGGATCGCCCACCATCAACACGGTGGGTATGGCGCTGGCTAAGGTCACCAGCATTTTTGCTTGCAGGCAGTCGGTATCTTGAAGTTCATCGACCAGTAAATAGCGGTAATGTTTGGCAGCACGGGTGATGTATGCCACCTTATCCCCTTGTAACAAAGACATCATGTCTTTAAAGTCCAGCAAATTACGGCGTTGCTTAACTTTGGCGAAGACCTTCAGCACCTTATCGACCAGAGGGTTGTCATTGTCCATGGTCAACCCATGGTATGTTCTGGTGACATCCTTTGTTAATGCCTTTTTTTCGGCGCCCTGTTTTTGGGCTATTTTGGCAGCGCATTTTCGCAAACGCTTAGTATTGGTAACGACGACCGGCACATTACGAAAGCCAAATTCCGCATAGTGTTCCTGAATGATCTTTTTACCAAAGGCATCGTAGGTCATGACGTCTACTTGGTCTAACCGTTTTAATGCGCCGCCGTGTTTGTTTTTGTTTAACAGTAAGCGATCATTAAATTCTTCGCCTGCCGCATTGCTGAAACTCAGGATCAGAAAGTCCTCAGGATCGGCGCCTTCATTCAAGATATGCTGCATGACATATTCTAGCAAAGTGGTGGTTTTCCCTGTTCCTGCACCGGCAGTGATAAAGCCCACGCCATGGTTGTGCCTGAGGATGATTTTTTGTTCTTTAGTCAGTTGTATTTGCATGAGTAATCTTCCTGTTTAGGATTAAGACATTTCTTTAGCCGGGCACATCTAAGAGCTAGGCTCCTATTGTTCTTTACAGTTTTGATTACTCGGGTAGTGGTTTTTGCACAGCCCCCATCATGTCCAGTACCATGTACACTGTGACGCTACCGCCGAGATTGCTAGCGCTGGCGCCGAAGAATTACACAGCTCGTTCAGTGAAAGACCTGCTACTTAATGATAGTCCGCAAGGACACAGAAACGGCGTATACGATCTCCATAAAACCGAGAAGATTACACTCGCCAGCATTCGCGACATATGACGTGGCGATTGACAAGAAGGTTTTTTTGGAAAGCGTTGACTAAGAATAGCTCTCTTGTCTTTCCAATTGAATTGATGGCTGCACACAGCCATCGCAGAGGTCGAAGAAAATTACTTAAAAGTATTTTTATTTGATCTGATGGCCGCATTTAGGACAATGAACGTGCCTTTTCTTATTAGCATTTTTCTTAGGTGAGTTCTTTTTACCCTCTGTATAAGGTGGCTCTCCGAACAATCCAACAAATCGACATAAGATATAAGCTTTAGTTATTTTTGAATTTGCTTCGTAAGGATTTACCAGCTTTGGAAAAATCCCCATCTTTTTCTTAGTATAACTATCGTAAACGGCACTCAAGCCATAACAGCTCATATTTTTGTCAAGCAATTTGAAACGTGCTTCGCCGTCAACTAAATCCTCAGCAATTGCAGTAACAGTGCTGTTGGGATGCTGCTCAATAACTTTATCGAAAATTTCATTTATGATATATTTTAATGGCCTTGGTTTGTGCCCATTGCTGACTATTTCTTCCCATATTTCATCTAATGTTAATTTTCTTTTCATTTGTAAATCCCCGTTAATAAATTAGTTAATGTTGTCTATGTCATGTTAAGCAAGCATGATCTATCTGAACGTAGCGACTGAATTTATAAATCTCTTCAGCTAAATTCAATCGGACCATATTTACAGTATTTGACTCTAATCTTTAAAATAGCTGTTAGTGTTTAGCAGCTACCACTCCTTTACAGTTATTTATTTGAAGAAAACTGACTAGAGATAAGCATATTTTTGATCAGACATTACTAACATGGCACTATCAGTTGAATAATTGATATGCAACACTTATTAAGATAGGTTGCGAATTAGCGGTAATGAAAAAACTAGTTCTATCATCGGTTGGGTTCGTCCGAGTAAGTACGATATGTTTTCAATCTGCTACAAGTCAGAATAGGTTTAATGTTCCGAGTTGGCTCGATTTGATATTGAGCCCGAAGATCAAAATTCGCCAATTGGCGACCATAGCGTTAGTAAAAGTTTGGATGCCTTCTTTCAGCAACATTCATCCGGTGGAGGCACTAGAGGTTTCGAGTGCAAATGTGGGTAATAGTTTATATTGCTAACTTTACATTTCTGTTTTATTACTTAGTATCCACTGTATAATTTCCATCGATTTTGAATGGAATAGTGATGCCTAAATAATATATCATTTCGGTCTCTATATAAGTTATTGTACGAAGACCCATTACAGTTTTTGATTTCTGGATTTTTGTATTGAAGCAGCTAAAACTCAATCTATAAATAATCGTACTACTGCATATTTGTTGGCTCTATACCGTTAATGATGAGTGTTCTACTATTCCATTTATTGAAATTGCTCAAGGCACATTTTGTATTAAATATATTTATATTCAGCCTAATCCAAATCTTCACTCCACAATCAATAATGTGTATACACCTGTTAACACCAGACTAATTTAACAATGTGATCCATACGGGCTTTTAAGCTATTAAACATCTGAATTAAATGTACGATTTTGACGAAGACTATCTTAAATTTTATTTTACTTTCCCCTCTCATGCACATGCACATGCACATGCAGCCTAACTTTGTTTAAACAGCGACTAGATTCACTTGAATGAAAGCCTGCTAAAAAAAGACATTACGCAGCTTCATTTGGCTGATTATCTGCTAAGCTTGCATTACTTATCGGACATGAATTGTTCGTCAAAATCGTACATACCGTACAGAAATGCAAACTCGATAAGGTTTGGTTTTTACCAAAAAATATTGATTGGGCCGATTATGTCAAAGTTAATTTGTTACTTTTTCGTTTTCCCGCTGCGACAAGTCATACGCTATTTTGTCGTTAAAATGCATACAAACAAAAAACTGTAAAGAAGCTCTGTGAAACGCATTCGCACTTCACACACATTTTTTACAAGGAGAAATTTATGAATGAGCGATATAGATACAAAAAGGAAAACAACTGCTTCTTTGTCATCGATAGAGAAAAGCAAAACGAGAAAAAACTTCTATGTAATTTTGTTGCGGAAATTTTGGAAGAGGAGGAGCGCCTTCTTGACAATGGAAATACACAGGTGCGTTATAAAATCAAAGGTCAAACAAAAAAAGGAGAGCCATTGGGCTTAATTGATATAACCTCTAATGAATTTGAGCAAGGAAAATGGTTTAGTAAATACTGGGGCAGAAAAGCTGAATTAAATGATCTTGATCAGCCTAAAAGCAAAGTATTAAAACACATACAATGTGCTATATCTAAATATAGTAAAAATGCTGAATCAACTCATACATCGTATTTGCAAACCGGGTTTCAGAAAACCAAGTCAGATGAATACTGTTTTTTGTTTGAAAACGGCGCGGTTACCAGTGAAGGAATAGTCAATACTGTTTCTTGTACTTTACCTAAACGCATGCAATTTTATCATCTACCTGAAACATTTGCTTCTACCGACCAGACAACGGAAGCCATCAAAGCTGTATTTAATTTGCTGGATTTTTCTAAAACTAATCCTTGTTTAGGACTATTGCTTTCTACAGCCGCAATTCGAGCTGTCGTGTCAGTATGGTTACCAGTTGAAGAATATGTTTTTTTAGTCGGCCCGAAACATACATTTAAAACCAGCACTGTGAAAATTGTTCAGTCATTTTTTGGGTCGTGGGACATAAATAAATCTTTGCTCAGCTGGGAGTCTACTTCTGCGGCTTTGGAAAGTTTTGCCATAAAATCTCGCAATGGCGTGCTCTGTGTGGATGACTTCGTTTACCCTGATGTTTCGAATCGCAGAAACGAATTTACTGTTAAAGCTGAGCAATTTTTACGGAGTGTAGCCAATCGTTCGCCACGTGAACGTGCTAATAATCATGGGCATGCTCTTGACTCAGATCTTCAATTAAATTGCTTGGTAGTCTCTACGGGCGAGCATCCGCCGCGAAATGTCAATGAGTCGCTACATCAGCGCGGAGTTTATTTTCCGGTTAAGTTGGGCGATATTGACACCGACACCTTGTCTAAAGCCCAAAACTTGGCGAATCAAGGCATCTTTGCTCAGGCACTAATCGCATTTATTCAATATCTTCTTGGGGACTTTGAAAAAAATAAAAGCCGTGCAGAAAAATGGTTTAAGCGGCAGACCGAGGTTAATAAGAGACAATATAATCTTTCAGACCGCGATGCTAGCCATATGGCGTCATTTGGTGTTGCATGGACTTTCTTCCGCAAATTTGCAGAAAGCACAGAGGTTATTACACACGCTGAGTCCGCGTATTATAAAAAACAAGTCAATAGTGATTTCGGTGCGCTAATGACCAAGCAAACGAAAATTTACTCGACTGACATCGGGGTTTTGTTTATCAAAGGGTTAAGAAAAGCTATGAAGGAAGGCCGGGCTCATGTCACGGATGCCGTCTCCGGCATGCAGCCGACTGGTGTTGACCCAGCTAAAGTTGGTTGGCAAAGCAATAAACGAAACGGATTGTGGGTTGGCTGGCGGCGCCCGAAACAGCGAGATATTTTTATCTGTGGGAATATCGACATCGACGAATTGATTGCGTTGCTACCCGAACATGATCGACCGCTATTTTCAAATGGACCTAAGCGATTCTGGAAAGACTTAAAAATGCATAAAATATTGATCTGTAAAGAAACAGGGCGAAATTCATCGCGAGCAAAAATACCGGCAGCCCAATATGGCGAAGAAATCCGCTATCACGTAAGCATGAAAGTTTTTGACAACTCATCGACTGCGGACTCTGCGCTGAGTGCGAAGCCAAATGAAGACAAAAGTGAGCAAACTTCGAAAAAGTCAGAGGCTAACAAAGTCGATAAAAGTAATGAAGCTTTAAGGCGCAGTAAGCCCAGACAGAAGAAAAAAATAGCTGCGCTTAAACCGATCAAAAGATTTTAGTAACTGCAAATATCCCATTAAGACGGCATCAAAGATGTGATGCCGACTTTCAAGACCTTAACACCTGATAATTGCGAGCATCGGGACGAGCTTGGGTGCCTAGTATCGTTCTCTATGGCCAATCGACCCACTTGCAGTCCACATTGATCAGCACTAGGCAGCTAAGGGTCGTGGGTTAAGTCTGCAATATCATCATTCTCGGCAAATTTTGCATTTGGGATATGCTTGAAATGCATATTCCAATACAAACTTGGCCATTGATTCGGATACGATTGCGCCAGTAGTGAGTGTCGGCTTTTGGAAGTGGCGAACTGGCAATACCGACCCCAAGCTGCCAATGAAGATTAATTTGGAAAGACAAGAAAAGGCAAATAAACTGCCATTCAAAATGTAGGCGAAAAGTAAAGCTTGCATAATCGGAGTGTTGTCTGTTCAGACCGCCTGACCAACGGCGGAGATTTCATTTTAACATCCGAATTTTCTGTTCAAACAGATGAGGCCACGTTTGTTTTTCGCGTGAACCATAAGCTAATTAAATACATATTACATATGACTGTTGGTGGCATGAATGAGTAGCAACGTGGACATACTTATCGTTGACGACGACAAGGTGGTTCAGAAAATAGTTAAGAGGTCCCTAGAAAGTGAAGGTATTACAGTAAGAAGTGCCCTCAACGGCGAGGATG
>LUUF01000033.1 GCA_001644045.1 Methylomonas methanica | reverse complement strand
CCGCCGGCAATCACGTTCTCTTCGACCGTGACGATCACGTCGTGGCTTTTCGCCATGTCTAAAATCAACGTCTCATCCAGCGGTTTAACAAAACGCATATTCACCACCGTCGCGCCGAGTTGTTTGCCAGCTTCCACCGCGGGTGTCACCATGCTGCCCCAGGCCAGAATCGCAATCCGGCTACCTTGATGCCTGATTTCGCCCTTGCCGATGGCCAGTTCGGTCAAGGCCTTGTCGACCGTCGCCCCCGGACCCTTGCCGCGCGGATAACGCACCGAGGCCGGACCGTTGTGTTTGAAACCGGTGGTCAGCATCTGCCGGCACTCGTTCTCGTCGGCCGGGGCCATGATCAGCATGTTCGGGATACAGCGCATATAACTGTAATCAAAAGCTCCCGCATGGGTCGGACCGTCCGGTCCCACCAAGCCCGCTCGATCCAGTGCAAACAGCACATCCAGATTCTGCAAAGCCACGTCGTGAATCAATTGATCATAAGCCCGTTGCAAAAAGGTCGAATAAATCGCCACTACCGGCTTTGCGCCTTGGCAAGCCTGACCGGCCGCCAGCGTCACCGCATGTTGCTCGGCAATGGCCACATCGAAATAGCGCTTCGGAAACTGCTGCGAAAAGGCTACTAAGCCCGAACCTTCACGCATCGCCGGGGTAATCCCCAACAGACGCTCATCCTGCTTGGCCATATCGCACAACCAGGTACCGAACACTTCCGTATAAGTCGGATGCGGCGAGGGCGCGGCTTTAGGCAAATAATCCTTGCTCGGATCGAAGGCCGGTACGCCGTGATAGGCCAACGGATCTTTCTCCGCCGGCGCGTAACCCTTGCCTTTCTTGGTGACCACATGCAAAAACACCGGACCGGTCAAATCCTTCAGGTTCTCCAGCGTGGACACCAACATCTCCACATCGTGACCGTCGATCGGCCCGAAATAATTAAAGCCCAACTCCTCGAACAAGGTACCCGGCACGATCATGCCTTTCACATGCTCTTCGGTCTTGCGCGCCAGTTCCCAGACCGACGGCATACTGGCCAAGGCTTTCTTACTTTCTTCCCGCACCGACGAATAAAACTTGCTCGACAATACCTTGGTCAGATAATTGTTCATCGCCCCGACCGGCGGCGAAATCGACATATCGTTATCGTTCAAAATCACCAACAGATTGGCATTCACATCGCCGGCATGATTCATCGCCTCATAAGCCATGCCGCCGGTAATCGAACCGTCGCCGATGATGGCCACCATCTTCTTATCTTCACCGCGCAACTGCGAGGCGATCGCCATCCCTAAAGCGGCACTGATTGACGTCGAAGAATGACCCACGCCAAAGGCGTCGTACTCGCTTTCGGTCCGGCACGGAAACGCCGACACCCCGCCCAAGGTGCGAATGGTCGGCATCCGGTCCTTACGGCCGGTCAAAATCTTATGCGGATAGGCCTGGTGGCCCACATCCCAGACCAACTGATCCGCCGGCGTATCGAACACATAATGCAACGCCACCGTCAGCTCCACCGTGCCCAGACCGGCCGAGAAATGGCCGCCGGAGAGGCTCACCGTATGGGTCAGATAGGC
>LUUF01000032.1 GCA_001644045.1 Methylomonas methanica | reverse complement strand
GGATCGTCGGTGCCGGGAACGCCTTTGCCGTCGTTTGGCTCGCCCACCTTCGGCGCGTCGTAGATGGGGATTTGAGCCTTTAAAGTAATATCCACAGCCAGCATGACGATATTTTTAACGCCGGTATGAATCGCCGCCGCTGGCACGTCGGTAGACTCGATCATCGCCACCCAGTATTGTGATACGCCGGCAAAACTGGTTGTGTATCCAACGCGGCGATTGGGTACCGCTTCCATGTAAAGCATAAGCTGGGCAGCAATCGACCGAGCTGTTGGCTCATCGGCGGCTGCAACTACCATCTGCACCCGAATGTCACCGAACACCGTCCGCAAGCCGAATAGGCGCTGCTTGGGATCGTTCGGCATGATTACTTTTTCTGAATTGGCGATTTGCGCACCATATTCGCGCGCGGTCGGCGTGTAGCTCTGATCCATACCCACCAGAATAACCGGAAGCTTTGGCGGCCTGGTCGGCGCGCTGTCGGTATCGTTACGCTGCCAAGCGGCCAACATTTCTTCGGCTGAATCCACCATACGCGACGGCGCCCAAGCAATGCTTCTGGCGACGCCGCGTTGAATGTATTCGTCCATCGGCTTGGTGGTTGACACCAGAGACGCATAGAATCCTGATAGGTACTCACCAATTCCGACCTTCACAGGCTCTAACATGCTGCGGCCTCCTTCTTAGATTCTTCATCATCCGGCTGATAAGCCTTGCCGGTGTGCTCAACTTCCACTGTGTTCCGCCACAAATCTGGCCGGCGATTTGTAAGCCAAAAAACGCAGGCGTCGGTGTCGGGCGGCACTTCACGCGCAATTGTTACTGTTTCGACGGAAATGATTTCGCCGGTTGGGCTCTTAATCTCGCGTGTGGTCACCTCTGTTTCTTGAAAACCGGAACAGCGCCGGTAAAGGCTGGCCGCCACTTCGGCAGCCGCTTGGATTCTCCCGGATTTTATGGCTTTTGCGAATCCTGGCTTTTCTTGCTTGGCATTCTCCAGCGTCGATTCCGAAATACCGATGAGTTTGGCGATTTGCGTGTCGTCGGCGCCCAACAGGGCATAGTTGTAAGCTTGTTTGGCCCGCTCGTGCCAGTCAACCTTTGGCCGGCCGCTTTTTTTGGGTGTCTCAGTTGTCATATCAGCTGATTTGTTTAAGTGATTTACGCAAGCCGGCCAGCTCTTCAGTGCCGCGCTTAGCATCTTGCCTTGATTCAAAAATCAGGCGATCCAGCTTGGCGCCGCCGGGCATGTCTTCAAATTCGGGGTTTAGCTCACGAAAGCGGTTGATGGCGTCCAGTAGTTCTTTCGTTCTGGTCTCATTTCGCTCGACTTGCGCGGCAATTTTGTCTAGGGCGACTGCAATACTGCGGATTCGCTCTTCTTCGCCGGCCATCAGATCGGTGAGAATTTTTTGCACTCGGCTTTCGGTCACTTCGGCGGGGTTTCTACTTGGGTGGTCTGATAGGCTCAGTAGAAATTCCACGCTTACATCGTACGCTCGCGACGCCGCTCCGACAAACGGCACCGACACGCGTTCTACATCGACGCCTAATTCGATTTTTGCCAGCCGGGAAGAATTTTGATAGCCGAACAACGGATAAGCCTCAAGCTGGCTAAGGCCGCAAAGTTCACGAGCCGCCATCATCCGCGCCCCAAACCCCTTGGGAGCGGAAATAATAATGTCGGCACTGCGCGCTTTGAATAACTGTTTCACCATTGGATCTCCAAAAACATGCTGTTAATGCTATTAAATCGCGAATTTGGTGACGTTTTCAGAGGATTTTTCCAGCTTTTATGTCGCGTTTTCGGCTTGT
>LUUF01000031.1 GCA_001644045.1 Methylomonas methanica | reverse complement strand
TGTAAATGGGATTTAAATTACGGGTTAGGCATACGTTCTGCGAACAGAATAGTAAACCGGTTCAAAGCGGCTTTCCAGTCAGCCACGGGCAAGGTCCATTTTTGGCTGATATTTCGCGGGGCGAGATAAAGCAATTTGGACAAGGCCTCGTCGCTGGGGAATATCGAGCGATTTTTGATAATTTTACGCAAGCTGCGGTTGACCGATTCGATGGTATTAGTGGTGTAGATGATTTTACGAATCGCCGGCGGGTATTCAAAGAACGGAATCACGTTCGCCCAGTGGCGTCGCCAGAGGGGCGCAATCGTGGGATAGGCGTCCTGCCAGCGCGACTCGAATTCGCGCAGTTGTCGTTCGGCGTCTTGGGCGGTGGCCGCCTGATAAATCCGCTTGAGATCGTCGGCGACTTGCTGGCGCAATTTGTAGCTGACATAGTTAAGGCTGTTGCGTACCAAATGGACGATGCACAGTTGAACAGCCGTTTGCGGATAGACCGTTTCAATGGCTTCGGGAAACCCCTTCAGGCCGTCGACGCAGGCGATAAAGATGTCGTTCACGCCCCGGTTTTTGAGTTCGGTGACCACTTGCAACCAAAATTTGGCGCCTTCGCTTTGCGCAATCCATAGTCCCAGCACCTCTTTTTCGCCGGCCAGGTTAATGCCAATCGCCAGATAAACGGCTTTGACCTGCACGCAGCCACTGTCCCGCACTTTGGTATGCAGGCAATCCAGGTAGACGATGGGATACACCGAGTCCAGCGGTCTGGCTTGCCAGAGGGCGACGTCTTCGAGCACTGCGTCGGTCACGGCGGAAATCAAGCTGGGCGATACCTCGGTGCCGTACAGTTCCGCCAAATGCGCCTGAATCTCCCGCACCGTCAGTCCTCGGGCATATAACGAAATGATCTTATCGTCAAAGCCGGTCCAGCGCCGTTGGTGCTTGGGAATTAACTGAGGCTCAAACTCACCCAGGCGGTCGCGGGGAATATCGATCGGCAAATCACCGAAGTCGCCTTTCAAGGTCTTTCGGCTCTTGCCATTACGGGCATTGCCGTCGGCACGCATGACCGGTGCGTGCTTGGCGTGTCCCAGATGCGCGGTCATTTCCGCTTCCAGGGCGCGTTCGATGATCGCCTTGGTTAACTGTTTCAGCAAGCCATTGGCGCCGATCAGATCTTCGGGGCTGTTCAACTGTGCATCGTCCATTTGGTACGCAACAGCCTTAACTATGTCAGCT
>LUUF01000034.1 GCA_001644045.1 Methylomonas methanica | reverse complement strand
AATAGATGGGGCCACTTCTCAATCGAATTTGAAGCCCAATTTTATCAATCCCTCGCTTCTTGAGATGTCCATTTTTGATGGCGGGGATCACTAACTTATTCGGACTGACCTGAGACAAGCAACAACTCAAACTCCTCCCCCTCCCGAGCCAAACAAACCAAAACCTCACTCCCGCCTACCTGCAAAAGCGATTCAAAAATCGCCTCCAAATCAGCATCACTCCGCGTCGGCTCATGATGCGTCAAAAACAATCTTTTAGCGCCCGCCTGCGCCGCGAAATTCATCGCCGAACGATACGTGCCGTGCCCCCAGCCATGCCTGTTGGCGTATTCGGCGTCGGTGTAGGAGCTGTCCATAATCAACGCATCGACGCCGGCCATGGCCGCAATCACTTCCTCGTGTTTTTGCTCGATCAGTTCCTGCATGGCCGGGTAGCCTGGATGATCCGGCTGATAAGGATTGAGTTGAGGTTCGTAATCGCCGGTAAAAAACAAGGAGCTGCCGTCGCTGTCGTCGAGGCGATAACCAAAGTTGTAAACCGGGTGATTCAGCACGGTCGGCGTCACCCGCACGCTGCCCACGGTAATCGGCGCGCCGGCTTTCAACGTGAAATAGCGCACCTCGGCTTTTAACTGCGCTTCGCTGATCGGGAAATAGCTGTGCTGCAGTTGCACATGCATCGCCCGCTCTATGCCTTGATGGGTCAAAGGCTCCAGGCCGCCGTAGATGTTGATGATATTGCCGGCCTTGAACATCGGCAGGAAAAACGGCAAGCCTTGAATATGGTCCCAGTGGGTGTGGCTAATCAGAATGTGCGCGGTCAGCGCTTGTTGGGGCAAGCGTTGCGCCAGCGCGTGGATACCGGTGCCGGCATCCAGAATAATTAAATCGCCGGCACTGCTGGTGACTTCGATACAAGTGGTGTTGCCGCCGTATTTGACCGTGCTCGGCCCCGGCGTGGCGATTGAGCCGCGCACTCCCCAGAACTTGAATTTCATGGCCTACCAGCCTCGGCTACGATCAATGCGCTTCGTCCCAATTCTCACCGCTGCCGACTTCAACCAGCAAGGGTACATGCAGCTCTGCGGCGGCTGACATGATGCCACGGATGGTTTCCATATGTTCCGCCAAGCGTGTTTCCGCTACCTCGAACACCAGTTCGTCATGTACCTGCATGATCATTTTCACATCCGGATTATCCGCGCCGATCCAGGCATCGCAAGCCAGCATCGCCCGTTTGATGATGTCGGCGGCGGTGCCTTGCATCGGCGCATTGATGGCAGTACGTTCGGCGTACTGGCGCATCGCGGCGTTACGCGAGTTGATTTCCGGCAAATACAGGCGGCGGCCGAAGATGGTTTCGACATAACCTTGCTGCTTGGCCAATTCGCGGGTGTTGTCCATATACTGTTTCACCCCGGGGTAACGGCTGAAGTATAGATCGATATAAGCCTGAGCCTGATTGCGCGGCAAGCCCAATTGCTGCGCTAATCCGAACGCCGACATGCCGTAGATCAGACCAAAATTGATGGCCTTGGCGGAACGGCGCAAATCATGGGTGACTTGCTCCAGCTCCACTTCGAATACTTCCGCCGCCGTGGCTCTATGCACATCCACGCCTTGCGAAAACGCCGCCAGCAGGCCGGCGTCGCCGGATAGATGCGCCATGATCCGCAGCTCGATTTGCGAATAGTCGGCGGCGACGATTTTATAGCCGGGCGGGGCGATAAAGGCCTGCCGAATCTTGCGGCCCTCTTCGCTACGGATCGGGATGTTTTGCAGATTGGGGTCGGACGAGGACAAGCGCCCGGTCGCGGCTACGGCCTGATGATAAGACGTATGCACCCGACCGGTGCGGTTGTTGACCTGCTGCGGCAGTTTGTCGGTGTAGGTGGATTTGAGCTTGCTCATGCCGCGAAAATCCAAAATCAAGCGGGGCAAGGCATAATCCACCGCCAACTCTTGCAACACCGATTCGTCGGTGGAAGGCTGGCCTTTTGGGGTTTTCTTCAGCACCGGCAAATTTAAACGGTCGTACAAGATTTCCTGAATCTGCTTGGGCGAACCGAGGTTGAATGCCGAGCCGGCCAGATCGTGGGCTTGCTGTTCGATGCCTATCATCCGGTTCGCCAACTCCAGGCTTTGCTGCGCCAACATCGCGCTGTCGATCAACACGCCATTTTCCTCGATCCGCGCCAACACGCTGATCAGCGGCACTTCGATCTCGTTATACAAAGCCCATAAACTGGGGTGCTGTTGTAATTGCGCGGACAGGGTTTGATGCAGGCGCAGGGTGATGTCGGCATCCTCGGCGGCGTATTCGCTGGCCTGCTCGATAGCGACTTCCGCAAAGCCGATCTGCTTCGCACCCTTGCCGGCCACGTCTTCGAAATGAATGGTGTCCACGCCCAGGTAATGCTTGGCCAGATCGTCCATATTGTGTTTAGTCGCGGTGCTGTTCAACACGTAAGACTCCAGCATCGTGTCGTGCTGGATGCCGCGTAGCGCGATGCCGTGATTGACCAACACATGGCTATCGTATTTCAGGTTTTGCCCCAGCTTGGCTTTTTGCGGGTCTTCCAGCAAGGGTTTCAAGGCATCCAATACGGTTTGCCGATCGAGCTGGGCCGGCGCATCGGGATAATCGTGCGCCACCGGCAGATAAGCGGCCTGGCCGGCGTCTACCGCAAACGACACTCCGACGATTTGCGCATCACTGTAATTCAGACTGGTGGTTTCGGTGTCGAAGGCGAACAGCTCGGCTTGCTTGAGTTTATCCAGCCAGGCAGCGAAATCGGTTTGGGTGAGGATGGTTTGGTAATCCTTGGTAGGCGCTGCCGGTTTTACTAATTCGACCGGTGTTTGGGTAGCGATAGTTGTCGGCGCGGGAGCTGTGGCAGGCGCGATATCGCCGTTCAAGGTTTTCAGCCAACTGCTAAAGCCCAAATGCCCCAATTGATTTTTCAGCGCGGCCATGTCCGGCTCCGTGCGTTTTAAATCGTCCAAGCTGTAATGCAAGGCCACATCGCATTTGATGGTAGTCAGTTCGCGCGACAGCGGCAACTGGCCCAAGGCCTCCCGCAAATTGTCGCCGATCTTGCCTTTGATCTCGTCGGCGCGGGCGATCAGGTTGTCCAGCGTGCCGTATTCCTGCAACCATTTGGCGGCGGTTTTAGGACCGACTTTCGGCACGCCGGGGATATTGTCCACCGCGTCGCCCATCAGCGCCAGATAATCGATAATTTGCTCCGGCATCACGCCGAACTTCTCCTGTACACCCTGAATATCCATGCGGGTGTTGGTCATGGTGTTTTCCAGCGTAATTTGCTCGTTCACCAATTGCGCCATGTCCTTATCGCCGGTGGAAATAATCACTTCAAAGCCTTGGCGCGCGGCGTTCTGCGCCAGGCTGCCCAGCACATCGTCGGCTTCCACGCCGTGCTCGATAATTAGCGGCAAGCCCAGCGAGCGAATCAAATCGTGCAAGGGGGCAATTTGCACGCGCAGATCATCCGGCATCGGCGGCCGATGGGCTTTGTATTGATCATACAAATCGTGACGGAAGGTCTTGCCCGGCGCATCGAACACCACGGTGATATAGGGCGTGTTGTAGTCGTTGATCAGTTTGCGCAACATATTGGACACGCCATAAACGGCGTTAGTCGGCTCGCCCTGCGCATTGGTCAATGGCGGTACCGCATGGAAGGCGCGAAACAGAAACGACGAGCCGTCGACCAGGATCAGTTTGTTTGGGGCGGAATCGGACATGGAGAGTCAACAAGCAACAGTAGGGTTGTCGCAACGATACAGGGCCAAGCTAATGGCTGCAAGTGCGTTATTACCAGTCGGCGGCGTAGATGCTTGACGGGCATGCCGGCAATCGACTATGTTGCGCCAGTACTTTCAACCCGATTTCCCCTTGAGTTCAGCTATGGTATTTCCCCAGCACCGCATTAGCCCTGAAGCATATCTTCGGAGCGAATTACTGGCCGACATCAAGCACCAACTAATAGACGGGAAACCTCATCGAATGCCTGATGTCAGCTCCAATCATAATTTGATAGCTGGCAATATTGCGTGCGAACTAAAACAACAGCTAAAAGGCACGCCATGTAGAACGCTGATATCCGACATGAAACTGCGCGTGGCTGACGATTTTTTCTATCCCGACGTGATGGTGGTTTGCAATGAGGATAACGTAGACCCTTATTATAAAATCGCGCCGACCATCATCATTGAGGTGCTGTCCAAAACCACCCGCAAGTTCGATCAAACCGCCAAGCGCCTGCGCTGCCAAAATATCCCAAGCCTGCAAGAATATGTTCTGATAGAACAGGACAAAGGCGAAATTCAACTGTTTAGCCGAGCGCACAACTGGCAATCGTTTTACTATTACCTGGGCGACCGGATTAGCTTTGCATCTTTAGGCATCAGCATCGCCGTCGAAGACATTTACGAGCGTGTCGACAACGAAGACGTCCTGAGTTTCTTACAGCAAAAACAGCAAGAAGCCTTGCAATCGGCGTCTTAAACCTCTTCCCGCAAAACCGCTTTTTGCAGTCTGGCCCGACGTTTTTTCTGCCAGATAACGACCCCAGTCACCGATAGCATCACAATTGCCAATCCCAGTAGGCAAACAAATATCCGGTAAGGCATGCCAAACACATCGGCCATGTGCAAGGCTGCCAGCCAACTGCTGACGGTGTTGCCGGCATACTGACCGGTGGGTAGTATCAGTAATTTTTGCGCGCCGGTCGTGGCATCGATTACCAAGCGGGTACTGCCGTGCTTGTCCTCGACATCCAAGCTGCTGCGCACGGTATACACATAAAAACCCTTGGCCGGATTGTAACGAAAACCCTGCTGGGCTTCGATCACAAAGCCTTGTTGACTGGATGCCTGTTCCATCATGTTTGCAGCAATACGGTAAGCATCGGACCAGGCGATGGGCGGATGTTTCAAGGGTTTATCCAGATCGGGAAAATCGATCCAGGGTTCGTGATAGTCGGTGAATACCGCCCGTGTGACCGGCGCATAAACCGTATCGGACAGATTCATAAACACACTGGACCAGGCAAACACCAACAACATTGCCCACAGCCACAAGCCCCCGGCCCGATGCAGATCGAAATTTACCCGAAAACTGGAACCGTGCCACTTGACGAGCCAGGCCGGCGCCCAGCGACGCCAGAACGAGCGTTGTTCGCCACGCATCGCCGAAACTTTGGATCTTTTGCTTATCGGCAGGGTTAGATAAAACCCTACAAAGCAATCCAGCGTCCACACCAGCGCGGTGATGCCTAAAATCCAGCCGCCGATTTCATCCAGCGCCAGCGCATAATGCAACTTGTAGACAAAGGGCATCAGGTTGATCCAGCCTTCGGAAATCGCGCCCCAATTGCGCCGGCCCAGTTCCTCGCCGGTATAGGGGTTGAGGATCAACTGGGTGAAGCCGAGTTCGTAAGGCTGACCGGTCGCAGGATCGGTGCGCGGCGCCACATCAACATGCGCTGCATCGTGTTCCAACCAGACCGAATTGATCTTCCCCTGTGGCACCAGGCGCTCCGCCTGGGCTTGCAACAAGGGCGGGCTTAAACGCGGCATAGCCGAGGCGGGAGCTGAAAGCTGCGGACTGATCAGATGTTCCAATTCGCTGTAAAACGCCAACAGACTGCCGGTCAAGCCAACAATGATCAAAAACACTGTCATCGCCAAGCCGGCGTAACGGTGCACCAAGACCCAAAAGGGGCGGATTTTCATATTAGCTCCATTATGTCCAATTCATCCGGCAAACCTTGCCGTCATGATGTAAGACGTATGAAGCGTGCAAAAACCCCACCGCAAATTGCAAAAGTGAATTTCTAAGATTACTTATTAACTCGGCCCTTAAATTTTCAGGGTTCGTCATACCCGCGAAGGAGAGAGTACTGCCTTTTTAGAGATATTAAAGTCTTTATGGGCAGTCGTGGCTTAACCCTGTCTACGTGCCTTCCGGTTCCGGCTGATCGACCAAGGCAGCGATGACCAAATCCCCACTAACATTTAAGGTGGTGCGGCACATATCCAGGAAGCGGTCCACGCCCAAAATCAAACCCATGCCTTCGGGTGGAATCCCGACCTGTTGGGTCAAAATCATGATCAAGGGCAAGGAGCCGCCCGGTACGCCAGCGGTGCCGATGCCGGCCAGGATAGACATCAATACCACCTGCACCTGCTGCGCCAGCGACAAATCCACGCCATATACCTGGGCCAGAAATAACACCGTGATGCCTTCGAACAACGCTGTACCGTTCTGATTGGCGGTGGAGCCTATCGTCAACACAAAGCGCGCGACTTCCGGCCGCAGCTTTAAATCCTGTTCCGCCAGTTCCAGCGAGCGCGGTAGGGTAGCATTGGAGGATGCAGTGGCAAAGGCGTAAAGATACACATCCCGGCACTGCCGGAAAAAACTCAGTGGCTTGATCCGAGTAAAAAAGCGCAGCAGCATGCTGTACACCACTGCTTGCTGCACCATCAGCCCGGTCACCACCACCAGCACGTAAAAACCCAAGGAAAACAAAATATGATGGCCGAATTTGAACGTCGATTGGAACACCAGCGCAAACACCGCAATCGGCGCCAGCTTCATCGCGGTATCGACCACCAGCAGGCAGGCGGCGTAGGTTTCTTCCAGTAGCTCGATCCAGCGCGACGGCTTGTCGCCGTTGGTCGCAGCCAGCGCCGCGCCGAAAGCCAGCGAGAAAAACATCAAGGACAGCATCTCGCCTTCCAGTGCCTGGGTGGCGCTGGCGAACGGATTTTTCGGGATGATCTCCAGCAAGGATTGCACCACAGGTTTGGCTTGGGCGACGTTTTGCTGAATTTTATGCACGCCGGCGTTATCGCCCAACATCTGCGAAATATCCAGCCCCACCCCCGGCTGCGCCAAATTGACCAGCGAAATACCCACCGCCACCGATGCCGAACTGGCCAGTACGGTAAAAAACAAGGTGCGCTTGGCCACTCGCGCCAAACCGTGATGATTGCTGAGTTGATAGACACCCAACATCAAACCGCTCATCACCATCGGCACCACGATCATAAAAATCAGCCGCAAGAAGATTTGGCCGACGGGTTCCATCAAATAGCGGTTGAAAATCTGCAATGCTTCGCTGTCGGCAAAACCATGGCATATCAAGCCGGCGCCAGCGCCCAGTACTAAACTCAGTAGCAATCTGTGGTGATTTTTCATGGCGGTTGAATAACAGTTGGCCGGGATGGCTTGATCTTAGGGGTTTTACGGGGATTTTGCTTGATTTATCGCCGGCCAGCCTGATATTCCAAGTTGATATCGCATAAGGTGCAAGACTGCTAACGCCTATTGCACCGTAAAATTGCGAATTATCGGGTTAATTCAGTTTAAAGACTTTGAATTAGGAGTAGGGCCACTTCCCGGTTTGTAAGAAAGAATCTTGTCCACGTTAAAACCTAACGCGGACTCGCGGCCCCCCACATTCAAATCGGTTCCAATTGGCATACTCAATCTGGCGTCTTTCGGCACGCAAAGTGCCTTTTCGCCAATCAAAAACGGACGGCCTTCTATTTCGGGTTTCGCGCATGCCTTGGCACTACCGTAATGCCAGCCGGACACTTTCAAGACTCTGATTGCGTCGATCCCGAATAAATGCGTGTAAACGTAAGACATGCCCAATGTGAACCCGCCAACGCCGATATATGCACCGATCATCAAATTGACGGGAATTCTAATCCAGGTAATTTGCAGCATTTTCTGGAATGGTTTTGTTGGCTGGTTATGCGTAACAATACGTTTTCGGGTCTTTTCGGACAGAATAACCAAACCTAAGGCTAGGAACGCCCCGAAACCGATACCGATGGACATACCGAATTCACTTGGCAGTATCGTGCTCAGAGCTATGTCGATAATGCAGCCTATGATGGCCAGAAACAAAACAACAGCACCGAAGATAGCCAAAATTTTGAATGTAGCAGGTACATTTAGCGGCTGAGCCCGTTGTTGAAATAATTGCCCATTTGCAGGAGGAGTGAATATGTAAATTAGTACTCCACCGACCAGTATGAATTTATCGGCGAATGGAAAAATTAAGAAAACACCGGTTATGTTTGCCATAGAGAGTGTGATACCAACAGCTATGGTTATCAGGCCGACATAATGTAGCGGTTTCAGTTTTAGCGGTTTATCTTTGGCAATAGGGGTTGCATTGATGAACGCTAAATGCCTCAGCTTGTAAGTTAAGGCAAGTGCAACCAGCGTACCCGCACCGAAAAAGAGCCAAGAAACTGTGTTGTTCGACCAGCCAAAATAACTCCGTAGCATGCCTATGCCAACGCCGATGCCGGCAATTAGTAATACTGTGGCAAAAGCTGAGGCTATTCCTTTTAGAGTCATAATTTTTCCGAAAACGATTTAAACAAATAAGGCGAATCGCCTAACTTTCCCCTATCTGACACTCACCCGCCCCGCCGAACTATTCCCCTGCACCGCTTCGTTATACATATCAAACCCGCTAGCAGGGGGGATCGACGCACTGCCGGCTCTAGCGACTCGCCAAACCTGATACAAGGTCAATTCGCCACCGGCTTGTAGCTTGGCGACGCGGACGATGCGGTCCGGGTAGCGTTGGGTTTCCTTGATGTTGGCCCAGTAGCTGTCGTCTTTGGGCTGGATTTTGGCGTCGGCCAGGTAGGTTTCATCGTTTTCCTGACCTTCCGCCAGGCTGGGGATGCCGTCTTCGATCACCACAAATTCGCTGCCGGGAGCCGGCCGGCCGGCGTCGGCGCTGCGTTTGACGCGCACTTCGCTGACCACAACATCGCCGGGTTTCAAGGCCTGGCTCATGTCGATCAACTCATTGCCTTTAGCGGTGATGCGGCGAAAGATGCGTTGCACCTCCAGACCGGCGGCGCGAGTGGTAACCGCTAGATACGGCACATCGATGCTAACCGAGGCACTGGCGATCTCATCGGCATTCAACTCGGCGAGATGAATTTCGCTCAGGTCCGGGCTATCGCCAAACCGGTTGAAGTTGCCCAGGTAGCCGCCGGGTATACGTTGCAAGGAACCCAAGGCAAAGCCGTCCTTGCTGCTGACCGAAACGCTGCGGGCGTTCTGCTTGGCCGCTGCCGCCGCTTCCTTACTGAGCAATTCGCGGCTGTTGAAAATCACCTGCGCGGTGTCGTATGTCGATTGCCAGTAGCCGTTTTGCTGGGTTTGCAACAGAAAACGCTTCAGTTTGGCTTCCAATGCCGGCGGCAAGGCCTGGGCATCGTTTAACGTGCCCATACCAGCGGAAATCAAGCTGGGTACACCGAAGCCAAAGCCCAAGCTGTTATACAACTCGCCGCGCTGTTGCTGATAAGCCGCCGGATCAAGCGCATCCAGCGCCAATTGCAAGCGTTTGATCAGATCGTTTTTCAACTGCGGCCGGTCTTTAAACTGCTGATTAAAGCTGTGCCAATTTTGACTTTCGTAAGCTTTGACGATACGCAGCGCGGCTATCAAATCACCCGCGTCGGCATGGACATTGGCAAGCAGTTTTTCGACAAAATCGGCTTGCTGTTGCCAGGGCGCGTTGTAGGCATATCCGACTGTCGCGAAGCCGCTCAACACAAAACCATCCGCCCCCGTAGTGCCCTCGGCGTGATTGTTCAGCCAATCCATGCCTTTGAAATAGGCGTTATTCACGCCTTCCAATTGCAGGTCGTTGGCGTATTTCAGGGCCTGCAGCACAATCAAAGTCACCGGCACGGTGGCTTCGCTGTCGCTGGGCCACAGGGCAAACCCGCCATCCGATTTTTGGTTTTGAATCAGCTTTCGTACCCCCAAGGCAGCGTTTTGCTTGGCGCGTTGCAAAGTCTTTTCCAATGGCCCTAATTGCTCGGGCTTCAGACCGGCGCGCTCGATTAAATCCAGCAACACCAGATTCGGCACGGTGCTGTGCGCCAGCTGCTCGGTGCAACCGTAAGGATATTGCACCAGCATGGACGCCGCTTGCAGCGCGGCCCCGAGCAGGCCGGAATTGACCCGCACCGTTACTTGCCGAGGCTGGGATTGCGCGGGCAAATCGATACGCAGCAGATTGTCCTGCTGACTACTGCTGTAAACCTGCAGCAGCGCGGCGGCTTTTAACGGAATCTCAAATTCCTCGACACCACCGACTCGCACACCAGCCGGCGCAGTCAACGCCACCTTCAATGCCGGCGCACCTTGCGAGTCGTTGGCGCTCAAGCGTAACGGCCACAATTGCTCGGCTTTAGCCGCCAGTTCAGCTTGCGGTTCTGTTTCGCCGCTTTGTAACGGCAAGCTGTCCGGTAAGCTGATGCTGCCGGCCAGTTTTACCGGTTGGGCCAAGTGATTGGTCAGTTTCACCGCCACATCCACTTCGTCGCCTTGCCGCAAGAATTGCGGGCCGACCATATCCACCGCCACATCGGTGACACTGCGGAACTGGCCGGTGGTTTCGCCGATGCGGCCATCTTTGTCGCTGGCTACCGCAGTGACCAGCCATTCGGTGACGTTAGCCGGCATGTCTACGTCGATGGTGGCATTGCCTTTGGCATCGGTAACAACATGCGGAAACCAGCCGGCGGTATCGCGCATGGCTTTTTTTGCCAATTTGCTTTGGCTCTTTAAGGCGCTGAGCGAGAAATTGGGTTTACGCAGCAAATCGGCATAACCGTAGCCCTGCAGATCCTCGGAATAGAAGGTCGCTAAATTGCTGCGTTGCAAGGGATAGAAAAAATCGAAAATGCCGGGGCGGAATTCGGCTTGCACCGCATACACGGCGCGATCGACGATGGATACCGCGATTTCGGTGTTCGCCGCCGGGCTGCCGTCCGCGCGCTTGACTTGTAGCTTGATTTTGGTGGGCTTCAGCGGCTCGGTTTCGGCTTTTTCCGGCTCGATGGCGATCTGCAAACGCTTTTCCCAGGGCACGATTCTAAAGCCCAGCGTCTGTTCCTTGTACTTGCCACCGGCCACCGGCACGGTCACGGTGTGGTAAAAGCCGGTGCCATATTCAGGCTTGGCGGTGACTTCGAACCAGCGGCTGCGCCCTTGGGCTTGCGCGCTGCGGCTATCAAACAATCTCGCGCCGGCCACGGTTTCCCAAATCGCACCGCTCTCGTTATTGCCCCAAGCCTTGGGTAACAAGGCAAACACCTTGGCTTGCTCGCCGGGGCTAAGTATCGTGGTGGGCGTGTACAACTCCAGTTCCGGATTGTCGGCCACCGCTTCGCCGCCGCTGCCGGCGACGATCAAGGTGCTGGGTTGGGAGCTGGCCGGATGGTTCAAGTTCCGGCCATCCAGGCTTTCCAAACGGGCCACGGCGGTGAGTCGGCCAAATTCTTTCAAAGCCGGAATGGTCAGTTTTTGCTGACCGCGCTCGTCGGTCGCAAAATCCAGTTTCACCAGGCTGCGCTTGCCGCTACCCGGTTGTTCCAGCATCACATCGACCACGCCGCCGGCCTTGGCGGCCGGTTTGCCGTCGGCATAGCTGGATTGCAGCAGCAATTGCAAATCCTGATCGCCGACCGCCGCGACGGTTTTATTAAAGCGTATTGCCGGTTGCGCTTCTGATAGCGTGGCGTAGATGCTGTCGGTCAAAATCGCATTGCCGCCCGTAGCGTCCTGGGCGCGCACCATCAAAGAATAAATCCATTCCTGATCCGGCTTTTCCTGGTCGGCTGCCGGCACGGTAAACTCGAAACTGCCGTCGCCGCTTTCGTCCAGCTTGGCGGCGGTTTCCCAAGGATTGCTGGCATCGACGGCCTGACGTTCTTCTATCGAGCTGTACAGCCGTTGCGGTTGGGTCAACGGCGCGGCGGATTTAACTTGCCCGAAATAATCGTTGCCGGCGGCTAAACCCGCGCCGGCTTCGGTGACAAATTGCGGTGCTTCGAATTTTTTCCGATACAGAAATACTTCGAATTTGACGTTCTGCGGCACACCGCCGCTGTAACGTTTGGCGCGGAATTTTAGACTAAACGGCTGGCCGGCCTGCACCACCGGGCTGCGGTCCAGCCATTCCAGGTAAAACGTCGGTTTGACGTAATCGCGCACCCGGAACTCGCCGCCGTAGGCTTTGTGGTCTATCTCGGCCAGCAAGCGATACAGGCCCGGCGTCTGGCTGGGATCCAGATCGAAACTACCCGAGAACGAGCCGAAATCAGTCAATTGGGTCTGGCCTTGCAAGCCGGTGGCATTGCCGTCGGCGCGAATCAGCGACACCTCGGTTTGTTTGGATTGGAAGGCCGGAATCCGCAACTGGCCGTCCTGCAAATTGCGAACGATGCCTTTGTAATAAAAAGTCTCGCCCGGTTTGAAGATCGGCCGATCGGTCATCACGAATACCGCGTCGTCCTTGGCTTGAGTCGGCAGAAAATCGGTAGCAGTCAGCGCGGTACGCGCCGCTTCGCCAGGTTTGGCAGCTGGCGCATCGACCCGCACCAGCAATTTACCGTCCAACACGCCATCCGGATTGTTAAAACTCAATTCGCCGGCAGCGTTGGTGCTGGCCGGCAAGGTTTGCCAACGGCCACGGCCATCGCGGTAACTGACTTTGGTGCCAGCCACCGGCTGCAAATCGCGGTTCATTGCACGCACCAACAGTTGTTCGCTGGATTGCTTAACCTGCACCGCCAGGCTACTGACCTGAATCAGACATTGCGCTTCATTCTTGCCCTGCACCGCTTGCAGTAAATAAATCCCGTCCGGTAACGGGTCTAACGCAACTTGCCGGACTTTATAGCGATGCTCGCTCCAGGTATCTTCGTTAAACCACCAACCCAAATCATGGGTTTGCTGACCGTTGCGCAGCAAATCGATATAGCTTTCTTTAACCGCCGTAAAGCCTTTGGGCGCCGCGACTAAAACCTGCTGCGGCACCGACACCAACGGTTTTTCGGTGACGGTCAGCACCGAGCCGCTGAAGTTGGTTTCTTTCAAGGATTTACGAAACTCGACATCCAACATCCCGCGCAACAGTTTTAACGGTGATTGGGCATTGTTCAGACCTTTGGCGAAATAATGGCCGGGATTCAGTTCGCTGACCGGTTGTTCGTAACTACGGCTGACGTTGAACTGGCCGTCCAGGAAGGTTTCCAGGTTATTGGCTTTTAGCACTCGGATCAGCATGGGCTGGTCAGTGAGGGTGTAATCCAGGCGGATGTTGGGGGCTTCGGTGTTGGTGAAGCTGCGTTCGGCGGTTAGGTAGAATGGGCTGCCGGCGGTGGCGCTTATTGGCACAAGTAGTGTCGCTAGCAGAATTAGCTGGCTGATGATTGCTATCAGGTTTTTTGGGTTTTGTGTCGCTGTCGCGACGGGTGTTTTAGTGTCGGTTCGCGGACCGACAGCCGCGATACTTTTCTTTGCTTGGCCAAAGAAAAGTATCCAAAAGAAAAGCCACCCGGATGCCGCTTTGATCCTGCGCATCGAAGCTTTTGCCGAGGGTTTTCGGAAGGGGCTTCCCAGCCCCTCCGAAAACGAGCGGCATCCCTGCCGCTCCCCTAGCGGGCTATTCTCGCCAAAAGCTTCGGTGCTCGGCGCGGCATAACGGGACAAGCCCCAAGCGTAATCATAATCAAGCTGCGTTATCATAGGATTTCCTTAGGCACTGGAAGAAACTTCATGGATTACCATCATCTACCTGTTACGGACTTTATTCGTGGTCCTTTGTTAACTACACCACAAGGATGGGTAGTCGTTGGATTTTCAGTTATTTATCTAGGCATTGGTCTATTAACGCTTTTTGTTGAATTTCCAGCAACATTAGATCTGTCTGCGGATAAAACGAGCGCTGTTTGTATGCTTTGGCCTTTTTTGTTGTTCGTTTACTTCATTCGGGACTCTGGATTATCGAATTTTTCTCCATCTCTGGAAAATACGATTTGGTTGGTTTTCTGGGGCATGGCGCCCATAAGTTTTTGGCTTTATGACCACTGGCATATAATTTTTTCGTAGCCCCCATTCAACGGGACGGGTATTCCCCGTATGCCGCGCCGAGCACCGGAGCTTTTGGTGGGACTAGCCCGAAGGGGCGATGCAGGGATGCATCGCGTTGCCGAAGGGGCAGGAAGCCCCTTTCGGCAACCCCCACCAAAAGCGAGGAGCGCAGGGAATAAGCGGCATTCGGGTGGCCTTTCTTTTGGGTACTTTTCTTTGGCCAAGCAAAGAAAAGTACCTCGGCTGTCGGTCCGAGAACCGACATTAGATAAACCGGAGCGAAAGCGACAACGATTAACAAAATAATTTCAAAATTGTTCATTGAGGAATCTCCTGCGCGACCAATCGACCTTCTAAAACAGCCCCAGAACCCCCCTCAACCCTCCCCGCATAACTCAAAATCGGCAAGCCATAAAACAATTTATCCCCCTCCTGCCGCATCGCGGCCTTGGCCGCTTCATAGTCTTGCTGCCAGCGCGGGGCAAATTCATTGGCTTCCTGCGCATTACCGGCGCCGCCGGCCAAAAACAGTTCGCGTACCGCCGCGCCAGGGTTTACGAAAGCGGTCAGTTGCGCGGATTG
The DNA here is from genome assembly GCA_001644045.1 of Methylomonas methanica. Lineage (GTDB taxonomy): Bacteria > Pseudomonadota > Gammaproteobacteria > Methylococcales > Methylomonadaceae > Methylomonas > Methylomonas methanica. Next base: position 21,308 of record LUUF01000034.1, on the reverse strand, counting down.
CCAGCGCTGTTTTTCAACGCCGCGTTGCCAATCCAACGGGCTTAAGGATTGTCTATTGCAAGCGTCTTTCATCCGGGTCAGCAGGCTTTCCGAGCTGGCGGCCAGGAACAAACTGCCGCCGGCACACTCCGCGCCTAGATCCGGATTTTTCAAATATTGCGTATAAGCGGCGCTGGCTTGCGGCTGCTGGGGGTTGGCGACGATGATGCCTACCGCGCCGGTCGGACTGTCGGCGGTAAAATCCCAAACCAAACCCACGCCTGCCGGTTCCGCACCGGGCGGCTGGGTAGACGGGCCGTTTGCAGCCAGCGTTTGCCAGTCTTCTGTCGTTAAATTAGGCGACAACGCCAGGCTGGCAGCGACGCCGGCAAAGGCATCATGCGGGATGCTGGCTAAAACGCCTTCGAATAATTGTCCGTGCAATTGGGTTTGCCAAGCCGCTGCCGGCAGATTCAGCGTACCCAGTTGGCCATCCTTTAACGCAAAATCCCATTGCAGCGGATAGGTCGGCGCGCCGGTCAGCACCGGCAGCAAATTGTCGATAAAGGCTTCGCTGCGTAAGGTCAAACTCAAGGGTGCTTCGCTGCGGCGGCTTTGCGGGGCGATGCTATCGATCACGTTCAATAACGCTTCCAGGCTTTGCGCCAGATAAATCCGCTCGCGGAATTGGGTGAAAAAAAGTTTTTGCAAACCGATGCGGGTTTCCAGGATCGGTTCCGGCAGTTTGTTGAGGCGGTAGCCGCTTGTCGCCAGGACGCCAGCCAAGGCAGGCATGGCTTGATCGGCAAACTGGCTGTCGCTACGCGAGTAGCTGATGACCCAGCCCTGGCTGGCATGGGCCATGTCGTAATGCAGTTCGGCATTGGCGGCGACCGCATCGCGCAGCAACTGCGCCAGAAACTCACCTTGCAGCCCCTCCAGATTGAGTTGCTCGGCTTTGACTTTCAGGCTTTGCAACAAACCGAAAAACAAACCTTGTACGAAGCGATTGCCGATCAAGCTTTGCACTTGCGACTGGGCATCCCACCAGTTTAAAAACGCTTCGCCCTCATTGAAGTTCAAGGTAAAAGCCACCGGATGCTTCTTTACATACCAGGTCGCCTGCTTCGGACAATCGGCCGGGCGCTTCACGGTCACATCCATCGTGGTGCCCGAGCCGACATCGCCGCCGGTCAAGGCCGGACAATGGTCGTCGCCGGCCGGCACTTCGTCGTTGCTGCCGACCAATGAGGTACCGGCGTCCAAGTCGTTATTGGCCGAATCGCGCAGTTTGACGGTCAAATCCAGCAAAGGCAGACCGGCGCGCATCAGGCGGCTTAACGGTTGCCGGGAATAATCCTGATAGCCGACGATACCGGCGGTAGCGGTCAGCACCGCCGCCGAGGCAATCACGGTCAGGCGTTTTGCGGGGCTAAGCGGTTCCATTCGTACACTCCAAGGAAATAGGGGTTTTCCGGGCGGGGGATCCACACCGGATCGGGCGATAGCAATAATTCGGCGACGCTGACCACGCGCACCTGGGCTTCATCGCCCTGGGCGCCGTTGTGATACACAGCCAGATTTTCCGGATGACCGGCGGCGAACAGCATCAAGTGGTAGGGTTCGTCGTTGACCAGGGGTTTTTGATACACCAGCAAATCACCGCTTTTTGCTGCCGCCAGATCGCGGGATTTCAAGCGAAAGTTATAGCCGATCAGCGTTTCCGCATCGGCGAAATGGCCGTAGCGCGGCTGGCCGTTAGTCAAGCCGGTTTGCCAGATTTGTGGATAGTCCGGGATGGCTTTGCGGGCCTGCTCGGATAAGGGTGGCAACTTTAGTTTAGGCGGCACGCCGAGTTTGGCGGTGCGCGCGGCATCGCGCGGTTCTAAAGCGGTGTGGTAAGCAAATCTCACCAGGCCGGCGCAGTCGCGTTGTTTGGGTTCCCAGAGCGGGCTGAGCTTGCGGGCTTGCAGCAAGGCTACGTCGGTGACGACTTGGCGCAACGCGTCGGCGTCTTGCGGAGGCAGGTAGCCCAACTCTTCCGTACTGTCCTCGCCTTCCCGCTTGGGTTCGTGTTTGATGTATTCCTTTACTTCTATTGGCATGTCCCGCTCGGCATCCTGTCCAGGCACATAGATTTTCGCCGGCTGGCGGTTGCCCTGAATGACTATGTAGGCCAGGGTTTTGGTTTCGCCGGGGCGGGCCAGCGGTTTTTGCACACGGCGCCGACTCTCGGAGGGCAAACCTTCGTCGAGAATGATGTCCAGATTCGCCAGGGTATGCTGCACCGCGCCGCCCGGCCAGTAATTGGTATCAATACGGAACACACCGAGCGGCGGAGCCGGATGCACGTAAAGATAGGGTCCGTAGCCGGCTTGGTCGAAATTGTCGCCGTTTTGGTTCAGGAAAAAAATGCCGCCGCTGTTGGAATTGGTATCGGCCCAATACACATGGCTGTTGTCCGGCTCGTAGATATGCAAATCGGTGTAGACGCCGTCGCTATCGCTGGTTAGCACCACTTTTAACCCGATCGAAGAAATCACCGCATCGACCGTGGTCGAGGCCTTGGCGACGCCGGCGCTGTTGGCGCATTCGGCGATTACGGTATTTTTGCCCTTCGCGGCCGGAAAGGCTCGGGAAAAGCTGCCGTTGGCGTTGCGAACGTAATAGCGCACGCCGTTGATATTCACCACAACCGGATCGGCAGTCGAATCGGAACAGGTGCCGGCTACGGTGATTTGTAGGCCGGTGGTCCAGCCGCCGGCCGGCTTGCTCAGCGTCAGCGTTGGCGCTGTGGCGGATTCGGTTGTCAAGGGATGCTGTTGGCCACGGCGGGCCAGAATATCGGGATCGTCGCTAGGCGCGGCGCGGCTTTGAGCCGATAAAACCAGCAGCACGGCGGCAACGCCGCCCAGCCAGCGGGCATCGAACAAGTGAGGTATCCGCATCAAGGCCTCCATCGGGCTACCGGATTTAGTAAGTGCTGGAAATGTAGCAAGCAAATCGGCTAACGGCAAATCTGCTGGACTAATCGAATGTTTCGGCACTAGAAACGCTGATTAAATCAATGCTTTTGCGGGGACGACGATTGTTTTCTATGCTTTCCTATCCTTGCCGATTACGCCGCTCAAATCTTGCGTCGCTACTCAATCATTCTACGCTACCCTGCAAGCGGGTAATGGAGGCGTCCTTGGCGTACGGATCGACGTGAAACGCCAGCGCCACCGGCTTGTGCAGCAAGCCCACTTCGCCGGAGGCGTTGGGATTGAGTTGGCGTTTTTCCACAAAATCGATCAAGCGCCGCAGGTGGTAAACCAGCAACACCCGATTGCCTTCGCTACCTTTATAGATCAAATATCCGACATTATCTTCGCTCAAATCCGGGTTGCGAGCGATCAAAGCCGCCAAACTATTTGGGCAATCGCCGGCCAGGCTTTTCAATACCGAATCCGGGTGCTGGTGGATTAATTCGATTAAATGCTCGACCAAGTTGCCGTTTAGCTGCTGGTGTTGCAATTGTTCCAGCTCAACATCGCTAAGTAGAAAACTTTCCGCCACCAAATAATGCCGATCCCGCTCGCCATCGTTGGCAAACAGCGAAATTTTCGCCACCGCCGTGTCCTCCAGAGCATTTAGAAATTCTTGTGGCGAACGAATATGTTTGTCGATGGTAACGACCCAGGGCAAGGCGCGACCGGTCGCTTCAAAACGGGATTTAACGCTGCCTATGACTCCGGAGCGCGATAGTTCCAGTTCGCGGCCGACCGGCTTTACCAGAAACGCATCGACGGCGGCAATTTGGGTGCGAAAGCCGGCGGCTTGGAAGTGTTTGATGGCGGTCGAATAGCGCGGATAGTACGGAATGCCGGTGCCGTCGTAGAGAATATTGATCCGCAGCTCGCGGGCCTGTTGCGCCACCAAATCGCGCAACCGGTTGGCGAACGGCTCGACGTACACATAGTCGTCGCTATGGTGATTGGCGGCGGTCAGCAAACGATACAAATCGCTGAGTTTCCTGAATTCGTCCAGTGACGCGATCACGAAATTGTCTCCGCACAGTGCGGTGGCGATTTCCTCGACAGCGGTTTTGCCGGCTCCGGCGCCGCCCATGCTCATCAGAAAGTGTGGCTGGTCTACCGGGGTTTTGCCGGCAAAAATCGCGTCCCGGGCCGCCAGCAAGATGCGAGTGATCTTACCTAAACGTTCGTAGGCAATTTCTACGGTGCGCCGCAACCGGGTTTCGCTGCGGGCAGCGACCAGCATCTTTTGCTTTAAGGCTTCGTTGTCCGCCAGTAAAAATAGATTGGCCTGCTCGCCGGCGCATTGTTTCAATAAATCTATCAGCTCGGCCTGGCTAGGGGAGCGCAGGCCGGTCAGCATGTTCACGTCCAGACAAAACAATGGTGCGACACCATCTTCGCGGATCGGTATCGCGTCGATCTCGGTTTTTCCTGGCGCGCGCAAGTCTTCGGTGCCCGGCAGATAGCCGATGATGTGCTCGGAAACGCTGAGCGGGTTGTCGGCAAAATGCTGGCCGGCGATCAATTGCTCGGCGGTAATGCTGCTCAGCGGCACCAGGCCGCCGGTCACCGTCATCAGGCATTCGACGCCGTCGGCCGAGGTATGCGACAGAAACGGTATACCCAGCAAAAATCGCTTGTTCTCCGGCCATTTACCGTAGCGGTTGGCCTGGTTGTGCAGGCTTTTGACCCGCCGGGGATCAAGCGCATGAGCAAAGGCGCGGCTCAGCGCCCGATGTTGGCTGTTGTGATCGTGCAAAACGAGAGCGTCATCGGCGGTTAAGCGCCGAAAATCGATGCCCTGTTCATACACAGCCTTGAAGGCCGGCAGATTGCCCAACGCGGTAATGAAAAAATCCAGCGTAATGCGATTGCCGTAGCCATAAGGCCGGATCACTCGCAAAGACTGGTAAAAGCTGGCCAGCCGCTCGGCGATATCGTCGCTGTGAATTACGAAGCCGTTGTTATCGAAAATCGCAGTATCGGCATTGCTGTCGCCGTCCAGTACCAATCGTTCGATAGCCACGCGAAACTGCTTGCGCTTGTCGGCATCCGGCATCGTGCCGGGCCGGTGGGTGACGGTGGGCTGCTCCTTCCAATCGCTGAACATTTCGCGATGAATGCGCGAGTACAAACCGGTCATGTAAGTGACGCGCTTGGTCTGGTCGTGGGAGACGGTGATTTCCAGCTCTTTCAGCAAGGTCGACAACAGGCCCGCGCCCTGGGCAATGGCCAGTGCGGTGCGCAGGCGTTTTAGCGGTCTGTAGCCCGGAAGGTTCCGGCTGGGGTTTTGCATGATCCACCCTCTTATTTTTTATAGTTATTGTTTTATAGGGTGATCTTAACTGGATATTGAGGGGGAGGGAATTGTTGCTTGTATATGCGTTGCTATCGCGACGGGTATTTTATGTCGGTGAACAGATCGACATGGGATAAGCCACGGTAAACGGGAGTATTTCAGCGAAACCGAAATATTTAAAGCTGGGCAAGCGGAAAAACCTAAGGATTGAAGCTCTTGCGGTCTAACAAATGAACTGGGATAAAGCGGGGAGACTAAAAGTGGAAACCGCGATTGGTTTCCACTCTATCTAACAAAAAAGCCGTAGGTGCCTATTGGCAGCTACGGCTTAGTTCTTTAGATAATGGTTACTTCTTCGGCTTGTGGGCCTTTAGGGCCGCGGCCCAATTTGAATTGTACATGCTGACCTTCGTCCAGCGTTCTATAGCTGTTGTTTGGGTTCAGAATGTTTTTGAAATGTACGAAAACGTCAGGGCCTTGTCTTTGTTCGATAAAGCCGAAGCCTTTGTCTGAGTTAAACCATTTTACGACGCCAGTTGTCATTGTAGACATAATAAGTCCTATTAAAAATTTTAGATAAAGCCCTAGCTAAAGTAAGGCGGGTAACGCTGGTAAATGTGGAAATTACTTAATGAAAAACAAGGACGAAGAACTACTGAAGAGACATCGAGCTGGTAAACAAAGGGTAAATCGTATTTTCTAGCTGGAGTCCATTCTAGGCCGATTCGACTGATTGTCAATTTAAATCGTAAAATCCGTTATTTAGCACTTCCGGGTGCTTTTTCGCTATTCGGCAATTTGCAGGATTAACCATGCTCAGCGTAAACCCCTAGCTCTCTTCCATGGGTGTGTTATTGAAACGATGCCACAAGCGGCTGTATTTGCTTGATGTCGGTGCGGCGATTCTGTTTTTCGGTGCGTTAACGCAGCAAACTGAATTGCGGCAAAGCGCAGCTACCGCAGTCAGCGAACTAGCGGCGCAAGGCTACCGGATCCCCAGCGAGGATGATCCGGTGCGGGTGTTTCCCGCTCTGACTAACGGGGCATTCAGCGGCCGCCATGCCGGCGGCTGGCGGCCGGGCAGTATTTATCTGCGGCAACAGCCGCAAGGTGCGTTTAGCGAAGCGGTTTATCTGCGTCACGAACTGTTTCACGAAGTCAGTCATCGTAGCTGTGGCGGCCGTTTACCGGTTTGGGCTGAAGAAGCTGCGGCAATGCATTTCAGCGGCGAGTTAGCCGGTCTGGAGTCCGGAAACTTACCCAGTGAACTTGAGCTACAAAGCATCAAGAATCGGGTTAGGCAAGGGGCCGAATTAGATAGCAACGACCGGGCGGTGTTGGCGCGGTTAGTGGCTAATGTCGGCTGGCCCAGCGAGCCGTGTGCGGTGTCGACAAGATTAAATGAACTGCTGGGCGTGGCGTTCGACGGTGCCGGAGATAGCTCTTATCTGTTGATGAGCCTAATGTCCGGGCGGATATTGGCGAACGGCGGGGATCAGTCCAGCCGATTACCGCCGGGATCGTTGTTGAAAATCCCTTATGCCGCAGCATTGGCGCAAGCCGATCCGGATTTACTGGGTGCAGAGCTGGTGGCTAGCGATACCGACAAGTTATTGCAGCGTCGCGAGCAATTTCAAGCAGAGCGCTATCGCCTGTTGCTGTCGCCGATAAGAGAGCAAAAACTTCTGCCTCAAGCGGCGTTATCGGATCAACAAACCTGGCGGTGTTATCTGGGCGAACGCGACGCCGACGGCGATTTTGCGTTACAAGCCAGTTTGCCGGAATTAGCCTTGGCGATGCGGGCGGCCTTGCTTTTCAAACCCGATTATTTTCGCGGCTTGAGCCAAAACGGCATCTTGCCTAATTCGACCTTGGCAGGGCAAAGCGAGCAGGATAAGAAGTTGTTGCGCCAACTACAGGTTCTGGCAAAAACCGGCACGGTTTCTACTGGCGACGGCAAGCCCTTGGCCGGTCATTTGCTGTTGGCTTGGCCCGCGGCCCATCCGGTATTTCTGGCGATATTTCGGCAGCGTGGCGTCAGTGGCGCGGCAGTATTAAGCAAAGCCGCAGCCTTGTTAAGAACTTGGCAGTACGACTATCCGGCCCGTTTTGCCGCGGTTAGGGTTAGTTTGTTAACGCCTACCGATCCAGGTAGTTGGGACGCGGAGCCGGATTGTCCATTAGTGGCTAACCAACACGGGCGTTTTACGGTTTGCGGGCAAATCAGGATCGTTTCCAGCGCACGCGGCAGCCGATCCGAGCGGGTGGTGAAAGGCATTCTGCGGCAATCCGGCGAGCATGGACAAACAGTGTTGGAAACCGATGTCGATAGTTATGTCGATGGCGTGTTGGCTGCCGAGGCGCAGCATCTGGCCGGTAGTGCCCGGGAGGCGATGCGGGCGGTGATCGCCTGGAACGGTAGTCACGGCAGTCATAGGCATAACGAGTCAAGCTCGCTGTGCGATACCACGCATTGCATGGTCTTTCTCGGCGAACTACCTGGGGACAAACCGGGCCGTAACGGTCATATCGATATTCAGTTAATGCAGCTTTTGGATAAGCTGGCTGCCGAATCCGTATTGAATTGGTTGCCGTTTGCCAACGGCGGGGATCAGCACTGGCAACGGCAGCTTTCAATCGATGAGTTGCGACGAGTATTTGCGGAAAATCAAATTCTGGATATTCGCCGCGAACGGCACAAGGACGGCGAATTGTTTATCCGATTATTTTATCCGGCCAACGAAGAGATGCTTAGTTGCGAGGTTTTTCGTAATACGCTGAAGCTACCTTCTTGTCCGGATTCGGTAACACCTGTGGATAGCCAGACCTGGCAATTTGCCGGCATAGGCGCCGGACACGGCCTAGGTTTATCCATTGCCAGAGCTCAGGCTTTGGCGGAGGGCGGTCGTAATGCGGAGCAGATTTTGCGGGATGCTTACGGGCGGAGCCGTTAGGTCGGGCAGTTAAGCCAGACCTAACGCTTACTTCCGCCGGTGTCGATCAAGTGATAACGTCAGGCTCGGTTCTGCCGGTGCGTTTTTTCACTTCGCACAGCTGTTCGGCGATGGTTATTAATTCCGCCAACGCCACTTGCGCGTCTTGATCGTGCTTGCTGACGTCACGCTCGTAGCGTTCCAAATAAATACGCAAGGTTGCGCCGACCGTGCCGGTGCCGGACAGACGAAACACGATGCGCGAGCCGTTCACAAAACCGACGCGGATACCTTGGTTACTGCTGACACTACCGTCGACCGGATCGGTATAACTGAATTCGTCGGCAAATTTGACTTCGTAATTGCCCCAACTTTTACCGGGCAGACTGTTTAACTGGCTACGCAGATGCTCGACAATACCGTTAGCGATGTCGGAATCGACCGCTTCGTAATCGTGGCGGCAGTAAATATCGCGACCGTATTTTTGCCAATGTTCGTGGACGATGTCTGCCACCGATTCGCGTTTGCGCGCGATTAAATTCAACCAAAACAACACAGCCCATAAGCCGTCTTTCTCGCGGACGTGATTGGAGCCGGAACCGAAGCTTTCCTCGCCGCAGATAGTGATTTTGTCGGCATCGAGCAGGTTGCCGAAGAATTTCCAGCCGGTCGGCGTCTCGTAGCAAGGCAGGCTTAATTTGTCGGCAACGCGGTCGACCGCCTGGCTGGTCGGCATAGAACGGGCCACGCCACTGATACCTTTGGCGTAAGCTGGGATTAGTTTGGCGTTGGCCGCCATAATCGCCAGGCTATCGCTGGGCGTGACGAAAATGTTGGCTCCCATCACCATATTACGGTCGCCGTCGCCGTCCGAGGCTGCACCGAAAGTGGGTGCGTCGGCGCCGAACATGATTTCACAGAGTTCGTGGGCGTGGGCCATGTTTGGATCGGGGTGGCCGCCGCCAAAATCTTCCAGCGGCACGGCGTTAAATACCGAGCCCTGTGCAGCGCCCAGGGTGTCTTCCAGAATATGCTTGGCGTAGGGGCCGGTGATGGCGTGCATCGCATCGAAGCGCAACGTGATAAAACCGTTATGAATGCTTTGTTTCAGTAGCTCGAAATCGAATATCTTGGCCATTAATTCGGCGTAATCGGCCACTGAATCGATAATCCGAATTTTCACGCCGCCTTTCTCGACCTCGCCGATCACGTCAAGGTCTATGTCGCCGAAACGGGATTTTTTGTAGCCGGTGATGGTTTTGGTGTTCTCGTAGAGCTTATCGGTGAGCTTTTCCGGAGCAGGACCGCCGTTGCCGACATTATATTTAATGCCGAAATCTTCTTCCGGGCCGCCGGGATTGTGACTAGCTGATAGAACAATACCTCCGAAAGCATTGTATTTCCTGATAATATTCGATGCGGCAGGAGTAGACAACAAGCCGCCTTGGCCTATAATGAGCTCACCGAAACCGTTGGCCGCCGCCATTTTAATGATAATTTGGATGGCTTTACGGTTAAAGTAGCGGCCATCGCCGCCAATCACCAGGGTTTGACCTTGAAAATCCTCAAGGCTGTCGAAAATGGATTGGACAAAGTTTTCCAGATATTTGGGTTGTTGGAATACTTTGACTTTCTTGCGTAAGCCCGATGTGCCGGGCTTTTGATCGTCGTAGGGAGTGGTTTTGGTGATTGTTGTTGTCATATGCTACCCTTTGTAATACCACGGTTCGAAAGGGTTAAATTACACCAAAACTTTGATTATTTACAGATTGCCATGCTAAAGAAAAAATTATTAGGTGTTTTGATTGTGATGGGTTGTACCGTATCGGTACGCAGTTTTGCCAGCGAAAATGTTTGGTTGGTGGTCGATACACAGACGCAGAGCATGGAAGTCAGAAAAGGCGACAAGACGGTTGCCGTATTGGAAAATATCGCCATTGGTCGTAACGGTGCAGGCGAGAAAAATCATCGCGGCGACGACATTACGCCGCTCGGTAACTACCGGATCGGCTGGATCAACGAAAAAAGCGCATTCCGCAAATTCTTCGGCTTGACCTATCCCAATGTAGACAATGCGGATAACGCATTGAAAAAGGGCAAAATCGATCTCGATACTTACGAAGCAATTGCCAGAGCGCATTCTGCCGGACAAATTCCGCCGCAAAATACCGATCTCGGTGGGCAAATCGGTATTCATGGCTTGGGCAGCGGTAGTCTGTCCATCCACAGATCCATGAATTGGACACACGGATGTATCGCGTTGACTAACGATCAAATCGATCAGTTAAGCCAATGGGTAGAAAAAGGGACACTCGTAACGGTGAAATAATGTTGGTATAATCCAAAAAAATGTTGGACAATTACCACCGTTTTTCATTTTTTATTTTTTATTTTTTGAAACCACAATCAAGGGGAAAACCATGATGAGAGCTATTAAATTATCAGCAGTTGTTGCAATTGCAGCTTTGGCAACCGGTTGCGCAAGCACTTCAGACCTGGAAGCTTTGGATGCAAGAGTAGGCACTTTGGAAGGTAAAGTTGCTACTGCATCTGCTGACGCTGCTTCTGCAAAAGCTGCTGCTGCTGAAGCCGCTGCAAAAGCTGCTGCTGCTGAAGCTGCTGCTAACCGTGCTGCCCAATATGCTCAAGACACCAACAGCAAATTGGACCGTATGTTCAAAAAATCACAACACAAATAAGCATTATTGCTGTTGTTGATTTTAAAAAGCCCGTGAGCCGCAAGGCCACGGGCTTTTTTATTGTCACTAGTTTTTGTTTGGCGCGGCTTGGCTTTGCACGACAGGCGGCGTCTGGGTTGGGCGCTCATAAATAGCAACAGGGATACCCGTTGCTTTTTCGACTGCATTCTTCAACACTGATCCTTTGATCACCGGCATTTGACCACCGTTGGCTTGCTCGATCAGATTCAGCGCCGAATGCAGGCGTTGCTCATAGGTAGCCGGCGTTTCCTCCATCTCCGGATACACTTCCATATACAAAGTATCGTGATACCAACCGACCTTGATCGGCTGATTGACGATGTTAACCGTCGTACCAACCTTAACCATCGGGAAGAATTGCTCAATGTCGGCGGGATACATACGCATACAGCCATGACTGACTCGCATCCCGACGCCGTTAACGACGTTGGTGCTATGAATCAGATAACCGGGTATTCCGAGACGAAAGGCAAATAACCCCAGCGGATTGTTCGGGCCGGGCGGGTAATAAGGATCCAGCACATCGCCGTCCGCCAAATGTTCGGCAATAATGGACGGCGGCGGCGTCCACGACGGATTCTCGGTTTTGCCGGTGATACGCGTTTTACCCAGCGGCGTTTTCCAGTTATCTTCCCTGCCGATACCAATGGCATACGTTTCAATTCTGCGCGAATCCGCATAATAGTAAATCCGCATTTCCGGCAGATTAACCACTATGCCTTCCCGAGGCGCATTCGGTAGCAAAAAGCTGCTGGGAATCCGCACCTGAGTACCCGCGCGCGGCAACCAACGATCCACATAAGGGTTGGCTAAAACGATCTCGTCCTGGCCCAGCCGAAAATTGACCGCTATATCAATCAGCGTATCTTCCTCTTTGGCCGCGACATATTTCACCTCGTGGGGCGGGTTGCCGATCAAACTGTCGCCTGGTCTGTCCGGCGGCGCCAAAGTCAAGGCCGATGCCGCTGTGCTGGCGCTCAGCAATAGACTGGTTAACAATCGGGTTTTCATTAGGCATTACCTTCGGCAGTAAATAATTCAAGCAGACGCGGCAAGAACTGAGCAAGTTCCGCAGTCATAATGGAGAAATCGGCGTCGAATTGTTCGACTTCGTCGAATGCTTCGATATCGGCGGCTTGCTCCTGGATAAGATCGAGAAACTTTAGACGCTTAACCGCCAGGCTCTCGTCCAGCACGAACGAAATGCGTTCGGCCCAGCTCATCGCCAATTTAATCACTTGTTTGCCGCTATCCAGATGATTCTTGATTTCCGGCAAGGCCAAGTCGTGTCGTTTGCAGCGAATAATCGAGCCTTCTTCTTCCGGCGAACGCAGCTCGCATTCGTCTTCGATCAAAATATCTTTCGGCGAAGTGTTGTCGATCAGCCATTGCGTCATCACACTGGCCGGCTTGGCTGTAGCGGTGAGCGGCACTATCGGCAGCGAACCCAGGCACTTACGCAACTGGCTGAGCATATCTTCGGCTTTTTTGGCCGATGCGGCATCCACGACCAGCCAGCCGCCTTGGCTGTCGATATAAGCATAGGTTTTGCGGGAAAACGAAAACGCGCGCGGCAACAGTTCGAATATCAATTCGTCCTTAATACGGCTGCGCTCCTTCGCCGGCAATTTGCGGGCCTCCCGCTCTTCGATTTCGTTGATTCGCTCTTGCAGCATTTCGTTGATCACCGATGCGGGTACCACTTTTTCTTCCTTTTTACCGCATAGCATCAAGAAGCCGTTATTGGCATGCACCAGCGCATCGGAGGCTCTACCTAGCGGCGCGGTCCAGCCGAAACTGAACTCGTCGTGACTGCCGCAGGAACGAAACGGTTGTTGTTGCAGCTTTTGCTCCAAGGCAGAGGCATCCAAGGTAAAGGGCTCTGTAAAACGGTAGACGGCAAGATTTTTAAACCACATGAAACGACTCTTTTTTAAAAACCTGTCATTATCGCAAATTTGTGCAGACCATAGAACCTGCTCCGCTGAAAGCCTAGTCAAAAAATACGGTTTGGCAGCAAATTTGCATAACGTACAAACGAGTTATGCACATTAAACCGGTTACGGCAAGCACATAAAAATGCTTGACAAAATAACTTATTGAAATACAAGGATCATTTTTAACATGTTGATTTTTATAAATTAATTATGCTGAGTCAATGTTATACAATTTGACGGCAGCCCAGTGTTACCGGGGAATGACAAAGGCTTTCGACATTTAATACACAGAGTTATCCACAGCTTCTGTGAATAACTGGTTTTTTCCTGTCGCAATAATCGCTTAGCGGCAAATCCCAAGAAAAACTTTTAAATTGTCGCGATAAGCAATGCCTTGTTGCATGGCAAGGTTTGTTAGAATGCGGCATGGGCAAGTCGATAACGGCTTCCATCTCACTCACAACAAAGCGGGCACATCATGCTGTCAACCTGGGAAAACCTGATACTCGGCGCCCTGGCGCTACTGCTTTTGTTTTGGATGCAGCCCGGCATCAAAGCCGCACTGGCGCGCAGCAAACAAACACCGTCCGACTGGCCCAGCGTTATTGTGCCGCTGTTGATGGTGGTGATGTTCGTGCTTTTCTTAATAGCAATGGTTTGACATGAACGACGAAGATTACCAAGAAGAATACGAAGAAGAAGATTTTTACGACGAAACCGACGACGACGGCGAAAGCGAAGACGAGGAAGTCGAGCATTACGCGATACGCCCCAACAAGACCCGTATCAAAAAAGAAATTGCCGAAGTGTTTGCGATGGCCGAGGAAATTTGCGCGCTATCCCCAGCACATATCGCCGAATTCGAATTGCCCGAGAGCATAGAACAAGCCATGCGCGATGCCGGCAAGATGGGGCAAAACTCCGCCAGAAAGCGCTTGTTGAAATACATCACCGCGCAGCTCAGAAAGCTGGATACCGCCGCGATTCATGAAAAATTGGCGCGAATGAAAAACCGTAGCGCCCATGCGGTCAGAGAACATCATCAGGCCGAACGCTGGCGCGACCTGCTGCTGGCAGCCAATGGCAATCAGCAATTGACCCAATTTATCGAAGAATTTCCGGCAGCCGATAGCCAACATCTGCGCCAGCTGCAGCGCAACGCGCAAAAAGAGGCCAAGGAAGCCAAACCGCCGAAGTCGGCGCGTTTGTTATACAAGTATCTGAAAGAACTGATCGCCGACGCATCCGACTTGCCGCCCGTTGCAGATGACACGCTGGATGATCAGGACGCAGAGGATTAACCGAGCAAGGAGCTTCCTCGTTAATTCCCCAGCGCCCGCATTTGGCCCAAGATCCAGCTTTGGCGTTTATGTAAATAGGCGCTGGGCTGATCGGCTTTTAGCAATATCGGATTCGGTAAAGTAGCGGCCAGCAGCGCCGCCTGGTTGGGCGACAGCTGTTGGGCAGGGATGCCGAAATAGCGGCGGCTGGCCGCTTCGATCCCGAACAAATGATCGCCGAATTCGGCAATATTCAAATACATTTCCAGAATACGCTGCTTGTCCCAGACAGCTTCTATCAGCAGCGTAAACCATATTTCTAAAGCCTTGCGACCAAAATTCTTGGCCGGACTCAAAAACAGATTCTTCGCGACTTGCTGACTAATCGTGCTGGCCCCGCGCAATTTACCGCCGCGCAGATATTGGTTAAAGGCTTTAGCGATGGCATCAACATCGAAGCCGTTGTGCTGATAAAACAATTGATCCTCGGACGCGACCACCGCGGAAAATGCGTGCGGGGAAATGCGTCGATGGCTTACCCAGCGCTGATCTATGCCTTTATAGCTGCGGCCTTCCGCTAGATCGTCGACATGCTGATGCAGCATAAACGCCGACGTCGGCGCCGGTAAATACCGCAACACGCCTACCAGCACAAGCGAGCTGAGCACAAAAAACAACAACGCGTAAACCAAACCGCGTTTACAAAGTTGCGGCAATGACAGAGCGGTTTTGGGTTGGCGCCAGAATTGGCGATAGCGGGCCGGATGGCGGAAGTGCTTCACGGGCGATTCGAGCGTTGTGGCTGGGATTATTATTATCCATGATTGAACGCGAAATTGATCAACTTCAGATTTTTGTGGGAAATGGCATAAAACAAAATCTTAATTGCGGCAAATAACATAGAAATAAATTTGGCCGCTATCGGTTTCATATGACATCCATTGAATTATAAGGGTTTCGATATTTGGCATGAATATTGTTATATAAAAACGAGGCGTCAAGGATGTTAAGTTCTCTCCCCCGTGAACATGGAAAACAAGATGCCAGGGACTTCCCGGATAAAAGCGCGGAAAAACGCTTTTATCCGGGCAGGGATGATTCAAGCCCCTCCAATCAGACAGCCAGTTCCTTGGCAGCCTGCGCAAAAACCATTAGTTATCCTTTCGCTACAGCCCTTCACTGGCCCGATTTGTATTTTGTTTGCCCGCAAGCCTTGAAAAGCTAAAGTAGCGGAAACTCTTATCATCGACTGTCGCACCAATCTGACGGAAGCCAAAGCCATGGCCGATCCCGGCCAATGGCAACAAATCGTAATGAATCTGTGCATAAACGCGGCCGATGCGATGGAGCGGCGCGGCACGGTACAAGTCGGCCTGGAGCGGGCGACGCTGGAGAGCGACGACAATAGTACGGAAGGCTTCTGTTTAACAGTGACCGATAGCGGCCACGGCATTCCAGCCGAGGTGCAAAAACGCATGTTCATGCCGTTTTTTACGACCAAGGCCCCCAATGAAGGCAGCGGCCTCGGCCTATCGGTGATTTATGGCATCGTCAATAGTCTGGGTGGCGAGATTGAGGTGAGCAGCCACACCGAAGGCCCCGAGCGCGGTACGCAATTTCGCATCAAAGTACCGTCGGCCAACGCGGAAACAAATCGTCAGTAGTAGTGTTTCAGACTCGACATTTTTTACAATATCAGCAGCAATCAGGAGATACAAATATGGCTCGCATTTTATTAATCGACGACGACGAGCAATACGCGGCATGATGATACAAATGCTCACGCAGGACGGCCATCAGGTCAGCGTTGCCAGCGATGGTGCGGAAGGCTTGGCGATAAGCCAAAGTGTCCACCCGGAGCTGATTATCACCGATGTATTGATGCCGAAATTGGACGGCATCGAGATGATCATGGAGTTGCAAAAAATCCACTCCAACATCCCTATTGTGGCAATGTCCGGCGGCCGGCGCGCGGTCAGTGCCGAGTTTAACCTGGAATCAGCAACTTTGGTGGGTGTTAAAGCCACTTTGTCCAAGCCCTTTACCCGCAGCGATTTACGCAGTGCCATCGAGAAGGGCTTACGTTGAAAGGTGCCAATAGCCTTTTGTCGCCGCTGAAGCCCCTCCTATCCGATACTTGAACGGTACGCAGCACGAATTGGCTTCAGGGGACAAAAGAATATGCTAACCCATATTATCGCGGTGTCGAACCGCAAGGGCGGCACCGGCAAAACCACGGTATCGGTCAACATTGCCGCTGAATTGGCGGCGCAGGGCCTCCGGGTGTTGTTAGTCGATCTGGATTCGCAAGGCCATTGCGCGGTCGGCGTGGGCATCAAAGCCAAAGCCGGCGAACCCACCGCGCACGGTATTTTTCTCGAACCGACCGCGACGTTGGCAGCGGCGAGTCAAGAGACGGCATTCGAGAATTTGGCTATCACCCCGGCCGACCAATTATTCGAACACGGCAGCGGCACGCGCGATACTAAACGTCTGGCGCGAGCGCTGGCCGAAAACGAAATCGCCGAACGTTTCGATGTTGCGGTTCTGGATACTCCGCCTTCGCTGGATATGCTGTTGTTGAATGCATTGGTGGCCGCCAATTGGGTGCTGGTGCCTTATGTCCCCCATCATTTGTCTTATGAAGGCTTGCGGCAACTGATGCGGGTATTGTTCAAAGTGATAACCAGCGAAGTTTCTCGCCAATTCGGTACGCTGAAAGTACTGCCGGGTATTCGTTCCGATATTCGTTTGGCCGAAGCGTTCGCCGCCGGCAAACTGGTAAGGCATTACTCGCCGAAATGTCGCGGCGCCGACGACTTTGCGGATTTGGCAAACAGCTTGATCGCGGCTTTGAGATCGGCGGAATAGCACCTGACCGCATTAAAATAACGCGCCATTATGCGAATGTATTCACGGGCTATAAGTTAACCCCGCCCAAATGCTTGCAGGAACTGGCCGTGTCGACGCCTGAACAGGCTCATAATCTCGAGTCGTTTTAAGACTTGGTAATTCAGCGCGAAGCCAGCGGGATTTGTTTTTACTGCGGTACAATCCATGCTTTGAGCATTGCGCTCGTTTCCAGTTACTTCATTAAACTACCCAACTACCATCCTACGAATGAATATTTCGTTTGAAATCGTCCCTCGCAGCCTAGAGGCTTTCGACGAGCAATACGGCTTTGTACAAACTTTGGACAAAGGCATCAACATCATCAATGTCCCGGATATCCAGCGTTTCGATACCCGCAGCTGGGAATTGGCGACCCGCGTCGATCGGAGCAAATATCGCTTTATCCCGCATTTTCGCGCGATAGATTTTAAAATCGAAAGCGGCGAACTCTACCGCATCATCGAAGACTATGCGCTCGACAGCGTCTTATTGGTGTCCGGCGATCCTCCAGAGGGTCTGAAGAGGTCGTTTTACAATACCGATGTGGTCGATTTGATTCGCGCCGTGCGCCAGCGTTTCCCAAGCCTGCATATTTATGCCGGCTTCGATCCGCATCGCAGCGGCGTTCAGGATGAATGCGATTACATCCAGCGCAAGGTCGATGCCGGTGCCGGCGGTTTTTTCTCTCAGCCCTTCTATGACAGCCGCATGATCGATATCTACGCCGAGCACATGCTGGACTTGGAAACCTATATCGGCATCAGCCCGATCACCAGTAAGGCCTCCATGAACTATTGGGAAGTCAAAAACAAAGTCAAATTTCCGAAGAGTTTTCGGCCGGATTACGACTGGAACGTCGAATTTGCCAACGGCGTGATCGCCTCGGCGGCGGCGAATGGCCTGAATGTCTATTTCATGCCGATTCGGATTGACTTGGCGCGGTATTTTGGTGAGATTAAATTGGGCGGGTAATGTTGACGCCTTATCGTTCTCACGTTTCGAGCTCATCGTTATACACATCTCAACGCGACAAGCGGCTGAGCCTCCAGCGCGATGACGAAATCGCGCAAGCGCTGCAATCCGATCCACATGGCCTTGGCGCCCGGCGGGCCGTCGTGCTTGCGTCCAAGATAACCACCCAAGCTCGCAACAAAGCGAATCACTTCACCCAGGCGCGGCGGCGGGCAGCGCTTGACCACTATATAAGCCGCTCGCCACTCCTGCGGGTCAAAGACAATCTCGCAATCCATGTCCGGCGTAGAGCGACCTAGTATCAGAGCGGACAACACTCGCCACGCAATGACCATGTATAGTGCTTGATCCCCACCACGAATATTGGACACTTTAAAAAGCGAGTATTCTCAACCGAAGAGAGGTACTTACATGAGCACAAAATCGACTGGCAGCAAAGCCAGCTATACCTGGCATAGCGCCGAATACAAACAAGAAAGCCTGAAACTGGCATCGCAGATTGGTATTGCCAAGGCAGCCAAGCAACTGAGGTTACATGAATCGCAACTGTATGCCTGGCACAAACAGTCTGAACATGCTCAGAGCGTCAGTGAGCGCGAAACTAGTTTAGCGACCGAAAATGCCCGATTAAAACGCCAACTGGCCCAGCAAGCCGAGGAGTTGTCGATCCTAAAAAATGCGGCGACGTACTTCGCTTAACGGCTCAAGCGAGGTACGAATACATGAGCAAGCATCGAGTTGATTATTCTCTGGCGGCCATGTGCCATGTCCCGTAGCGGATACTATGCGTGGTTGCAGCGCAAGCCCTGCCAACGGCTTCAGCGACGTCAGGCACTGGATGAGCAGGTCAAACCCCTGCTCCACAAACACAAGCAACGTTACGGTGCAGAAAGACTGCAGCGGAAATTGTCTAAAGAAAATGGTAATCGGTATAATCTGAAAACTATCGCCGCCAGTCTGAAACGCCAAAGCCTCGTGGCTAAAGCGGCTCGGAAGTTTAAGGCGACCACCAACAGCAAACACAACTTGCCGGTGTTCGATAATCTGCTGCAACAAGACTTTTCGGCCACCGTACCCAACCAGAAATGGGCGGGTGACATCACGTACTTGTGGACGGACGAAGGGTGGCTGTATCTTGCTGTCATTATTGACTTGTTTTCTCTACAGGTTATTGGCTGGTCTATGAGCGAACGGATGACGGCTGATCTGGTTTGTGATGCACTACGAATGGCGATTTTCAGACCAGACTGTGTCAAAACGCCGGTTTTGGTATAATTTGGTTTAGGATTTATTGATTGGAGCCAGCCGATGAATCGATTCATTAAAGGTGATGTCGCACTCAAATTACCTTGCGACCTGAAAGCTTGGGTGATTGTGTGGTGGAGACCAATCCCGTTCGTGTCGTTGATGTCTTTGTGGATGAGTTGGATCTTAAGCAACTCGGTTTCGAAGGCGCTCAACCCGCTGTTACCGGCAGGCCGGCGATCACCCCGCGGTTTTATTGAAGATTTATATCTATGATTACCTTGATCGCATCCAATCCAGCCGTCGTTTGGAGAACGAAACTCAGCGTAATATTGAATTGATGTGGTTAACCGGACGCTTGATGCCGGATTTCAAAACCATCGCCAATTTCCGTCAAGAGAACGGTAAGGCCATCCATAACGTCTGCCGCCAATTCGTCATGCTCTACCAGCAACTGGGTTTGTTTTCGGAAGCCCTGGTGACTATAGACGATAGCAAGTTCAAAACCGTCAATAACCGCGATCACAACTTCACCAGCGCCAAATTGCAATAGCGGCTGGAAGAGATCGAGTCGAGTATCAATCGTTATTTAACGGAGCTGGATACCGTTGATCGTCAAAAACCCTCTGTAGCACAGACGAAAACCGAGCGTTTGCAAGACAAAATTGCCGCCTTAAAAGCGCAGATGAAAGCCCTGAAAAACATCGAGGTTCAGCTTAATCAAACACCCAATAAACAGATTTCCCTGACCGACCCTGATGCCCGTTCCATGAAAACGCGGGGTACGGGCATAGTAGGTTATAACGTGCAAACCGCCGTCGATACTGGATATCATTTGATTGTGGAACACGAGGTGATCAACGAGGATGTTGATCGCAGCCAGCTTTCAAACATGGCGAAAAAAGCCCGCAGTGCCATGGGGGCTGACGATTTAATCGTCATTGCCGATCGCGGCTATTTCAAAAGCGAAGAAATCCTCGCCTGCCATGAAGCCGCCATTACCGCGATTGCGCCCAAGACCGTGACATCAATCGCCACAGCCGATGGCCGTTTTGGCAAAGCTGATTTCATTCTTAATGCCGAGAAAAACGAATACCGCTGCCCGGCTGGAGAGGCTTTGATCTGGCGCTTTTCCACTATTGAGAAAGGCTTGAAACTACATTGCTACTGGAGTTCGGCCTGTCAAAGCTGTGCGTTCAAGGAACAATGTACGCCCAGCCCACAACGGCGCGTCAAGCGTTGGGAGCATGAGGGCATTCTTGACGCCATGCAAACTCGCCTAGATCTAGCGCCTGACAGTATGCGCATTCGCCGGCAAACCGTCGAACATCCTTTCGGCACGCTCAAAGCCTAGATGGGGGCTACTCATTTTCTGATGAAAACCTTGGCGCACGTTCGTACCGAAATGAGCTTGCATGTGCTGGCCTATAATTTGAAGCGAGTGATCAATATCATAGGTCTTAAAGCGCTGATTGAAGGTATAGGCTTTGTGTCGTCCCAGTGAATCAGCACTAGCCGTTTAAGGGCTATTTGAAATCACTGTTTTGTATAACCCATCTGTCAACAAGGCTTTCCAGGGTTCCATTTTGGACATGGTAAATTCTGGTTTGTCTCAAACGAAACTCTCTCCTACAGCCCACGTCAGCTTTAGAACCCCACTAAATTCCATATCCATGCTCGAGCAATCTCGATTTGTGCGTTTTTACACGGTCTGAGACGTAAACGCCACAAAGGGGTTATCGTTCACTCGGATCGCGGTAGCCAATATTGTTCCCATGCTTACCGACATTTACTGCAACAACATCAGTTACTGGGTAGCATGAGTGCTAAGGGCAATTGTTATGATAATGCCTGCGCCGAG
The DNA here is from genome assembly GCA_001644045.1 of Methylomonas methanica. Classification (GTDB taxonomy): domain Bacteria; phylum Pseudomonadota; class Gammaproteobacteria; order Methylococcales; family Methylomonadaceae; genus Methylomonas; species Methylomonas methanica. The sequence continues at coordinate 170 of LUUF01000034.1, read as the reverse complement.
AGCTCCTTTCATTCGCTCAAGGTCGAAGCGATTCACGGTGAGCGATTTGATACACGTGAAGCCATGCGGCAAACGGTATTTGAATATATCGAAACCGATTACAATCCCGTCAGGCTACACTCAACCAACGGTTTCCTAAGCCCCATAGAATTTCCGGGGAGTCGCTATTT
>LUUF01000029.1 GCA_001644045.1 Methylomonas methanica | reverse complement strand
ATCAGGTTAAAGAGATTGACGACAAGACGGCCGACGCCGATAAAAAAACAGCGCCTGTAAACAATGACAAACCGCTGCATGTGGCGATCATCGGCAGTGGCTCGGGCGCTTTCGCCTGCGCCCTTAAAGCGGTGGAAAAGGGCGCCAAAGTGACGATGATTGAACGCAATCCGATCATTGGCGGCACTTGCGTCAATATCGGCTGTGTGCCTTCCAAAATCATGATCCGCGCGGCGCATATTGCCCATTTACAAAAAAATCATGGGTTTCCCGGCATTAAAAAACAACAACCGGTGATAAACCGCAAACAACTGGTTGCCCAGCAGCAAGCTAGAGTCGATGAACTCAGAGCAGCCAAATATGAAAATATTTTGGCAACTCATCCGGAGATTAATCTGGTCAAAGGACAGGCGCGGTTTAAAAACGCCAACACGCTCATTGTCGACCAGGAACACGGCGAATTCACCGAAATTACCGCAGACCGCTTTCTGATCGCCACCGGCTCGTCTCCGAGTATACCACCCATTCCGGGTTTGGCTGGCACACCTTACTGGACATCGACAGAAGCATTGATTGCAGAACAACTACCGGAACATTTGATCGTCATTGGTTCAGGGATAGTCGCTCTGGAACTGGCGCAAGCCTTTTTACGGCTGGGGTCGAAAGTAACGTTGCTGGCCCGCCATACGCTCATGTATCGGGAAGATCCCGCCATAGGCTCGGCATTGCAAGCCGTCATGGAAGAGGAAGGCATGACCATCCTGACGCATACCCAGGCGGAAGCCGTGGCATACAAAAAAGGCTGGTTTTCATCTGGAAAATTCACCCTTAAAACGACCCAGGGCCAAACGGTTTCCGGCGATCAATTACTGATTGCCACGGGTAGGCCGCCTAATACGGAAAGTCTGAGTCTGGAAAAAGCGGGAGTTAAAGTCAATAAGGATGGCACGATAAGCATTGACGATCACATGCGCACCCATGCCGAACACATCTATGCTGCCGGCGATTGCACCGACCAGCCGCAGTTTGTCTATGTCGCAGCCGCCGCAGGAACCCGAGCCGCGATTAATATGACCGGCGGCGATGCCGCCATTAATCTGTCGGCAATGCCGGCGGTGATGTTTACCGAACCGCAAATGGCCACCGTTGGCTTGACTGAAGCCGAAGCGCACCTGAACAATATCGAAACCGACAGCCGCCTGTTGCCGCTGGAGAATGTGCCGCGTGCCCTGGCTAACTTTGAAACCCGAGGCTTTGTCAAACTGGTCATCGAAGCCGGCAGCCACCGTTTGATCGGTGCACAAATCCTGGCGCCGGAAGCGGGCGAGATGATCCAGGCGGCGGTGCTGGCCATCCATAACCGGATGACGATAGAAGACCTGGCCGGACAATTGTTTCCGTATTTGACGATGGTGGAAGGCATCAAACTGTGCGCGCAAACTTTTAGCAAAGACGTGAAAGAGCTCTCTTGCTGTGCGGGCTAAAAATGAATGCCTGTTTTAAGGATGACAAACTGATCAGACTCTCAACTCTGGCTGAACAAACCGGTATCAGTATCCATTGCATTAGAACCTATATAGATCGAGGTTTGATTCAGGTTAATGACAGAACGGCGGGCGGAATGTTCTTGTTTTACGAATCAGTGATTGACCGGTTACGGTTTATTAGAATGGCTCGCGATGTGGGTGTTCCGTTAGAGCAGATTGACCGTTTATTGTCAGGCCGTGATGACAAGGACGTTGACGCTACAGAAACAAGTCTGGCTGAGTTGACTCAATATATTGAAACGTGTCGGGATCGATTAAATTGTTTTGAACAAAGCCTGAAGCAGCATTTAGGTATCGTGCTTTAAGCGAATTATTGTGGAGCATTAAAATGCAAGAAAAATTAAGTCAATTTGGCGGTTTGTTTGGCGCCGCGGTTGCTGCGGCCTGTTGTCTCGGCATCCCTATTGTGCTCAGCGCCGTGGCTGCCGTCGGGCTTGGCTTTCTGATAAACGACGCCTATTTGTTGCCGATGTTTATAGGGTTCGCCGGTTTAAATTTATGGACGCTTTATCGTTCCGCCAGGAAACACGAAGCCCTGTCGGAAGAAGCGATGCTCGCGTTCTGGACCGGCAGCATTGGCGCATCGATCAGTACCCTCGGCTTGGGGCTTACCGTTACGGGGATATTGCCGATCGCCGTGATACTGGTCTATATAGGGCTTGCGCTTTTTGTCGTCGCCAATATCTGGGATTTTATGATTGGACGCAACAGTCCTGCTTGTGCGGATGACGAATGCAAGACAGAAGACCGGTAACAAACGATGGAGACCCCCATTTGCCCGGCTTGTGGATGCTCATTAGTCAGATTAGGCATCACTAAGAAAAAAGCTGTTCAACATAACTATGCGGGAAAGCAATACTGGTTCTGTTGCAAAGGTTGTTTGGAGTTATTCATAACCCACCCTGAATCATGTCTGGCCGAAACATCCGGTTTGACAGTGTGTCCTGTTTGTTTAGCTGAAAAGCCGGTTAATGCCACTGTGACAATAGATTTTAACGGAAAACCGGTTGGGTTTTGTCGCTGTCCTCATTGTCTGGATGTCTTCAATAAAGATCCGCACTATTTCATTACGCGGTTAGCGTGGCAAACAAACTATGCCGGTGTTTTTGGTGAAAATATGGGCTGTTGTAGTCAATGAAACGAAGCAAGGCGGAACAATGAAAACAAGTTTAAATAACACGGCTCACTTATCCAAGTGTGATAATACGTCTTGTGATACCTCTTTAACGCAGCCATATTCCGACCAATCCCTGTCGCCGGGAAGGCGTTTAACCGGTTGGTTTTTTGCGTCTTTAGCATTGCTCGCCTGTCCCTGCCATTTTGCTTTTTGGATCATGCTGTTTTCCGGGACAGCCTTAGGTAGTTTCTTGTCAGCAGATACGGTAACCGCCGTCATGGTCTTTTCGGTGATATTCCTGATTTCGTTAACCGCAGCACTGTTGGCATTTAATAAAATTAAACTGTAGAGACGCGCACATCGCGTCTCTACAGTTTGATGCCTAGATGGATTGAAGCTTAAGTGTCCAGAAAGTTTACCAATATCCCAACCAATATGGTGATGGGTTTTCTCGGTGCCGGTAAGACCACGGCCATTATCAACTTGCTTAAACAAAAACCGGCTGACGAAAAATGGGCGGTATTGGTCAACGAGTTTGGACAAGTCGGCATTGACGGCGCTATCTTCGCGGCTCACGGAGCAATAGTCAGGGAAGTACCGGGGGGCTGTCTGTGTTGTGCGGTAGGTCTGCCTTTTCAGGTTGCCGTTAATCGCTTATTAACGGAAGTCAAACCGGACCGTTTGCTTATAGAGCCAACGGGTTTAGGCCACCCAAAGCGAGTGTTTGACATGCTTGCCGGCGGATATTTTCGGACCGTGCTGGACGTGCGCGCCAGTATTTGCCTGGTTGACCCCAGAAAATTAAGCGATAACCGCTACACGTCGCACGAAAACTTTATCGATCAAATCGCCTTATCCGATGTGCTGGTCGCCAATAAAACGGATTTGGCCGACAAAAATGCGATTGAGTCGTTCGAGCGCTGGGCCGAGGGTAGCCGTCCCTGTAAAACCATGATTGCTCAAACCGTGCAAGGACAACTGGATGTTGCCTGGCTGGATTTAACAAGAAACCCGGAAAGGCGCGCCGCTTTTCCTAATGCCCATCATGCCGAATTAATTCCCACAGATGAAGGTATTCTAACGAATAAGGATCAATCCAGACTTAATGCAGCGGATGGTTACCAGAGTTATGGCACTGTATTTCCAGAACAAAGTTGCTTTGATTATGTACGCACCACACGGTTATTAAAGCAACTGAAGGCGGAAAGAATAAAAGCTGTTTTTGCGACCGATAAAGGCTGGTTCATTTTTAATGCAGTTGATGGAGTAATGACTATCGTTCCGTGCAAACCTTCTGCAAACAGCCGGATTGAAATAGTCGCTACACAAAATAATTGGCAGGATATTCCACTTTCATTAACTCGTTGCATTGTAAACAGTTGTTCTGATTCGAATTAACCCCCCTCTTTTTAACTTTTTGCTTGACTCTGGTCTTGGGTACGGCATTTATGATTTCAATCGAACTTTGGTTTTTCAAAGTGGCCAGCCGGTTATTTTTCCTTTTACGAAAAATAATCGACCTTGTTTATTTTTTATAAATAAAGGTGAAGAAAATGACTGATTTTATGTTCTTTGTTTTTACTAAAATTTTAGGTATTGACCTGAAAGACCCACACGACATACCGTGGGGCACGCAATTACTCTTCTACCCGGTTATTGGTTTTCTCATTGCCTTTGTCGTACTTAAGTTCATGGGCTTTCGTTTTAATCTTTTTGAAAAAGATTTTGGGCTTTATGACGAAGGAGAAAAAGAAGAAAAAAGAAAACAACTGGAATCTACATCCGATGAAAAATAGGCTTTGTTGGTCTGGCGCCATAAGGATGACACAGTATGATAAATGAATGGCTTAAAATTGCCTTGCAAACAAATATTCTGGCGCGTGCGCTCAAGGTTGCGCTGGTGGTTGGTTCAATTCTAATGTTGATCAATCACGGCGATGTAATACTGAGCAATGGATTACAGATAAAGGAGTTTATCAAAATTACTCTGACCTATTTCGTACCTTATTGCGTTTCGACCTATTCAAGCACTGAAGCGGTTTGCGCTGCTGAAAATAGACCCAGTATTAATCAATTAATGTGGGAATTTCTTAAAAAGAAAGGGCTTGAATTGGCTCAATATTCGTTAGCTATTTTTAAGCGACATATAGGCAGGATGCCTTTCAGTTTTTTGAAAGGAAAAGCGCCATGATGCAATTGAAATCCACGCTCATAGAGCGCTGGCGGTATTGCCGGGATTGGGCTTCCTTGTACGGCGGTGCTCCCGGTGCGTTTATGGCGGGTCTTGGCAGCGCGGGCGTCAGTAATCTGCATACGCTGGAAACTCTGCGCCCATTGCTCATCACCATCGCTGCCAATTGTCTTGTGCTCGCCTATCGCAAGCTGAGCCATGCTTCTGCCCAGGTTTGCCAGATATGTTCGATTTGTACTGAGGTGCGAAGCCTGCGCGCCTATAAGAATCTCTTCTGGATCATTGCGGCACTCGCCTTGGCGTCAATAGGTTTTTCGTACCTTTTCTATCTGCTTTTGGGCGCCGCCGCGGGATTTCTTTCCGGACTGTTCGGCATCGGCGGCGGCATCATCATCGTCCCCTTCCTGGTCTGGCTTTTTTCGGCGCAAGGGTTTGCGCCGGACTTAGTTCTGCTGATGGCCGTGGCGACTTCTTTGTCCACGATCATCGTCACGGCGGCCGCCTCTCTTAAGGCCCATCACCGCCTTGGTGCGGTCGACTGGCCGGTTGTGAAGCAACTGGTGCCCGGTGTTCTGGCCGGTTCTCTAATGGGTTCGGTTGTCGCCGACAGCCTGCCGACCGATTTGTTCAAAACATTGTTCGCCTTTTTTCCGCTATGGGTAGCCTTTCAGATGCTCAAGTCCTACTCGCCATCGCTCGATTCTGACCAGCCGCCAGACGAGCGAAACCTGGCCGGAGCCGGCGGCGTCATTGGTGCGCTGTGCACCTTACTGGGCGCCGGCGTCGGGGTCATCACCGTTCCGTTTCTGGTCAAGCGCCGGTTTAACATGCGCCAAGCCGTGGCCATTTCCAGCACTTGTGGTTTGCCCATCGCCATTGTCGGTTCTCTTGGCTACATCGCCCTGGGCTGGGGCAACGCCGGTCTTCCTAGTTGGAGCATAGGCTATATCCATATACCGGCATTTCTCTGCATCGTTACCAGCAGCCGGATATTCGCCCCAATGGGAGCGCAACTCGCGCATAAGCTGCCGACCGATAAACTGAAACGGATATTTGCGCTGTTCTTGTTCGCGATTGGAATACGGCTACTTTGGCAGGTTGTCGTCTAATCCCTTTTGTACTTATGAGAAACAACCAGCAATCCCCTCGTTATTCCGCTCCCGCGATTGCGCTGGGCAATAATTCATCGGCAAAAAGTTTTGCGTATTTCACGCCTTGGCTTTTCGTATTCACCCTCATCTGGCTTGCCGTTTACGGGTATGTATTTCCAGACCCCATCGGACTTGCCGCCAGCCATTGGCCGCTGATTATCGTCGGTGTGTTCGGCGCATTCATCGGCAACGCTACCGCGATTGGAGGCGGCATTGTTTTTATCCCCGTGCTGATGTTCGCTTATCAAGTCGATCCCGTCAGCGCCTTGAAACTCGCATTTGTCACGCAGGCCGTCGGCATGACCAGCGGCGCATCCGGGTGGCTGCGGCGCGGCGAAGTACCGTTGCAGCTTTTGAAGTGGACTGTACCTGCGCTTATTATCGGGACGATGATGTCCACATTCTTGATCCACCCGCAGCCGATGCTGGTCAAAGGGCTATTTGGCCCCATTGCGTTTCTGACCGGCTTGCTAACGCTCATCACGCTGGATCGAAAAGGCGGATTAACGGAACTTCCCGCAAAAGCCCGTATCCCAATCGTCCTGGTTTCTTTTATAGGCGGCATGATTACCGGCTGGGTTGCGATCGGCGAGGGCGAAATCATCGCCGCCTTTTGTATGCTCGCCTATGGCCTTAACGCTAACCGGGCAATTGGGCTGGGCGTGGTATTGTTGTCGTTAAATTCCCTGCTACTGGCTTTTATTCATGCCTTCTATTATGGTGGCGTACCCTGGGAGTTGGCGGCATTCACGATGCTCGGCGTACTCTGGGGCGGACGGCTGGGACCCTTTCTCGCGCAATGGATTTCCCCGCGAGCTACGAAAAAGAGTTTCGCCTGCATCGCGTTGCTCGATGGTTTGATTATGACTATTCAGGCGAGCTATGTGATGTTTTTTCGCTAAAGCGTGCAGACTCTCTATCGGATAAGGACTGTTTACCCTGAGATAACACGATTTTTTTACGCTGTTGTTGGACGACCGAGCTAAGTTTCAATAAATAATCTAATCTTAGTAAGATTGGCTTCTTTTTGTGACCACTTTTCTAATGCCTTTAGCCGAGAAATATTTCATTATTGCCGTCATAAAATCTGAGATTTTTCATTTATTGCGTCAATAATTGGCCTGCCGTGTGACACATTTAATGAAATATCACATATAAATCAATGGATCGTTTTTCACTTTTTGTGTCACCCGACATGTCGGATTGTCAGATCTCATAATTT
>LUUF01000030.1 GCA_001644045.1 Methylomonas methanica | reverse complement strand
CAAGCTTCTGAGTGAGAGCGATAAAAGATCGTGACACACTTGGACAGAACAGTCTGACTGCTAGGCGCAAAACTAACACTTTCCGCGTCAGCATTTGATTCTAGGACGAATTGACTCCCCCACTTAACGGAGAATTCCATGCCTCAAAAATCCCAATCAGAACATGCCACGCAAGCTTGTATCGCCGCGTGCAGCCTTTGCCACCAGATTTGCCTGCAAACCGCGATGAACCATTGCCTGGAAACCGGCGGCAAGCACGTCAAAGCCAAACATTTACGCCTGATGCTGAACTGTGCCGAAATCTGTCAGACTTCGGCAAATTTTCAACTGACCGGTTCGCATTTTTTGCATCACCTCCACGCACTTTGTGCGGAAATCTGCGAAGCCTGCGCGGCGGAATGCGATGAAATCGGCGATATGAAGGATTGCGTTGTGGCCTGCCAACAATGCGCCGACAGTTGCCGGCAAATGCTTAACACTCAACATTAAACGACTCTTCCGCCGTGATGCAACCTAGATTTCTATTATCGGCGGTGGTGATTGCGATGGTATTGTCGGCCTGCGCGCCGGTCATAAAGAGCACTCCCCATGCTCCTGCCGCTTGGTCAGACAACCGCGCGGCCAATAGAGCTTTGCTCGGCAAAATTAATTGCCGCGCCAGCCTTCATCCAGTCTTCTGCTGAGCTAAACACAAGCTTTTCGATTGCCTAAAAACAAGGAGAACCCGCCATGAGCAGCATAGTCACCAAAGACGGCACAAAAATTTACTACAAAGACTGGGGATCCGGACCGGCCGTGGTGTTCAGTCACGGCTGGCCGCTAAACGCCGATGCCTGGGAGAATCAAATGGTCTTTCTGGCGGCAAACGGCTATCGCTGTATTGCTCACGATAGACGCGGTCATGGCCGTTCGGATCAACCGTGGATAGGTAACGATATGGAAACCTATGCCGACGACTTGGCGGAACTGATCGAAAAACTTGACCTAAACGGCATAACCTTAGTCGGCCACTCAACGGGCGGCGGCGAGGTAGCGCGATATATCGGGCGCCATGGTTGCCAACGCGTCGCTGGCGTGGTGCTGGTAGGTTCGGTAACACCGTTGATGCTGAAAACCGATGATAATCCGATCGGCCTACCCATTACGGTTTTCGACGACATTCGTAGCGGCGTCGCCGCTGATCGCTCGCAATTTTTTATGAATCTGACGCCCCCATTCTACGGCACCAACCTGCCGGACGCGACGATCAGCCAAGGCGTGTGCGACGCTTTCTGGCTACAAGGTATGCAAGGTGGCTTACTAAACCAGCTCCAATGTATCAAGGCCTTTTCAGAAACCGATTTTTCCGACGATCTGGAAAAATTCGAGATACCGACCCTGATTATCCACGGCGATGACGATCAAATTGTGCCGATTGCCACCTCCGCCCTTGCTGCGACAAAGCTCATCAAGAACGCAACGCTGAAGATCTATCCCGGCGGACCGCATGGCTTAGCCGACACACATAAAGACCAACTGAATAGCGACCTGCTTGCGTTTTTGAAAACCTGAATTGTCAATAATTGATACCAGGAAAAAATACTCCCAATAATGAGTTATGGCGTTTTACTAGTTTTCTATTCTTATTTAGCGCGAGTGTGTGACAGCGTACCGACTCAAACCTGATTTAACTGTATCTTTAAGCCCCAATACAAGATATTGACTAATAAACATTCAATATCTTAGTGATCGATAAATAAATCATTAATCTATAGGACTTCCGAGAGAAGTCCGTCGTTATTAATGAAATCGCCGTAAATATTCATCCAGATAACAGCAGCAACATTAGCTGTTATTCAGATCGAAGAGACTATTATGTATAAACCTGTTTTTTGCATCTGCCAAGACATCGGTCAGACCGCCGCTATTGTAAATAATCTTAAAATGGCGGGGTTTTCAAACAATGAAATATCCCTGGTATTTCCGGATAACACCACCCTCCCCGGTCTTCAACAAAACTCCGACGAAAATGCCGATAGCGCCGAGGAAGACAGCCTCGATCTGGAATGGCTCAGCGGCATCGATAGCCTGGACATTCCGGGCGTCGGTCGCTTCATTGCCGCCGGACCGATTATGGTTGAATTAAGCCGCACACCTCAAAAAGACCAGGCTGACGATTTAATTGGGGCCTTGGTCGGTGTGGGCATCCCCGCGCATCATGCCGAGCACTACCAAGAAAAAATCAAAGCCGGACGTACGCTGATCGCCGTCAATACGGCAACCGTGGAGACCCGGGATACCGCTAACACCATTTTCCAACAGGCTGAGGCAGAGGATATTTCTTCATCGGAAGAAGTATCGGTCATAGTTTGATGCCCTTTGCCATAGCCCCCCACAACCAATACACAGGATTTTTATTATGCACAACATCGAAATGATAGACAGTTTACTGATTGACGAACTCGCAGCCACTGAGACCTACAGTCAGGTATTAAAAAAACTTCGAGAAGAGGTTTCACTCGGTGAATCTGATTTACTGCTGCCGATTTACGAAGCGCATAAAGCAGCCGTTTCCAGTTTGCAGACTCAAATTCGCGAGCTGGGCGGTACGCCGGCCAAGGACTCCGGTGTATGGGGCTCTTGGGCCAGCTTGATCCAAGGCGGCGCCAATGTATTCGGTAAACAAGCCGCGCTAAAAGTATTGCAGGAAGGCGAAAAGAGCGGTCTGGGAGATTATGAAAAAGCTCTCTTGGATCAAAAACTCGGCTCCAATATCCGCACCTTAATATTACTCAAGCTGCTCCCCGCGCAACACGCCCATATCGATACCTTAAATCAAATGATGAGCTCGATAGCCGCTTAGTAAGCTTCACCAGCCCAAACAATACGTTTATTTCAGCCAACATTGGCATCGTTTATCTCGATGCCAATGTTAAAGTTCCAAGGAGTCCCACAACATGCTTAACACTGTTCCAGATGTAATCTTTAAAACCCGTGTTCGCGACGAAAGTATCGGCGGCGAGAATCCGTTTCGCTGGCAAGATGTCAGTAGCGACGATATATTCAAAGGTAAATCCATAGTGATACTGGCGCTACCCGGCGCATACACCCCGACTTGCTCGAATAAGCATCTGCCCGGCTTTGACGCAAAACACCAGGAACTGATCGCCCATGGCATCGATGAGGTTTACTGCTTGAGCGTGAACGATGCCTTTGTGATGTATCAATGGGGCCAGCATCTAAAAATCGCCAACGTCAAAATGCTACCCGACGGCAACGGCGAATTTACCGAAGCAATGGGCATGCTGGTGAAAAAACACAACGTAGGTTTCGGCAACCGTTCCTGGCGTTACTCGATGCTGGTCGAGGATAAAAAGATTCTAAAAATTTTTAGCGAACCAGGCCAAACCGATAACTGCCCCGACGATCCGTTTACGGTGAGCGATGTAGATACCATGCTGGCTTATCTGCAGCAACAGAAATGAGCCTCGCCAGCACCAAGGACCAGTCATGACTGACTATGACTACGATCTGTTCGTGGTGGGCGCCGGCTCCGGCGGCGTGCGCGCAGCGAATGCCGCCGCCAATCAGGGCGCGCGCGTTGCGATAGCGGAAGTCCGCCATTTCGGCGGCACCTGCGTCAACCTCGGCTGCGTACCGAAAAAACTGCTAGTCTACGCCTCGCAATTTAAAGACGACTTTGCCGCCGCTGCCGGCTTCGGTTGGACCCTGGACAATGCGTCTTTCGATTGGCCCAGCTTGATCGCCAACAAAAACCGGGAAATTGAGCGCCTGCAAGCGGTCTATCAACACCACTTGCAACAATCGCGCGTGACCATCTTCAATGGCAAAGCGCAATTGCTCGATGCCCATACCGTTGCAGTCGCCGGCAACCAATGCACGGCCAAACGCATTTTGCTGGCTACCGGCGGCTGGCCGTTTGTGCCGGATATAGCCGGCAAGCAGTATATCGTTACCTCGAATGACATGTTTTCCCTGGATAAGCTGCCCGAGCGCATCGTGATTATCGGCGGCGGCTACATCGCGGTCGAATTTGCCAGCATTCTAAGCGGCCTGGGTGTCGATACGACTGTTTGTCATCGGGGAGAAAAACTGCTGGAAGGATTTGACGAGGATATTCGCGATTTTCTGGCCGCTGCGATGCGTAAACAAGGTATCAAGATTCTGTTTAATTGCGATATTCAGGCAATTGCAGCGGATGGCAATGCTTTTAGCGTTAGCTTACTGGATGGCAAGACCATGACGACCGACCTGGTGATGTACGCCACCGGCAGAACCCCCAATTCGCAAGGATTCGGCCTGGAACAGCTGGGCGTGGCTCTGGACGACAAAGGCGCGATCATCGTCGATAGCCACTATCAAACCAATCTGCCGTCAATCTATGCGCTAGGCGACGTCACCGACCGGGTCAACCTGACGCCGGTAGCAATAGCCGAAGGCGAGGCACTGGTGAATAGTTTATTTGCCAAGCAGGCGCGACCGGTAGATTACAGTAACATCCCCACCGCTGTGTTTTGCCAGCCCAATATCGCCAGCGTCGGTTTAACCGAGACCGAGGCGCGGCAAAAGTTTCCGAGCATTGATATTTATAAAACCGAATTTAAACCCATCAAAAACACGCTGTCGGGCAAGGATGAAAACACCATGATGAAAATGATCGTGGAACGCGAAACCGACAAGGTAATCGGCCTGCATATGATAGGTGCCGATGCGCCGGAAATTATCCAGGGCATGGCTGTGGCGATGCGTGCCGGAGCGACTAAAGCCTTGTTCGATTCGACTATCGGCATCCACCCAACGGCTGCCGAAGAGTTTGTCAGTCTGCATAATGCCCTAACCTAAAAGAGGCTTATGGTTAGATATAAGCTTTGATACCACCCCTGGGAGACTGACGTCTCCTGGGATTGGATTTATATCAACTTACTTAACCTCGCCTTCCCGTTTGGTTTCCATTTTCAGGTTTTGGTATTCGTGTTGCTCCAGCTTGCCATCGTTACCGGCATCGACTTTGTCGAAGGTTTGTAACAAATAAGGAAAGTTCTGTAATTCGCTTTTACTAACGACGTGGTCGCCATTTATATCGGCCTGGGCAAACGTAGGCAAATTACCCTTACCATCAGGTGATTTTTTAGCGGGATTGATTTGCGAGTTCTCGGCGTTCACCGGCTGCATGATCGCACCCAAGCCGATGGCAAGCACGCCCGCTATCCGGATAACTTTAGAAAATTGACTGATATTGTCGGATGTATTGCTGATTGTGTTATTGGTTTTCATATTGATTCACTTTGATTAATAGATAGAAGTATTTTTAGTATAAAAAATAGCCTTGTAGAGAATATAGCTTTAGATTTCAAACCTTGATAGTTAAGGTGTGAATTTAAAATTTTTGGAATTCACCGGAGGCTCATAGTAATAATTTTAAAAAACACACTCTGCCATTATTCGATACCCGTTCCTAATAAATTAATACTATGTTCTTATGCATAATAATTAATTTTTCGATACAGTCTCAGTCTACGCTCTACCCATTAATTAAGTCGGTTCGCTGGCGCACATATTCATACTTCTATTTTTTCGCGATAGAGTTAGTGGCATAACGATTCGAGCGTCGGAATAGCCATCTAAAAACCTTGGTGAGTCTGGTAATACCTCTACACAATTACAGCTTTTTAGTACCAGTTCTGTGTGTGCTAGCGAACAGATCAATTTCATTTTTATTTGTAAAGTTTTGTCGAGCGCCGAAATCTGACGCTCCAAGCTTTGGTGACTATTACAAATTATCAGGGAGCCGTTATGAATAAAGAAAATCTGCAATACCTAATTCAAACAGCCGGATCTGAGGCCAATGATGTGGGCAGCTATATATCTGACCTAGGCGATATGGAACTGGAAAGATGCTCAAGCAGGCGGCCGGGAAAACTGGAAAGTAAGCTCGGTAACTTCAGGGAAAAAATAAAAAAAGGCCGTAAGCCACAGTCCTTCTAATCGATTTAGACAGACTGGAAAGCAGGTCTACTCGGCAAGTTTTACCAGTTTTCCAATCTGGTCAAAAAAATCTGACCTCGAAGCTAGAGACTCTTAAAACAACAACACAGATGGAGACTGCTTATGACCCAACTAAATAGCCCTTGCCAGAACTTGCTATTGGGCGCATTGCCGCTAGAGACTTACAAACGCTTGCTTCCTGATCTAGAACTCATTCAAATGTCTTACGGCGAAGTGATCTATATGCCTGGAAGCGAATTGCGTTACGCCTATTTCCCGACGACCAGCCTGGTATCCAACATTTACATCGTTGAAGATGGCACCTCAAGCGAGCTTGCCATTGTCGGCTACGAAGGCTTTATCGGCCTAGGCTTGTTCACGGGTGGACGCACCATGCCGCATCAAGCCGTGGTGACTAGGGGGGGCTACGGGTATAGGTTGCGCCGACAATTGTTTATAAAAGAATTCGAATCCGGGGACGAGAGTCGCACGGATAGATCGTTATTCCAATTGTTGCTACGTTACATACAGGCCTTGATTACCCAAATTGCCCAGACCGCAGCGTGCAATCGCCACCATTCCATTTATCAACAATTGTGTCGCTGGTTGCTTCTGAATCTTGACCGACATTCCTCTAACGAGATGCTGGTTACTCATGATCAGATCGCTAATATGCTCGGCGTGCGTCGGGAAAGCATCACCGATGCCGCCGGCAAACTCCAACAAAAAGGCCTGATCAGCTACAGCAGGGGTCATATAAACGTGTTGAATCGGGCGGGCTTGGAAACGCAAGTCTGCGAGTGCTACCAAGTGATAAAAACTGAATTTGACAGGCTGATACCTGCTTTTGTACAGGCCCCCGAAAATCTTATCGAGTCAGTACCAAGCGTTCCGAACAAATCATCTAAACACCCTATCGACAATCTCATTTTGAATAAGTCCATTAGCTAGCTAATTTCACTCATTCGGAGCAACGCTGTGCGGCACCGTACCGACTTTCAACCCGTCTTGTTATTAAATATTAACCGGCAGAATCAACTGATCGACTCTTTGTCAATCACCCCGAAATCAATCATCTGGGAGTTTCATTATGTCTCACATACAATTAATCAATAGCTTGCTACAAAATGAATTATCCGCGGTAGCCGCGTATCAACAGGCACTGAATAAGTTTCGAAAACAGACTGCGCTGGGCGAAATGGATTTTTTAATGTCCTCATTTGAGGATCATAAGGCAGCCGTTTTCAGTTTACAGGGCAAAATCAAACGCTTGGGCGGCACGGCCGTTCAAGATTCCGGAGCTTGGGGGACTTGGGCAAAAATAACCATGGCCGGCGCAAATTTGTTGGGTAAACAAACTGCGCTAAAGGCCTTACGCGAGGGTGAATTAACCGGCTTTGAGGAATATGAAAAAGCGTTGCAGGATCATGAACTGCCAGCAGAAGCTCGCTCTTTGATCGAAACGAAACTACTGCCTGCCCAACAAAGACATATGCGCACCTTGGACAGCCTATTGGACGCCGTAATGGCCTAAACGACAGAACAAGGGCCTTTCCAGCAGCCCTTGTATTCCGCCGAGCAACGCGCAACAATCGAGATGCGCTTTGCTTGCTTAGAGACTGCCAATCTAAAAGTGGTAATGTGCCCCTAAGCCGACATATTCCACCTTATCCTTGTAAAACTGGCCGCTGGGCGAATAGCCGTTGAAGTATTCGACCAGAATTTGCAGTTTGCGTCCCAGCACTTTGGAATTATCAAATTCGACCCCGGCTCTGGCCGATATATCGGCACTCCAGTTGTTTTGGTCGTAATTCTTGATGTCGGCGGCAATGATCGGGCGCATTGATGCAAAATCCAGACGCCATGGGCTTCTGAACTCGATACCGTATTGCGCGGACCATTTTTTCAATGCGGTAGGTTCTCTATGAAATAAGCCGCCACCGCCACCATAGATACGCACGCCATAAGGCAATTCGTACGACAGTTTTAAGTCCACGCCTTCGTAGCTCAGGTTAACCCGCTCGAATGTGGTATTGACCTTACGCAGCAAAAATTCGTCGCCCAGATGCGAACTCTGGTGATACAAGCGGCCGAACGCGGAAAATTGCCCGGCGCGCGCACTGGAGTAAATCGAGGCGATAAAATCGGTATTCACCAGATCGGATGATGCGGCATCCAAGTTGAAATCGCTAAACACGCCGGCCTGCAAGCCTGCTTCCCATTGCGCCGTGGAATTGCCGATGTTGGCCCGATAAAACGGAATGGTTTCTCCGAAGCTTACCGAGGCTATATCGCGGCCGTCGAAATTATTGCTCTGGTAATTGCGATAAGCCGCGGAAAAATGCGCCCAGCGCGGATCGGCTAACAGCCCTTTAAACAAATGCCCGGTCGGCAGCAGTCCGGTCGGCAACACCAAGCTCTCGGCTGTCGTCAACGTCGTTGGATCAGCGGCAAGCGTAGCGGCCTCTTTGGAATGCACTTCAGTGGTTTCGGCTATTTTCACAGCATTCACACCGGGAGTCTCCGCCAAGACTTTACTGGCCTGAGCGCGATCCGCACCTGACATCCCCGCAGCCGGCAAGGTAATGACGCCATCTTTTACCGCCAAGGCCGGCATATCGAGTTTTAAACTGTGTTTCAACGCGGCAGCGGCATAACCAGCGATATACGCATCATCCGCCGGAGTAGCCTGCGCGATGGGCGCGGACAGCAACAAAACGCCCGCTATGCTGGTCAGTGAACACTTCATTATTGTTTACTCGGCACGCTGGTTTTAACCAACAACTCGTTTTGTACCGACTTCACATGTTCCTGGCTGTTGACTAAGCCAATCGCTCTGCCTACCAGTTGCTCGGAATCCACGGTGCCGCGCAAGGTGACCGCGCCGTTTACAGTCGTTACGTCAATCGGCACCAGTTTCAGGAAGTCATCGTTTAATAGCGCGGCTTTGATTTTGGCGGTAATCACCGAGTCGTCCAGGTATTCACCGGTTGCTTTAGTACTATCCACCACCGCATCCTTGGCCGCTTCAAGGCGTTTTTCGGAATTATTGATGGCTTGATCGATTTGTTTGCCGGCTTTTTCCAATGAGTCATTGGAAGTTGCCGCTGCCTTATCGATAGATGCTTCGGCTTTTCCCGCTTGCTGCGCTACCGATTCTTTTGCGGCTTCAATTTTCTGCCCGGCTTTTTCGGCGGTTTGTTCTATCTTTTGTCCGGCATTTTCCACTGCCTTATCGACTTTTTGCCCGGCTTTTTCCGCCTGACCTTCCGGCTGGCAAGCCACAAGTCCTAAAACGGCGGATAAACAAGCCAGCGCAAACAGCTTGGTGGTGAAGAGTCTATAGGTGATTTTCATGGCTTGTTCCTTGAGAAGGGGTGTTTATGGAAAACGTGCCGAGTCAGTATGTGTCAGCGAAAATCCGCATGGAGATGGAAAACCCGGCTGTTAGGATGCTAGTTGCGATTCTAGGGACAGAACCGGGGACAGTCTGTACGCTGGCGAACATTGGGCGTGTGATGTTGCCGTTGCAACGTTGCTTAGCAGAACTACGAGGCAGTCACTCGACTAGATTGTGAGATATGGCGATAGGGCCGGAATTGGATTTGGCGTTACTCGGTATTAGGGAAAGTCGCTAACCAACTACTTGCCGGATTCAGTCTTTTCAACCGGAAATAGCTTCTCAAACTCATCGGCCGTCACCGCTCTCGAGAACAAATAGCCTTGGCCGTAATCGCAGCCGGCTTTAATCAGCAAGTCGCGTTGTTCCGCCGTTTCCACCCCTTCCGCGATCACTTTCATACCCAGTACGTGCGCCATCGCAATAATGGCTTCGCAGAGCGCCATATCGGTGGAATCGGCTACCAGATTGGAAACAAAGTCCTGGTCGATCTTTAAAAAATCGATGTGATATTTTTTTAAATACGACAGCGAGGAATAGCCGGTGCCGAAATCGTCCAAGGAAGTTTGCATACCGGCATCTTTAAACGCCAACAACTTATCGGCGACGATGCTGGAATTGTCCAGTAATAAACCTTCGGTAATTTCCACGGCAATACAGCCGCCCGGCAAGCCCAATCGATTTAAGTGTTCAAACCAATCGGCCATTTTGTCGCTGTTATTGTGAAATTGCGCCGGAGATTTATTGATACTGATCTGAAACATGGAATGGTAATTAACGCGCCACTTGGCCACTTGATTGGCTACCTGATGGAACACCCAGGAGCCTATTTCGGTGATCAGGCCGCTGTCTTCCGCTATCGGAATAAACTCGGCGGGACTAACCAGACCCCGCGTGGGATGCTGCCAACGGACCAGCGCCTCGGCTTTTTTGATTTCGCCCGTCGCCAAATCCACAATCGGTTGATAGGCCACCCAGATTTGATTGTCGGTCAAGGCATGCCGAAGATCGTTGGTTAGCCGCAATCTAATCTCGGCGGCTTCCTGCATGGCCGGCGTGAAATAGCAAAAGCGGCTGCGGCCCATGTTTTTGGCGGCATACATGGCCTGATCAGCTTTCTTCAGCAACTCTTCCAGCGTATCCGCATCGTCCGGATACAAGGCAATGCCGATACTGACCGATACATAGCAACGTTCGTCCTTTAATTGAAACGGCGCCGTCATGGTACGCAACATGGCTTGCGCCACCCGGTCGATGCTGTTCAACTCATGCAGTTCGCTCATGATCAGCGTAAATTCGTCACCACCCGGCCGGGCCAGCGTGTCGGTCTCGCGAATGCAACTCATCAGGCGTTGTGTGGTTTCCTTGAGCAATCTATCGCCCACGTCGTGGCCCAGGGTATCGTTGATGTCTTTGAAATGATCCAGATCCATGAACATCAAGGCCAGCTTCTGATGCTCACGGTGCGATTTATTGATCGCGCGCTCTAAGCGGTCCAGAAACATGCGCCGATTCGGCAAACCGGTCAGCGGATCGATATTGGCTTGTTGATGAATCAGTTCTTCGGCGCGGCGTTGTTCGGTGATATCCGACGCCATGGCCACGCGGCGAATCTCCTTGCCATTATCGCCATACACCGTACTAATGGATAAGCGCGCCAGATATTCCTCGCCATTTTTACGCTGGTTCCAGATCTCGCCTTGCCATTGGCCGGTGCTATTCAACTGCTTCCACATCTCGGAAAAAAAAACCTCATCATGACGGCTGGATTTCAGCAGAGACGTGGTTTGGCCAATGGCCTCCGCAGCGGAATACCCTGTAAGCTTGGTAAATGCCGGATTGACGGCAATAATTTTGTCGTTGGTATCGGCCACCATAATGGCCTCTTCGATTGCCATGTAAACGGTCGCCGCCAGTTGCAATTCCCGTTCATTACCTTTACGCTCGCTTATATCGACCATCGCGGCCAGACAGGTTTGGCGGTCACTATCGGCAATGGCTTCTATAGCTACCCAAGTCGTATGTCCGCCAGGTTCCAATACGATTTCGCAATGCTGCGCGCCGGGATTGGCAAACACCTTTTCCAGAAAACCATTGAAAACGGGTCGATATTCTGCAGCCACAATATTGGCAAAGTGTCGTCCGGTTATTTTGCAGCGGTCCATACCCAGCATCCGTTCGCCGTTGAAATTGGTTTGCTGGACGCCGCCATCCTTGCGCAGCGTAAAATAAGCCAGCGGGGCAAAATCGAACAGTTCGGCATAACGCAGCAAGGCTTGTTCCGCACCGGCACGGGCTTCTTGCAAAGCCTCGTTTTGCATCTCCAGTTCTATCTGATGCACTTGTAGCTCATGCACCAGCCCAGGTTGCGACTCGTTGACACTTACCGGCGCGATCTGCGCTAATTGCCGCTCCGCACGCTGGCGTAATTCGCCGTTACTCTTATTGCCGTCATGGCGTTTTATCATCGCTGTTCCTCAATTCGGCTTCCAGCTTTTTGGTTTCGGAGATGTCGATGAAGGTGATCACCACGCCGTCGATTAAATTGTCTTGAGTACGGTAAGGCATGATACGCACCTTAAACCACCTGTCGTCGCGGGCTCTGACCTGTTTTTCCACAAACACCAGGGTGCGCAGCACCTCTTGGGCATCTTGTTGCAGTTCCGGATAATCCAGGTCGGTGACGATGTCGGACAGCGGCCGACCGACGTCGGCGGCGATCACCTTGAACAAATGGCTAATGTGGCTGGTAAAGCGGCGGATATTCAGCGCGTTATCCAAAAACACCGTCGCAATTTCCATGCTATTCAATAGATTGTTCATATCGTTGCTGGCCCGCGACAGGTCGTCGACTTTGACCTGCAACTCGGCATTCACAGTTTGCAGTTCCTCGTTCAACGACTGCATTTCTTCCTTGGAGGTAGTCAGTTCCTCGTTGGTGGATTGCAATTCCTCATTGGTCGATTGCAGCTCTTCGTTGGCGGACTTCAGTTCTTCTTGAGAGGTCTGCATTTCTTCGCGCAAGGTTTGTAAATCTTCGCGGGTTTGTTGCAGTTCGATTTGCAAGGTTTTTTGCGCGGCGCTGGCGGACTTGCGGATAGCGCTGCCGACCGCCGGCGCCGCGACATCGGTGAACACCACAATCAACATACCGTTTAAGGCCTCCGGTTTAGTGATCGCCTGAACCGTCAGATTCACTATTTGGCTACCGCCGTTGGTACCGACGCTGAGCCCGGAAACGTGCACGGCTTCAACTTGACCGCGGGCTTTCTTCAGCGCACCTATCAATTCATGCCGCAAACCTTCGCGGGCCATCGCATGAATGTTCCAGTTGGCCTTGCCGGCCGCCGGTTCCAGATATTTACCGGTACGGCCGCTGATGTAGAGAATGTCGCCCCCGGCATTAACCAACACTGCCGCAGGCGAAAAATGCTGCAGCAATAACTGATCCGCCAAAGTTTGCAGATTGGCGATGGATGGGGTTTTGTCGGTGTCGTTGGTCATGGGCGCGATCGGAAAAAACTTGGTGGGAAAATCCACGTCCAACGGAAAAGGCGTGCCGGTCCGCCGGTAAAGCCGGGATTTGTTATCGATTACAGTGAATAAATGCCCGGTATTGCCCGTGGTTTCGGCGTTGCCGAGCAACAGAATACCCTGATTGGCGAGTGTGTAATGAAACAGCAAAATCAGTTTTTTCTGCAATTCCTGGCTTAAGTAAATCAATAGATTGCGACAGCACAACAAATCCAGCTTGGTAAACGGCGGGTCCATGATGACGTTATGCGGCGCAAAAATCACCATTTCGCGGATTTCCTTGTTGATTCGATAGCCGCTACCTTCCTTGCTGAAAAACTTGCTCAGGCGTTCGGCGGACATATCCTCGGCGATATTGGCCGGATAAATCCCTTGCCGGGCATTGTCTATCGCATCCTGATCCAGATCGGTGGCAAATATTTGCAGCTTAAACGGCTGCGGCGATGGGCTGGCCACCAATGCTTCCTTAAACACAATGGCCAGGGAATAGGCTTCCTCGCCGGTCGAACAAGCCGCCACCCAAGCCCGTAAGGACTTACCGGCCGGATACTGGGCCAGCAGCGTGGGAATGGCGTCTGTCTTCAAAGACTCCCATACCGCCGGATCGCGGAAAAAGCTGGTCACACCGATCAGCAACTCCTTGAACAGTAAATCCAGTTCTTGTTGATTTTCGCGCAAATAGCGCACATATTTAGCTATCGAATCAATCTGGTGCAGCCCCATGCGCCGCTCGATACGCCGATAAATCGTGTTTTTTTTGTACAGCAAAAAATCGTTGCCGGTGCGCTCGCGCAACAGGATCACGATTTGCTCCAGCGCACTTTGGTTTTTTAACTCTAGGACAATTTCCGGCACGGCATGCAGTCCGCGCGGGCTATGCTGTAAATAGGCCAGGATTTTTCCCCACAGCTCCGGCGGGGTGGCGACAATGTCCGCCACGCCGGCAGTAATCGCACTGCGCGGCATCGAATCGAATTGCGCGGACTCCGGCGTTTGCACCACCGCCAAACCGGCGTTTTCCTTGATGGCGCGCAACCCCAGAGTGCCATCCGAACCCATGCCCGACAAAATCACGCCGATGGCCCGTTCGTGTTGATCCTCGGCCAAGGCCCGGAAAAACGAATCTATCGGCAATCGCAAGCCTCTTGGCGCCAGCGGTTCCAGCAAATGCAGCTTGCCGTGCAGGATGGACAAATCCTTGTTGGGGGGAATCACATACACCCAGTTTGGCGCAATTTTCATGCGATCGCCGGCTTGGGTCACGGTCAACGGCGTCACACGCTGCAGCAATTCCGGCAGCATGCCCTGATGATTGGGGTCGAGATGTTGAATCACCACAAACGCCACGCCGCAATCAGGAGGAACATGAGTAAAAAACTGTTCCAAAGCCTCCAAGCCACCCGCTGATGTGCCTATGGCAATAATCGGCGGTGTACTATCCGAATCGATACCTTGCTTGCCGGTATTTAAGACTTTGGGTGCTTGCTTGGCGGTATTAACAACCGTCAACGTATTGGAGCCTAAACTGGCCGGGTTGGTTTTAACCATTTTTCAGCTCACTTTGAGTTAAATTGACGGCAGAGAATTACATTTTGCCATTCCTTAACCTGCATAATTCTTAAGGTTCGCAGAGAGTACATTCACAAGCGTTTAATCCAAAATAAATTGAGTACCTCTACGTGCTGGCCGCTAAGTGACCTCCTAACAGTTTGAAAATAACGCTTCCATAAGCCTAAGTCGGTGCGCTAACGCACATCCGCGCTGTAATGGTTTAATGTTCCCGAACACGTTAAAAGGCTGGCTTTATCCGGGGAGTCGCTATTTTTGCCGAAAGATTTTTTTCGAGCTTCCCTGCGGAAAAAATCGGCAAAAATCAACTGACCGCTTATGCCTTCGGCGCCCAGATTCGTCCGCATCACCCCTTTCGGCCCAACAGCGGGTCGAAACATCGGCTCTCGCATGACTTAACCGTATCACGATGCCTTGCAGGTTTTTTTATGCCTAACAAAAGCCCGTCCGCAACCTACCCAACAACTGGTTCACCTCCGGATTTGCAGTGGCAGACACCGGGTAAATTGCACAAACCGTGCGGCGAATTTCCGGATCGGACAAATAGCGGAATTTAAGTTCGTCAACCTTCTTCGGCACGCTGAATTCCGGCATCAGTGCCACGCCGATACCCGCCCGCACCATACCCAATATCCACTCCTCGCTGTTGCTGCGATACGCCGCATAAAGATCGATTTGCTTACCCATGCATACCCCACGTAGCGTTTCGCGTAATTCGCAATTCAGGCGATCCAGATAAGGCTCGGATTGGATAGCCGCCAAATCGATGACCGACAATTGATTGAAGCGGTGCTTGTCGTTAAAGACCACCACATAGCGCTCTTCATACAGCTTTAAGGACTGCAATTGCGCAGGCAGCGGCGATGTCGGCGCACTGACGACCAGATCCAGCCTGTCCTCGTCCAATTGCAGCAATAGATTGCTCTCGTTATCTACAACCAGCTCCAGTTCCAGATGCGGTCGCTCCTGCTGGAAGTCGGCGAAGAACGGACTCAAATGTTGCGCGGCGATGGTAGTCAACATGCCGATGCGCAGCGGCACGGTGTTTAAACGGCTGAAGCGGATGGCCTCGGCCTTGATAGTTTGCGCCTCGCGAAAGATTTGCCGCAATGTCGGCTCGACCAAACGCCCCAAGGAAGTCAGCCGACAACCGCTACGCTCTCGACTGAATAACTCCCCGCCCAGTTCGTCTTCCAGCTTTTTAATCGCTTGCGTCAAGGAAGGCTGTGCGACATAAGTCGATTGCGCGGCGCGGGTAAACGAACCCTTATCGCACACCGCCAGGAAGTAACGGATTTGTTGCATTTCCATAAACGGCCACTTTTAAATAGGGAAAACCTATTGTGTCATAGAAAACCGGTATTTTACTAATGCGCAAAATAAGAGTCTCATAGCATCTCCCCTTTACAAAAACATTCGAGAAACCTATGAAAGCAGCAAAATTAATTGTGATGTACCCAGTACCGACCGATCTGGAAACCTTCGAACGCCGCTATGCCGATGAGCACGTGCCTATGGCCGTGGAAAAGCTGGCTGGCAAAACCCGTTTCGTCGCCTCCTTGATTAAGTCCAATGCCGACCAAAGCGCCGCGCAGTTTCATCGTATCGCGGAAGTGTACTTCCCCACCTTGAGCGACTTGCAAGCCTGCCTAAGTTCGCCCGGCGGCCAGGAAACGGCGGCACACGCGGTGGAGATTTCCAGCGGCGGCGCACCGACGTTTCTGATTTCCGAAGTGGAAATCTTCGATTTCTAATTGTATTTACAGCTTAAGCTGAACGCACATGATGCATCGATTGCCCATGCTTTATTACTGGTACTTTCGCCAACGGGTGCGAATCGCGACACGGCGGCGAAGATAACAGGATTCGCCTGACCTGCCACTCGCTTGCGTATCACGATTATCCGCAATCTTGCCCAGCCCCCCGCGGAGCCAGGCAAGATTACGCATGCGATAATGGCTACCGCAAAGTAACGAGAAAACGCACGACCTTCCCGTCTATTTACGATGCACCTATTTCTGATGGATATGCCGAAGCAGGAAGCCTTTATGGACACCTATTCCCAGGCCGATTTTTGGGCTGTCTGTGTCGCCAAGCTTGCAACGAAAGCTATGGAACCGCGAACTCCATGAGATTATTCGACGGCAATCCGACATAATTCCGCAAAATTAACGGTATGCTGTAGCCAAATTACAGACGGACGGAAGATGAACTGGAACGAATATATTCAATTGCTGGCCGGCTTGATTGCCGTGGTCAATCCCATAGGCGCAATCCCGGTATTTCTGGCTTTGACCGCACATAAAAGGCCCGCGGACAGACAACGCACGGCAATGATCGCCGCCTTTGCGGTAGCCATGGTGTTATTGATTTCCTTAGTCGCCGGCGAACATATCCTGCATTATTTCGGCATCAGCCTATCGGCGTTTCGGGTAGCGGGCGGCATCTTGGTGTTGTTGATGGGCATATCCATGCTGCGCGCCAGCGACGACCGTTCCCGCCACACCCCGGAAGAACGAGCCGAATCCTACGAAAAAGAGTCGGTCGCCGTCGTACCCTTGGCAATTCCTTTACTCAGCGGACCCGGCGCGATCAGCACTACCATCGTTTATGCTCACAACGATTTGTCGCTGACTCATTTCCTATTGTTCGTCGCGGTGATTTTAACCGTCTCGTTGTTGGTATTGGCGGCGTTGCTATCCGCACCCAAGATTGCCGACATGATGGGCCAAACCGGTATGAACGTAGTGACGCGGGTGATGGGCTTATTATTGGCGTCCATAGCCGTGGAATTTATCGCCAAAGGCATGATCGGCTTGTTCCCGATTCTGGCAACGTCAGCCTAAGTTGGAACATTTAACGAGCATAGTGCGGCTCCGACACTATGCCCGTTATCGTATGCCAAAAAGACCAGATTAGACCTTAGGCATTTGCCGCAGCTTCTCGACGACTTTATCGCCGAATTC
The DNA here is from genome assembly GCA_001644045.1 of Methylomonas methanica. Classification (GTDB taxonomy): domain Bacteria; phylum Pseudomonadota; class Gammaproteobacteria; order Methylococcales; family Methylomonadaceae; genus Methylomonas; species Methylomonas methanica. Next base: position 1,906 of record LUUF01000030.1, on the reverse strand, counting down.
AACGGTGCTGATCATCGTCACGCCGCTGCCGGGTTTGGACAAATCGGCGGTGGAATAACCGTCCGCAAACACGCCCTGCATCGCCGCCCACACGTTTTTCGCTTCCGCTTCCATATCAAAACTGTTTTCCAACATCATCGCCACGGAGCCTATCATCGAATACGGATTGGCGATGTTTTTGCCGGCGATGTCCGGCGCCGAACCGTGGGATGGCTCGTAATAGGCTTTATCCGGACCGATGCAGGCCGAAGGCATCAAACCCAGGGAGCCCAAGATACCTCCACCTTGGTCGCTGAGGATGTCGCCGAACATGTTTTCCATCACCATCACGTCGAACTGGGTGGGTTTCAGGCACAGCGCGGTGGCGGCAGCATCGACCAGCATATTCACGACTTGTACGTCCGGATAGTCTTTCGCGACTTCTTCCATCACCTCATTCCACAATACACTGGATTTCAACACGTTGCTTTTATGGATGTTGTGCAGCAATTTCCGGCGTTTGCTGGCCAGTTTGAAGGCTTGCTGCATGATTTGGCGAATTTGCGACTCGTCGTATTCCAGGGTTTCGCGCACATAACGCAAACCAGCATCGTTGACGCCCATTTCTTTTTCGCCGAAATACAGGCCGCCAACCAATTCGCGGACAATCACCAAATCGATGCCCTCACCGATCACTTCCGCTTTTAACGGCGAAAAATGCGCCAGCGATTTTGGCAAGGACACCGGACGGAAGTTGGCGTAGGTGTTGTATCGGCGACGCAGCGGTAGTAAAGCGCCGCGTTCGGGCTGCTCGTCGATAGGAATACGCTTGGAGTCTTCGTGGCTCAAGCCGATTGGACCTTTCAAGATCGCGTCGGCCTCGTCGCAAATGGCTTTGGTTTGGTGCGGGAAAGCCGAGCCGGATTCGAAGTAAGCGCAAGCGCCGAATGCGGCCGGCAGCAATTCGAAGGTCACGTCGTTACGTTCTTCGATAACTTTCAGAACCTTGACGGCTTCCGCGGTAATTTCAGGACCGATGCCGTCGCCGGCCAATATTGCGATTTTGTAATTTTTCATGGGATGGTGATAGCTCAGTGGTTAAAGCGATAAATCGGGAATGTATGATCGATAAATAAACCGCTGATTTTATCAGATTGGTGGCAACGCTTCCCCCGAAAAACCGCTTGCCCTGCAAACCTAGGCAAAACCTGAGCGGAATGGGGAAATACCGCTAAATTAAAGCTTAACCGTTCGTCCTGAGCATGGTCGAAGGACGAATGGTAAGCCAATCATGGTTCGACAGGCTCACCAAGAAAGGCTTAACTTAACGGCATTGAGGGACGAGATTTATTAACTCACCCCTTAAACACCGTGTGATCGGATCATGTTGAAGGGTGCGCCAAATCGTTTCCGGCGGGTTGAATAACCCGCCCAACTTTCGGAGATGCTGAGAAACCGAGTGATTTTCTCCAGCGCTCGAGGTCAGAGCCTTAGCGGCTTAGAAATTTTCCGGAACGGCCGAGCTCTGAACGCCAATGATCAAGAAAATTTCTCCATCGCTCCAGCGCCGAGCTCGAATGATCGAGAAATTTTCTAAAACGCTGCGGCTCCAAACCAAAACGTCCGAGCATTTTTTTCGATCATTCTCCATCGGAGCCGCATCGTTCGAGCTCTTAGCTAAAACGTTGGAGTTATTTTGTCCAATGACCGAGAAAAAAGCTTGGTCGTTGGAGAAAATTTGTCCAACGGCCAAGTAAAAATTTAAAGTGGTGGCGAACGGATAGTTAAAGCAGGGAGAGTGTCCGAATTTTTGTGTAAAGGGCCATTAGGTAGGAAACTACCGACTCTGAACAGGAGGATCTATGACCGAAGCTTCGCCAACGATTCCGGAAGAACTACTCGACGCCCTGATGTCGAATTATCAAAA
>LUUF01000027.1 GCA_001644045.1 Methylomonas methanica | reverse complement strand
CGAGGGTGTCCTGAATTTTGTGTAAACGGGATTTAATTATCGATGGTGCATCCTGTCTTCAAACTGAATGCTAAACCGATTCAACGCGGCTTTCCAGTCATGCAATGGCATGGTCCATTTTTTACTGATATTCATCAGGGCCAAATAGAACAATTTCGATAAGGCTTCATCATTGGGAAATGAACCGCGATTCTTTGTGATTTTCCGCAAACTCATGTTTACCGACTCAATGGCATTGGTGGTGTAAATGATGCGGCGTATCTCCGGCGGATAGTCGAAAAAGGGGATGATCCGATCCCAATTGCGTCGCCAAATTTGGGCAATCGGTGGATAGGCATCGTCCCACTGCACTTCGAATTCTGCCAGTTTCTGCTCGGCTTCAACGACGCTAGCGGACTGGTAAATCTGTTTGAGATCGGCGGCGATCTGTTTACGCATTTTCCAGCCGACATAGTTCAGGCTGTTGCGGACCAAGTGGACGATGCACAGTTGGACGGCGGCCTGTGGATAGACGGTTTCAATCGCTTCGGGAAAGCCTTTCAAGCCATCGACACAGGCGATGAAGATGTCTTGGACGCCGCGGTTCTTGAGGTCGGTGACGACTTGCAACCAAAACTTGGCACCCTCGGTTTGAGCTATCCATAAGCCCAGCACTTCCTTTTCGCCGTTCATATTGACGCCAATCGCCAGATAAACAGCCTTGACCCGCACTGCACCGGTATCACGCACTTTGACGTGGACGCAGTCAAGATAAACGATGGGGTAAATCGGATCGAGCGGTCGCGATTGCCAGGCTTTCACGTCCTCAATCACGGCGTCCGTCACTGAGGAAATCAAGCTCGACGACACTTCTGTGCCATACAGCTCTTCCAGGTGGCTCTGAATTTCCCTGACTGTCAGGCCGCGAGCATAGAGCGAGATGATTTTGTCATCAAAGCCCGTCCAACGGGATTGGTGTTTGCCAATGATTTGCGGCTCGAACTGCCCATGGCGATCACGGGGAATCTCAATCGGTAACTCGCCAAAGTCACCTTTCAGGGTTTTCCGGCTCTTGCCATTGCGGGTATTGCCGGTGGCGTTGCAGACTGACTCATGCTTGCCATGGCCTAAATGCTCAGTCATTTCGGCTTCTAGGGCCCGCTCGACCAAGGCCTTGGTCAGTTGCTTCAACAAGCCGTTTGCGCCCAGCAGGTCTTCGGGTTTTTGATAGCCTGAAAGCAAGGCATCGATCAGGTCAGTTGGGATAGATGGGGGTTCGGTCATGGTTACTCCTCAAAGTAAGGGCAGTTTCCTGCCTAATGACCGTTTACACAAAAATTCTTACACCCTC
>LUUF01000028.1 GCA_001644045.1 Methylomonas methanica | reverse complement strand
AATGGCCGCACTGACGATACCGGTCTGCAAAGTCAAATCACAAGCCATTTCCAAGGCGTCCAAGCCGTTGTCGAAATCCCTAGCCATGAGCAGCAGTTCGACGTATGCCCGGTCGCCTTTGTCCTGTTTCAGCACACGGTCGCGCACGATCTTGATGGCGATGGGTAAATCCCAAGTCACGAACGGTGCGCCATGGCGTAAAGCACCAGGCTTTTTCTCCAATACCGGCAGATAGTGCCAAGGGGCGCAGATCAACCGATCTCGTCCGAAATGCCTTGGGTGATCAGCAATCACTTGCCCGTCAGCGACCATCCGCACGCGATCGGCGGTGAGTCGAACCGATACGGCTTTATTGGCCCACTGCGCTGGCACACTGTAGCGGTTACGCTCGATGCGGATCAGACATTGGCTGCTGACGCGGCGCATTTGCTCCACATAAGCATCGAACACGGCTTTGATTGGCAACAGCAGTGGTTGCTCTTCGATAAAACACTCCGCCGTCGTGCGCGAGGTTTGCTCTGGATGCGGTCTTGCTGCCAGTTCCCGGCAGCGTTGAGCCAGCCAGGTATTCAAGTCCACGAAGTCGTCAAACTTGGGCGTCGGGGTGAACAACCAACTGCGAATATCACAGACCTGCTTTTCCACCTGGCCTTTCTCCCAACCGGATTCCGGTGTACAGGCAATCGGCTCGAACAAGTAGTGGTTGGCCAGCGTTAGAAAACGCCGGTTAAATTGCCGCTCTTTCCCAGAGAATATCGCATCCACGACCGTCTTCAGGTTGTCGTAGACCATGCGTTTCGGTACGCCACCGAAGAAGGCGAACGCCTGATTATGCGCATCCAGTACCATCTCCTGCGTCTCCCTTGGATAGGCGATCACAAACATCTGACGGCTGTAGCTCAGGCGGAACTGGGCCACTTTCACAACCTGTTCGATACCCGCAATGACTGCAGTCTCATGACTCCAATCGAACTGACAGGTCTCACCGGGCGGAAAATACAGCGGCACGAACACTTGCGTCACCGGTGGCGATGCCGATTGGTCTTGCTTCCAGGCTTTCACGTAACGCCGGACGGCGCAATAACCGCCGACATAACCTTCGACTTGTAAGCACTCGAACAGCCGCTGCGCGGTCCGACGGCGCTTGGCCGGTAATCGGCTATCGGTTTCCAGCCATTGTTCAAGCTGATTGCAAAATAGGCCTAGCTTGGGATGGGGTTGAGATTTACGTACCGGATACACCGGTTCATCCAGCGTATGGAGATGTTTACGGATGGTGGGGCGGGATAATTTGAATTGTTTGGCCAGTTCACTGACGGTCGCTTTCTCCACAAAATGCAACCGCCGAATTTCGGCAACTTCTTCCACGTCTATCACTCCAGGATTCTCCGGCAAAAAGCCGGTCATTGAACAACCTGGGGTGGAAACTTTTCAACGCCCTTTTCCCCAGGACCTTGGAAAGTTTTGCACGCCGGTTAACA
>LUUF01000025.1 GCA_001644045.1 Methylomonas methanica | reverse complement strand
GCGGTCGCGTGATTTTTGCGGATTTTTTCCTGCTGGGAAGCTCGAAAAAATCTTTCGGCAAAAATAGCGACTCTCCGGGTTTGATGTTTAGATACCGATGAACGGAAACATTGCCGGACTTTTTCTGATACCGTTGCAAGCAGACGATGCATTTTGATATGAATGCTTTTTCGCAACACGTCATTTGTCGTCAGCCAATTTCGCTTAACTTACATTGGCGCCTGACTTTGAATTATAGATTATGATTAAGGCTGGCGTCTAAACCGAGGTGGGGGCTCTCTATGCTGGAATCGAAAGCTGAAACTCTGCGGATACAAAAGCTGCATGAATACTGTATCCTCGACACGCCCCCTGAGTCAAACTTTGACGACATTGTCAGGCTGGCGGCACTAATGTGCGATACGCCTTTTGCTTTGATTACACTGGTCGATAGTGACCGCGAGTGGTTCAAAGCCAAAAAGGGCATAGCGGCCAGCGAACAACCCAGAGCCTGCGGATTCGGCACACAAACCCTATTACACCTGGATGTGTTGGTTGTACCGCATGTTGAGCATGACAGTCGCTTCGCGGCCAATCCCCTGGTGGTTTCCGAGCCGAATATCCGTTTCTATGCGGGAAGCCCGATTCTAGTTCCCACCGGTGAAGCATTAGGCGCACTTTGCGTGTTCGACGTCGTACAGCGAGAGTTAAGCGTAAATCAACTTGAGGGCCTCAAGATTCTTGCCCGTCAAGTCGGTACAGCCTTGGAGCGCAGACACGAGGAAAAGTGTCAGTCCGACATCCTTGAAAAACCGACGGCCCAACCCTTGCCGGCCGACTTGGGCTGGCAAGATACAGCGCGCAACTCCGAACATTTTAACGGTTCCATATTGGATACCTTGTCAAAACAATACTGTGTATTGGATGAAGCCGCCAATATCTTGAAAGTCAGTAGGCCATGGCTTGATTTCGATCGGGCATACGCCAGGGATAAAGCAAGCCTTCAACCCGGAGATAACTATCTGGCCCTGCTGGAAGCCGGTCTCACCAACGATAGAGGCGGAAAGGCGTTCGCAGAGGGTATTAGTTCGGTTTTGAACGGCACCTTATCCGACTTTTCGCTTGAATATCCTTATTACACCGGTTCGGGCCAACTCTGGTTTACAGGGAAAGTCATCCTGTTTCCCGACCAGAATTCAGCCCGGGTTATTGTAATCCATGACAATATTTCCGAACATAAACAACTTGAGGATCGGCTGCGGCAAGCGGTGGAGTCGGCGCCTAATGCCATCGTGATGGTGA
>LUUF01000024.1 GCA_001644045.1 Methylomonas methanica | reverse complement strand
GGCATAAGCGGTCGCGTAGTTTTTGCGGATTTTTTCCTGCTGGGAAGCTCGAAAAAATCTTTCGGCAAAAATAGCGACTCTCCGGTCATGTTTTCGTTGGAGCCGCGCTGCCAAGGGCTATGGGGATCGCAGAAATACACGGCAATGCCGGTATTCGCCGTGAGCTGCTTGTGTAAAGCCATCTCGCGGCCTTGGTCATAGGTCATGCTCAACCGCATCGGTTGAGCAATGCTGTTGAGCTTGTCGGTAAAGGCTTGCAGCACATTGGCGGCACTGGCGGGATGTGGATGAGGCAGCTTGACCAACATTAGCAAGCGACTGGTCCGCTCCACCAAGGTGCCGACCGCACTGGCATTGGCCGCGCCTTTGATGAGATCGCCTCTCAGTGTCCTGGAAACTGGCAGTCTTCGATATCGGGTGGTCGTAGATGGATGCTGAGCCTATCCGGTATCTGGCCGCGACGGTCTTGACCTTTGCTCCGTGGCACGCGTTTGTTTTTGGCCTGGCGCAGGCAGGCAATCAGGTCACGTTTTAATTCGCCAACGGGCTGGGCATAAATGCAGTTGTAAATGGTTTCATGTGACACGCGATACTCATGGCTTTTGGGATAGAGAGACGCCAACGCCAGAGCAATCTGCTCCGGTGACCAGCGTTGCTGAAGGAAATGCTGAACGACACCAAACAACAGGCTATCAGTATGTAGTTTGTGTCGTGGACGCGATTGACGTTGCCGGTACTGGCTGGTTTGTTGGGCCTGGACGCTGCTGTAATGGTTGGTCGCGCTATTACGACGCAGCTCTCGGCTGATCGTGCTGGCGGCCTTTGCAGAACCCGTGCTATCGCTCGAAGACTGTAGTTTTGTTGCTTCAGACTGTTGATCGTGATGCGATCTTCGGGCTGAAGCTGTTGGTAGCGTTTTGAGGGGGTTTCCATGTGCATACCTTACTGGCATTTCGGGTGTTGCATTTCGGTTTTGAATCCGCCGGTCCATTCCAAATCCGGTTCCTCAACCAGCTGCTGGAAGATGCCCATCAATTTTTCTTGAAGCGACCACGCATTGAATCGCTTATACACCGCATTCCACTTGCCAAACATTGCAGGTAGGTCTCTCCATGGACAGCCGATTTGTAAGCGATAAAAAATACCTTCTACCGTTTGCCGAAGCGTGGGTTTGTAATAAACTCCCAAGTTCAACATGATGGCTTTGAATTTATTCCAGTATTCATCCGTAAACATTTGTCGCGGCATAGCTTGCTTGTCTTTTGATCGAAAAATCAATCAATGAGGCAGAGCAGTTCAATTTCAAGGCTATCGTTCCAAAATGGCAACAGCCCCTAGTCATTTCGGACTCATCTTTGTTCTGTCATTAATTGTCTGGTGCATTGTGACACCGTGGGAGTGAGGAGGAGTCCATGTCATCATGTTGGGTCGGAACGAGGTGACGCGGACGAATCGGGGCGCCGAAGGCATAAGCGGTCGCGT
>LUUF01000023.1 GCA_001644045.1 Methylomonas methanica | reverse complement strand
ATGGCTAAAGAAAAATTTGAAAGAAAGAAACCGCACGTAAACGTTGGCACCATTGGTCACGTTGACCACGGCAAAACCACATTAACAGCGGCATTAACAAAAGTAATGGCGGAGCTGCAAGGTGGTGAAGTTAAAGCTTTTGATCAAATCGACAACGCCCCGGAAGAGCGTGCGCGCGGTATCACCATCTCTACCTCGCACGTAGAGTATGAGTCAGCCAATCGCCACTATGCTCACGTTGATTGCCCAGGGCATGCTGACTACGTCAAAAACATGATTACCGGTGCAGCCCAAATGGACGGCGCGATCCTGGTTTGCTCGGCTGCAGACGGTCCTATGCCACAAACCCGTGAACACATCCTGTTGTCACGCCAAGTAGGTGTGCCATATATAGTGGTGTTCCTGAACAAGGCAGACATGGTTGATGACGCCGAATTGATCGAGCTGGTCGAGATGGAAATTCGCGAGTTGTTGAACCAATACGAATTCCCTGGCGACGATACCCCTATCATCGTTGGTTCTGCCTTGAAAGCTTTAGAAGGCGAACAAAGTGAAATCGGTGTACAATCCGTGGTTCGCTTGGTTGAGGCGCTGGATAGTTACATTCCTGAGCCGGAGCGTGCGATCGACGGCAAGTTCTTGATGCCTATCGAAGACGTATTCTCAATTTCCGGCCGCGGTACCGTAGTAACCGGTCGTGTTGAGCGTGGCATCATCAAAGTCGGTGAAGCGGTCGAAATCGTCGGTATCAAAGACACCGTTCAAACCACCTGTACCGGTGTTGAAATGTTCCGCAAGCTGCTGGATCAAGGTCAAGCAGGCGACAACGTGGGTGTATTGCTGCGCGGTACCAAAAGAGAAGATGTTGAGCGTGGTCAAGTATTGGCGCACGTCAACTCCATCAAGCCGCATGCGCATTTCAAAGCGGAGATCTACGTACTGTCCAAAGAGGAAGGTGGTCGTCATACCCCGTTCTTCAACGGCTACCGTCCGCAGTTCTACTTCAGAACCACGGACGTGACCGGCGCGGTCGACCTGCCGGAAGGCGTGGAAATGGTAATGCCTGGCGATAACATCGCCGTTACCGTAAAACTAATCTCACCGATTGCGATGGAAGACGGCTTACGTTTTGCGATTCGCGAAGGTGGTCGTACCGTCGGTGCGGGTGTTGTTGCTTCTATTAT
>LUUF01000022.1 GCA_001644045.1 Methylomonas methanica | reverse complement strand
ATTTTTCGGGGCCGGCTCTATAGAACCAGAATTCAATGCCCAGCACACAATTCACAGAAATCTAGTTACACCCAATTATCAAGTTTACCTGGCCCAGCGCCTCGCGTCTTTAAGCAGTAACAGAAGCTGTTGTTCTTGTAAGGGAGAGGCAATAAATCCAAAACGTCTGTAAAAACGAGCGGCCTCATCATCAATCGGGTGAGTTAACATTGCCCGGATACCTGCTTGCTCAGCAATAAGCAGCGATCTTCGAATAGCATCCTGCAATAATCCGATACCAATACCGCGCCCTTGGTGATTTTTGGAAACCGCCAAACGAGCAAGAATCGCAACTGGAATGGGGTATTGTCCCATGCCTTTGCGAATGCGCTCAGGGGCATCCAACGTGTCGATCTGCCCAACAGTCAAACTGAAATAGCCAATGACTCGTTGAGTATCGTCCGTAGTAACGAAGGTTTTAGCTGAGCCACTGCCCTGTGTCTGCCTGGCATGACGAATCAACCATTCGTTAAGTGCTGGTTTGCCACAGTCAAAGAATTCTAGATGGTGCAATGCCCCAAGGGACTCAGGGCGACAATGATTCAAGAATTGTCCCAGGGAGCAGTTCGGGAAAACAAGTCACGTAATCCCTCATTTTCTTCACTTGGACCATCCAATAAATCCAAAAAAGCCTGATATTGGCCGCCTGACACCATAAACAATCGTTGGTCGAGCAAGGTTTGTTCTGCTGCTTGGCAAGCGCTATCAAGAATAAAGTCGGTTAATGACTTATGTGCCACCTCGGCGGCTCGACGTAATACCGCTTCTTGCTCTGGTGTAGCTCGCAGACCCAATCGCGCAGATCGGGTTGCAACAGTGGCTGTAATTGTCATGGGAGCCTTAAGGAATGGGATTACTTGCTATTATGTTAGTACAATCGACGCACATAATCTACTCCCAACCACTCACTCTTTGCAATTGAATGATTCCGATTCGATTGACCACTAACTTATCGTTTCCAATCGAAAAAACAATAACAGCCATTTGCTACAGATCAATCACTCCTTGATACCCCACCGTGTGATCAATTCAGAAATTTATATCTGGAGCTTTCCATGGAGAACAAGCAATGCCCTGCATGTGGCCAGCTATTTCAGTCTCGACCACAAACCCGCCATCAATCCTATTGTTCAGCACCCAGTTGCCAGCGCCAGCGTAAAAAGCAGTGGCAGCGTAACAAACTGCAGAATGATCCTGATTATCAAGATAACCAGCGGAGTGCCCAACACACTTGGCTTGAGCGAAATCCAGACTATTGGCGGCAATATCGCGAGTCACATCCAAAGTATGCCGACCGAAATCGTGCATTGCAACGGAATCGCAATCGGCAAGCAACTGGCAGAGTAATTGCAAAGATGGACGTGTCAATCCCAGACAATTCGCTGCCTTCAGGCATCTATCAGCTTAGTCGCAAGTCAGACGATCCTATTGCAAAGATGGATGTGTGGATCGTAGAAATCACGGTGCACACCTGTGTTTGCACGGATTTCGTGAAAATTGCAAAGAGATGACTTCATCGGCAAACAGGACAAAATCGCATACCGTATTGGCACATGACTTGGGGCAATCGAGATTTATGGAGCCAGTGGCATCAACTGATTATGGATTAGAACCACCTACGCTTTTGCGAGCCGCTGAATATGTTCGAATGTCGACTGAGCACCAGCAATACTCTACAAAAAATCAATCCGATAAAATCCGCGAATACGCAACACGTCGCGGCATCGAAATTGTCCGCACTTATACGGATGTTAACCGGCGTGCAAA
>LUUF01000021.1 GCA_001644045.1 Methylomonas methanica | reverse complement strand
GGTTTCCGACTCCGGCCCGTACGGATTGAACTGCATGCCGGATGCGCTTAGAAACACGTAGTCGCAGATGAATAACACATCCCGGTAGATATAAAAGGTAAACCCCGGCGTATGACCGCCGACATGGTAGGCCTCGATGCCTTGGTGGTTAAAGTCCTCGGTAAAGCGCCGGTCGATGCTGAATAAGTTGACCAAGCGGTGTTTGGCGTCCTCTTCGTGCAACCAGACCTCGGCGTTCCAAATTTGCCGATATTGATTGGAGGCCCCCAGGAAATGGTGATGGGTAAATAATATGCTTTGTACCGGTGCCAGATTACGGTTGAACGCCGACGGCGAATCGATCCACACCGCACTATCCCCGGTTTCGATGCGGTAAGCGGCGTGCTCCAAGCCCAGCTTCGGCACCGAGAGCAATTGGCTGACCGCATCGGTTACAGCACGTGTGGTCACGTGGTAGGTCTTTTCGGCTGCATCCCAAGCCATGAATTGATCGTGCCTGGCGCCACAAAATGGGCACAGGTCGGGCATCTCGCCGATCATGTTGTAACCGCATTGCAGGCAAACCCATTGTTGATGGTTTTCCGGAAGCTCGTGGTTAGCCATAATTCCTTCTCCTGCGGAGCGTCTGGATCAAGTCCTCCAGGGATGGGATGGCAGATCGGACATACCGATTACGTCTACCCCAGCCTTGGCCACCAGATGGTCATTTTCCACGGAGCTACCGCTGACGCCAATAGCACCGATCAACACCCCATCCTGATCGACAATGGGCACGCCACCGGGAAAGGTGATCAAACCTTGATTGGAATGCTCGATACCATATAGAGGTCCGCCCGGCTGCGACAATTGGCCGATTTGCCCGGTGTTCATACCAAAGAACACTGCGGTCCTGGCTTTTTTGATGGCGATATCGATACTGCCGACCCAGGCGCCGTTCATCCGGGTAAAGGCTTTTAAATCGGCGCCAGAATCGACCACGGCAATACACATTTGCGTGCCCAGTTTTTGCGCTTCGGCAATGGCGGCGGCGATTGCGGTTTCGGCTTGTTCGGAATTGACGTGCATGGCGAGCTCCTCAATAGTGATGTAATTATCGGGTTGAGATCATGCGCTCGGGGCGAACAATGTTATCGAAGCCTTCGGCGCTGATCAAACCGCTGGCAATAGCCGCCTCGCGTAGCGTAATGTCATTGACCATCGCCGCTTTGGCGATGCGCGCCGCATTGTCGTAACCGATGTGAGGCACCAAGGCGGTCACCAACATCAGCGATTGTTGCATCAGTTGCTCGATGCGTTCGGTGTTCGGCTCGATGCCGACCAGACAATGCTCGGTAAAACTGCTCGCCGCCTCGGCCAGCAAACGGATCGATTGCAACACGTTATAAATGATCACCGGCTTAAAGGCGTTAAGCTCCAGATGCCCTTGCGCGCCGGCGAACGTCACCGTGGCGTGGTTGCCCATGACTTGCGCGCAGACCATGCTCAAGGCTTCGCACTGAGTCGGATTGACCTTGCCGGGCATGATCGACGAACCGGGCTCGTTTTCGGGGAGCGTCAATTCGCCCAGGCCGCAACGCGGGCCGGATGCCAGCAGGCGGATATCGTTGGCGATTTTATTCAGACTCACCGCGATACAGTTCAACACACCGGAGATTTCCACCAAGGCGTCGTGGCTGGCCATGGCCTCGAACTTGTTGGCGGCGGAAACGAACGGCAATCCGGTAAAACTGGCCACCTGTTCGGCAAAAGCCTCGGCAAAACCCGGTTTGGCATTCAATCCGGTGCCGACCGCGGTGCCGCCTTGAGCCAACGGGTACAGGCGTTTCAGGCTATCGTCGATGCGCTCGATGCCGAGCCGTATTTGCGCGGCATAACCGGAAAACTCCTGGCCCAAGCTCAGCGGCGTGGCATCCTGCAGATGCGTGCGTCCGATTTTGATGATGCCATCCCAGGCCAGTGACTTATCGAGCAAGACCTGATGCAGCTGGCGCAAGACCGGTAGCAGCAGATGATGCAATTGCTCGACGGCGGCGATGTGCATCGCGCTTGGGAACGCATCGTTGGTCGATTGGCTGCGGTTGCAATGGTCGTTGGGATGCACCGGTATTTTCGAACCTATTGTGCCGCCGAGCCGCTCGCAAGCCAGATTGGCGATCACTTCATTGGCATTCATATTGGATTGGGTGCCGGACCCGGTCTGCCAGATGACCAGCGGAAACTGCTCGTCCAACTCGCCGTCGATGACTTTTTGCGCGGCCTCGGCAATGGCCTGGGCTATCGTCACGTCGAGATTGACGACGTCGACGTTAGCCAGCGCCGCGCAGCGCTTGACGATGCCGAGCGCCCGGATCAGCGGCCTGGGTAGTCGTTCGC
>LUUF01000020.1 GCA_001644045.1 Methylomonas methanica | reverse complement strand
TTTTGGTGGTGGGGATCAAGTTCGTATACCCATCGTAAATGTCCAGTTTGGAACTTATATCAGACATGCTTATATTTGGACTATAGGTTAGCGGCGTCTCTTTTATCCAGCGCTTATGACTCATCACAAGCTTTTCTTTTTAGATCGCGCGTAGGGATTATTGCTACAGCTAATAGCTGGTGGTCCAAACCAACCAAAATATACATATAATAGAAATTGATTTGTGACATATTTTATGCTAGATTCGCCATGGCTTTGCGGTTCAGGGCCGCTGATTATCAGTGAATTATCAGTGAAAAAAATTTTATTAACCAAACAATAAAAGCCTGGACTCTAGCCCCAAATCATGAAAGAAATAAAGTTTAAAATATATCACCCATCTATAGATATAGTCTCTGACAGAACTTTTCGTTCCCTACTAAAAACATTTTCTTCTCTTATCAGAGAAGTTCAATATCAAGAAGTTATTTACCTTATAAATCACAGCGAATTATTGCCCTCAGAAAAACAGTCTTTACGCGATAGACTTAAGGGGCCGTTGAACCATATTCCCGCCTATTATGTAGAAAAAATAGAGCGTGGCAGTATTGTTATCGAAGTATCCGTGTCGGCGATGGCATTATGGCTTCTGAAAAATACCATTGGAGAGTCAGTCAAAGAGGCGTGGAAGCAAAGCGAAATGCATAAGTCAATAGTGGCTTATCTTTCTGGGTCTGATGAAAGAAAGAGAGTAATTGATAAGAACATTGATATGGTATTTGATGCATGGAAATTTGATGCATTTATTGTTGAAAATATCGAAAAGGAGGAATTAGACGATGATACGTTTTCAATTACCGTCAATCTTAATACTAGTCCCTTGCTTGAGGAACATATTAAAGAAAACGTAAAGAAAGTAGATACACACCTTGTGATAGAAGAAATCCAAAAAGAAATCAACAGATTGAGTAATGAAGACTAAGCCCCGATAGAAAGTATTTGTCAAAATATAATTTTCATCTTTCTATGCTGATCAAAATAATCGTGACAAGGCGCAACATACGAACGGCAATTCCGCTGTGCTCCATTGACGCTGGCGAACTTAGTCGTTAGCGAGTGCTCCCAAATGAGCAAATACAATTTATTTTTAAGCCATTCTTCTGATGACAAAGAGCAAGTTCGCCGATTAGCGAAAGACTTAGAAGTCGAAGGTTTTAAAACATGGCTTGATGAATGGGAGATACTCGTTGGGTATTCTATTGTTAAGAGTATTTCACAGGGAATAAAGGATTCTGATTTCTTTGCGGTTTGGTTGACACAATCGTCTGTGAATTCCGGCTGGGTTCAGCAGGAATGGTATCCGATGTTTCACGACGAATTAGAGTCTGGTCGTGTGCGAATCCTCCCTTTATTGGCTGAGTCTTGTGAACTTCCTGTTTTCTTTAAAGACAAGCGCTATGCCGATTTCCGCCATAACTACATAAATGGATTTCGTGATCTGATAAGTACATTGAAAAAACTAACAACCTGGGATCAGGCTGCAGTAGAACAATATCTAAATGCCCACAAACAATATCTCGAAAAAAAGTTTGAAAAACTCAATGAACATGAATACATAGTGGATTCTTGGGTTTGTCAGCCACATTACATGACAATGGAATATATTTTCTGGGATAGTCAATCTTGTAAGCTAAGCAAATGGGGGTGTGAGCGATCCATTATCTCTTGGTATAAACTTAGTGATAACCTCTCAAGTAACGAAATCGCACGCGTACTGAACTTTCTTAAACTGGGTAATCTAGACAAGCCTCAATAGAGAATGTTAAAAAACCCTAACGAGCAATTTATGACATAAACCTGCCATTAAGAAATCAACCTCGAAGGTCGGAAATTGGCCGCTTGGTTGAGTTCGCCAACGGCTGGTTTGTAGTTCGCCAGTGTTCAGAACCTGGCTTTGGCCGACTGACTGCTTTAGAGAAGCTCGAGTGACAAAAATGGGTCGTTCTGATACGGTCGCCAAGGACTGCTTTGTAGCCAGCCCGTTCCAAGAATCTGGCTTTGGCCGACTGGCCGGAGAAACGCGACAGTCAGATATGATCGTCACAAGACAACCAAGGCGATTCCATATAAGCCCAGTGACAAACACCTCACTAGCATTCGTTTCAAAAACGAAATATTTGCTACCACCAGTCCCTTTATATAGATTATATAAAGATTATATATAGATTAGCACCCTCAATTTTCAGCGTGAAAAAATCGCTGAAACCCGCGAATGGCTTGGCCTGCAGCGATTTTACAATTTACTCGAAGCGTCGGTCTAATGCCGTGTCAAACGTCGGCCTAATGCCGTGCTTTTTGTCGGTCTAATGCCGTGCCCGTCGGTCTAATGCCGTTACCTTGTCGGCCGAATGCCGTGCC
>LUUF01000026.1 GCA_001644045.1 Methylomonas methanica | reverse complement strand
CCGTATGGGTCAGATAGGCACGCAATTCATCGGCCAGCGGCTTGAGCTGCTCCGGCTTCAGCGCGCGAACGTCGGCGGGACTGTGGATGGTGTTAAGTAACGGAAATTCGTTAGTCTGTTTCATAATCAGTACAGGGGTTCACGATAGAACATCAGGATGACGCCTATCTGGAACAAGGCGAACACTGAAATAAATCCGGCAATATTTTTGCCGGGCGAATCTAGCTTAAGTTCCAACCAGCGGCCGCAAGCCAGGATCAGCGAGAACACGCCCATCATGGTGTGGCCAACCTGAATCAAGAAGGCGGTTTTAGCCTCGAAACCGACATGCGAATGCGCCAGCAGCATCATGCCGCCGAACGCCGCCAGGAGGGGGAACATGTAAGGCATGAAGCCGCTGTTATTGTTCAGGCGGGCTCTGACTTCGATCAAGCCCAGTACGAATACCAATAGCGTGGCTATCCGGTGTTGCAGAATTTCGCCGTTGTTAAAGGTGCTTTCCCAGAAACCGATAGGGCCGAGTGGCCAGCTTTCGGCGTCGCTACGGAAGAATAGGAATACGCCCAGCGCCATGAAGCCGACCGGCCAGAACCTCGCCCAGCGATGGAAACGGCTGGAGAACGACAACATCGCGAAGAAACTCATCGTCGCCAGGAAAATGCCGGAAATGTTGTGGTTGTAATCCGACCAAGCGGTAGCAGCTTCCGACGGAATTTGGCCGACGATAGCCACTCGTCCGGCTTCACCGGCGATCAAGGCTTCGTGAGTCGGCGATTCCCAACGCGGCAAGCGGGGATGGAACATGTTCAACACTTCTTCAAAACTGGCCGTCAAATGTGGAATGTCAACCGCGGGCGGTTGCGAGGCCAAGCTGGCGGCGGTGAACAGGATGGTTAGCAGAATCAGGGTTTCCGCTTCGATGTAATAAGGTACCCGAGCGGTAAGGGCATACAGGCTGCGGCTGGTGAAATAAGCATTGACGGCTTGGCGGTTCAGCCAGGCAAAGCCCAGTGCCAGGCCCAACATGATGATTTTTACCAATAACAGATTACCGTAACCGGCGCCGATGAAGCCCTGGAAGGTGCGGATGTAATACCAGGCCAGCGGGGTGCCGGTAACCAGTAATACGACTACAGCGCCGATACCCACTGCCGAGAAGCGTTTCAGCAATAACGGCCAAACTTCAACCGCTATTGCGTTGCGTTTTTTCAGACCCCATAAAGCCAGGATTTGAAAAATACCGCCCACCCAGGTGGCCGCAGCTATCTGATGCGTGACTGTCAGCGTCATTAACAGGCCGCGATCTTCCAGACGACTGGCGCCGTGTACCAGCCAAGCCGCGGAGATAACCAGCGGCACAATAATCGCCGTTGACAGCACCCAGAACTGTTTGGAGCGCGGATTGCTTTTTAACGCTTGCCGGATGAACACCGCCAAAATAAAAGCGCACGTGGCACGCGCTAAACCGGCCTGGAATTGCACCGTTTGGAAAAACGCCGGAAACGGCGATTTGCCCAAGGTCACGGCCATTAGCCATATTTTCAGGCCGATTTTCGATAATTGGGTAATTACCAGTGCTTTGCTGCCGAAATGGATCAGGTTGACCGTTTTGGTCAACAAGGCGGAGTTGTAAAGCGCCTCTTCATGCCAGGGGCGCAGCACGAACAGGCCCCACAATAAGCCGCCAATGGTGATGGAATAGAAGGTGAGGTCGACGCCGCCTATCAATGAGTCTAGATAATTTGCAATGCCTTCCATGCGGATCACTTAGTTGGTTTAACGAAAAAACGTAACAGGTCTTCGCTGAGATGACCGTCGGCGGCAAATATTTTCAATTTGATTGCATATTCCCCGGGTTCCAGGGCAGGCAGGTGCAGCAAGACTTGTCCGGGCTTTTCGCCTGGCGTGGCGGTAATGGTTTGCATTTTGTCGCCGGCGCTGACCAGGAATACTTCCGATAAATCCAGTTCCACTTTGGAATTGAACGATAGCTCCACTTGGCTGGCCAGGTTGATCGGCACGGGGTTGAGTTTTAGAGAATTATGCGTGACGACTGCGTGGCCGAAAGCGGTGTTACTGGCAATTAGTGCCAGTGCGAGCAGAGCGGGTTTGCAAAAATTCATGTATGGCACCTTATTTTTTGTTTTTCAAAGCGTGGCCGGCCAGGTTTTTACCCAGTGTCCAGATCGAACCGGTAACGTTGTGCGTGTCGGCGATGGTTTTTTCCACGGAATTGACAATCCAGTCGCGGTCTTTTTGAGTCAGCGTCAGGGGCGGTAAAAATTTGACCACGTTCATGCCATGGCCGGCCACTTGCGCCAGTACGCGGTGTTCCTTGAACAGCGGGATCAGGATCATTTGGCAGAACAGGCCTTTGTTGGCTGCCTCCAGCATGGCCCAAGCAGCCTTTAACCCTAAGCTTTTCGGCGACTGGAATTCGATGGCTATCATCGAGCCCTTACCGCGCGCTTCTTTTAGAAACTCGTATTTCGGTGCCATCGCGTTGATGGTGGCGATGATGTCTTCGCCGACTTTGGCGCTATTTTCGACCAGTTTTTCTTCGTGAACGACATGCAATGCGGACAGGCCGGCGGCCATCGCCATATTGTTTTTCGAGAAAGTCGAGCCATGCACGACAGCTCTATCCATACGGTTGAATACGGTGTCCATGATATGGGTGGTCATCGCCACGCCGCCGACGGGGATGAAGCCGCCGGATAAGGCTTTCGCCATCAGAATCATGTCCGGTTTAACGCCCCAGTGCTCGATAGCCCAGAACTTGCCGGTACGGCCGATGCCGGTCTGGATCTCGTCGGCAACGAACAGGGTGCCGTATTTTTTGCACAGGCGTTCGACTTCCGGCAGGTAGTTATCGTCCGGAATGTTGACGCCCTTGCCTTGGATGGGCTCGACGATGAAAGCGGCGACATCTTTGTTGCTCAAGGCTTGTTCCAGTGCCGCCAGATCGTTGAACGGCACCGAGGTGCATTCCGGCAGCAGCGGGCCGAAGCCTTCGCGGAAGATGTGCTCGCCGGTCAACGATAGCGAGCCCATGGTCAGGCCATGATAGCCGTGGTCGCAATGGACGATGCGCGAGCGCTTGGTGGTGTAGCGGGCAAATTTGATCGCCGCTTCGACTGCTTCGGTGCCGGAATTGCAGAAAAACATTTTTTCCAGATTATCCGGGCAGGTGGCCAGAATTTCCTTGGCCAGCAGACCGCTGAGCAAGGACACGTCCATCTGTACCAGGCTGGGTAGTTCCAGCGTCAGGGTTTCTTGCAGCGCTTTAATAATGGTCGGATGGTTGCGACCCATCGCAAATACGCCGAAGCCGCTCAGTAAATCCAGGTATTCGTTACCGTCTTCGTCGTAAAGATATTGGCCGATCGCTTTTTTATAATTTCTGTCGTAACCGATGGTGCGTAAGACTCGCACCATTTGGTTGTTTAGATAATACTCGTGCAGGTCGAATTTCTCGTCGAAATGCTGAGTAAAAAGATCGGCAATGCTAAAAGACATGTAATACCTCGTAAGTGCTTGGTCCATTTCCGGGGTGCGCCGTGTTCCTGCTGGCTGCCCCCCATCAATAATTCTTAGTTCTTTGCTAAAAAACGATGATTTCGTTTAGTTGTTTGGCAATGATCTTCAGGGTTTTTTGCGCGGCATGAAAATGCAAGCCCAGCTTGATTAGGCCCGGCGCTTCCCATGGATGGGTTGCCAAAAAACACAAGAGTTTGCTGATTTCTACTTGGCCCTGACCATTCAGGGCCTGAGTAACCGCTTGCGGCACACTCATGCTTACCGGATCGGCAATCGTGCGGATTGCCAGGCACGGTAAATTGGATTGCTCGGCAACTTTGGCCATGGCACAGCTCTCCATGTCCAAGGCAATCGCACCGGTTTGCCGGTATATATTGTGCTTATCGCTGCTGTTGCTGACGATATGGCTGCTTTCCGCCAACTTGCCGTTGGAAATTGGAAACTGCTTGTCCAGCAACTCATGCAAACGTTTGCGCCAGCGGGGATCGGTATCGAACACTTGCTGTTGCTCCGATAACAGCTGTTCGGCCAACATCAGGTCGCCAGGTTTCAATTGCGGTGATAAGGCGGCGGCGCAGCCCCAGCTGATCAACTTTTTGGCGCCTTTGGCGATTAACAAATGCGTGGCCCGTTCCGCGTTGACCGGTCCGGCACCAGCAAACGCAAGTAGAATGTTGTCGGCGATGCTGACGCAATCACCCTGTACCAGCTTTAGGCGGGTCAGGGTGGAGAGCTCTTCCGGTAGCGCAACAAGAATTCCTATGGTCACTGTTTGGCTAATTCGTTACGGTATCTGGCCAACGCCCATAATGGGAAGAACTTGTCATAGCCGTGATATTTCAAATAAAACACCTTTGGAAAGCCGGGTGCGGTAAAGCAAGGGTCGTTCCAAACGCCGTCGGCTTGTTGGCCGCGCAGCAGGAAATCGATGCCGGCTTTGACTTCCTGACTGTGAACTTCGCCCGCAGCGATCAAACCCAGCACGGCCCAGGCGGTTTGAAATGCGGTGCTGAAATGGTAACGGCCGCGGAATTTTTTATCGTCGTGATAGCTCAGGTTGTCTTCGCCCCAACCGCCGTCTTCGCGTTGCACGCTTTTTAGCCATGCCGCAGCTTTGGTATACATCGGGTCGGTTTTCGGTACATTGGTTTGCTCCAGGCCCAGCAAGGCGGACCAGGTGCCGTAAATGTAATTGGTGCCCCAGCGGCCGAACCAGGAGCCGTCGGCTTCTTGATCGCCACGGATGTATTCGATAGTACGTTCCAGGGCCGGTAAATATTCGTCGTGATCTTTCGCAACTCGCGCCATCAACATCGCGCAACGGGCGCTGACGTCGACAGTTGGCGGGTCGAGCAGGGCGCCGTGGTCGGCGAACGGAATTTCGTTCAAATAGTAATAGGTGTTATCGACATCGAAGGCACCGTAGCCGCCGTTTTGCGATTGCATACCGACGATCCAGCGTGTTGCTCTGTGGATGGACTCGTCTAATTCGGGCAGATTGGAATCGGCCATGGCAAAGCCCACTACCGCAGTGTCGTCCACATCGGGGTAGTGGGGATTGGCGAATTGAAACGCCCAGCCACCGCCAGCCAGATCGGGACGGCGAACGCGCCAGTCGCCCGGTTCGTCGGACAATTGCACGCTTTTCAGCCAGTCGTAAGCCTGGGTCAAGTTGGCAGCATTACCGGCTTTGTCGGATTCCTGCAGCGCCAGTGCCGCCAGTGCAGTATCCCAAACCGGCGATAGGCAAGGCTGGCAATAGGCGTAGTCTTCCTTGATGACCAATAGTTTGTCGATGGACTGGCGGGCAATCACGACATTAGGGTGATCGGCCGGGAAGCCCAATAACAACATGGCTTGGTAAGCATTGACCATGGCTGGAAAAATCCCGCCTAGACCATCCTCGCCGTTCAAACGCTCGGTAAACCAATCGACGGCTTTCTGGATGGCGTGTTCGCGCATGCGTTGCGGAATCAGCGGCTGAGTAACGCGGCCCAATTTATCCAGGCCCAGGAAGAATTTGTTGAGTAGGGTCCGTTCCGGAAAGTAATGTTTTTCCTCGTCGGGGTGGACCACAAATAATTCCAATACGTTGACATTATGCGGGTTTTTGGCCTTAGCCTTTAATGTGCACATGATGAATAACGGTACCATCACGGTGCGCGACCAGTAAGACACTTTGTCCAGATGGAACGGAAACCAGCTGGGCAATAGCATGATTTCCACCGGAATATAGGGTACGCCGCGCCATGGCAATTGCTCAAAAATCGCCAGCGCGATACGAGTGAAGACATTGGCGCGCGCCGCGCCGCCTTGGCCAAGTATCCATTCCCGCAGTTTGACCATGTGTGGCGCGTCGACGGAGTCGCCGGCCATTTTTAAGGCGTAATAGGCTTTGACGCTACCGCTGATGTCGCCGGGGCCGCCGGTAAATAGCGGATAACTGCCGTCTTCAGCTTGGCGGCTACGCAGGTAAATAGCGATCTTGCGTTGCAGTTCTTCGTCGATGTCGTCCAGGTAATGCATCATCATGATGTATTCGGACGGAATGGTGCAGTCGGCTTCCAGTTCAAATACCCAGTAACCTTCCGGGCTTTGCAGGCTGAGTAATTTTTCCTGGGCGCGTGCGATGGCGGCATTCAGTAAGCCAAGGCCGCTTTTACTGCTGCTGGTATTGTTCGTGTCGTGGCTGCTGGTATCTATATGGGCTTCAGTAAACATAGTGATTCCTTATTGTCCAGTGTGCGATATAGGTGAGTAGTGCCAATTCGGCGATTTCAAATTACGGCTGGTCAGGTTAAACAACAGGGATAGCAGCATATTGCTGCGCACCGTCAGCTTGGTGGCGACAATGGTGGCTTTGACGCTGTTGCGGCTGATTTTGACCTGATTGGATTCGTTGAAATTAAGGTTTGCCTTGATTTTCTTCAAGGTCAGTACGGCCATACCCAGCGCCCACAAACAAAAATTGCGGATGCCGGTCTCATGGCTAGGCAGTAATTGGGTGTAGGTCAATGCGTTCTGCAGATGGCCATGGGCGATAGCCACCAAGTGGCTCAGGCCGAGTCGGAACTGCTCGTTGTTGGTGGTGGGAGTCAGTTCGGCCAGATTGAAACCGGTTTCGGTGAAAATGTCTTGCGGTAACCAGCACACGCCGCGTTTGGCGTCATCCCAAATGTCTTTCAGGATATTGGTCATTTGCAGGCCTTGGCCGAACGATACCGAGAGTTTTAATAGCTCTTCGCGATGCGCGGCGATTTCCGGCGAATAATGGCAGAACAACTTCGCCAGCATCTCGCCGACGCAACCGGCTACGTAGTAGCAATAGTCGTCCATGTCTTTCATGGTTTTCAAGCCGGCATGCAAGTCCAGGGCTTGATAGACGGGCATGCCGTTAGCCATGGTTTCCACGCAACAAGCCAGTGCTTCGATTTGCGGAGCGTCCAGCGAGCGGGTTATCGCGATGACGCGTGGTACCAAGTGAATCAGGCTGTGTTCGGCCGGAATGGTTTGTTCAGACAGTAACGGTGCTAATTCAGCACTAAATATTTCCGCGTTATTGCCGGTTTTGACGATGTCTATAAACGCGCTGCAAAAATATTTTTTTTGTGCAGGGCTAAGGGATATTTCGTCCTCAATGGTGTCAACAATACGGCACAGTAGATACGCGTTCGCCACGGCCGGATAAAGCTCGCCAGGCAGTTGCGGAATAGTTAGTGCAAAAGTACGCGATACGCCTTCAAGCAGAGTGGCTTGAAGCTCGCTGTCCGACAGTTGTCTGAGCAGCTCCGGATTGTTGATTAGTGTTTGAGGTCCGTTCATGTGTTTTCAAAGCTAACTATTAGTAGCCTAAATGATAGACTGTTTGTTGGTGTTTTGCAAAGCGATGTTGCTTTATGGCAAATTTGTTGAAAACCTGTTGCTGGCGGTTGTGTCCGGGTCGTTGCTTCGAGCCTTTGTTATTGTTTTAGAAATGTAATTACGGTTTTTAACTGCTGGTGTTGCGTGTGGTTGTTAAGTGCTTTATGTCGCTTTCAAGAAATCTGTAGATACGCTTGTTGTTTTTTGCGTATTTTATCTGGAGTATGTTGTGAAAAAGTGGTATTCTGACCACATCTAATTGTGTGCCTTGGTTCTAATTGGCGGCTTGAATGGGCTGCAGCAGGTGTCACTTCTAGGATGGTTATCGGTTCGTGGCTGTTGTTTTTTTGTAACAGTCGTGGTCGCTGGATGTCGTGATAGTTTTTGGAGAATAATGCTGTGAGTGTTCCTTTACGTCAGCAATTGGCTGTAGGTAGTTATCTGATTAAGCAAAAAATCAAAGGTGTAAAAAAGTATCCTTTGGTCTTGATGCTGGAGCCCCTGTTCAGATGCAATTTGGCTTGCGCGGGCTGCGGTAAGATCGATTATCCCGACGATATTCTCGATAAGCGTCTATCAGTTGAGGAATGCTTGGCTGCGGTTGACGAATGCGGCGCGCCCATGGTTTCCATTCCAGGCGGCGAACCGTTAATTCATAAAGAAATGCCGCAGATTGTGGAAGGCATAGTTGCCAGGAAGAAATTTGTTTATCTTTGCACCAATGCGCTGCTGTTAAGAAAACGAATTAACGATTACACGCCATCGCCTTATCTGACGTTCTCCGTACATCTCGATGGTTTGAAGGACAGGCATGACGCCTCTGTTTGTCAGGAAGGCGTTTTCGACATCGCTGTCGAGGCTATCAAATTGGCTTTGGGTAAAGGTTTCAGAGTGACCGTTAACTGTACGTTGTTTCAAGGCGAAACACCGGACGAAGTGGCGGAGTTTTTGGATTACGCGATGGAGTTGGGTGTAGAGGGTATCACTATCGCGCCAGGATTTAGCTACGAGCGCGCGCCTAAGCAAGACGTGTTCATCAAAGGTCTTGACGTTAAAAATCTGTTCCGCGGTATTTTCAAAATCGGCAAGACCCGTAAATGGAAGTTGAATCATTCTTCGCTGTATTTGGATTATTTGGCCGGCAATCAAAATTACGACTGTACCCCATGGGGTAATCCAACTCGCAACGTATTCGGCTGGCAAAAACCTTGTTACCTGTTGGCTGATGAAGGTAATGCCAACTCTTTTAAGGAGTTGTTGGATGATACGCCTTGGGACAAATACGGCACGGTGAAAAACCCTAAATGCGCTAACTGCATGGCTCATTGCGGCTATGAGGCAACGGCGGTTGAGGATACCTTGGCGCATCCTTTGAAAGCGCTGTGGGCTGCGGTTCGCGGTCCAAAAACCTCCGGCGAAATGGTTGCCGAAAAGAAGCCTGAGTTCGTCGCTTCTTACAAAAAATCGGCAATTTCCGAAATTCCGGTAAAAGTTGAGTCTTAAGACGAATCTAGGAAGTCATCCTCATTAACAGGTTTTTATAACGGCTATGTTTAAAAAATTGTATTTCAGTCTGAGTTTGCTGTTGCTTGTGTGCCTATCCCCATTGGCTGTGGCCGAAGAGGTTTCTGCTCGTCAGGTTGTTGATGAGTTTCAAAATCAGCTGTTGAGTGTAATGAAGGCTGGCAAAGAGCTTGGCTTTCAAGGGCGCTATGACAAGTTGGATGTGGCTGTAAAGAAGAGCCACGATCTGCCTAAAATCGCTAGAATCGTCGTCGGCAAACAGTGGGAAGAGCTGACTACGGAGCAGCAGAACAAGCTGGAAAGCGTATTCAGCAAGCTTAGCGTATCCGCCTATGCCCATAACTTTAAAGACTATTCAGGCGAATCGTTTACCTTTGCCTCCGAAGAGGAAACCGGCAGAGGCGGCGTGGTGATCCACACCAACTTGCATATTCCCGGCGAAAAGGATGTCAAGTTCGATTACATGATGAAGAAAAAAGACGATAGCTGGCAAATTATCAATATAATAGCCGATGGTGTCAGTGATTTGGCATTGAAAAGATCGGATTATACTAGCGTATTAAGCCGTGATGGCTTTGATGCCTTGATTGTTAAAATCACTGAGAAAATTGAAAGTTACGCAAAACAATAAGTTTGTTAGGAATCGTCAGTAATGTATAACCCCAGTTATCAAGGCAATAGCCAGGCATCCCTGCTCTGGGCGGTGTTATTTTCAAGCGCATTATCGGTAACCGGGTGTGCTACTACGGATCAGCATCCGGCTGACGCCACAAGAGCTTCCAAAGGCAAGGCAGATGCTGCGGACCCTTACGAGGGCTTTAATCGTTCCATGTACGGATTCAACATGGGTTTGGACAAGCACTTATTGAAACCGATTGCTAACGGTTATAAAACTGTAACCCCCAACTTCATGCAAACTGGCGTCAGCAATTTTTTTACCAATCTTAAAGGTATCAATGTTGTATTGAACGATTTCCTGCAAGGTAAATTTGAACAAGGCGCTTCCGACACCGGGCGTTTCTTGACCAATTCCACAGTGGGATTGCTTGGACTGTTTGATGTGGCCAGCGACCTGGGATTGCAAGGCAATGTCGAGGATTTTGGTCAAACTCTGGCTGTTTGGGGGGTGGATCAAGGCCCATACTTGGTATTGCCGGTGTTAGGGCCGACCACTGTCCGTGATGGCGCGGCAATAGTGGTTGATAAAGCCGCCAACCCCGGAACTTACGTGCCGGGTACCGGCATTGTTGAAGGTATTAACGATAGAGCGAATGCCGAAGGCGCGTTGAATTTTATCGACGAAGCGGCCTTGGATCCTTATGTGTTTACCCGTGAGTCGTTTCTGCAATATCGCAAAAACTTGATCAACGACGGTAAGAGCAATTCTACTGATTACGATCTTGATATTGACGCGGATGTCGATGTCGGCGAAATTTCTTCGGCAAAGCCCAAAGAAAGTAATGCTACGCAAAAACCAAAAGCCGATGCCGCCAAAAAACAACCAGGCCATGTGCAAAATGCTATTGAAGTGACTCCCGGCAGTGCAAAGCCCAATAGCGCTACGTTCGATAGCATGTCCAAATCGTTCGATAATGCTGCCTTGGAATTTGAAAAAGCCTCGGACAAAATGGATCTTTTTAGTAAAAAAAAAAGACAGCGTAAACACCGTTAATTTTGCTTGAAGAGACGCAGGGAAGCGTCTCTGTAGTATTTCTCAGTAATGCTGCAAGGAATGCACTTCGTAGTTCCCCAGTTTCTCCCGTCCTTGCAGGAAATCCAGTTCCACCACAAATGCGCAGGCTACGACTGTTGCGCCTAGCTTTTCGATCAGCTCGCAACTAGCCTTGGCGGTGCCGCCGGTGGCCAATAAATCGTCGATCAATAACACCTTATCGTTGCTGTCCACCGCATCGATATGCACTTCCAGTTCCGCAGAGCCGTACTCCAGGTCGTAAGACACGCTTTGCACATCGTAAGGCAGTTTACCCGGCTTTCTGAGCGGTATAAAAGGAATGCCCAATTCCCATGCGACTAACGAGCCGAAGATAAAGCCGCGCGCTTCCATACCGGCTACTGCGGTGATGTCGCGGCCCAAAAAGGGATGCAGCAATTGATGCACCGTCAGGCGTAATGTTGCCGGGTCTTTGACTAGCGGCGTTATATCTTTGAAGATGATGCCGGGTTTTGGAAAATCCGGAATGTCGCGAATCTTGTTTCTCAATCTGTCCATCGTCTCACCTTATTGTTTACGCACTAACCGCTTCAATCTTAGTCAAGATACTCTTGGCATCCAGCCCACACAGCGCGAGCAATTCCTCACGGCTACCCTGCTCGACAAACCGGTCCGGCAGGCCGATATTCAACACCGGCATCAGAATGTTCTGCGCTTGCAGGAACTCGTTCACCGCGCTGCCCGCACCGCCGGCAATCACGTTCTCTTCGACCGTGACGATCACATCGTGGCTTTTCGCCATGT
>LUUF01000018.1 GCA_001644045.1 Methylomonas methanica | reverse complement strand
TTCCCGGCACCGACGATCCAGCCGGCTATCCCGTGGTTATCCGCGTCGACTTTGACGACAAGACCATGAAGCAAATAACTACTGTTGAGTGATCGAATGGCGAAGCTTACAAAACAGCAGTGGACTGATGTTCGCCGGCAATGGGAGGGAGACCCGCGACAAGGTCACCAATGGCTTGCCGATGAACTCACCGCCCAAGGCTATGACGTCAACCGCGCCGCCATTGCCAAGGCCGCTAGCCGTCAGGGCTGGGCCAAGCGTGAACCCTTAAATGTCACGCAAAACGTCACTCAGAGCAACAAAAAGCGTGACAAATCGTCACTCAAGAATGTCACTCCCAAGCAGGTAAAAAGAACTATTCCCGAGGCCGTGCCGGAACCGGAACGGGAAGAAGTCACCGAGGTAGAAATCAATCAAGGCGGAAGGCCGACCAAATACATGCCGCACTTCGACCGCCAGGCCTATCACTTGTGCCTGCTCGGTGCAACGGATGCGGAACTGGCCGAATTCTTCATGGTTACCGAGCAGACTATCAACAATTGGAAGAAAGTTTACATCACGTTTTTTGAGTCCGCCAAGCGCGGGAAAATGCTTTCTGATTCCGAAGCTGCCGTAGGACTATTCAAACGTGCAACCGGCTTTCGGTATGAAGAGGTGAAGACCAAGCAAGTTAAGGTCATGGCTGAGGGTGATGGCGACGGGGGAGTCCAGGCGGCCGGCGATGAATTGATGGTTGTCGAAGTAGTGACGACTGTAAAAGAGGTGCCGCCAGATACAGGTGCAGCATTCATTTGGCTAAAGAACCGTCGACCAAAAGACTGGCGCGACAAGATAGAAGTCGAGAACACCCACAAACTGAATCCCGAAATGATGGATCGCATTAAGACCGAATTTGTTGAACGGATGGCAATGGCACGCAGTAGGCAGTTATCTGTACTGGCTGAACGCGGCTTAATTGATGAGCGTGAGCTGAATGCGGATGCTGGGGGTGTGGAATGAGTCAGTTATCGGTAATTGGAAAAGCGGTAACGATGTCTTCTCTGGAAATTGCGGAGTTGACTGGGAAGCTTAAGAAGCATGTTCACCAAGATATTAAAAGCCAGTTATTGGTAAATCTTTATGGATTAAAAGATGGTCAAAATCTTGACCATGAGAAAATTCAAGGCATCTCGGTAATTTTAGACAATCGCGGCTATTGGTCCGAAGTATTGCTAGATCGATACCATGCCGACATTCTTGTTTCAGGTTATGAAGTCAAGTACCGGGCTGCCATTGTGAGGCGCTGGCATGAACTCGAAGCCAAGCAATCGCAATTACAAATACCGCAAACGCTTTCCGAAGCTTTAAAGCTGGCTTACGAGCAATCGCTCTTTTCAAAAACGACGGAACAAATCAGGCAATTTTGCATAAGCGAAAGCCACTCAATAATCTGACAAATCAGGACTTTACCAATGACCCAAACAATTACCTGGGACCCTACCACCCATACACCGGTTGGCATGACAATCGCGCATTGCCTATACGAGATTCAACGCGCCGACGCCGCTGATAGGCTGGTGCTGGATTCCGTGACAATGGCCGATATTCTGGCCGAGGCCGATGAGATTTTGCTGCTGGATGCCTTGGTATCCACCTACGCCAAGTTGCAGCGCAAAATGGAAATGTTGCAGACCGTCATGGAGCGCGTAGGCGGCGATGTAAAGCCTATCGCCATGCAATTGAGCGACCCGTTCAAGCAAAACGGCGTAGCGCAAGTGGCGGCGGTATTCGAGCTATCGGACGGGCAAACGGTATCGATCTTTTTCCACAATCCGGACGTAACCCCAAGCAAGATCGCGCCAACCGACGAACTGATCAGTTGGAAGTGGCTGCTCAACAAAAAAGACCTGACTATCCTGGTGGCGCCCGAGAAAGGCATGGACCTGAATATCAGGGAAGTGACCGCCCGCGTGATGAAGTTGGCTGCGAAAAACAGCGCGGCGTTCCAGCGGGCCAATGTGAAGCGGGCTGAGAACCTGGCCGTCATTGAATCCCTGAAAGCCGAGATTCCGCAGCTTGAAAAAGAGCTTAAACGCGCACAACACCAATTGGAAGTAGCAAAAATCGAGGCAGAACAGCGCGCCCAGCGCCGCGAAGCCATGGAAAACATCCCCGACTACGCAAACCCTGCCAAACGTTACGTGGCAGTGAAAATCGGGCTTGTCCGGCTGGGTTGGGCCATCGCCCAAGACGGTATGACCCTTGTCGATAAATCGGGCACCGTGGCCGTTAAACAGGAGTTAGTGGGCAATAATCACTACGCCAACATTGCGCGGGATTGGGCCGTCTACCAAAAATCAGGCGCCACCTGGAAGAAGGTTGATCAAATAGCAGACGGCTCAACCAAAACCCTAAAGCAGGCCGATGAAGTTGCCAGACTGATCGATGTAGCGGCCAGTAAGATCAGCCCTCAAATCACGATCACCAAGCCCAAAAGGCAAGACCCGATAAAAGCTGCATTCATAGCCGAACTGGAAGGCCTTAAAGTGGAAACTGACATCGAGGCCTACAACAACCGTCTGGACGACATCGCCGCAAGGGTTGAAAGCGCCGGCTTGATGGAGGAATTGGATGCTGAGTTGAATGCGACGGCGGATGTTTTGACCGACCTGCTCTTCGCAGCCGAAAAGTGCAAAGCTTAAATGGTAAACTTTGGGCACATGAAGTCGTCACAGTAGAAGGCCGCGCATTGTCGCGGCTTTTTGCTGTATTTCATACCCGCCGCGCGCGATGTTTCTTAATTGTTACTACCGGCCAATACCTGCCGGTCGAGGTCACTATCTGATTTTAAATAATTAAGGCGCCCTACACCCAATTGAGTGTCCGGATTTAGGCGAGTAATTTGACGCTATAACTGCCTCACCCAAACCAAAACTTACCCGCTTTACCAAGGCCAAATCAATGTATTGATGGGTACTGGTCATAAAAAATAACTGCTACCGGGTTAATGAGCACTAAATTGCAGGTTCCAAACAGGCAAACCCCACTGGATCCTCCTCGGTAAGGGCAGTGCCAAAACACTCGTTAAGCACCTGGATAATCTCTCGGACGGCGGCGCCTTCTCTTCCTTGGTTTTGCCGGTGCAGACGTCGGTCGGACTGTAAACACCCTCAGGTTCAAAAGTGATATAGAGAGGAATATCGGTTCGTGCTGCATAGGTCAAAACGAATGTTTATATTCAGGAGTCGCCCGGACGTTCAAAATCAGCCTGTCACCCATTCTATTCGGATTCGTCGAATCGCGGCTGCTTTGACCTCAGTCAATACGTTGGCGCTGAAGGTTGTGTTAGAAGTCGATACGGATTCCGACATGAGAACTCAGCTGATTCTGTCTCTGGTAGCGGGGGGAGAACCCGAGTGACCTCGAAGGAAAGCCGGATTGCCAGTCTGTAGTAGCGGATAGTTCACTGATCTGCTGGGATCATTCCAAGCCAAAAGGGAGAATCAAAATGCCTAATTCCGAAAATGTAAAGACGCAAGCCGGTGCTGCGCCCGAAGCTGACAAGCCAACTTCCGTACAAAAAGGAGAACTACCCAAAAAAACGCAATCTGATACTGTGGATCAACTAAACAGTTTCCCCGAAGGACCAGAAGAGAAGGCTCTGAGAGACTATCTGGGGCAAATTGGCCTTGGTGCATATACGGCGGCTTTTCTTCAGCATGGAGTGACATCGCTGAAATTGCTGAGAATGCTCGACTCCGCTACCGGTAATGTAGTAAGGAAGGAAATATGTGAAACGATAGAAAAAGGGTTCATAGAAGGAAAGACGACGCGGCCGGGATCGACCTTGGCGTCGAATCAAGTCAAGACGATTACTGCCGATGACGTTCAGGCCCGTATCGAAAAAGAGCAAACATCCGAGTTTGCTGCCAGCGAATTGAAATCAGAGGCTGAGCATGATAAGAAGAAGGAGAAATTGCAGAAAGCCATTGATAAGGTGATAGAGCTTCGCGAGAAGTGGGCGAAGGCTGCTGAAAATGACCAGAATAAAGTAGAAAAGCAGGCTCATGAAGAGATCGACAAACTCCTTGGAGAGCTCAAGGCGGAAGATCTCCTCAAAAACCTTCCTTCTGCCAAAGAACTTGGGACAGACCTAAATTCCCAATTGACAACGATGGAAACTGCTCTGGCTAAAGTCAACGCGCTGACGGAGGCCGCAGTAAGCAAAACGCCTCTTTCCGCCGTCGACCTTATCTTTGGACACCAGTTGCTGCGTGGTCGTCTCATCGATGCCAACGGCATGACCGAGGCACCTGGCGGGGCGGTAATTGCCATGCCAAGACGCTCCGGAAATGCCGACCTGTTCGGGCCCAGCCTGGAAACAAAGGACTTCAGCCGATCCTACCGCAGCGAGTCGGAATTGTCGCGGGCCGAGCGCCTGATTGAAACCCATGCTTCCTCATTCGTCGTCGCGGCTGAGGCTTCCGGCGCGGCTTTTATGGGCACCGGAATCGGAGCCATGAGCCTGTCGGCCCAGTATGCGCAGGCGAAAGAATCGCGAACCGACACTTCCAGCGTCTCCAGCACAAGACTCGCGACCGAGATTCAAACGCGCTACCACTGGGCCCCCATTCGACAGATCGTATTCGCAACTAACGAATTCCGGTTGAGCAGCGATGCTCTGAGCATCATCCGTTCAATAATCAAGCTTCCCAATAGATCAGCAAATGTGTTGGAATTTATGACAACCTTTGGTAGCCATGTTTTTGGGCGTATCACGCTGGGAGGGTGGTACAAGTACACCGCAAGAGCGACTGCTGAAAACGAGGCAAATAGGGGCGATTTGAAAACTGCCGTGGCCAGCGCCATAAACTGGGCTGTTTCGGCATCGGCCACCTATACCGGTCTGGGGGGGGCTGGCCAAGTCTCTGCAGCCAGTAAGGGCAAAATTGAGGGTGCAACAGTATCCGGGCGGGAGTTTCGCTGCACATCAGACAGCTATGAGGTCAGCATTTCGACGAACATGCTCGGTGGTGTGGACGGGCTGCCGCGCGAAGAGTGGATCGGCAGCGTGCAATACCCTGAGCAATGGCGTGTCATCCAACGTGAGGCACCCGTTCCGATCTGGACGCTCATCCGTCATACCGATCCGGTTAGATTGGGTGCGGAACTAGTCACAACTAAAGAAGAGAACCAAACAGACCAGGACAAAAATACAAGGAATATGCTCGATGCCCTGGCGGATGAGTTCGAAAAGGTATGGGTTCAGGACATCTTCTCAAAATCGTTGGACGATAAATTCTATAAGCTGGTAGTAGAAAATAAAATTGTAAGGTCTGACAATTTGCAAGATTTTCTAAAAAAACAGACCGCTGAGATACTGAAAGTGCCGCCATCGATCTCATGGCAATCGGACGACGGGGTGAAACCCATTGTTAATATAGCTAACCCCGGGGACTGGAAAGGCGGGCCCAGTATGCTTGTTTATCGGAATACTCTTCACTGGTTCTGTGTTACTCGCTGGGGCGACTTTTGGACCTTAATCGGATGTTTCTTTGATGGAACCACTTGGCGATGTAGTATGTCCGAAAGTTATGAAAGTATGTTACCAAAGGGTGCAATACCTGTTTTTTGTGGTACGGGTAAGTGGCATTGGGCGGATGTGGAGCCTGCAATCCTCGAATTGGAGGATGGGAAGTTCCTTATAGCCGCACCGAGCAAATATGATGATGATCTGTATTTTGGGGTATGCACTCCGAAGTTCGGGGCTGGAATCACCAGTAATGTTCCCGAAACCAGCAGAGCTGGTGACCTAGAGAATGAGAGTAAGGGATCGGCTGCAAACGTAAGCCCCGCATTGATCCGATTCGGTGATGGCATCTATGTGATTTATGCCGATACGAATAATAATATAGTATTCAGAATTATTGATGAGTCCTTAAAATTTAAGTCGACACCTGCCACGGCTACGAAAGTGAAAGGAATAACAAATGCTAAAATAGCAGCATCGGTCTTTGGCAATAGACTCTATGTCGCTTATAAATCTTCGGGTTCC
This sequence comes from Methylomonas methanica, assembly GCA_001644045.1. Classification (GTDB taxonomy): domain Bacteria; phylum Pseudomonadota; class Gammaproteobacteria; order Methylococcales; family Methylomonadaceae; genus Methylomonas; species Methylomonas methanica. Next base: position 1,110 of record LUUF01000018.1, on the reverse strand, counting down.
AATAAACTAACTTATGTATACACGGACAACGGCTCTGAATGGCATGATCCGATTGAGCTACCCTGGGAAATCGATGAAGGCCCCAGCCTAGCCGTTTTCAACGGCCCTGCCAGCAGTTCATTGTATTGTGCTTATAAGGGATATGATTCAGAGCAGCCTATCTACACCATTTCTACTTCTGACGGAGGGATCTGGAGCAAACCTATCCAACTTAGAAATACCGAATCCGCAAAATCTCCCGCGCTTGTTGCGTTCACAAGACAGAAAGGACCCAATCTATACTGTTTCTACAAACGCGAAGGTAATAAAGAAAATGTGCCGATTTTTTACCAAATCGCTACCTGGGGAGCTTCTACTAGCTCAAGCTTGATCTGACAGTTACCGTTTTCGCAGGATGTCTGTCAGGTTAGATTTGGTTCAGATTTTTCTGAGTCCAAACCTGTTTTCCATTAAGCAAAGTGTGTATCGGCGTTCTGCCATTGCACACTTTGCCCTTTATGCCTTGTGGGTATGATGAGTTCGGTCATTGTTGTATAACCCAGCCATTCGTACAGATTTTTCGGAGTTCATCCAGTTCGCTATAGAGCTTTTTGCGGAATGTGACCTGATAGTACTCTTGCAAGATGATCTTATGGAAGCGGTCACAAATGCCATTGTTTTGCGACGACATGTTTTTGGTATGGTCGATGTTATCGATCGCCAGATACAGCTGATAATCATGCTTCTCGACCTTGCCGCAATATTCGGTGCCGCGATCCGTCAGAATACGTAGCACAGGTAACGCGTTGGCTTCATAGAACGGCAACACTTTGTCATTCAGGATGACAGCCACTTCAATGCGTTCACCTAAGCGATTCTTCAGATCTGGAAACCGGCGGTTTTTGTCTATTAAGGCATCGATACTGCGTTCGGCCACCAGTTCTTGATAACGATAATGATGGGCTAGTATAGCCGGGTGCCTTTGAGCTTGAGCGATCGATAGACACGTTGTGGCCGTTTGGTTGAGGCCAGCAACGGCTGCTTTGTAGTCCTCCAATCCCAAAATCTGGCTTTGGCCGACAGACCACTTTGGAGAAACGCAACCGTCCAAAATGGGTCCAGGCTGTGTAA
>LUUF01000017.1 GCA_001644045.1 Methylomonas methanica | reverse complement strand
CGACGGTGAGCACGGCTGGACGGTAGGCTCCAACGGCACCATCTTGACCACCCGCAACGGCGGCCAAAACTGGCGAACCGCTATCACGCTACATAGCCGTTGGCCTGCTCCAGGATATTACTTTTGCCTATTGCTGGCTGCAGTTCTGTTATGGGGTTTACCATTCTGGACGCCGCCCAGCATCACGCTGCCCAAACAAGACAAAGATCAACCCTGGCAACCCGGAGAAGCCGACCGGATGGCTTTTCAACCGATTGCCGAAGCGCTGAGCCAATTGTTGGCTTACGAGGATACCCAACCACCCTTGACGGTGGGCATCACCGCCGACTGGGGACGCGGCAAGTCGTCGTTGATGAATATGCTCAAGCAACGCCTGGAAGCCGAAAGTTATCGTTGCGTGTTCTACAACGCCTGGCACCAGCAGGACGAAGCGCAAGTGTTGAAGTCGCTATTGGAAAGCGTACGCCAACAATTGATTCCCGGATTTTTGACTCTACGCGGTTTGCGTTTGCGCCGCCGCCTGTTGTGGGGTCGTGACGGCATACCCAAATTCAGCTTTGTGTTGGGCCTGCTGGGTTTACTGTATTTTGTCGCTCAACCCTCACTAGATTTGCTGAGTGTTAAAATCGTAAACCCTGAGCTGAAATTGGCTGATTACCGGGACTGGCTGTTCGAACAGCGTGGTTGGCAACAGGCGGTTATGCTGACCGAGCGAGACATCGAAAAACTGTGCAAGGACGACAGTCATAAAGCTGCCGAGACGCCAGCGTTCAGCCCTGCGGATTGTTTAGCCATAAGCCAGCATTTAACTTGGGCCGCGCCGGTTCCGAAAACCCAGCGGGCAAACCATCCGCCACCGATAAATTCTTCCACTGAAAAGCCTGAATCCAAGCGGCGCCCACCGAAAACCGCTAACGCCAACAGCAAAGACGAAAAATCAGCCTCCTTAGCTAAGCCGGAGATTGCTGCTACCGCACCTGGCAAAGTTCCCGCAGAATTCGAAGCGGCGATGGGATGTGCCCGAAAATACGAGGCTTTGAGACCCTGTGAATTTGCCAGCGTCGATGCCTTGCAGGCCACGGTTGCCGAGGTCTTGGGCCATGACAAAATATTAACCAACGAACAAAAACAGGCATTGACACAAATTCACAGCCGTCTACCTAACGCCACCTCGGAACACGTGCAATTGATGGTCAGCGGCATACTGGGCTGTTTGGCGATGATGTTATTGGCCTTGCTGTACACCGAAATCACCGTGCTCGGCGAAAATCGACTAGTAAAGCTGTTCAAACCGTTGCTGGATAAACTCAGCCTGGACTGGACTAGCCTGGAAGCAGCCGGCCAACATCAATTGCATCGGGAACGCTTCGCCAGCCTGCTTAATGTACTGGAACCGCAACAATTAGTGATTTTTATCGACGACCTGGACCGTTGCCAGCAACAGCAGGCAGCCAAAGTGTTGGAGGTGGTTAACTTTCTCAGTTCAGCGCATCCGAGCTGCTTTTTTGTATTGGGCTTTTACCCGGAATATTTGAAGGCTTGCGTGGGCTTGAACTTCTCGGAAATTGCCAAGGAGATGATCAAGGAAAAGGTCGCGCCAGGGATTGACAAGGATGAAGAAGAGCAGCAGGAACGGGAAGTGTTTGCCCACCACTACTTGCAAAAACTGATTAACATTGAAGCGCCGGTACCCAAACCACAAGCCCAACATATCCACGCCATGCTGAAGGAACCGGAAAATGGGGATAATAACAGTTGGCAGGCGCTGGTTGATTATTTCCGGACACGCTGGAAAAACACGCTGAAATCGATCAATTATCTGCCGGTAGCCTCTTTGGGTTTATTGATTTTGGCGGTGGCGGGATTGTGGATTTACCAACCCAGCCCGGCGCAGCCTGCCAAAGCGTATAAAATTTTTGAGGCACCCACTGCGATTGTGGCGACACCCCCAAAACCTAAAGACCCAGATAGCCCCATTGAGAAAGAGCGGAACCAGGATAATAGAGCCAGTGTGACGCCAGCCGCGCCGGAAGACGCAACCGCGTTGTTGACAGTCCCAATTCTGGCCAGTGGTTTGGCCTTGCTGGGATTGCTGCTTTTATTGCGTAGGCAACCCCAATGGTTCGAAGACAGATGGGGATTCGCCCTCATCTTCAGATTACTGAATCATTTCTGGCCCAACCCGATCAAACGGCAGGACAGCAAGCGTTTTCAACACGCTTTGTTGCATTGGCATGAAGTGATCTCCTTAAAAACTGACGCACCTCGTAGTTTGAAAGCTTTCAAAAATCGAGCACGCTATTTTGCGGTATTGGCGGAAGCCTTGTATCGAAACAATCCAGTCCTCGGTGCAAAGCCGTTGAACGACACCCACTGGCTGTCACTGGCAGCCTTGCACTATGTCGATCCCAAGCTATTGGATATTCTGCCCTTGTATACCAACAAATTTGGCACAGGAACAGTAGACTGGCGAAACATTGCGGTCAGTGATGAAGACCCAAAGCGTAAAGCCTCGATCCAGCGCGCGGTAGAAAACGCAATTATCACCCAACAATGGCACGGTGGCTGGCCGCCACGCGAAGCGGACATCACCTTATTTAAATGGCTGGCTGAGGGCATGAAGATTCATTGAGTTTTAGGGGGTTACTCTCCAAATTTCAACAATTTATTGCAGACTTACAGGCATCAATCCATCCTTGTCACCGGTTTCAGGTGTATTCCCACGGCACAGCCTCGCCGAAAAGCTGGCATTGGTTGATGTTAGGTATCGAAAATTTGCCGGCATCCTCAGCGGCCGGTTATGGCCGATATTTCTCTATTGGTGTCGGAAGTAGTAAAACCGACCCGCGCACTGCGACATTGCTTGATTCAAGGAGAACAGTATGAACAATAGCGGACAAATATTAAATATCACCAACGCTTATACTCTGCAAACGTTGTAAGCATTATTCTAGGAAATTAATTTGTCAGAAATCGGAATAAAAGCCAATCAATGTTTGCAACACTATTTGGCCGTTTTTGCAAATCATCGCGAGCTAACAAATGATGTTGAGGCAATGGATGAATGCATACACCATTTTTTAGATCAACGACCCGCTAAAAAAGGGTTATCTTGGTTGGATCGCGCGTCCGGGTTAGCGGCTGCTCCGTTCTGGCAAGAAGCGGACATCGTTAAGGCATCAAAATTATCCACCCTAGCGTTAAGTCGGATTTTGGGTCATGAAGGCGCTATTTCTATTGAGTTGTTGGAGTATCTCGCTCAATTTTCCCCAGATATTCTGAGATGGGCGATCCGCTATTCCAAACTTTTTACACGAAGTGATTCTTTGACTTGGAATTCTCTGAGACAAAGGCTGGAAGGCGATGAATGGCGCATTTTTATTGGAGTTTGTGATCGCCTGCTGGATCAACTCGAGCCGTTCGACCAAATAGTCCATTCTGCAGAAAATGAGCTTGCTCATCTTTCACTGATTGAAACGCTTTCTTATCTGAGTGTAATTGCTTATGAGCAGCTAATACCTGGGGCGCGGGCAAGTTCAGAAGCAATTGAATGGGATGTCTACAACCGTATCATTTCAAACAAATTGAAGACCTGCAGCCATGGTGATTTTAGTCTCAATGAGGATCGTCTTGGTCAGGCGTTGAAGAGACATCTCTCGCCAATTATTTTCCCTTCGCCAGCCGTCACTGATGAGTGTCGAAATAATCTTGAAGCCTTTGCGATTCTTATTGTCGCAACGAAAGAGCGGATGGATTATGAAAAATCGATTGACTGGTTTTGCTTTGATCCCGAATGTCGCTACCAGCTCAAACCAGGTGATTCCGTTATTTATAACGAGAGCGATAAAGGTCATGTTGCTTGGCAGCGTACCGAACGTAAATTCCTGGCACTATGGAACTACTGGATGAACCGGGGAATGCTTGAATTCGTTAAACGCGGAATGGCCGGTATTCAGATAGGTAGCAAGGAAAATCATGAGCAGAATACAGAGGCCTACATTAAAGCCATCAGAAGTGAACTGCATTTGAAAGAAGCCTTCGGATTGGATGATGAAATTGTTCTTCCAGAAGGTCTCAGTGCCAAACTTTTCCAGGCATTGTTATCGATCGAGTTGCATTCTGTTTTCTTCAAAAGCGCTTACATTAAGCCATTCCAAAATCATTACAGCAGTTGCGGCATCGTCGCGCAGGCTCTGAGTCGGTTAGCTTTTCGCGGAGCGGTAGAGGGAGAAAACCGCTTTCCGATGACTTGGGCTGAAGAAGACGAAAAGGTCAAAAGAACCGTTGGATGGACAGTTTGCGACGAATATCCTAAGGGCAGCAAATTAGCTGCGAAAGCGATACTGAAATTTTGGACAAGTGACCTGAAAGAACTTTCTACCAGCCTTAAAGAACAGCCAAAATTGCCAATTCCAACGCTATATGAACGACCATTCTATAAAATTGGACACTACAACTTTCAATTCCCCTGGGTGGTTGCCCAGCAGAACAATTTAACTACCGCAGTTAATAATCTGAGGAGAATTGGTGCCCGACGATCTGGGCAAATGAGTGAAACGCGTCGAATCGAATTGCGACTCGCAGAATTGTTAAGCAACTTTGGTTTTGCGGTTGAAGTGGGTTATCAACCTGATCGTATAGATCAAGATGACGCTGGGGAAGTGGATCTGATATGCCATTATAACGGTGTGATACTTCTAATCGAAGTGAAGTCCGGTTATATACGATCGACACGGCACGAAGTCTGGCTGCATCAGACCAATACACTTCGCAAGGCGGCTAGGCAGTTAAAGCGCAAAACGCCCACTGTATTGGACGCACTGGCAAGTGATGAGCAACTAAGATCAAGGTTAGGAATTTGTGACTCAAGTACTATTGATCACTTTCGGGCTTGGATTGTCGACACATCCATAGAATGCGATCAGCAGATAATTGATGGATATTTAGTAGTGTCATTGGAAAGCTTGCTGATAATTCTCAGGGATGAGCGTGAAATGCTGCTTCCCATCGACAAAATCTCAGACGAAAAGATCGAAAAGCTATTTCCAAATGGACAGTGCCCAAAAAGATTAATTGAGGTTGTCGAAAATGGTGAGGTCTGGATGGGGCTGGACTGAATGTTTTTCCCGATGCCTGCTTGCAGTTAGAGCATACAGCTTGCAATTTTCTGCTTAGCTATCGATCGACCCACCAGCGCAGTAAAGGAATTGCAAAATTTATAGTCGCAGCCACAGCGGCCAACAGAATAAAGGTAACGACTATATCCGACCTCTCAATATCTCGGGTGTAATAAATCACCAGTGGTAGAGCAAGGGTGATAATCAGCAATTCATTTTTTGAAAGTTTTTGGTTCATGGTGGCTTACTTTTGAAAAATGGCCAGAATAATAGGTTTGCCAGCGGCCTGTAAATTGTCCTAACGGACTTATCGATGCAGAAAACATCAATGGCGTCTTAATGCAAAGTTGGCATTTGCCTCCCAAAATTTCACCCAAAACTCCCCAGCAACTCCCCGAGTGATTTCAAACCCAGACTGCCAGCAGGTCGCCAGCGGCAGGGCTTTATGAGTTCTCCCCAAAATCCCCAGGTTTTAAACAATACGGACCACTACAGTTATCTATTAAGTTAAGTAACTTTTTTGGTCACTGACTGCCCTTACATCGGGCATCTATTGACCCGCATACCTATTGGCTAGAGGGATCCACCCATTCTTGGCGCTTAACCGCCTACCATTGTTAACATTCTGTTAAGTAACTTAACTGTGTACCGCGATCTCGGGGTGCGCTGTTTTGGGGTGCGGGGGCAAGCAGGAAGAAATAATTTAGGTGCGGCCTAAGGTGACGGGTTGATGAGCATAAAAAAAGCCGGTCCCTATAAGGGCTACCAGCTTCTTTTACTGTCTTTTTGCCGCTGTTTAATTTTAACTGCGACAAAATTGCGACAGGTTTTAAATAATAGGACCTAAAAACATCCTAACTTATTGATTTAAATGGTGGCGATACCGGGGATCGAACCTGGAACCTCGGGGTTATGAATCCCGCGCTCTAACCGGATTGAGCTATATCGCCACTGGGAACAGCTTTGAAAAGACGCGCATTATAGGTCGCGTCTTTTCTATTGTCAAACGTTGAAACGAAAGTGCATCACGTCGCCATCCTGAACTTTGTATTCCTTGCCTTCCAAGCGCCATTTGCCGGCGTCTTTAGCGCCTTGCTCGCCGTTGTAAGCGATGAAATCCGCGTACGATACGACTTCAGCCCGAATGAATCCCTTTTCGAAATCGGAATGGATTACGCCAGCTGCTTGCGGAGCGGTGGCGTTGACTGGGATCGTCCAAGCCCTGACCTCTTTAACGCCTGCCGTGAAATAAGTCGAGAGATTTAACAGCTCGTAGCCGGCACGTACGACTCTATTCAAGCCTGGCTCTTCCAAACCCAAGTCTTCGAGAAACTCTTTCTTTTCATCTTCATCCAGTTGCACGATTTCGGCTTCTATGGCCGCGCATACTGCGACGACTTTCGAACCTTCTTTTTCGGCGAATGCTTTGACTTTGTCCAGCATCGGATTGTTCTCAAAACCGTCGTCTTGAACGTTGGCAACATATAGCGTGGGCTTGATGGTTATCAGGCACAGTTCCTTGATCAGTTTGGCTTCGTCTTCCGTTAAACCTAAAGTACGCACGGCTTCACCGGCATTGAGGTGTTCCAGCACCCGTTCCAGAACTTCCTTTCTCGCAAGCTCGTCCTTATTGCCAGACTTTGACGCTTTTGCGGCTTTTTGCAACGCTCTTTCGACGGAAGACATATCGGCCAAAGCCAATTCAGTATTGATGACTTCTATATCGTTGATCGGATCGACTTTGCCGGCGACATGAATTACGTTGTCGTCATCGAAACAGCGCACGACATGCACGACGGCATCGGTTTCGCGGATATTTCCGAGAAACTGGTTGCCCAGGCCCTCTCCTTTCGAGGCGCCGGCCACTAAACCGGCGATGTCGACGAACTCAATGGTGGTCGGTAAGACGCGCTCGGGATTGACGATTGCCGCCAGCTTATCCATACGCGGATCCGGAACCGGCACCACACCCACATTCGGGTCTATGGTACAAAAAGGATAGTTTTCAGCAGCGATGGTCGCTTTGGTAAGCGCGTTGAACAGAGTTGATTTACCAACGTTGGGCAGCCCAACGATTCCGCAGTGTAGTGCCATGGATTTTATACAGAAGGATTAATTGAACAGGAGCCCGGATAAACCGGAAGATAGCGGGAGCGATTATACAGAGAATTTAAGGATACGACTGCGCCGACATAAGGAGAAGCGCATCGTTAGCAAACGATGCGCTATGGGTTTCCTTGGATTGATCTGTTTTCTCGACAAGTCGTAGGCTGGTCTATAGGATGACGGCTGATCTGGTTTGCGATGCATTACGAATGGCGATTTTCGGATCGCGGTAGCCAATATTATTCCCATGCTTACCTGCAATTGCTTCAACAACATCAGTTGCTGGGCAGCATGAGCGCCAAGGGCAATTGCTACGATAATGCTCTGCGCGGAGAGCTTCTTTCATTCGCTCAAGGTCGA
>LUUF01000019.1 GCA_001644045.1 Methylomonas methanica | reverse complement strand
TTTTAGTCCCCGATAGCCGTAGCGAAGCGGAGAAACCCTGCAAGGTATCGCGACTCGGCATTAAAGGTCATGCGAGAGCTAATGTTTCGCACTCCTGTTGGGTCGAAATGGGGTGGCGCGGACGAATACGGGCTCCAAAGGCATAAGCGGTCGCGTAGCTTTTGTCGATTTTTTTCCTGCTGGGAAGTTCGAAAAAATCTTTCGACAAAAATAGCGACTCCCCGGTCCTTTGTGCTGTGAATGAAATTTAATTTTTCGGACGCTTAAAATACGGCTCAGCTTTAGGGGTGTAAAAAAACTTGACAGTATTTGTGCGCATGTTGCGAAAGTAATCTTCCAGATCCATGATTCCCGTTCTGATGATAAATTCACAGTAATTGTGGGATTTTTTCCTTAAAGTCTCTTGCAACAAATTAAGAGATTCTAAGTCCTCTGCCAGGAGTGGCCTCTAATGAAGCGGCGAGTTTTGCCGTATGGGATCGAGTCTTTGGAACTTATTTTGTGACCACACATTACGGGGAACAGTCATGAACAAAAAAAATTTATACCTTACCTTAGGCGTTGCACTTCTAGCGGTGCCTGCCATCATTTATCTCGATAAATATTTGCGCGATCAAGAAATTTTGCAAATAAATCAAGATATGCAGCAGTTGCCCGCCTCGGCCGGTACTGCCGCTAAAACCTGGAAGCGTGGGCAAATTCTGGTCAAACCCAATGCTGGTTTGTCCGATGCGGAATTCGAAAAAATTCTGCATGGTAATCAAGGTAAAAGCAGCGAAAAAATCGGTAATTTGTCGGTTCATGTCGTTACTGTTCCTGAGCAAGCGGAAGAAGCGGTGGTGCGGGCGCTATCAAAAAATCCGCATATCGAGTTCGCCGAGTTGGATATGGCTCAGCCAATGAGTACCAGTACCCCAAATGATCCAAACTTTGCTGGTGCTTGGCATTTGGCAAAAATACAAACGCCTGATGCATGGGATGTCTCCAAAGCTGATGGAATTACTATTGCTATTCTGGATAGTGGCGTTGATGGTTCGCATCCGGATTTGGCGAATCATATGATTCCGGGTTGGAATGCTGTGGACGGAGGCTCTGATACCACTGACATCAATGGTCATGGTACAGCGGTTGCAGGGGCGGCAGCGGCGGTCACCGATAACTCAGTAGGGGTTGCTGGCGTGGCGTGGAACGCGAAAGTTATGCCTGTCAGAATTACTAACGATTCCACGGGATATGCTTACTGGAGCGATGTAGCGCGCGGCCTGAGTTGGGCGGCTGATAATGGTGCCGATGTCGCGAATATCAGTTACGGGGTGAGCGGTAGTTCGGCTGTGTCATCCGCCGCGCAATATATGAATTCCAAAGGTGGATTAGTGGTTGTCGCGGGCGCCAATGACGGTGTAGATCCTGGCTATGCAGATAATCCGTACATGATTTCTGTGTCGGCTACCGATGGTAATGATATTAAAGCCAGTTGGTCCGACTACGGTGCGTTTATTGATGTAGCGGCTCCTGGTACCTCTATTGCTACGCTTCTGAGAGGCGGTGGGTATGCCAATTGGAACGGAACTTCGTTTTCTAGTCCGGTAACTGCGGGGGTAGTCGCGTTAATTCAAGCGGCGAATCCCAATTTGGTTGCTGCGGATGTGGAGAAAGTTTTAAAGAATTCCGCAGATAAAGTATCCGGCGTTAATTTCGATCCAAACTACGGTTATGGACGTATCAACGCAAATGCAGCGGTGCAGTTGGCGCTGAATACAGTGGCTAAAGATACATTAGCACCTGCAGCTGCCATAACATCTCCTGGAGCGGGAGCAGTGGTAAGTGGATTGACCTCTGCTGCTGTTAACGCTAGCGATAATGTTGCGGTTAGTCAGGTTTCGTTTTATGCGGGCGGTAAATTGGTCGGAACAGATGGCACTGCGCCTTACACATTCAGCTGGGATTCAACGAGTGTGGCAAACGGCAATATCAATTTAACAGCGGTAGCTACGGATTCTTCTGGAAACCAAGGCTCATCCAGCGCCGTGACAGTGAGCGTGCAGAATCAAACAACTGTAACCATCACCGATCAAGCCGCTCCAACCGTGGCCATTTCAAATCCAACTAACGGTGCGAAAGTGAGTGGAAGTGTAGTGAATATTTCTGCTGCTGCTAATGACGACATTGCCGTTGCTAAAGTACAGCTTTATATCGACAGTAAGTTGGTGTCGTCTACAACAAGCAAAACCTTGAGTTATAGCTGGAACATCAAGAAACTGACCGCTGGCAGTCATTCTATCCAAGCTATTGCCACCGATACCTCCAATAAAACCGGTACTGTGAACATTCAAGTAAGCAAGTAGCTTTTGTATCCAGAAAACTGCCAACAACTTTGTTGGCAGCATTACGGAGACTAATCAGACTAGGGGCGTATTCCGCCCCTGTTTTTTATCAAACAAGTCACCATATAACGCACATGGTCAATGCCGGCACGACTATTCACGAACAGTTGTCATGAATTTTAATGCGTTCTTAATAAAGTATTTGGTCCGAGCATCTTACAATAAACGTTTTGCTTAATTTTGTTCAGTAGACGGGATTGTAATGCTTAGAGTTAAGGATATTGTGGTTGTAAGTGTGTTGTGTTTGCCTGCCAGTTTTGTTTATGGGCAAGCATTTCCCAATCCTGCGGTGAGCTTGCCGGCCGGCAAAGCTTGGAAATCTGGACAGATTTTAGTGCAGCCCAAAGCGGGTTTGCCTAAAGCCGAGTTTGAAAAAATTCTGCGTTTTAATGGTAGTTATATTGCTGAAAACATTGGTAGTTCGGCTATTCATATCATTAATGTTCCTGAAAATGCCGAAGCGGCCGTAGCCCGGGCCTTGTCAAAAAATCCCCATATTGAGTTTGCCGAATTGGATATGGCTGTGCCATTGAGCGCCGTTCCGAACGACCCACAATTTGCTAATGCCTGGCATTTATCTAAAATTCAGAGTCCTAATGCATGGGATGTCTCAAAAGCAGACGGCATTACTATTGCAATCCTTGATAGTGGGGTGGATGGCACGCACCCTGATTTAGCGGCGCATATGGTGCCTGGATGGAACGCGGTAGATAGTGGTTCCGTTACTGCCGATATTAATGGACATGGTACTGCCGTGGCGGGTGCTGCCGCTGCCGTCACCAACAATGCCAGCGGTGTCGCAGGTGTCGCGTGGAATGCCAAAATCATGCCTATCAGGATTACTAATGATGCCGGTGGTTATGCATATTGGAGTGACGTTGCGCGCGGTTTGAATTGGGCAGTGGATAATGGCGCCGACGTCGCGAACCTTAGCTATGCCGCAAGCGATAGCGCCACGGTTGCGTCAGCAGCTCAATACATGCGAAGCAAAGGCGGTTTGGTATTGGTGGCTGCCGGCAATGATGGCTTAGATCCTGGGCTTGCAGATAATATAAACCTGATTGTCGTTTCCGCTACGGATGCTAATGATGCAAAAGCCAGCTTCTCGAATTACGGCAAATATATCGATGTTGCGGCTCCGGGAGTATCCATTCTCACGACCAACAATGGCGGCACTTATGCTGCTTGGTACGGTACCTCGCTCGCCACTCCGGTAGCCGCTGGGGTTGTCGCACTGATTCAGGCTGCCAATCCCAAGCTTACGCCGGATAATGTCGAGAAAATATTGAAAAGTTCCGCGGATAAGGTATCCGGTGTGAATTTTGACCCTAACTACGGCTACGGCTACGGGCGCGTCAACGCGGCTAATGCAATAAAGACAGCTATCAATACCGTCTCGTCGGACAGTCAAGCACCGATAGCGGCTATCTTGTCGCCAAGTGCGGGTAGTGTGGTTAGCGGGTTGGCTTCTGTGGCGGTGGCCGCTAGCGATAATGTGTCCGTCAGCCAAGTCTCGCTTTTTGCCAATGGCGCGCTGGTCGGAACCGACGGTGTCGCACCGTATCAATTTAGCTGGGATACCAGTAGCTCAGTCAATGGCAACGTCAACTTAACTGCGACTGCAATTGATTCGGCTGGAAATAGTGGTTCATCGACTGCCGTGACTGTTAGTGTACAGAATCAAAGCGTTACCGCCACTACTGGGAATGCTGATGTAATCGCGCCTATGGTCAATATTTCCAACCCAGTGAATGGCTCTAAGGTAAGTGGCTTGGTCGCGGTTTCCGTTTCGGCGAAAGATAATGTTGCCGTTGCCAAGGTACAGATTTATATCGATGCGAAGTTGGTTGCTTCCACGACCGGCAACAGTTTGAGTTATAACTGGAATGCCAAAAAGGCCTTAGCGGGCAGTCATACTATTAAATCCATCGCAACGGATACATCGGGCAATACAGGTACTGTCAGCATACAAGTGACTAAATAAATTTGTCCATCAGGGGAAGTGTATCGCTTGCCTTCGGCGCATTATCTGCTCAAGCTGCTGGAAAACAGCAAAATCGACGCAGTCCAGGATTGGGATGCGTCAAAAGTAAGCGCCGGCGGTTACGCCATTCTAAACGCATCGGAATTAAACATCGCATCGACCCTCGTTTTGATGCGTGCGAGAGGCGATTCCTGGCGGGTTTTGCGACGCAATCAAGATTATCCGCCGCGCCATCCGCTACAATAGCTGTCACTTACCGTTACCCTGATTCCTCCATATCAATGAACGACTCTACTATCTATACGCTGGATTTTGACGGCGTGATTTGCGACAGCGCGATCGAAACCGCCATTACTGGCTGGAAAGCCGGCACAACCATCTGGAACGACATGCCGGAAACTGCTCCGCAAGCTATCGTCGAGCAATTTCGCGAGGTGCGGCCGATTATCGAAACCGGCTACGAAGCGATTCTGATTATTCGGTTAATGTATTTGGGCAAGAGTACTGCCGCTATTTACGCCAACTACGCCGCTAAAGTGCAAAGGATGCTGGACGAAATCCATTTAAGCATCGACGATTTGAAAAAGCTGTTCGGCGAAACTCGCGATAATTGGATTGCCAATAATCGCGCCAATTGGATCGCCATGAATCCCCTGTATCCCGGTGTGGCTGAAAAACTGCGCCGCTTGGGGCAACGGCATGTGTGGTGTGTGATTACCACCAAGCAAGAGCGCTTCGTGAAGGAAATCCTCGGCGCAAACAACATCGAATTGGCTGGAGAGCGGATTTTCGGTATGGACCGCAAGCTCAGCAAGCCGGAAGTTCTGAAAGGTTTGAAAGCCCAATACCCCGGTCGGCAGATTTATTTTATCGAGGACCGCCTACCTGCCCTGGAGGGTGTGCAAAAACACCCGGAGTTGGCCGATGTGAAATTATTCTTTGCGTTGTGGGGTTATAACCTTGCCGCAGATCATTCCGCAGCGGCGGGACAAGCCATTGTGCTGCAGCAGTTGGATACTTTTCTCAGCGACAGTTTGGGTGCCGTGTAAGCGGATACTCAATTTCAATAGCGGTATTCCAAAACACTGGTAGTTTCGGCGTCGGCGTTGTTCAAATAATAATACCCGTCGCCATGACTGACGATGCGTTGGTAGGGCAGGGAGTCCAGTTCGGCTAGATAGACGATGGCGTGAGTTTTAATCAGGCAATACACCACGTCGCCTTCCCGCAAAGCCATGCTCTGACAGGCGCCCGGCGTAATTTCCACCAATAAGGTGCCCCCGCAATCGACTTGCACGATCAGACTTTCGCCGCTCGGGATGATCGCGCAAATTCGGCCCTTGAGCTGATTCTGAATGGAGATGCCATCGATATAAGCCCGCGACAGCGCGATGTCGTTGGCGCGAATCGATACTTGGGTCTGGCTGCCGATCATAAACTGCTGGCGTAGCGGCAATGCCAACGGCAGACCGAAGCTGTCCGCCAAGCTGCAACCGGCCTGGTAATCATGATCGCGAATGCTGACCAGCAGGATATTGTCGATCTGGCGGATCCCTAAGTAGCGCAAGATGCCTTGTTGTTTGGCCACTTCGCGTAAAGAGCCGCTGCGCAGCACCTGCCCATGCTCCAGCACGATCAACTGATCGGTCAATTCCAGAATCTCGCCCAGCGACTGGCTGGCATACAGCACCGGCAAGCCGAATTCGTCTTGCAGGCGTTTTAAAATCGGCAGTAATTGCGAGCGGTAACCATGGCCGATGGCGGCGAAGGTTTCATCCAACAACAAGAGTTTTGGCGACTTCAGCAGAGAACGGGCTAGCGCCACGCGCTGGCGTTCACCGACCGAGAGTCGTTCGATAGGTTGATTCAGGTTGGCGCCCAGTTCCAGTAAATTGATCAGATAGTCCGGTTTGAACAGGCGGCGCTGCTTGCGGGTTCGGTAATAAGCGGCGGTTAAATTGTCGCGCACGGTTTCCGTGGCGTCGGCGCAATCGATCTGTAATACCGCGCCTATAGGCCGTTGTTCGCGCGGCATCACGATGCCCTTGCGGCTGTCGAACAAGATTTTGCCGTCCAGTGAAATATGCCCGCTTTGCGGCTGGATGGTGCCGGCGATCAGCCCCAGTAAGGTACTTTTACCGGCGCCGGATTGTCCGAACAGGCCGACGCTGACCTCGCCGACCGATAATTGCGTGACTAGGTCGAAATGACCGCGACGCAGTTTGACATTCATTTCCAGCAGCATGACCATCTCCGGTGGTTAAAGCCGACCCGGCTTTGTGTCGGCCGGGTCCATCACAATAATTAGCTTTGCACACCGAGAATTACCGCGCCGGCCTTGAATACCGCCGTGGCGGTTTGGCCTTTGCGTAGTCCCAGGGTTTCCACGCTATCGTTGGTGACGGTAGCCGCGATTTTATCGCCGCCCGGTAGAGCGATATCCACTTCTGTGTTGACCGCGCCGTGCTTTACGTCAGTTATCGTGCCTTCCAGCTGGTTGCGCGCGGAAATCCGGTAGCCGCCGAAATCGGTGACGACGATCACTTGCGGTGCTTTGACCAGCGCGATGACTTTCTTGCCGGTTTCGATGGCCAAGTTTTCGACTGATTCCTTGGTGATCGAGGCGACGATGGTTTCGCCGCCTTTCAAGCCAACATGCACCTCGGCGTTGACGGCGCCGATGATGACTTCTTTGATGGTTCCGCTAAATTGGTTACGCGCACTTGCTTTCATTTTGATACCTCTAGGGTTGGGGGGTAATAAGTCTATTGGCGGCTGGGCAAGGCGTAACCGTATTTCTCTATAATCGCCAAAGCTGGTGGCGATTTTAGAAACTCCAGTAAGGCTTGCGCGGCCGGATTCTCGGCGCCGGTTTTCAGTAGTACCGCATCCTGCAAAATCGGGCCATGCAGATTTTTCGGGACTATCCAGCCGGAACCCGAGCCGATTTTGCCGTTTTCAATCACTTGCGATAAAGCAACAAAACCCAGTTCGGCGTTGCCGGTACTGATGAATTGATGGGTTTGGGCGATATTTTCGCCTTGCACGAATAAGGGTTGCAGTTTTTCCAATAAGCCTTGGTTTTTCAGGACTTCCACTGCCGCCGCGCCGTAGGGCGCCAGTTTCGGATCCGCCAAGGCCAGATGTTTGAAACCGCCCTTGCTGAGGATTTGGCCTTGCTCGTCGACATAGCCAGGGGTGATGGACCACAGTACCAATTTGCCGATGGCATAGGTAAAGCGAGTACCCGCCACGGCCAAACCTGATTGCTCCAGTTTCAGCGGGCTTTTATCGTCGGCCGATAGAAACACTTCAAACGGTGCGCCGTTCTCGAATTGGGCGACGAATTTGCCGGACGAGCCGAACGATAGCTTGGCACTGTGGCCTGTAGTTTTCTCGAAAGCCTCGGCGATCTCGGTCATGGGTTTGGTAAAGTTGGCGGCCACGGCGACCAAGGTGGTTTCGGCTTGCACCACTGCGCTCAGCGCTGCCAGCGATAGTGTCAGAACAATCCGGTTTAAAGCGATAAACGTCATGGTATTTCTCCTTAATAAAAATCTGATTGGTAGCGGCTAAAACCGTAACTGGCTCTGCACGTAAACATAATCGACGTCCTCTTTAACAGTCGGTGCCGATGGTGCTTTTTTGGCAAATTCCCCCTTAAATAAATGCGCCCAGCCGGTTTCGAAATTCAGACTGCTGTTGAAATCCCAACGCGCGGTCAGTTCCAATTGTTGGCCGACAAAATCGCCGCTACGGCCGCTGGTATCTTGCAGCCCGGCGGTGGTCCAGCTGTCTTTTGCCGATGCCAGCAAATAGAAGCGATGGCTCAGACCGAGCTGCACATCGTTGCGCGGCGCGGCAGTGACGCGATAACCGGGCGTGTTGATATTGGCGCGGGCGAAAGCGCCGTAAATGCCGGTCGCGCCGAACTCGAAACGTCGCGCACCGTATAAGGTGTCGAAGCGCTGGTCTTGGTTGTCGTTGGGATTGTTGTCGCCGCTGGCGTAGTCGTATTCCAACGCAAAACGCGGCGACCAGGGCATATCGAAGGTATAGCCGACATCGGCATGTTGATACCAGGCGGCGTGGTCCAGATCTCGACCATTGCTGGCTGCGGTAGTGGAACGGACGGTGCCTAGCTGGCCGATGGTTTCGGTTTGAAAATCGAAGTTGGCTTTCTTGGGTTTCAGGAAAAAACGCACGCCGGGCGTAAAATAGCGGCGATTGCGGGTCGGGTTGCGGACGCTGTCGCCTTCGTCGAGATGGTACAGATAAACCTCGCTGCTGATGCCCCAGGCCAGGTTATACAGTTCCAGAAAGCCGCCGGAAAACCAAGTGTGAGTATCTTCCTCATCGAACTCGTGGGTTTCGTCGAGAATATCGGCGGCGGCCGTTGGGTAGCGGTTGACCGGCATCGTCACAAAGCCGGTAAATTGCCAGCTATCATAGTCCAACACCCGCAGTTTTATCCCGGTAAAACTGTTGATGGTGTTACGCATCGCATTTCTGGCGATCAAACGGCGGCTACCCAGGTTCAAGGTTTGTCGGCCGGCCACCACTTCGGCACCGATACCGCTGTAAAACAAGTTTTGCTCGGCCCAGGCCAGATAACCTTGAATGAAGTCCGCTTCATCAGCATGGGTGTTATTCACGCCGGAACCGCTATCTGCGCCGAGGGCGCGGGCATCCAGAAACTCGGCGCCGAGTTTGAACCTACCCATATTGGCCTGCAGCCACAGATCGGTTTGCAAGGCAATTTGTTGATCGCCGCCTCTGCCGCTGGCTTTAAAACTGCCGTCCAACGTTTCGTAACGGGTGCGCTGTTCTAAAGAGACTGATAGCCAATTTGGCAAATTCAGCGTGTCATGCAGACTCCAAATCGGTTTTTCGTATTTGTCGTTACCCAATAACGCGTCCGGCATCTGGCTAACGAAGGCTGCAAACGGCGGTTTGCTGTAGATTTTCACTTCAGCGGCTTTTGGTGTATTGGTAGACGCCACGTAAAAGCTGCCGGCTAGGGTTGCGTGGACAATTCTATTCAGCAAAATGTTGGTAAAACGGGTATTGGGTACCGCCATGGATCACCTATAATCGAAATTTAAGACACTGCGCGCGCAGTAGCCACCGCCACTCCTTTAACCGAATCGGGATCGGTTGTTTGTACGAATGCAAGAAGGCGACGTGAGCAGTCTACTTTTCGTTATGTATCAAAGTAAATAACGAAAAATAAAATAGCTAATTTCAAAAGCGGCAATAATGGCTGCCGATAATTGGTTTTTCGATCTTTTAGCCGAGTCCGGCAGATAATTTAAGCAATGTCCTTAACAGAGAATAATCAAAATATTCCGGAGATCCCTTGGCTTGAAGGTGAATTGCGCCTGGCCGGTATCTTGGATAAGCGCATGATTGCCTTATTGAGAGCTATTGAGCAAAGCGGTTCTATCAATCAGGCGGCTAAACAGGCAGGGTTGAGCTACAAAGGTGCTTGGCAGATGATAGAGCGAGCCAACAATCTTGCTCCCAAGGTGCTGATAGCCACTGCTATTGGGGGTAGCAAAGGTGGAGGCACCACCCTGACCGCTGCAGGCTTATCATTGCTAAATTTGTTTACTCGGTTGGAGGAACAGCATCGGGCTTTTTTGCGGCGGCTAAACCAAAGTTTGGCGGCCGACCCTGACCTGATGCTATTGCTAAAGCGGCAGGTGATCAAAACCAGCGCCAGGAACCAACTGTTCGGCACCATTACTCGCATTAGTCCGGGCTCTGTCAATGCCGAAGTATTTGTGACGCTGAAAGGCGGCGAACAAATCGTTTCCAGCGTGAACTTGTCGATGCTAGTAACGTTGAATCTCAGTGTCGGCGGCGATGCGGTATTGTTGGTTAACGCTCCGGATATTGTGGTACTGAGGGAGGATTATTGCGAGTTGTCGGCGCGTAATCGTCTGGATGGGCATGTTATTCGCGTGCAATTCGACGGTGTGGATTCGGAAGTGATTATTCAGTTAGTGAGTGGCGAAACGATAGCCGCCACGGTTACGCAAACCAGCGCCGAGTCCTTAGACTTAAAGCCAGGCTGCAAAGCCAGTGCCGTGTTTAAAAGTAGTGCGGTAATTCTGGCTGCGCTTAGCGCTACCGGCAGCTCTTAGATAGGGCGTTATCAGTATTTCGTTATAAATCTTACAAAATTCAAATTATTGCCGGTTGGCAATTGTCGTGTTTGCGACATTGTCGGGTCGCGTCGCCGCCAAACCGTTTGTTTCCACGAATTATTCGCATCAAAAAATCAAGTAAAAACCGTATCAACCATGGCTTTGATGTGGTTTTAGTCGTCCTGGCAAGTGTTTTGCTTGCAAGCTGTTAAATACTTTTCATTCATTACCTTTCATTGGGGATTTAAGCAAATGCTACTTGAAAAATACGACAGCCAAGGGCTTTTATGGATTACCACCTTAGTCGGCAAAACCAGCACAGCCGGGCTTTCCGCGTTTCGCGGCGACTTGGTGTTAGTCGAAGGTGAATTGCGTGAAGGGTCTACGAATATCCGCGATCGGAAAACCCCGGAGATGGTGATTAATCAATCAGCGATATTAGCCGATAGCGACAAAATTCTGTTTATCAACGGTTTGTTCTTCCAATTGGAAGACTTGCCGGTATTCGTCGAAAAATATAAAGAGGCGTTGACCCCGGAGACCGTCACGCTGTTTTACGTGCAAAACATCGCCAAGCCGATACAAGTCGTTTTAGACGGTGTTGTCTTCAATTTATTACCGCATCAGGAAGGCATGATCTGGAATTTGATGTTGGAAGAGCTTTATATCGAAAAATCCGATCTGAAGGGCCTGTCCGGCGAAGACAAGGTTATCACCGCGTATGAGGCGGCCAAGGGCTATAAAATCAAAGCAGAGCCAATCAGTTTGGAGGCCGCTTTGTCGCAAACTATAGAAGTTAAAAAAGATTTAGCCGGTGGTCCGGTTTAGGTTTGGCGTCTTGAGTCTTGCGAGGGTCATAGTGCTATGAAAAGTTTTAAAACCATCTCTACGGCCGATTCCGAACAGTTGATTGCCGAGCAGCAGCCGATGATTCTGGATTGTCGTGATCTTAAGGATTATCGGGCCGGGCATATCGAAAATGCCATGCATGTCCACGAGCAATTGCGCGATTCGCTGCTGAAAAAAGCCGACAAGGCCAAGCCCTTGCTGATCTATTGCTATTACGGCCATGCCAGCGAACATTTGGCTGAAATGTTCGGCGATTTCGGTTTTCAACAAGTCTACAGCTTGGCCGGCGGTTATGCCGACTGGAAAGAACAGCACAAACTTTAAGGGTGACGCTATGGAACAATTATCACGAGATCTGGCTTTGCGTATCGCACTGGCTTCGCGGATTTTACCGGGGGTGGACGTACCGAAGTTGATCGGTGTGTTGCACGAAAAGGTGGGTTCGCCGTTGGACGACGAAAAGCTGAAAGCGATAACCGTCACCAACCTGAAGACCGGCATCGGTAGTTTGGATGGTGAGGAAGATGGCGAAGATATCGGCATCGGCCTGGAAAACATCAAGCTGGCTGTGCGCTATCTGTGGGGTGAGGAAGACGAAGATGAGGGGCTACCGGAAATCATGCCTTACAAGGACGGCGACATACCGGAGTCGATCCGGGTGGCGATTGCCTCCAATAGCGGCCAGCTATTGAATGGACATTTTGGTTCCTGTATTCGTTTTCTGGTTTATCAATTGTCCAAAAGCGATATGCGTTTAATCGATATTCGCTCGACTGTGGAAGCCGATAGTGCCGACGACAGAAATCTATTTCGGGCCAATATGATCAAGGATTGCCATGTGTTGTTCGTGCAATCGATCGGCGGACCGGCGGCGGCCAAGGTTATTCGGGCCGATATTTATCCGATCAAGGAGCCCGATGTAATCGACGCGGTGGAGAAACTCACCGAGTTTCAGAAGGTATTCGATGCCGCGCCGCCCTGGATGGCTAAAGCCTTGGGTAAAAGCGCCGAGGAGCGGAAGCGCTTTGCTCATCAGGAGTAAGGTCTAAAGCTTGCACGTCTTACCCTCTCCGTTGAGAGGGTAAGTTTTTGGTTTGAAAAATTGCTCTTATTTTGATAAGACCAATTCAATGGCGAAGCGTTATTGCTTTTCCATAGTCTTGATAAACGCATCCGCCTCGTTAATCGATTTCTCCATTTCTACCACCAAAGCCGATACATCCGATTTAACCGAGTCCAGCTGGCCTTTGAGCGATGCAATAGCTTGGGCATTCAGGTTGTGTTTTAGATACAGCACTTGATCGCGAAACACGCTGAGCACCGGCTCGATTTTAGTTTCGGCTTTGCGCATTGCCGCTATCAGTTGTTGATAGTGCGCTTTAGTGGCAGTCAACTTTTGCTGACTGTTCCGTCTTAGCGAGGCATTACTGTATTGGCCAAGTTCGGTTTCCCATTCGCTGAATAGCGCACTGGACACGTCTTCTATATCGGCGATGCGTTTATTGACTTCCTCGGCCTTTTTCACGCTGGCTTCGTATTCACCGTTAAGTTTGTTGTAGGTGGCTTCCAAATCGCCGCCTTTAAAATTGGTCATCACGGTAAATTGTTCGAGCGCCGATTTAAATTGTTGCTTGGTTTCCTCTTGAGTGTCGCGGGCTTTTTCCACGCGATGCACCATCACTTCGCGCTTGGGTATGCCGATTTTCTCCAGGCCGCTGTAATACGCGCTGGAACAGGCGGTTAAGCCGAGCATCAACAAAAACAACATTAAACGCGAACTGAATTTCATAAAAGCTCCTTGGGTTGGTGAGTGCATTATAAGCTGGAGTGGGTGCGGTTCAACTTGCATAGATTGTTGGACATTTAGCGGGTAGACCCGGTGCGAATATTCGAGTGTGAATAAACTCACATATTCGACGTTAAGTTTTATTCGTAATAAACACGAATAAACAAACGCTAGGATTAATCAGAGTTGCAGCGGCTGTAGCTGATTTTTAAAATCAAATAATGCGGTTTCTGTTCAATATTTATCTTTTGCTGGTGGCGGATAAGTAGATTTTGGGTTTTACTTAAGGCGTGTTTTCGAGCAGGTTTTAAAAATTTTCCGGGATGAATTTTAATTTAGCGTTTAAAAACATTATCAGCAGATTAAATTATTATTTTTATATTAGGTGGCGCAAATGAACGAATTAAAAAAAGACATGTTTATCGGTTCCGTATCTTTTTTAGGTATAGTCGCTTTTGTTTCGGGACAATTTATATTGTCGACAATGATGTTTGGCGTAGCAGCGGTGTGGAGTACTATTTTGTTAAATAATCGTGCGCAAACGGTTAAGAGTTAAAGGCTTTCTCCTATTGGCGGAGATTTACAAACGAACTTTCCATCATTCGTTTGTTTCCATGCTCCCGTAGCTTTTTAGGTTACGGGAGTTTTTTTTGCCCACTACCGCACGAACTATACGCATCAGCTAATTTCTCTATCGATATATTTAAATCGTAAGCCAGTTTTTAACGATTTTTGCCGCAGTCGAAGCCGTCAGCAGTTACTTGACCTGACCTCTTATAGTTTTCGTAAGAAATCCAGTTTCTCTTTTATTTTTATTTCCAAACCACGCTCCACCGGAAAATAATACTGCCGGGTTTTTAATGATTCTGGGAAATAGTTTTCGCCGGCGGCATACGCATTTTTCTCGTCATGGGCGTAGCGATACTCCGCGCCATGTCCCAATTCCTTCATCAATTTGGTTGGCGCATTGCGTAAATGGATAGGTACTTCCAGCGAACCGCTGTTGCGGGCATCCGCCATTGCGGCTTTGTAGGCCACGTAAACGGCATTGCTTTTCGGCGCGCAGGCCAGGTAAACGATGGCTTGCGCTAGGGATAGTTCGCCTTCGGGGCTGCCTAGCCGCTCGTAAGCGTTTGCGGCATTCAACGCCAGTTCCAGGCCTCTTGGGTCGGCGTTGCCTATGTCTTCGGATGCCATCCTGATCACTCGGCGGGCTATGTAAAGCGGGTCGCAGCCACCGTCCAGCATTCTGGCAAACCAGTACAATGCAGCATCCGGGTCTGTACCGCGCACAGATTTATGCAAAGCAGAAATCTGATCGTAAAAAATATCGCCGCCCTTGTCGAAGCGATTGGCATGACCCAGCAGCACTTCGTCCAGAACTTCACGATTTACGGTTTCCCGGCCGTCGAGGTTTTCCGCCAGATCGGCGGCGATTTGCAGAATATTCAAACAGCGGCGCGCGTCGCCATCGGCGGCTTTAGCGATCATGGTCAATATATCGTCTTCGATCTGCAAATCCCGACTGCCTAGTCCGCGCACTTTGTCGGTCAAGGCGTTATGCAGCAAGGCTTGCAAATCTTCGGTTTCGATACTGCGCATCACGTAGACTCGCAGCCGGGACAGTAAGGCGTTATTCAATTCGAACGAGGGATTTTCCGTGGTGGCGCCGAATAAAATAATTGCGCCGCTTTCGATGGGGGCCAACAACGAATCCTGCTGGCTTTTGGAAAAACGGTGAATCTCGTCGATAAACACCACGGTATTCAGATTGCGGCTTTGTTTGACATCTTCCGCCTCGGCCACTGCCGCCCGGATTTCTTTCACGCCGGCCATCACCGCCGATAATTCGATGAAATGGCAATGCGCGCTGGCGGCGATGATTTTGGCCAAGGTGGTTTTGCCTACGCCGGGCGGTCCCCAAAATACCAGCGAGTGCGGCGCACCTTGTTCGATGGCCACGCGCAGCGATTTGCCCTTGCCCAGCAGGTGTTGCTGGCCGATGAAATCGTCCAGCGTAGTCGGGCGCATTCTGGCCGCAAGCGGCGCATAGGCGGTATTGTCAAAGGCGGTAGCATTCTTCATTTGCAGGGGCTCGGTAAAACAAATAGGCAATGGCGGCATTTTTCATTAGAATTGCCGACCATTTTATTGATTCTTAAGCCGGATTGACATGGATTTAAAATTCTTAGATTTCGAACAGCCGATTGCCGAACTCCAGGCCAAAATAGAAGAGCTGCGCAAGGTAGAGCTGGACAATAATTTCGACATTTCCGAAACCTTGAAGCAGCTTGAGCAGAAATGCGAGAGTTTGACGGAAAGCATTTTCGCGGATTTGTCGGACTGGCAAATATCGCAATTATCCCGGCATCCCGGCCGTCCTTACACGTTGGATTATATCGATCTGATTTTTACCGAATTTCACGAACTGCATGGCGACCGCTCCTACGCCGACGACCCGGCGATAGTTTGCGGGATGGCGCGCCTGGAAGGTCAGCCGGTGGTAGTGATCGGCCATCAAAAAGGCCGGGATACCAAGGAAAAGATTTATCGTAATTTCGGTATGCCGCGTCCGGAAGGTTATCGCAAAGCGCTGCGGGTGATGAAGTTGGCCGAGCGTTTCAAGCTGCCCATCATCTGTTTGATCGATACTCCGGGCGCTTATCCGGGTATCGGTGCCGAGGAGCGCGGCCAAAGCGAGGCGATTGCCCGCAATCTGTTTGAAATGTCCAAATTGCGCACCCCAATTATTTGTACCGTGATCGGCGAAGGTGGTTCCGGCGGTGCATTGGCTATCGGCGTGGGCGATAGATTATTGATGCTGGAATATAGCACCTACGCGGTTATATCGCCGGAAGGGTGTGCTTCGATTTTATGGAAAAGCGCCGATAAGGCCCAGTTGGCTGCGGAAGCGATGGGTATCACTTCGGACCGCGTGCGTGAACAAGGCTTTCTGGATGAAGTGATCCGCGAGCCTGTCGGCGGCGGTCATCGCAATTTCGAAAAAATTGCCGCCAATCTGCAAGACGCGTTGATCAGGCATCTTAACGATCTGCAGCAACAGGCGGACAATATGGATTTGCTGCTGGAAAGACGTTATCAGCGCATTATGCGTTTTGGTTCGTACATCGAAGAGCCGGTCAAATAAAACCGTCAGTCAATTTAGTTGTTCGATAAAAGGCCGAGTTAAATCGGCCTTTTTTGTGAGTAAACCATGCCCGATCTTAATCCTCAGATCATTGCTGCGTTGTTGCCCGCCACGTGCCGGAGAGTTTTTGTTGCGTATAGCGGCGGCTTGGATTCGACTGTACTTCTGGATTTGTGCGCCGGGCTGCCCTCGCTTACCGGCAAAGTCGTTGCCGTTTATGTCGATCACGGCTTGCAGGCGGCGTCGGCGGCATGGGGCGAGCATTGCCGTCGGCAAGCGGAACGCTTGGGAGTAGGTTTTCAGTTGTTACAGGTCGACGCGCAAGCCGGTGGCGGGGAAAGCCCAGAAGCTGCGGCACGCGAGGCCCGTTACCGCGCACTGCGGAAATTATTGGCTGTCGACGATGTTATTCTGCTGGCCCAGCATCGCGAGGATCAGATGGAAACGTTGTTGCTGCAATTGTTCAGAGGCGCCGGCGTGTCAGGTTTGGCCGGCATGCCGATTGTCAGCGTTTTTGGGAAAGGGCAAATGTTGCGGCCGCTGTTGGATGTGGGCAAGGTCGATATACAGCGGTATGCGCAAGTACATGGTTTGCAATGGGTGGAAGATCCTAGTAATCAAAGCAGCGATTTCGACCGCAACTATCTGCGTAACGACATTCTCCCCTTATTAAAACAGCGCTGGCCGGCGCTGGATAAAACGGTTGCGCGTTCGGCCAGGCATTGCGGCGACGCGGCACGGATGATAGAGGCTTGGGCGGAGCAGGCTTTGCCGACGGTTTTCGATCCCACCGATGGCAGTTTCAATATCGCCGATTTATCAGCCTTCACGGCGATGCAACTGAATTGCCTGTTACGGCAATGGTTGGGGCACATAGGATTGAAGCCGCCGAGCCAGGCAGTGTTGCAAACGCTGGTCGAGCAGCTGGTCGGTGGGCGGGGCGATACTGCGGCGCAAGTATATATCCAGGGTAGCTTCATCAGAAAATATCGGGAAAAATTGTATTGCATCCCCGTGCATCGCTTGCAAAAGGACACACAAGCAAAACGCTGGATGCAAGAACAGGAACAAATGCCTTTAAGCAATGGCTATGTGTTGTCCAGAAGCACTGCATCGGCCGGGCTATCCAAAAACTTGTGGAATAGTGCGAAAGTGACGGTGGAGCCAAGGCGAGGCGGGGAAAAGCTTAAATTGCCTGGCCGAACCGGTCATCATTGTCTAAAAAAACTTTACCAGGAGGCTGGAGTTCCGCCTTGGGAAAGAGATATTCGGCCCTTGATTTATTTGGATGGTCGTCTGGCTGCGGTTGCTGGCTTATGGGTAGCGGAATGGGCTTGGCTTAGCGCGGCGGACGGTTGTTACCAATTGAATTGGCGCGCACCCGAAAGCGTGTAATGATAGGCAACGAAAACCGTTAGGAGGTGTCATGTTGATGTTTCCCGAGATACTCCAAGCCATGATCGTGGGCATGATGATCGCGATTCCGGCGATCTTGATCTATAAAAAGGCCGGCCTGAATCCGGCATGGGCGGCATTGGTGTTTTTGCCGGTCTTCGGATTACTGATCGTTTTTCTGCAACTGGCTTTCCAAGAATGGCCGAATGCAAAAAAGGAGCGCTAGTCATGGAACTGTTTTTTGTGTTGTTGCCGGTATTCATGCTGTTTTGCTTGTGGTTGGGTTATCGGATTTTGGAAAAAGCCGGATTCGACGGGCGCTGGACCCTGGTTTTATTGGTGCCGGTGCTTAACATCATCATGATTTGGGTGTTTGCGTTCAGCACGTGGCCCAAGTTACAAAATGGCGTAGATCAGGGTTTGTAAGTCGCGCCCCGATATGACCGAAAACGCTCGCGGCAGAATTCCGGCGGTTTTCATTCCGGTCTTGTTATTCATCGTGTTCGATGCGGTGGCGCTGGGACTTAATTTTTGGATTTCCGCGCGGCTGGAAGAAAATGCGGTGGCTATCAATTTATCCGGCCGCCAACGCATGTTGTCGCAACGGATGACCAAAGCTTTGCTAATGCTGCATGTCGCGCAAACCGATACGGAAAAACTGAGTGCTTTTACCGAGTTTTCCAATGCCGTCGGCTTGTTCGATAAAACCTTGAGCGGTTTTTTGCAAGGCGGCATCACCAGTAGCGGCGATGGTAAGCCGGTTTATCTGTCTGCTACCGAAGCCGTCAACACGCAAGTTATTACCGGCTCGGCGTCCCTGCTTTGGACGCTGATCCACAAACGCTTATTGCCGGTTGAGATGGGCGGTGCCCAGGTTGGTGCGGAAGTTTTGTTGCCGGCATTGAATACGTTGTTGACGCATAACACGCAATTGTTGGGGTTGATGAACGACCTGACCACCGCACTGGAGCTGAATGCCACCAAGGAAGTAATTTACCTGCGCACCTTGCAAGCCAGCTTGCTGTTACTGGCGCTGCTGAATTTTGCCCTGGTCTGCAAGCGCTTGCTGGCGCAAATCAAACAATCGCAGGGCAATGTTCAGGCCTTGCGCAATATCATCGATTCCATCGAAACCGGTATCGTGTTGTATGGTCGTGACGAATGTGTGCGTTCCGCCAATAAGACGGCCAATCAGTTGTTCGGATACAGCGATCAGGCTTTGATCGGCAAGCCTTTAAACCAATTGATTGTCGCGGACAATGCCCGAATCCTGGGTCTGCGCCGTGATAATTCCACCTTTGTCGCAAAAATCAACATCCAAACCCTGTTCGAATTTAACGATCAGATCAGTTTATGCACGATTACCGATGTTAGCGAACAGGAGCGCAAGGAAAAGCAGTTAATGTACCTGGCGTTTCATGATCAGCTCACCGGTTTGCCCAATCGCGGCCTATTGATCGAGCGTTTACGGCAAGACTTGCTGCGCGCCAAGCGCGATTCGACATTTTTGGCGGTATTTTTTCTGGATTTGGACGGTTTCAAGGTGGTTAATGATGAAATGGGGCACGATGCCGGTGACGAATTACTGCAAGCGGTGGCCAGGCGTTTCGAGCAATGTTGCCGTGAAGTCGATACCGTCGCCCGCTTGGGCGGCGATGAGTTCGTGTTTGTGTTGACATCGCTGCACTCGGTGTTGGCAGCCAAGCAAGTGGCGCAAAATGTGTTGAAAGCTATCAATCAAGCGTTTTTAATTCATGGAAAGACCGTCAAAATTGGTGCCAGTATCGGCATTGCCATGTATCCCACCGATCATTCCGAAGCCGAATTGTTGATTAAATGTGCCGACGATGCGATGTATCTGGCTAAGCAGCGCGGCAAAAATCAGTTGGCGTTCACCGTCGAATGTCGTTGATATTTTTCAGTTATCGAGCGCCAGGCCATGGCCGCTTCGTCAATTAAAAAGGCAATCGCGCTATAAAACTGTTAGAATTTGCGCCTTTTCGACCCCCTTGCTATTGCTAAACAGGGCGCCAAACGTTCATGACAAAATTCATATTCATCACCGGCGGAGTGGTTTCATCCTTGGGAAAAGGGATAGCCGCTTCATCGTTGGCAGCGATCTTGGAAGATCGCGGCCTGAAAGTCACTCTCACCAAACTCGATCCATACATCAACGTCGATCCCGGCACCATGAGTCCGTTTCAACACGGCGAGGTGTTCGTTACCGAGGATGGCGCGGAAACCGATCTGGATTTGGGCCATTACGAGCGGTTTTTAAAAACCACGATGGCCAAGAAAAACAACTTCACTACCGGCCAGGTCTACGAGCAAGTGTTGCGCAACGAGCGCAAGGGCGAGTATCTGGGCGCAACGGTGCAGGTGATTCCGCATATTACCGACGAAATCAAACGCCGTGTCTACGCTAGTGCCGAGGGTACCGATGTGGCGCTGATTGAGGTCGGCGGCACCGTTGGCGACATCGAATCCTTGCCGTTTTTGGAATCCATTCGGCAAATGGGCGTGGAATTGGGTCGGGACCGGGCGGTGTTTATTCATCTGACTTTGGTACCTTACATCAAGTCGGCCGGCGAGATTAAAACCAAGCCGACGCAGCATTCGGTAAAAGAACTTCGCACCATCGGTATCCAGCCGGATATTCTGATTTGCCGTTCCGAGCAACCGATCCCGGCCAGCGAGCGCAAAAAAATCGCCTTGTTCACCAACGTCAACGAAAAAGCGGTCATTTCCGCGATTGACGCCGACACCATTTATCGCATCCCGCTATTGTTGCGCGAACAGGGTCTGGACGACATCGTAGTGGCTCAATTGCGTCTCGACGTGCCACCTGCTGACTTGTCGGCCTGGGAGAAAGTGGTCGATGGCCTGACTCATCCGACCGATGAAGTTAATATCGCCATCGTCGGTAAATATGTCGATCACACCGACGCATACAAATCCTTGAACGAGGCTCTGATTCACGCCGGTATCCACACCCGCCACAAGGTGCAAATCACCTATATCGATTCGGAAACCATCGAAGCCGAAGGTACCGCAAAACTGAAGGATGTCGATGCGATTTTGGTACCGGGCGGTTTCGGCGAACGCGGTGTGGAAGGCAAGATTTCCACGGTACGCTTTGCTCGCGAAAACAAGATTCCGTATTTGGGTATTTGCCTGGGCATGCAGTCTGCGGTCATCGAGTTTGCTCGCGATGTGGTCGGTTTGGAAGGCGCGCATAGCACCGAGTTTTTGCCGAATAGTCCGCATCCTATCATCGGTTTGATTACCGAATGGATGGATGAAGCCGGGCAGTTAAACGTGCGCGACGAAGATTCCGACATCGGTGGCACCATGCGCCTGGGCGCGCAAAAATGCCGCTTAAAATCCGACTCGTTGGCGTTCGAGTTGTATCAAAAAGACGTGATTACCGAGCGCCATCGGCATCGTTACGAATTTAACAATCAGTATTTGAAGCAATTGGAAGCGGCGGGTATGCGCTTCTCCGGCAAATCTCTGGATGGCCGGTTAGTGGAAATTATCGAATTACCGGATCACCCCTGGTTTTTGGCCTGCCAGTTCCATCCGGAATTTACTTCAACACCGCGTAATGGCCATCCGCTGTTCTCAGGCTTCGTCGAAGCGGCCGCCAAACACAAGAAACAAGGTTAAACATGCAATTATGTAATTTCGAAGTCGGCCTGGATAAGCCGTTTTTCCTGATCGCGGGTACCTGTGTGATCGAAAGCGAACAAATGACCATGGATACCGCCGGTAAATTGAAAGAAATAGCCGACGAGTTGAATATCCCATTTATTTATAAATCCTCGTTCGACAAGGCCAACCGTTCGTCACTGGGTAGTTTTCGCGGTCCCGGCCTCGAAAAAGGTTTGCAGATCCTGGAAAAAGTAAAGCAACAATTGGGCGTGCCGGTATTGACCGACGTGCATGAAGACACGCCGCTGGCGGAAGTTGCGGCGGTGGTCGATGTACTGCAAACGCCGGCGTTTTTGTGCCGCCAGACCAATTTCATCCAAAGCGTCGCGGCGCTGGGTAAACCGGTCAATATCAAAAAGGGCCAGTTTTTAGCACCTTGGGATATGGCCAATGTCGCAGCCAAAGCCAAAGCTACCGGCAACCAGCAAATCATGGTTTGCGAGCGCGGCGTGTCGTTTGGTTATAATAATTTGGTTTCGGATATGCGTTCACTCGCCGTGATGCGTGATACCGGTTGCCCGGTAGTGTTTGACGCCACCCATTCCGTGCAGTTGCCGGGCGGGCAAGGCAATGTCTCCGGTGGCCAGCGCGAACATGTGCCGGTACTGGCGCGCGCCGCAGTCGCGGTAGGTATCGCTGGGATTTTCATGGAATCGCATCCCAAACCGGACGAAGCGTTGAGCGACGGCCCCAATTCCTGGCCCTTGCACCGCATGAAAGAATTATTAGAAATGTTAGTAACGATAGACCGGGCTGTTAAATCCACCAGCCTGATTGAAACCACACTATAGGGCAAAATAATGGCAAGAATAGTAGACGTAAAGGCAAGAGAAGTTCTGGATTCACGCGGTAACCCGACTGTTGAAGCGGAAGTTTATTTGTCATCCGGTATCATCGGCAGCGCGATGGTGCCATCCGGCGCCTCCACCGGTGAACGCGAAGCGATCGAATTACGCGACGGCGATAAATCCCGTTATTTGGGTAAAGGCGTATTGAATGCCGTTAACTTCGTCAATACCGAAATTCGCGAAGCCGTCGTGGGTATGGATGCCAACAACCAAGCCGCATTGGACGAAAAAATGATTGCCTTGGACGGCACGCCCAGCAAAAGTCGCATCGGCGCCAATGCGATTTTGGGCGTTTCCATGGCTGCCGCGCGCGCTGCCGCTCAAGAAGCCGGCGTACCGTTATACAAATTCCTGAACAAATCCGGCGAATTCATCTTGCCTGTGCCGATGATGAACATCATCAACGGTGGTTCGCACGCCGATAACAGTGTGGATTTGCAAGAATTCATGATTCTGCCTGTCGGTGCACCGACTTTCCGCGAAGCGATCCGTTACGGTGCCGAAGTATTCCATAACCTGGCTAAAGTATTGAAAAGCCGCGGTTTGGCTACCACTGTGGGCGACGAAGGCGGTTTTGCGCCTAATCTGTCTTCTAACGAAGAAGCCATCGAAGTAATCCTGGAAGCGATCGAAAAAGCCGGTTACAAAGCAGGTGTTGACATCTATCTGGGTATGGATGCAGCCGCTTCCGAGTATTTCGACGACGGTAAATACGTGCTGTCCGCAGAAAATCGTAGCTTCAATTCCACAGAGATGGTCGATTTCCTGGCGGCGTGGGTTGATAAATACCCCATCATCTCCATCGAAGACGGTCTGGACGAAAACGACTGGGACGGCTGGAAATATCAAACCGAAAAATTGGGCGGCAAAATCCAATTGGTCGGCGACGATTTGTTTGTTACCAACCCTGCCATCCTGAAAGAAGGTATCGAGAAAGGCATCGCCAACTCTATCCTGATCAAAGTCAACCAAATCGGTACCTTGACCGAAACTCTGGCTGCTATCGATATGGCTGCTGCTGCCGGCTACAGCGCGGTGGTTTCTCACCGTTCCGGCGAAACCGAAGACACCACCATCGCCGACTTGGTAGTTGCGACCGGCACCGGCCAAATCAAAACCGGTTCATTGAGCCGTTCCGACCGTGTTGCTAAATACAACCGTCTGATGAAAATCGAAGACGAGTTGGGCGACAAAGCTAAATACGCCGGTCGCAGCGCGTTCAAAATGCTGAAATAAAAAAGCGTAGGTTGGGTTAGGCGCAAGCCGTAACCCAACGAATTGCTTTATTGTTGGGTTGTGCTCTTCCAGGCGCAACCCACCTTACAGATCGAGAGCAGCCATTAAAACCCTGATCGCCATCATCATCCTGTTAATCGTTCACTTCCAGTATCGGTTGTGGCTAGGTGATGCCAGCGTCTCGCAGATTAGCGATTATCGGGAACGCCTCGATACCCTGACCAAGGAAGCCCAGGAAAAAAAGGAACGCAACGATTCCCTGTATGCGGAGGTGCTGGATTTGCGCCGCGGTTTGGAAACCATCGAAGAACGGGCCCGCTACGAGCTGGGCATGATCAAGGAAAACGAAACCTTCTTTCAAGTGCTTGAGTAGAGCATGAATCAAATTCTCAAATGCTGGGCAGTTGTCCCGGCAGCCGGGGTCGGTAAACGCATGCAAGCCGACCGCCCCAAACAATATCTGCCACTGGCCGGCAAAACCGTCATCGAACATACTTTAAATCGCTTACTACAGTCCGGCGCGTTTCAAGCTGTGGCGGTGGCCATTTCGCTCGAAGATCCGTATTGGCCGGAATTGGACGTGTCCAAACATCCGAACGTGATTACCGCGCCGGGCGGCAAGGAACGTGCCGATTCGGTGTTGTCGGCACTGAAATCCTTGCAGGGTCAGGCAGCCGAAGACGACTGGGTGTTGGTGCATGACGCCGCTCGGCCTTGTCTGACTGCTTCTGACATTCATCTACAAATCGAGACGTTAAAAAACGATGCGGTCGGCGGCATTCTGGCGCTGTCTTCACACGACACACTGAAACACGTCGACGGCGACACGATTACCGCGACGATAGATCGCAAACACGTTTGGCGCGCACTGACGCCGCAAATGTTCAAATACGGCATGCTGCGCGATGCCTTGCAGCAAACCGAAGGCAATCCGGCAGTTACCGATGAAGCCAGCGCGCTGGAACTGTTGGGCTTTCAACCAAAAATCGTCGAAGGCCGTCCCGATAATATCAAAATCACCCGGCCAGAAGATCTGGCGCTGGCGCAATTCTACATGGAGCAACAAACATGATCCGAGTCGGCCAAGGTTACGACGTCCACCGTTTCAACGACGGCGACCACATTATTTTGGGCGGCGTGAAAATTCCCTACGAAAAAGGCCTGGAAGCGCATTCCGACGGCGACGTGGTGCTGCATGCCTTGGCTGATGCGATACTCGGCGCGGCGGCGTTGGGCGACATCGGCAAACATTTTCCGGACACCGATCCCGAATTCAAGGGTGCCGACAGCCGGGTACTGCTGCGCCACGTTTACAAAATCGTTCAGGAAAAAGGCTACAAATTAGTCAACGCCGATGTGACCATCATCGCCCAAGCACCGAAAATGTTGCCGCACGTGCCTGCCATGCGCGCCAATATCGCTGCCGACTTGGCTGTTGATGTCGATTTTATCAACGTCAAAGCCACCACCACCGAGAAGCTCGGCTTCGAAGGCCGCAAGGAAGGCATCGCCGTGCAGGCGGTGGTGTTGATCGAGAAATAAAAGTGTTGTCGGCTTTCGATCAAACTGGTTTATGTAGATCGACGAAACGACCGACCTTGCGATACTCGACACGTACAATGTAACCTTGATAATTGCACTATACGGCATCAATTGGTATTACCGTCTTTAGTATTGATGCTCGGTAAATGAAGGAATTGACAATGACTCTAAATGACGCAATAAGCGAATTTATCGCCTATGGCTTTGTGCGTCATGGCGTAGGATTTGGAATTGTTCTTTTTGGCATCACTATCCTTATTAGTTCCGGGATGATTCCTTGGTTAAGCGACAGGCAAAAAAGAGGAGTCAGAGGGCATTTAGACGCTCAAAATGACTCACGCCCGCCAACCAAGGAGGAAAAGTTTTATCACTCGAAGTTTCTTACGTTTAAAGCCGGTATTTTCATGGTCGCCTTAGGCGTTTTTTTTATACTTTTTCAACCGAAGCTAATTTTCTGAACATTTGGATTGACAGCGCGTTAAGCCCGCGTAGAACAAAATACCTATCTAAAGAGTCACGTAGGTCCCGGTGCGCGTAGCGTTCTCTGACAATTTCACTGCTGCGTCCATGCAGTCGTATCGCGGCAACGTGACCTACGATATTTTACATAGCCAATGACAGAATTTAGTTTACCCGAATGGCCTTACGCCTGCGGTGGTCCGTCCGGTACCGGCGACATCAAAACCGAGCCTGAGGATTTTGTCGTCGAAGAAATCCTGTCTTTCGAGCCGGAAGGCAGCGGCGAGCATATATTTCTGTATATCGAAAAAATCGGCGAAAACACCGAATATGTCGCGCGGCAGTTGGCTCGCCATGCCGGCGTCAGGCAACGGGATGTCAGCTACGCCGGTCTGAAGGATAGACACGGCCGCACTCGGCAATGGTTCAGCGTGTGGTTGCCGGGTAAGGAAGATCCTAACTGGAATGGTTTCGAAACCGATCAGCTGAAAATACTGCAAACGGTCCGGCATGCCCGGAAACTGAAGCGCGGCGTATTGGCCGGCAACCGGTTTACGTTGCTGATCCGCAATTGGACGGGTGACAGGGAACTTGCCGAAAGGCAGTTGCAACAGATCAGAAACCAAGGTTTTCCGAATTATTTCGGGCCGCAGCGTTTCGGGCATCACGGTCAAAATATCAATCGCGCGCTGGCCATGTTTACTGGCGCTAAGGTCAAGCGCGAGCAGCGTTCTTTGTATTTATCGGCGGCGCGCTCGTATTTGTTCAATCTGATTTTGGCGCGGCGCGTCGAGCAAACCAATTGGCAGCGGGCGATAAATGGCGATGTATTCAAGTTAGACGGTAGTAATAGCTGTTTTGCCGGCGATAGCAACGATGTCAGTCTGTCGGCACGTGTCGAGCAGGGTGATATTCATCCCACTGGGATCATGTGGGGCCGTGGCGGTAAGGTTGCCACGGCTGAGGCCGGTGCGATAGAAAACGCCGTGATTGCCGCTAACGCATCCATAGCCGACGGTTTGATTGCGTTTGATCTGGAAGCAGATCGTCGGGCCTTGCGCGTATTGCCGCAAGATCTGGACTGGCAATGGCTGGATAATCAACTGAAGTTGAGCTTCTCACTGCCGGCCGGTAGCTATGCCACGGCCTTGTTACGGGAAATTATCGGCGACGCACCAGGCGCCGGTTTTTGAATTTGCTTTGATAAAAATGCTTTTTGGGTTGTAATCGCATCAATTTATAATACTTAAGTACAGTAGCGCGCTTTAGCGTTATAAAAACTATAACTTCTACTTACATCCTCCATGCCTGATAGCGGCCAGATATCCGGACCAGCAGATTCCACGTTTGACGATCCTTTATTGTTGGCTTTGCTGTCGGTCTGCAAATTGTTGCATATTCCGCAAACCGCAACGGCCTTGGTGGCCGGACTGCCCTTAATCGACAATAAATTAACGCCGGCATTGTTCGTGCGCGCCGCTGAACGCGCTGGTTTGACTAGTCGTTTGTTGCGCCGGCCCTTGCGGAAAATTTCCAATTTAGTACTGCCGGCGGTGCTGTTGCTTAAAGATGGCAATGCCTGCGTTTTGCTTGCCAAGAATGGTGACAGCTATACGGTAGTGTTGCCGGAAACCGAGAGCGGCGAAAAGACCGTTAGTGTTGCGGAGCTGGAAGCTAATTACAGCGGTTCGGCTTTTTTCGTGCAGTTGCAGCATCGTTTTGATGGGCGAACCGCGGAATCGGCTATACCGAAGGTCAAACATTGGTTTTGGGATGTACTTTATAAGTCTTGGCCCATTTACGCGGAAGTGCTGGCGGCCTCGGTATTAATCAATCTGTTCGCTTTGGCGGCGCCATTGTTTTTCATGAATGTGTACGACCGAGTGGTGCCGAATCATGCGTTGGAAACGTTGTGGGTACTGACGGTAGGCGTGCTGATCGTGTTTGGTTTCGAATTGGCGATGAAGCTGCTGCGAAGTTATTTTATCGATGCGGCCGGCAAACGCGCCGATATTATTTTGTCGGCGAATATTTTCGAAAAACTGATGAATATTCGCATGGAAGCCCGGCCGCCATCGGTGGGCGCTTTTGCGAACAACTTAAGCGAATTCGAATCTTTTCGTGAATTTTTGACCTCGGCAACGCTGGTGACATTGATCGATTTGCCATTTTTGTTTTTGTTTTTACTGATTATTTATAGCGTCGGCGGCAATTTGGCCTTGATTCCGTTGGCGATTTTACCGTTGGCAATGTTGATCGGTATCGCCTTGCAGGCACCGTTGAAGAATACGATCAACGCCATGTTCAAATTCGGCGGCGAGAAAAATGCCACGCTGGTGGAAGCGCTGTCCAATCTGGAAAGCATCAAAACGGCCGGCGCGGAAGGACAATTGCAGCGGCGCTGGGAGCAGAATGTCGGCGAAATTGCCAGGCTGGGGTTAAAGTCGCGGTTTTACGCCGGCTTGACCGTCAACCTGACCGCGTTCCTGCAGCAATTGGCATCGGTATTGGTGGTGTTGGCCGGTGTCTACCGGATTACCGACGGTGATTTAACGACCGGCGGTTTGGTTGCCTGTACCATGTTGACCTCGCGGGCGCTGGCCCCGGTCGGGCAGGTGGCGGCGCTATTGACCCGCTACCATCAGGCTGTGACCGCCCTGGGCTCGTTTAACCGGATGATGGCCTTACCGGTGGAGCGCGAGAGCGGCAAGGAATATTTGCATAGGCCGGGGTTCAACGGCGAGATTGAGTTTAAGCATGTTCGCTTCAGCTATCCGCAGCAGCCGGTCAAGGCTTTGGATGGCATATCCTTTAAAATCAAGGCCGGCGAACGCGTCGGTTTTATCGGCCGAATCGGTTCCGGCAAGAGTACGCTGGAAAAATTGATGCTTGGTTTATATCAGGCTCAGGAAGGCTCGATCTTGATAGACGGCACCGATATTCGCCAAATCGACCCTTCCGATTTGCGCCGGCAAATCGGCTATGTGCCGCAAGATATTTCCTTAATGTTCGGTAGCGTGAAGGACAATATCGTATTGGGTTCGCGCTATGCCGACGATACCGCAGTGTTAAAGGCGGCCGAGATTGCCGGTGTCGATCAATTCGTTAGCAAGCATCCTGCGGGTTTTGATTTGCAGGTCGGCGAGCGCGGCTCATCGCTGTCGGGCGGGCAACGGCAAAGTATCGCATTGGCCAGAGCCTTGCTGTTGTCGCCGCCGATTTTTATCATGGACGAGCCGACCAACGCGATGGACAACAGTAGCGAGGAAGCATTTAAACAGCGGTTTGCCGCGCAATTGCGGGAGCAAACTCTGATACTGGTCACGCACCGTATGTCGTTGCTCAGCTTGGTGGACAGGTTGATCGTGATGGACGGCGGGCATATGGTTGCCGACGGCCCCAAGGAACATGTGCTGGAAGCCTTGCGCCAAGGACAGATCAAGGTGGCTATTTAATATGTTGAAAAAAATAGCCGAGTGGCGAGCCGAGCATCGGTATCGAGCCGAGGACCAGGACTTTTTAAGCGACGTCAACGCCGCGAATCTTTACGAATTACCGCTGCAAAGCCATTTGATCCTCTGGTTTTTCGCGGCATTTGTGGCGGTATCCCTGGTTTGGGCCGGTTTTGCGAGCCTGGACGAAGTCACGCGCGGCGAAGGTAAGACCATACCGTCCAGTCAAGTACAGGTGGTGCAGAACCTGGAGGGTGGCATAGTTTCGGAAATATTGGTGCAAGAAGGCCAGTTGGTGGACAAGGATCAGGTGTTGCTACAACTGGATCAAGTTCGTTTTGCTTCCTCGTTTAAGGAAGCCAAGTTAAAGTATTACGAGTTATTGGCAAATACCGCGCGCTTGAATGCCGAAATCAACGGTACACCTCTGGCGATTCCGGAAGAGGTTTTAAAAAACGCTCCACAAATCGCCGAGAATGTCAGGCAATTATTGGTTTCCAAGCAGAACGAAATAAGGTCGAATAGCGACATTTTTGCCGAGCAAGTGCGGCAGAAAGAGCAGGAAATTATCGAAATTCAGTCGAAAAGCGACCAGTTGGCACGTAGTTACAAATTATTGCAGGACGAAGTGAAGATGTCCGAGCCGTTGGTGGCCGATGGCGCGATGTCTCAGGTTGAATTACTGCGCTTGCAACGTGCCGCCAACGATTTGAAAGGCGACTTGAATTCCGCAAATTTGGCGATGCCGCGCCTGCGTTCGTCACTGGACGAAGCGCGCAATAAACTGGCGGAGATCAAGATTCGGTATAAAACCGAGGCCTTGAAAGAATTAAACGAAGTGAAAGCGGAACTGGATCGTACATCCGAATCCGCAGTGGCTTTGGAAGATAGAGTTAGCCGTACCAGAGTGTTGTCGCCGGTAAAAGGCACGGTAAAGCGCATCAAGGTGGCTACGGTTGGCGGCGTAATTCAACCCGGCATGGATTTGCTGGAAATCGTGCCGCTGGAAGATCAGTTGTTGATAGAAGCTAAAATTCGGCCGGCGGACATTGCTTTTCTTCGTCCTGGGCAGAAAGCTGTGGTAAAACTAAGCGCTTATGATTTTTCGATATACGGCGGCCTGGATGCCTCTTTGGAGCATATTAGCGCAGACAGCATACCTGGCGAGAAGAAAGACGAGGATAATTACTATTTGATTCGTTTGCGCACTGCTAAAAATTATCTGGAAAAGGGTGGCGAACGCTTGGAAATTATTGCCGGGATGACAGCGGAAGTTGATATTTTAACCGGAAAAAAAACAGTGCTTGATTACCTCTTGAAGCCAATATTGAAAGCCAGGGATCGGGCTTTAAGAGAACGATAACTCATAACAACAATTACATTTGTGGCTAACATACTGATTTATTCCAATAATCCTCAGCTGACGGCGCAGTGGACTCATGCGTTGATCGCGGAATATAACGTAAGTATGCTGCATAGTATTCGCAGTGAATATACGGCCGATGCGGTGATTTTCGATGCAAAAAAACTGGACGACGATGCCAGCTTGTTATCGGTTTTTGCCAACAAAAAAGCCCGGTTTCTGGTCATGGGCTCCGATTGGCCGGAAAATAAACAGATCGAGGTGTTGATTAACGGCGCCGCCGGTTATTGCGAACAATCCGAAGCGTCGGAGCTTTTAACACGGGCGGTAGCTTGCATCTTGGCGGGCGATATTTGGATTCGTCGGGCCTTGGTGCCCAAGGTAATTGGTGTATTGACCAGTGCCAGGCGTACACAACTTACCCCTAGTACCATCGACACCGAACTAAAGCTAAAGCAGCTTGCCAGTTTATCCGCTCGGGAAGTGGAAGTGGCGAATATGATACGGCAGGGCGAAAGCAATAAGCGTATCGCCTTTGCGATGAATATATCCGAACGGACTGTAAAAGCGCATTTATCGTCGATTTTTAGAAAACTGAATGTCGATGACCGATTAAGACTAGCCATTTTGTTAAAAGAAATCGATCAATATCATAGAGGAATGTCATGAGAGTCAGCAGGAGATTGAGTTTAGGAATAGCCATGCATTTGGCCTGTGTTTCAACGAGTCAGGCCCTGAGTTTGCAAGAGTCTATTCAGAAAGTACTGGATGAAAATCCCAAAATCCAAGCTGCCAAATCAGAGCGCCGTGCGGTTGAAGAGGAAATCGGTCAAGCCAAGGCCGGTTATTTCCCGACGGTGGATGTCACGGCGGGCATCGGTTGGGAAGAATCGAATAACCCAACGACCCGTGGCCGCGGTGACGGATCGGTTTTTTATCATAGAGAAGAAGGGGCGATTCTGGCCAGGCAAATGTTGTTTGATGGTCTGGCCACTCCGAATGAAGTGGAGAGGCAGGAAGCTCGCACCGATTCCCGGGCGTATACAGTATTCGGCCAATCGGAAATTACCGCGCTCGATGGTGTTGAAGCTTATATCAAGGTGTTACGGCGCCAGGAGTTGTTGAATCTGGCCAAGGAAAACCTGCAGCGGCATCAGGGCACCAACGATCAAATCAAGTTGCGTAGCGAACGTGGCGTGGGTAAACGGGCGGATGTCGACCAGTCTATGGGCCGGGTTGCATTGGCGGAAAAAAACGTGCTGTCGGAAATAGGTAATTTGAAAGATGCCGAGACCAGTTTCTTGCGGGTTATCGGTACCTTGCCGGAAGGGATTCAGCCGATCCAATCGCCGGGAACCGCACTGCCGCAGTCGCTGGATCAAGGGATAGAGGAAGCGTTGGCCGACCATCCGATTCTGAAATCCGCCAATTCCGATATCGATTCAGCATTTGCCCAACATGCTACGGCTATGGCGCCCTATTTCCCCCGTTTCGACATTGAGACCGGCGTCAGTCATAACTACAATCTGGACGGGATTCGCGGCACCAACTCGGATATGACTGCAATGCTGCGTATGCGCTATAACATTTTTAACGGTGGCAAGGACATAGCGCGCCGCGAACAAACCGCGCAGTTAATCAATCAGGCCAAGGATATTCGCGATAATACGCATAGGCAGGTCGTTGAGAGCATGCGTTTGTCGTGGGTTGCTCATCAAACCGTGAAGAGCCAGTTGGAGTTTTTTAAACAGCACGTCGATTCCAGCGAGAAGACCATCAGCGCTTATCAGCAGCAATTCAATATCGGTCAACGTACGCTATTGGACTTGTTGGATACCTTCAACGAGGCCTATATCGCCAAAAGCTCGTACATCAACGCCAAATACGACGAGCTATTTTCGCAGTTTCGGATTTTAGCGAGCAAAGGCCAATTGAATAAGTATTTGGGTACGACCTTGCCAGCTGAGGTTCAGCCCCTTAGTTCAGCAGATTAAGGTGTTCGCGCGTTAAGCAAAGGACTTCTGAATAGACTTCCCCAAATAGGCCCTATTTGGGGAAAGCAGGGATTAGCTTGATCGTTTATTTCAAGTAATTTGCACTGAGTGCCAAGCCAAACTAGAGATTATTTGGCAATATGCAATACGGCTTCCGACACAATATCCATTAGTTCCGTACCGCCTTGTTGCACATATTCGACAATGGCTTTACGCATGCGCGGTTCCCAAAAGTTTCGGATATGTTGTTCAACGCCTTTAATAGCCAATTCCCGGTCGGGTTCGGATTTGAAAAAAGCGCCAATGTTATTGGCCATTTTTATGAGGTTGTGGGTATCCATGTTTTATGCGGCTGATTCTTGGTAATGTTGTAAACGATGAGGGTGAGTGTAGATCATGTGATTCTCGTGGCGGGCGAAGCCGACCAGGGTCAGTCCGCATTCATCCGCCAATTGAATCGCTAACGCGGTAGGTGCCGATATTGCTGCCAACAAGGTAATGCCAACGCTGGCTGCCTTTTGTACCATTTCGTAACTGGCACGGCTGGTCACTAATAGCCAGCCATTTTCAAAATCGCAGTTGGCCTTGGCTAATGAGCCGATCAGTTTATCCAGCGCATTATGGCGGCCGACATCTTCCCTTACAGTAACGATGCCTTGCTCAGGATGTAGCCAAGCTGCCGCATGGACCGCGCCGGTCAGTAAATTCAGGGATTGTTTTTGCGCCATATCGACGAAACCGCTGCTCAATAGATTCGCACTAAGCGCTAAACCGTGGCCGACATGATGCGGGTGGCGGATGGCTTGTTCCAAGGTAGTGGCACCACACAAACCGCAACCGGTTCTGCCGGTCATGTTTTTTCCCTTACCGTGTAGTTTCTCGAACCGCGCTTCCGGTATCGTCATTCTGACTTCCACGCCTTTGGAGCGTTGTACGACGCGTACCGATTGCAATTCGGACGTATGGCCGATGATTTCCTCAGTCAGACTAAAACCCAGCGCAAAATCTTCCAGATTTAATGGAGTGGTTAGCATCACCACATGCGGAATGGTGTTGTAGACCAATACCACTGGCACTTCTTCGGCTACATAATCTTCCTTCGCGGTATGAACAGGCCCGCGCCAGCTATCGAATGTACCGGTTCGATAGCTGGTCCAGCCCAGTTCGCTTGAGACTGCATCCATAAGTCGGTTGCAGTTTACTCGTTGACCGCGATGCGGTTTTCTAGCAAAGACAACTGATTATCGGAAAAGTCTTGGTATTCCTGTTGCCATGCCGAAGGTTGTGCGACTTTGGCGACATGTACCGCTGTGACCTTATATTCCGGACAGTTGGTTGCCCAGTCCGAGTTATCGGTAGTGATGACGTTGGCACCTGAATGCGGGAAATGAAAAGTGGTATAAACCACGCCCGGTTGCATGCGGTCTGTGACCTTGGCTCTCAATACCGTTTCTCCGGAGCGGCTTTTCACGCCGCACCAGTCGCCAT
Organism: Methylomonas methanica; assembly: GCA_001644045.1. Taxonomy (GTDB): domain Bacteria; phylum Pseudomonadota; class Gammaproteobacteria; order Methylococcales; family Methylomonadaceae; genus Methylomonas; species Methylomonas methanica. The sequence goes on along the minus strand of LUUF01000019.1, from coordinate 177,380 downwards.
CGCTAATACCAAGTACTTCGGCATCGTGCGGATGTAATTCCAGGCGGTCTTCTTCGTGCCAAGCGACGTTTTCTGTGCGGCGCGTTTGGGCGCCCACATTGTATTGCGACAAGATTCGGCCGGTAGTCAGAATCAAAGGGTATTTGCTGCTGGTACGTTCTTCGGTGGCAACATATTCAGTCAGCATGAAACGACCCTTGCCGCGTACGAAGTGATCGGCGTGCATAATCGGCGTGCCGTCAGGTGTTTCGTCGTTGCATGGCCATTGAATACTGCCCATCTCGTCGATTTTTTCGTAACTGACACCGGCGAATTGCGGAGTCAGTGCTGCGATTTCGTCCATGATTTCCGAAGGATGGCTGTAATTCATCGGATAACCCAGAGCGTTGGACAAGTCCTGGGTTACTTCCCAGTCTTCCTTGCCGCCCAGCGGGGTCATGACTTTACGAACCGGTGAGATTCGGCGTTCGGCATTGGTAAAGGTGCCGTTTTTTTCCAGGAACGAGGAGCCTGGTAAAAATACGTGGGCGAATTTAGCCGTTTCGTTCAAGAAAATGTCCTGTACCACCAAGCATTCCAGTTCGCGTAGCGCGTGATGGACGTGCGTTATGTCTGGATCTGATTGAGCGATGTCTTCGCCTTGTACGTACAAGCCTTTGAAACTGCCGTCGATAGCGGCAGCAAACATATTCGGGATGCGTAAGCCGGGTTCTGAGGACAGCGCCACATTCCAGGCAGTTTCGAACTGAATGCGGGTTTGCGAATCGGAAACATGGCGATAACCGACAAACTCGTGCGGGAACGAACCCATGTCGCAAGAGCCTTGTACGTTATTTTGTCCGCGCAACGGATTGACACCGACACCGTCGCGGCCGATGTTACCGGTTGCCATTGCCAGGTTTGCAATACCGATAACGGTCGTGGAGCCTTGGCTATGTTCGGTAACGCCCAAGCCGTAATAAATCGCGCCGTTACCGCCGGTTGCGTACAAGCGGGCTGCCGCGCGCACGCTTTCGGCGGGTACGCCGGTTAATTCGGCAACAGCTTCAGGTGAATGTTGAGGCAGCGCAACGAAGGTTTTCCATTTGCTAAACGATTCGACGTCGCAACGTTCCAACGCAAACTTCTCATCGGCCAAGCCTTCGGTGACGATGACGTGAGCTAAGGCTGTGACAACCGCAACGTTGGTGCCTGGACGCAATTTCAGATGATAATCCGCTTTGATGTGCGGGCTGTTACTCACCAGATCGATACTGCGCGGATCGACAACAATCAGCTTTGCGCCTTGGCGCAAGCGACGTTTCATCAGCGAACCGAATACCGGATGGCCGTCGGTTGGGTTGGCGCCTATCACCATAATCACATCGGACTGCATTACCGAGTCAAAGGTCTGGGTGCCGGATGATTCGCCGAATGTGCTTTTCAAGCCGTAGCCGGTGGGTGAATGGCAAACGCGGGCGCAGGTATCGACATTGTTGTTACCGAAGCCGGCGCGGATCAGTTTTTGCACCAGATAGGTTTCTTCGTTGGTGCAGCGGGACGACGTAATACCGCCGATAGAATCCTTGCCGTACTTTGCTTGGATGCCTTTTAATTTGCTGGCGGCAAATCCGATGGCTTCTTCCCAACTGACTTCGCGCCAAGGGTCGGAAATTTTTTCCCGGACCATCGGTGTGGTGATGCGGTCTTTGTGGGTGGCGTAACCGAACGCGAAACGGCCTTTCACGCAAGAGTGACCATGATTGGCCTGACCGTTTTTGTCCGGCACCATGCGCACCAGTTGTTCGCCTTTCATTTCGGCTTTGAATGAGCAGCCGACGCCGCAATAGGCACAGGTGGTGATGGTACTGTGTTCCGGCACCCCATTATCGATTACCGATTTTTCCATCAGTGTCGCGGTTGGGCAAGCCTGCACGCAAGCGCCGCAGGATACGCATTCCGACTCCATGAATGGCTGGTTTTGACCGGGAGAGACCTTGGAATCGAAACCGCGGCCGTCGATGGTCAATGCGAAGGTGCCTTGCACTTCTTCGCAGGCGCGTACGCAGCGCGAACAAACGATACATTTTGCCGGGTCGAAGCTGAAGTAAGGGTTGCTGGTGTCTTTTTCGGAATCCAGATGATTCTCGCCATCGAAGCCGTAACGCACTTCGCGCAGCCCGACTTGACCGACGGTATCCTGCAGTTCGCAATCGCCGTTGGCTGCGCAGGTTAAGCAATCTAGCGGATGATCGGAGATATACAGTTCGGCGATGCCGCGTCTGATGCTGGCCAATTTGTCGTTCTGGGTACAAACCTTCATGCCGTCCGCGACCGGCGTCGTGCAGGAGGCTGGATAGCCGCGCGCGCCTTCGATTTGTACCAGACACATCCGGCAAGACCCGAACGGGTCGAGGCTGTCGGTGGCGCACAATTTAGGAATGCTGATCCCGGCTTCCGCGGCGGCGCGCATCACGGAACTGCCGGCAGAGACAGTGACCTTGTGGCCGTCGATTTCCAGAGTGACTTGATTTGCAGACGAACTCGCGGGGGTTCCGTAGTCTATTTCGTTATTGGCAGACATATTTATCTCCTGGTAATCGCGATCAGGCTTTGGCGGCTTCGAGGCCAAAGTCTTCAGGGAAATGATTCAGCGCGCTCAACACCGGGAATGGTGTCATGCCGCCCATCGCACACAAAGATCCGTAAGTCATGGTGTCACACAAGTCGCGCAACAACACGGTATTTTTATCCTTTTGCGCGCCGTCGACGATGCGGTCTATGACTTCGACGCCACGTGTCGATCCGATCCGGCAAGGTGTGCATTTGCCGCAGGATTCTTCCACACAAAATTCCATCGCATAACGCGCCATGTCGGCCATGTTGACGGTGTCGTCGTGAACCACGATGCCGCCATGACCCAATACCGCTGATATGGCCGCGAAGGCTTCGTAATCCAGCGGAGTATCGAACTGGCCTTCATGCAGATAAGCGCCCAACGGTCCGCCCACCTGCACTGCGCGTATCGGTCGGCCGCTGGCGGAACCGCCGCCGTAGTCGTAAAGCAGTTCGCGCAGGGTCATGCCGAAAGCCACTTCAAACAAACCCGGATGTTTGATGTTGCCCGCCAATTGTAGGGGGAGGGTACCGCGCGAACGGCCCATGCCGTAGTTTTTATAATATTCGCCGCCTTTGTCCAGGATCACCGGAATCGAGGCCAGCGAAATGACATTGTTGACGATGGTCGGTTTGCCGAACAGGCCAACGATAGCGGGGAGAGGCGGCTTAAAACGCACTAATCCGCGTTTGCCTTCCAAACTTTCCAACAACGATGTTTCTTCGCCGCAGATATAAGCGCCCGCACCGCTACGAACCTCTAGGTGGAAGGTTTTGCCGCTGTTTTGGATGTTTTCGCCTAAATAACCGTTCTTGTAAGCGGCTTCGATGGCTTGGTTCAGAGCAATCTTGGCGTGCGGGTATTCGACGCGCAGATAAATATAACCTTGGGTAGCGCCGACAGCCAGGCCGGCGATGGTCATGCCTTCTATCAACACGAAGGGGTCGCCTTCCATGATCATCCGGTCGGAAAATGTGCCTGAGTCGCCTTCGTCGGCGTTGCAGACGATGTATTTTTGATCTGCGGGCGCGTTTAACACCGTATTCCATTTGATGCCGGTCGGAAACGCTGCGCCGCCACGACCGCGCAAGCCTGAGTCAGTCACTTGTTTGACGATCTCGGTTTGTTGCAAGGCCAACGCATTTTTCAAACCGCGGTATCCATCGTGCGCCAAATAATCTTGAATGTTGACTGGGTCGGTTAAGCCAACGCGGGCAAAGGTAAGGCGGTTTTGATTTTTGAAATAAGCTATTTCTTCAATGTTGCCTAAATAAAGCGTATGTTGCTTGCCTTCCAGCAGGCCGGCATCGAGTAATGACGCTACATCTTCTGCTTGAACCGGGCCATAGGCTACTCTGCCTTCGCTGGTTTCGACTTCGACGAGTGGTTCCAGCCAGAACAATCCGCGTGAGCCATTGCGGACGATTTCTACTGATTGGCCTTTGCTGGACGCTTGCTGTGCTAAGGTCTTGGCAACTTGCTCCGCACCTAAGGAAAGCGCGGTGGAATCGCGGGAAATAAATACGCGGGTCATTATTTGGCACCTTTATAAGTGGCTAACAATCGATCGAATTTTTCGGTTGTGACGCGGCCAATTACCTCGTCGTCTACGGTAATCGACGGTGAACAAGCACAGTTACCCAAGCAATAAACCGGTTCTAGCGAAAAAACTCCGTCGGCTGTGGTTTCGTGAAAATCGATGCCAAGTTGTTGTTTAGCATGACTTTCCAGGGCTTTGCCGTTCATGGCTTGACATGATTCGGCTCGACAAATGCGTATCGTATGTTCTCCAGGCGGTGTCTCCCGAAAATAATGATAAAAACTAATAACCCCATGAACTTCCGCTTGGGAAAGATTGAGCGACTTGGCAATGTCCACTACGGCGGCCGGCGGGATGTAGCCCAGGGTGTCCTGAATACCATGCAAAATCGGCAACAGATTACCCGGCATCGCTTGATGAGTGTTCAGTATTTCCAACACCGTGGGTTTTTGGGTTTGATAGTCTTGCATCATTGGCTCTGTAATAAATGACGAAAAGGTTATCGTCCTATTTAATCATGAACAAACCCGGATTTGCAATTCGGGTTCGTGCCTCAATCCCGCGTATTTCCTCAGCAAAGCAGGGTAATTGCTTCTTCAGACTATGTTTGGTTTGGGAAGTTCGAGTGGAAAAATGTGATGGTGGATACTTTACTTTTAAATGATAATTGTTATCATTAGTACGCATATGATTTAAGAGAGGGTGTTATGTACGTGTGTGTGTGTAAAGCGGTCACCGATAGGCAGGTTACGCAAGCAATTAGTCAAGGTGTGTGCAATCGCAGGCAGTTGATGCAATGCACGGGCGCGGGTGGTGTGTGTGGAAAATGCACCGCCAGCATTAAAGCGTTGCTGGATGAAAATACGCAGAACCGGCCGATGCAGGCCCATGCGGCATAGAAAGCTTGTTAGCTAAGCTGAGCTCGATTTGATGGGATAAATTACACAAAACAGGGCGACGTGTTCGCCCTGTTTTGTGTCGAAAGATTACTTAGCAGTCGTTGCTGGTTCGGCAGGTTTTACGTCTGCATTTGGTGCGGCACTGGCTGGTTCTGTGGCGGCAGGTTCCGCAGCAGGTGCTGGTGCAGCCGGTTGAGCTTCTTCTTGTTTTGGCGGTGTCGGCGGCAACAAAACTTCAACTTTGGCGTTTTTACGCAAATTTTCGATCATGGCTTGCGCTTTTTGGCGCTGCAGCATTGGGCGAATTTGTTCTTTAACAGAGTCGAACGGCGGCGGTGTTAGCGCTCTGGATTCTTCACGTAGAATCACGTGCCAGCCAAACTGGGTTTGTACCGGCTGTTTGCTGAATTTGCCGTTTTCCAGTGCAACAACAGCTTCGGAGAAGGGCGGTACCATACGATCCGCAGTAAACCAGCCTAAATCGCCACCTTCCGACCCCATTGGATCGATGGAATGTTTTTTAGCCAGCGCGGTAAAATCACCGCCTTTTTCCAGTTCCGCGATCAATTTTTTCGCTTCGTCTTCGGTTTTAACCAAAATATGGCGGGCTTTATATTCGCTACCCATATTAGCCATTTTTGAGTCGTATTCGGCTTTGATTTCTTCATCGGTGACCGGATTTGCTTTCAGGTAATCTTGTAAAGCAGCTTGCGACAGCAAGGAGTTTCTAACAGTTGCCATGCGCTCGATTACTTCCGGTGATTTATCCAGTTGTTTTTGCACGGCTTGCTGAATCAGTAATTCGCGTTGAATTAGTTCTTCCAATAACTGTTCTTTTGGGAATGTTTGGCCTTGGCTGCGTTCGGCAATTTCTTTTTCCAAGGTTTCCAGGGTTTTTTTGCTGATATAGGTACCGTTAACCGAGGCGACTGCGTCTTCTTTGCTGACAGTCGGTGCCGCTGGTGTAGCCGCATCCTTGGCTTTTTCTTCGAAGCAACCTGGTAACAGTATGCTACTGGCCAGTATCAGGGGGATAAGTTTCAGTTTCATCTTAAGAATTTCCTTTAGCTGTTTTCAGAGGGGGTTAAAGCGTTAATGCCGAGGGCATGGATTTCATCCTTCATCATGTCGCCCAAAGCCTGATAAACCAGCTGATGTCTTTGCACCAGGGACTTACCTTCAAATTGGGTGGAGACGAGAGTGACATGGAAATGGCCGCCACCTTTGTTACCGGCGTGACCGGCATGCGCGGCGCTATGGTCGATGATTTCGATTAATTCTGGCTTAAAAGCTTCTTCCAGCTTCTGTCTGATATTGTCGGCTGTCATTGGGGAAATACTTGTTTGAAAGGTTTAACGGTAACGCGAGCATATACGCCGGCGGAGATATAAGGATCGGCATCGGCCCAGTTTTGGGCTTCCTGCCGACTGGCAAATTCGGCAACAATTAGGCTGCCGCTAAATCCGGCGTCGCCGGGGTTGTCGCTATCTATCGCTGGATGTGGGCCAGCTAATACTAGACGGCCTTGGTCTTGCAATATGTTCAATCGTTGTAAATGCTGCGGACGAGCGGCTAGGCGCTTGCTTAAGCTGTCCGCAACATCTTCGGCAATGATGGCGTACAACATTATTCTTTAGCCTCTGGGGCGGGAACAAACTTATACAAGAACACCATTTGCACGGCAATAAAAATTAGCATCAGGCCAGGAACCCCGAAAGTTTTAAAGCTGACCCAATCGTCGGTGCTGTAGTTCGCCATTACATATAAATTTAAACAGCCGACTCCAATAAAAAACATAGACCAGCTCATATTAAGGCGTTTCCAGATACGATCCGGCAATTCGAGGTTTGCGCCCATCATGCGTTCTATAAAAGTTTTGTTGCCGACGAATTGACTGACCAAAAACGCGCCGCCGAATAGCCACTCAATGATGGTTAGCTTCCATTTTATGAATTGCTCGTCCTGTAAATACAGCGTCGCACCGCCCATTACCAATATTAAGCCCAGCGTAATCCACTGCATGGTTTCCACTTTACGATACAGCAGCCAATAGGCTATGACCTGCACAACTGTGGCGGCGATTACCACGGCAGTGGCAATATAAATGTCGTACAGTTTATAGGCGACAAAGAATAGAACAATAGGGAAAAACTCTAAAAGCGGTTTCATGATTGGCGGTTAAAGATGGTGGGATGGTTAGACGTAAAGGTCGATACCGGAAATGATCTCGGCAACCCGAAGTTGAGCGGGTTGGTTGCGGTTTTCTGTATACGCGTTCAGTGCTTTCAACGTGCGCGAATTGTTTGGTTGATCGTTATTGCTCACCGTCAATCCGTTGTCTGCCAAAGCTGCTTTAATTTGAGCAGTTGACGAGGTTTTGGGTAAATCGGAATTCTGCCGAGTAACGCCGGTTTCGTCGCTATTGGGTTTTTGCTTTTGTTCATGATTATTATCCGGCCGTGCGGCTTTAGGCTGGTTATAGCCAACCGGATAAAAAGCCAAGGATGAACTGTGTATGGTGTTCACGAAACGCGATCAAAAGCCCAAGTATCAATTACTTCATTGTAGAATCTTTGGCAGCAATTGTACATGAGCCTGGCGGCTTTGCTGCTAAAATGCCGGTTTTAAAGGAGGATTTCATGGTTCAGTCCAATAATGTTGAGCTGGAAGCCGCGGCTTTCAGACAATTACTTGCCCATCTGCAACAGCATACCGAAGTACAAAATATCGAGCTGATGGTGCTAGCCGATTTCTGCCGGAATTGCCTAGCGAAATGGTATACAGCCGCCGCTGCCGAGCGCGGCATTGACATTGATTACGAGCAAGCTCGGGAAATTGTCTACGGTATGCCTTACAACGAATGGAAAGACCAATATCAACGCGAAGCCACTCCCGAGCAGTTGGCTGCGTACGATGCAAAACAAAAACTAAAAGCGCAGCCATGACAGCCGATAAGCCTTTCGATGCGATGTTTTCCGGCGTGATTGGCCAGGAATACCAAATGCTGAAATTGATATGCCCCTTTGCGACGGAAATGAGTCGCTTGGTGGGCGAAATCGTCGGCGCTTACTGTGACGCGCAAAACACTACGCAGACGGTGGTTGAACTCGGCGGCGGCACCGGTATCACCACATTAGCAATTCTGTCCGCCGCGGATAACTTGCGGGTATTAAGCGTCGATAACGAACCTACCATGCAAAGTCAGGCAAAGCAGAGTTTGCGGGACTGGATTGCGGCCGGCAGACTGAGTTTTTCCAGCGAGGATGCGTTGACGGCATTGCAGGCGCTGGCGAGCGAGAGTGTCGATATTTTGGCGTCGGCATATACCTTGCATAATTTCCATATCGATTATCGTCGCCGGGTCCTTGCCGAAATATACCGGGTGTTAAAGCCGGGTGGCAAATTCGTCAATGGTGATCGTTACGCACTGGACGATATTTCCGCGCATACGCGCAGCACCCAGCGAGAAGTCGGCGGCTATTTTAAGGTGTTGACCGAGATTAACCGGCTGGATCTGCTGGAACATTGGATAGTCCATTTGTTTAACGACGAGTCGGAAAATCACGTCATGCGCGAATCGGTTGCATTGGCGCAGATGGCCGACGCCGGTTTTCGGGACATAGACTTGCAGCAGCGTATGGAGGTCAATGCCTTGGTGACAGCGGTTAAATGAAATATTGCGGTGCTTCGCTAATCAGGATTTGCCGCGCGATGCGCGACTTAAACGAGAATAAACATGGCTGAATCGACTGGTAGTAAAAACAAAAAAACCTTGGATGCGTTCGCCGACGACCTGGATGCCATGCTCAATATCGGCGATCCTGCCGAGCAACAGGTTGGCGCGATAGATGATGACGAAGCTATCGACCGTTTGTTGGTGGGCGATGAAACATTCGAGCGTGATGCTCAACAGGAAATCGACGAATTTGCGGATATTGATGAATTACTGAGTACGAATGAGCCCAGCGCAGCATCAAGTTTAGCCGACGATATTGACGAGTTTGGCGACGATTTGGATGTCGACCTTGGCATTAATCCCGGACGCGAACAGCAAGTTGTCGATGATGAGTTTGCCGATGTCGTCGATGCGGAAAACCGCCAAGACCCAGTAGAACTGGCAGTCGACGATGTGTTCGAAGAAGTTGCAGAGTTAGAACGAGTCGGTCAAGTCGACGATTTTGCCGAGGATACAACGGTCGTCGCGGTGGGTGTGCCGGAAACAGCTGGGGACGAGCTGGAGAATATGGCCGAAATAGACGAGTTTTCCGATGACGCTGAATTGGCTGGCGGCAATGCCGATTTTCTGATTGCGGATTTCGATATTTCCGCGGACGACGAATACGCGCCACCGGTACAGCCGATTGTCGACGATTTTGCCGATTTGGCAGAGCCAAGTGCTGGCGTCCAACCAAGCCCCTTGGAGCCGGAGCCAGATTTGGATCAGGTATTGGCGGCAGCGGTCAGCGATCAGGATAGCGACGAAGAATTAGTCGTCGTGCAGAGCAATGAGCCGGAGATAGCAGCGGTAGCCGAAGTGGTCGAGCAAGTTCAAGCTGCCCCGGTACCGCAAATACAAGTAGTCGATCATAGTAGTGAAATTGCTGCGCTGAATCGGAATATCGTCGACATCAAGAAGCATCAACAACAGATCCGACACGATTTGACCGAGGCGGCGAGCAAAAATGAGCTGCTCGGTTGTCTGGATAATCTGGAAAGCGTGCAGACCGAACAGAAAAAAACCAAGCGGGCCGTGGATGCCTTGGCCGCTAAAAAACCGGTAACTGCCTATGTCGCCAATGGTATCGCGGTTGCGGCTTTGCTGATTGGTACCGGATTAGGTATACATGGCATGATCGCCAAATCGCAAGTCGGCGAGTTGGTCGCCATTATCGGTAAATTGCAGGAACAGGTGAATGCGGCGCCCGCCACCGATGCGGCGGATAAGGAGATGTTGCGCAAGCAGTTGGACGAATTGACGGTGAGCAACGGTGTGATGGCCACCCAGATCGCGGAATTGAGTAAAGCAACGCATGCGGATGCTGGTGCTGCAAAAGCGAACGGCGATCAGGCTAAGCCTTCTCCCGAAATCGGCGGCCAGATCATGCAAATTGGCGCAGCGATAGAAGCCTTGCAAAACAAGGTCAGTGCATTGGAAAAAGGCCGGGCGATGGCGTCTGCGCCGGCACCTAAACCGGAAAAGAAAAAGCCGGAACCGGTAGAGGAAAATTGGGCGGTCAATTTAATTGCGTTTAAACAGGATTGGTATGCCAAGAGTAAGGCCCAAGAGTTCGCGGGCAAGGGTGTCCCTGCCAAGGTAGTCAAAACCGAATCCAAGGGCGAAAATTGGTACCGTTTGTTTGTGGACGGTTTTAAAACCCAATACGAAGCGGCGTCTTATGCGGCGAAAATCAAGAAAACCCTCAATCTCGATTCGGTGTGGGTTACTCGCAATAAAGAATAGCCATGGATAATCAGAAACTAGTAGTTGCGGTATCGTCCAGGGCCTTGTTCAATCTGGATGAGTCGCATACTATTTTTGAAACACAAGGCAAGGAAGCTTTTTGCCGCTATCAGATCGAGCATGAAAACGAAATTCTGCCGCCGGGTTTCGGATTCTCCTTGGTCAAAAAATTTCTGGATATCAACAAAGCCTTTCCCGGTGCCCCGCTGGTAGAAATTATTCTGCTATCGCAAAACAGTGCTGATACCGGCCTGCGTATCTTTAACTCAATCAACCACTACGATTTGGCGATTAGCCGGGCGGCGTTTACCAGCGGCGTGTCGCCCTACGAATATATCCCGGCTTTTGGGGCGCATTTATTTTTATCCGCCAACGGCGAGGATGTCAGAAAAGCCTTGGCTGCCGGCTATGCCGCCGCGACCATCGTCTCCGGCGCGGTAGCTAACCCGTCCCCGCAATTGCGGATTGCTTTCGATGGCGATGCGGTGCTGTTTTCCGACGAATCCGAGCGAATTTATCAACAACACGGTTTGGCGGCTTTTGCGGCCAACGAGCGCAACGAGGCGCATAAGCCTCTTTCCGACGGACCATTGAAAGAGTTTTTAAGCGCTTTGCACCGAATTCAAACCCATTTCGATCAGGAACTGTCGCCGATTCGCACCGCGTTGGTTACCGCGCGGGCTGCGCCCGCTCACGAGCGGGTCGTCAGAACCTTGCGGGCTTGGGGAATTAGAATAGATGAAGCCTTGTTTTTAGGCGGCATGCCCAAGGGGGCGTTTTTAAAAGCGTTCGGGGCCGATATTTTCTTCGACGACCAGAAAGGCCATTGCGATTCCGCGGAGTCGCATCAAATCGCCGCGGCCCATGTCCCGCATGGCGTTACAAATCAAAACCGACCCTGAAACGTACTAACCAAGGGGTGTTTTCCACGCAAGCTTTCAAATACAAGGTCTTGCCGTACAGTAAACTGATTTTACTGCCTACCGTGTATTTGCCGTTGGTTAACAACACCTCGGGGTGATCGGTTTCCATCCCGATGACGATCGCTTTTTGGCTGCTGTCACCGGCATTTTCGATGTCGTGGATCGCTACGCTACCGATAATGGGTTCCAGCAAAATTAGCGTCACATCTTCGTACAAGGTTTGCTGACGGACTATCACCAATTTGGCGGGTTGCTGTTCGCGGCAAAGCAAGCCGATATCGCCGGTTGAACAATTGGGCGCGGGGCTTTCCGCTACCAGAAACTGCTTACTGACATTGCGTAACAGACTCAGGCTGGTGCCATGTTCGGGGAAACTGACAATGGTGGAGTTTAGCGGTTTGTAAAAGCTTTTTTCATGTTCCAACGGCACCAGAGACATATCGCGAGCCAAGGATCTACCACGCGATAACTGAGAGCTAAGGTTCATGATTTTCGATAATTTCTCTTCGCCTTGCAGATGGGCGCTGACTGCAATGAAGCCTTCCAGTAAATGCGCAGGCATGGGCGGTCCGATAGCTACCGATGCAAAAATATTGCTGTATCCGGTTAAGTGTAAAGCCAGTTTGGTTTGCATGTTTGAATTCAGCTCGGTCTCTATTTCGCCAAGTTGCAATGCATGACCGAGATTCAGGCAACTGATATATACCGAGCCGCGCGGCAGTGTGCAGTTAGTGCGCGGTACTGGGCTGGGTTCGCTGCCGAGATTCCAAAAAAAGCCGCAATCCGGGCTAGGATTTTTGCTGATTTCCAGCCGGTTCTGTTGTCGGTTGGCTAGCTGAAATAACTGATTGATTTCTGTTGTCGGGTAGCGATTCGGTGTGCTGACCGCAAACAATAGGTTGCGTTTGACGACCTCTTCAATGGTATTTTGTAACTTAAATTCCTGTTGTTTGGATGAGATCTGTTTTTTTAGCAGTTGCAGTTCGCCGGCTGTCGTGAATAGCAGGCCGCTCTTTTTCCACAAGGTTGTGGACGGCATTTCGTAAAACAGCGCGGTGCTGCGCAGACAATAACCTATCAGTTGCAGCGCATAAAATATTGCCTGTTGGTTCTGCGTTGGGTCGAGTTGTTTGGTCTCGACGGTACGGCAAAAAGCCAGGCTTAAATGTCGGAGTAACTGGATGGCTAGTTTTGCAATTTTAAGCGCTTTGCCGTTGGCGGCTATGTCCGTTTCGGAACGGGCCACATTGGTCAATCCATTGGATAAATGCAAGGTCAGCGGCGTTAAATTGATCAGTATTGGCAATATTGCGGCTGCGGCGTTGTAACGATTCAGTTGTTTAAGGACCAGATTCAACTGATTTGCGGCGTTCGCCGCCGGTAGTGCGCTTAATGAATTAATCCATCCGCCGAGGGATTCCGTTGACAGCTCAAAAGGCAGCGATGCGTTATCGGTCATTTACTTGCGAGTTAAGTTGTGTTGAAAACATGCCTTCAGTTTAGTTCAGATTGGCGGTTAGGGGCAGACGCCAATTTTACGAAACCCCGGCGGCTGCATAAAATGCCGATTCCATCGAAAAAACACACCAGAATTAATGAAGCGAATATTGAATTTAAAATGGGAGCTTGCCGCACCAGTTTTTGGTGCATTGCTGACCGCGTCCTTTGCACCTTACGATTATGCCTACGCCGCGATCGCCGCATTAATGTTTATGTATTGGGTTTGGCAGCAGCAAGCGCCGAAGCGGGCTGCGCTTAGTGGCTATTTGTTTGGCTTGGGTTTGTTCGGTTCCGGCATTTGGTGGACCTACATCAGTATTCACGATTTTGGCGGCGGCGATCCTTATAGTTCGGTAGCGTTGACGGCTTTGTTGGTGGCGGTTTGGGCTTTGTTCCCGGCGTTAACCGGCTGGTTGATCGCCAAGACCTTGACCTGCCCCGGGCCATGGTTACGAATAATAGCCGCCGCTATCGCTTGGGTAGCGGTCGAGTATTTTCGCGGCTATTGGTTGTTGAACGGTTTTCCCTGGCTGCAAATTGCCTATAGCCAACTATCGACACCGTTGGCCGGCTACGCGCCGTTGGCTGGGGTTTATGGGGTCGGTTTTTTGTTGGCTGTATCGGCTTTTTCGGTCTTGGAGATGCTGCGTGGCAAATTGCCGGCTTTGCCGGGGCTGCTGGTTTTAGGGTTAATTTGGGCTGGCGGCGGCTATTTGCAAACCGTGTCATGGACTCGGGCCGCCGGCGCACCGATCAAGGTGACATTGGTGCAAGGCAATATCGGCCAGGATCAGAAATGGCAAAAAAATCAGAAACTCAATACGCTCAGGCTGTATCAAGAGCTTACCGAGCAGCATTGGGATTCCGATGTGATCATTTGGCCGGAAACTTCGATTCCGGCTTTTCTGTCGCAGGTCAAAGAGTTCTACATTGATCCGCTGCAAACTGCCGCGCAAGCGCATGCGGTTGATTTGGTCGTTGGACTACCCAGTAGCGGACAGGGTAAGGATTATTACAATAGCGTCATGACCCTAGGCGAAAAGCAAGCCTTTTACCACAAAAATCATCTATTGCCGTTTGGTGAATATCTGCCGCTTCAGCCGTTATCGGGCTGGGTATTGGATAAATTGCAAATACCTCTGGGCGATTTCGCTGCCGGTGGCGACCGGCAAACCTTGTTATCGGCGGGCGGTCACGCGTTTGTCACGACTATCTGCTATGAAGATGCCTTCGGCGAGTTGGTTGCCAGACAGGTTGCGGATGCGGGCTATATAGTCAATATGACTAACGATGCTTGGTTCGGCGATTCATCGCAGCCGCATCAACATATGCAAATGGCGCAGATGCGGGCGCTGGAAACCGGTCGCTATCTGGTGCGAGCCACCAATACCGGTGTGACTGGGTTTGTCGGCCCGGACGGTGTTTTACGCAAGCAAGCGCCCTTATTCATTACCACCACGTTAACCGACCATATTGTGCCGATGACTGGCCTTACGCCTTACGTTATCTTGGGCGATAAAGGTCTTTTCGGGTTATTTTCGGTGTTACTGCTGGTTATGTATGGCTGGAATCGCTGGCTCAGTGTGGGTATTTTCAAGCAACGGGCTGAAGCTGTTTAGAACTGTGACGAAAACATCCCTCAATGGTATTTTATGGCCTATAAGCAATGTAAATCCGCAATTCTGACTGGTCTGGTCTTGGCCTCCGGGCCATCTCAGGCTGAACCAGTTTTAGAAACGCCCGCGTTCTGGTTGGAATCGGGGCAAAACAGCGTCAAGGCTGCCGAGCAACTTAAAGCCAATCAAGCGTTCGCCAAAAACGTGATTCTGTTCGTCGGCGATGGCATGGGCATCTCGACCATTACTGCCGCGCGTATTTTGGAAGGGCAACGCAAACCGGGTAATCGCGGCGGCGAGGAAAATTCGCTAAGTTTCGAAACAGCTCCCTATGTAGCGCTATCGAAAACCTATAGCACCAATCAACAAACCGCCGATTCAGCACCGACTATGTCGGCCATTATTACCGGTGTGAAAACCAACGATGGTGAACTGTCTGTAGGCATGCAGGTGGCTCGCCAGGAAAGAAATGCGGAAGTGGTGAACACCTACAAGGTGAAAACTTTACTCGAACAAGCCGAGGAAAAAGGCCTATCGACTGGCGTGGTCTCTACTGCCCGAGTCACTCACGCCACGCCGGCTGCTTGTTACGCCCATACCTCCGAACGCGATTGGGAGTCCGATGCGCACGTTCCAGCCGGTGCCACAGTTAGCGATATTGCCAAGCAACTGCTGGAGTTCGGTTACGGTAACGGCCTGGAAGTGGTTTTGGGCGGCGGACGCAGCATGTTTTTGCCCAATACGACGCCCGACCCGGAAGATGGCGATAAATTTGGTAGTCGTAAAGACGGTGTGGATTTGACCCAGCGTTGGTTAACCCAATACCCGAAATCTGCCTATGTCTATAACAAAGCCGGCTTCGACGCGATAGACCCCAAGCAAACCGAGCATTTACTGGGTTTGTTCGAGCACTCGCACATGGAATATGAACATGATAGACCGAAGGATAAAGGCGGGGAGCCGTCTTTGACCGAGATGACCGAAAAAGCCATCGACGTGTTATCAAAAAATAAAAAAGGCTATGTGCTGATGGTGGAAGCCGGCCGCATCGATCATGCTCATCATGCCGGTAATGCTTATAGGGCCTTGACGGAAACGGTGGAGCTATCCAACGCGGTCCGCAAGGCGCTGGAACAAACCAATCCTAAAGATACGTTAATTGTCGTCACCGCCGATCACAGTCATACCTTTACCATTGCCGGCTATCCGCAACGCGGCAATCCGATCATGGGATTGGTAAAACAAACCGGCGAAACCGGTTTTGCCAAAGACAGCAACGGATTGCCTTACACGACGTTGGGATATGCCAATGGTCCGGGTTATCGAGGTCAAAACGGCCGCCCGGATCTAAGCGCGGTAGATACCACGCATCCCGATTTCCTGCAGGAAGCTATCGTACCGCTAGGCAGTGAAACTCACGGCGCCGAAGATGTGGCGATTTTCGCGTTCGGCCCCAAAGCGCATTTATTTCATGGGGTACAAGAGCAAAGTTATATCTATCAAGTCATGGCGCATGCATTGAAGTTTAAGGCCGGCAGATAAAATTTGGTCAATCCGGAACAGGATGTTCAGCCCAATTT
The DNA here is from genome assembly GCA_001644045.1 of Methylomonas methanica. Lineage (GTDB taxonomy): Bacteria > Pseudomonadota > Gammaproteobacteria > Methylococcales > Methylomonadaceae > Methylomonas > Methylomonas methanica. The sequence continues at coordinate 161,265 of LUUF01000019.1, read as the reverse complement.
TGACAAAGAATGACAGGTAATTTGTCGCACATAAGCGTGGTTTTAGGCTTAGGAAGACCAAACATACGTTAATTTTTTTCCGGACAAAACGAACAGGCAAACAACTAAGAGACTATTCTTTTGTAGATGGAATGCAGATTTGAATGCGTTGGCATTTTGGAAGCTAACTCCAAATAAACCATGTTTACTAAACGTTCAGGAAAATATCCGATATGGCCGAGGCTCTGACCGAAGAAACCACTCTCAGTATTTTGAAGGGCTTAAAAATACCTCCGCAACCCCAAATCATGGTTGATTTGCAGTTGGAGAGTGCTATGCCTGGCGTATCGCTCGACCGGATTGCCGAGATCATCAGCAGGGACATTGATATATCCGGCGCCGCACTTAAGGTGATCAATTCGCCGTTCTTTGGCTTGCGCGGTAAGGTAACTTCGATCAAGCATGCTTTGAGTCTTTTGGACTTACAAAACACGCTCAACATTGTTAATGGTTTGGCGTTACGCAATACGTTTTCTTACCAAAGTTTGGTGGAAATGACCGAAGTTTGGGATAACTCAATCGATGTTGCGATGGCCTGTGCGGCAATCGCCAAGATTACCGGTATTGCGTCTGTCGATGAAGCCTACACCTTTGGTTTGTTTCATGACAGCGGTATACCATCTGCTGATGGAAAAATTCGAAAATTACACTCAGGTGTTGAAGGGAGGCTATTCCGAAACAAAGCGCAAAGTGACCGATATTGAAAACGCGTCTTTCGAGACCAATCATTCGGTAGTGGGATACTACGTCGCCAAAGCTTGGCACTTACCTGAATATTTGTGTCAGGGGATAGCCGATCATCACAAAACCGAACCTATATTTTCCGAGCAATTTGCGTATAACCCAAAAAGTAAAAACCTTTTAGCAGTGTTGAAACTGGCGGAAAACACATGTCTTTCCAATAAGCATTTGGGGCATGCGGCAGAACATCACGAGTTTTGCCGCATTAAAAATGATTTGCTGATTTACCTGGGGCTGAGCGAATACGATCTTGAAGATATTCAGTCAACCGTGCGAGATATGCAGATACATTGATGCACGGCAGGGGGTTAGACGCATAAAAAAGCCGGGTATTATTCCCGGCTTTGCTTGCCCAGCTGGCAATTTAGGGCGTTTCCGAACTTTAAATATTCTATTTTGACTGAATTAGACCGGTCTATTGGCCGATCTCAACATCTCGCCATGCCTCAACGGCAAACTGAGCCAGCTCCTTGATTATGCCGCGTAAGAATAACGCAAAGCCATAACCAATTAAGGCTAATATCAACACTGCAAATATTTTCATAAGATCTCCCACAAGCTCCAAGCTTGCCGAATTCTGCCACCTTTCTGGCAAAACTCAATAGTGCTTTGGTTCGTTTCGTTGATGGATATTTTTAAGAAATTAAACAAAATTTTACAAAACAAGTCCTTGATGCACTTTCTTAAAGTTAATTAAATTTAAACAAAAAGCTCGCACAACGGGATCATGCTTTTATTTACCGAAGATATAGTTAACTGAGTTAGCTATGCACCCAATAATTCAGTCTGGTGCTCCATTTGAACTACCGATGCTTGGGGGAGTAACTACTTTACGGGCTTAATCGACAAAATGGCATTTGGGAGCTTGGTTATCGGGCTATTTTGTATAGATGAGCCATGTTTTCTATTACTGACCAAAAATGTCAGGTGACTGCCACTTGTGACAGCATTGCACGCACCAAAATAATTTTTTCTGGACATATTTGTTTGAGGCGGAGGATGTAATCCTATTTTCGGAAAATGGCGCGTTATTTGCTGAACATATATTGTCAAATATCAGAGTTTTACATGCTGGTAGAGCGCAATATCTAATCAGCGTTTGTGAGTTAGTAATTTTGTAATTTGACTTAGTCTCTTGCTTCACTACAGATAAACTGCATATTAGGGAATTACGATGATAAGCAAATACGGCAAGTCCAGCTCCTTTAAAAACCGCAACGCTGGTTTTCAAGCAAATCCAAGTTATCTCTATGAAATTGATTTAAGAGTCCAAACCGCGAATTGGTTGAAGCAAGACACTCAACAGTTGCAGAATAGATCGAAAAAATATCCGGTAGCATAACGCCTTGGTGCAGGCCTGTTGAAAGACCTACAACGAGTCGGTTTCAATTCCCAAGCAACTATGTAGTCTTGCAACAAGAGAACAAAACCTGACTACAGCATAGGCACCAGATCCAATTCAAACATTATCGCGTCCTCGCGACCATTCTTGGCCGGATAATAATTCTTGCGGGTACCGATTTCCCGAAAACCGGTTTTGCGGTACAAATTGATGGCCCCGGGGTTGCTGGGACGTACCTCCAGGAATATTTTCTCCGCGCGAGGCCGGGCGTATTCGACAAGGTGCTCCAGCATTTTTCTGCCGGCGCCCTGGCGTTGAAAGTCGGGGTTGACGCTGATGTTCATAATATGAGCTTCGCCCGCCGCCACATTGATGATGCAATAGCCGACTATGCTGTCGTCTGGTGCTTCGCAGACCCAGCAGGTATAAGTCATGGTGCGGAAACAGTCTTTAAATATGCCTTCCGACCAGGGGAATTCGTAATTTAACTCTTCGATCTTCAGGACGCTAGCCAAATCGGCATGGTCCATTTTACGCATGCGCATTAAATCTTTGCTGTCTACCGAGTCTGGAAACACCTTGGCGTAAAATTCGCGGTCCGCATCGTAAATCACTGCATCTTTCAGTTTATGTAACAGTTTCCACATGGTTTTATTTTTCTAGTTTTTGATAGACCGACAGTGCAAACTGCAAGTCGCTCCAGGCCTTGGCTTTTTCCAGCAATGAACGTAATAAGTAAGCCGGGTGGTGAATGACAATTAACGGTATGCCATCCAGTTGGTGGCGGACACCGCGTAATTTTGCCAGAGGTTGCTGGGTTTTGAGCAAGTTTTGCGCGGCAATGCGGCCCACCGCCAAAATAATTTTCGGTTGTAGCAATTCGATTTGTCGTTGCAGAAAGTGGTTGCACGCGGCGACTTCTTCGCTTTCCGGATCGCGGTTGTTCGGCGGCCGGCATTTCAGCATATTGGCGATGTAGACTTCCTCGCGTTTCAAACCTATCGCCCGCAGCATTTCAGTCAGCAATTGTCCTGCTTTGCCGACGAAGGGTTCGCCTTGCAAGTCTTCGTTCTGGCCGGGGGCTTCGCCGATCAGCATCCAGGTCGCTTGTTTATTGCCGACGCCAAACACGGTTTGGGTGCGGGTTTCACACAATGAGCACGCGCGGCATAGAGAAACTTGGTGTTGCAGGTCTTTCCAGATTTGTTCGTTGGCGAGGGCGGGATGCGTAGCGTGGGCTTCGTGAAACGAAGCCCAACGTTCATCGATTTCTGAGGGTTCGTCATGATGGGATCGATGGGCTTCACGGTGTTCGGCAATTGCTCCCGACATTGCCCTACCTCCTGCATCCCTGCAGTCGTCAGCCCATTCTACATGATTTGATTCGTCATCCACTGCTTGCAACGCTTGAACGGTGATGGGCGGATGTCTGGAAACCCAGACATCGATGCCCATCGCCTCCAAATACTGTAAGCGGGTTGCCTTATCCATCGCCGCTCAAGAATCAGACGTCGCCTTTTTGCGGATGCTGACGTTGGTCGGGGCTTTGCAGTTTGTTGACTGCGTTGATGTAAGCCTTGGCCGAGGCGATAACGATGTCGGTGTCGGCACCGGAGCCGTTGACGATGCGGCCTGCGTTTTCCAACCTGACTGTCACTTCACCTTGAGCATCGGTGCCGGTGGTGATGTTGTTAACCGAGTACAGCGCCAAAGTCGCGCCGGTTTTCACCAGGCTTTCTATGGCTTTCAAGCTGGCGTCCACCGCGCCGCCGCCTTGCCCGCTACCGGTGACTTCCTTGCCGTCAACGCGTATCGTTACGGTGGCGTTAGGTACTTCGCCGGTTTCCGAACAGACTTTTAACGCTACCAACTTGATATGCTCGTCTTCAGCTTCGAAGCCTTGCTCGGAAATCAATGCCTGCAAGTCTTCGTCGAAAATATCGTGCTTTTTGTCGGCCAATTGTTTGAAGCGAAAAAACGCATCGTTCAAATCGGCTTCGCCGGCAAAATCCACGCCCAATTCAGCCATGCGGGTTTTGAATGCGTTGCGTCCTGAATGTTTGCCCAAAACCATGCGGTTGGTGGTCCAGCCCACATCCTCGGCGCGCATGATTTCGTAAGTCTCGCGGTTTTTTAATACGCCGTCCTGATGGATACCGGATTCGTGGGCGAAGGCGTTGGCGCCGACGATAGCCTTGTTCGGCTGTACCGGGAAACCGGTGATCGAAGACACCAGTTTCGAGCAGGTGACAATTTCGCGTGCATCCAGGCCAGTATCGCAAGCGAAGAAATCCTGGCGTGTGCGTACTGCCATTACCACTTCTTCCAGCGAAGCATTGCCCGCGCGTTCACCCAAACCGTTGATCGTGCATTCCACCTGTCGGGCGCCGTTCATCACCGCCGACAAGGAATTGGCAACCGCCAAGCCCAAATCGTTATGGCAATGCACCGAGAAGATCGCCTTATCGGAGTTAGGAATGCGTTTGATCAAATTGGCAATGGTTGCGCCGAACTGCTGCGGCATGCTGTAACCAACCGTGTCCGGAATGTTCAGCGTTGTTGCGCCGGCATCGATCACCGCTTCCAGAATACGGCACAAGAAGTCTTCTTCCGAGCGGCCGGCGTCTTCCGGTGAGAACTCGACGTTATCGGTGTATTGGCGAGCGCGTTTTACCGCGCGTATCGCGTATTCGATTACCTGATCCGGCTGCATATTCAGCTTTTTTTGCATGTGGATCGGTGAGGTGGCGATAAAGGTATGAATACGGGAGCTTTTCGCGCCTTTCAGAGCTTCACCGGCTCGGTCTATATCTTTATCCAGCGCCCGAGCCAAACCGCAGACCGTACTGTCTTTGATTGCGTCGGCGACCGCTTGCACGGCTTCGAAGTCGCCCTGGCTGGCGGCAGGGAAGCCGGCCTCGATTACGTCGACTTTCATGCGCTCCAGTGCGCGGGCGATCCGGACTTTTTCATCGCGTGTCATCGATGCGCCGGGGCTCTGCTCGCCATCGCGCAAAGTAGTGTCGAATATAATTAATTTGTCTTTCATGAGAACTCCGTTCATGAAATGTTCGGCGCTAGGGCCGAGAAACAGAAAAGGGTTGTATTGTGTTAGATGAGGATAGAGTGCGCCCCTCAGGGCAGCAATCTTAAAGACAGGCAGAACAACCGTCTGCCAATGGCTGGCATGAAAACTAAGATTTTATCCAAAATGATCGTCTGATTGTTCATGGCCGGAAACTATACTTGATTGCCGACTATGGCTCAAGTTTCAGATAGCGTTGGTCGGAAGACGGGACGCGGGTAGCTCAAATTGATTCGTCTCGCGGATGGCCGAGATTGGCATGGAACTGATCTGAAAAGTTATTTTTGGAGATACAAAGTCAATCTTTCTTTTGCCAAAATTCTAAAATCTCCGAGGCACGTGCCATAAATACAGTTATCAGGTCTTGTTGTTGCTGTCTGTAATACTGTTCGATAGCTTCGGGTATTTTGTGTACAAAAAACGCGTCCAGAGTATTTAAAAGTACTGTGGAGTTTTGAATATCGCCCATGTGAGTCAAATAGCTTTGTAGCTGCTTGAACAGGGGTTCCGGCAAATCGACAATAATGGTTTGTACTGCCAATAACGTATAACGGAGCTTCTTTACGGCAATACGTAGCCGGTGGATGCTGGCAGGGTTGGTTGGGTCGAGCTCTTGATAGCGCTCGAGGGTCAGCGCATAAATCTGATCGATAGCAATCGGCAAGGCAGTATTTAGATCGGTATTGGCAATTTGCCGTTCGAAACGTTTGCCGGCTTTTTTTACTTTGCGTCGAAGTTTAGGCTGGTAGAAGCTAGCGATATTTGATTTGCTGTGAATTAGCAATTGTTGCTCCCGTTCATGCATAAAAGCTAAAAAAGGCTCTAATTCCGGCAGGATGGGCATATTCTTGGCGACTTCAAACAACATGACTTGCGTATCGCGTAACTCGTCAAATTGATCTAACTGTTTTTTTAGCGCTTTGCGGATTTTGGCGAGCGCGGCTTGCGGGGCTAGCGAATTCAGCAGTTCGATGAGCGACATTAAGCGCCGGGTACTGACGCGGAATTCATGAATATTATCTTCGCTCGTGCTTTGGCGGCAAGCTTTCAGCAATTTACGGTATTTGCGCCAGTGCTCGTCCAGCGCATCGATCAATTGTTTGCCGCCATGTTCGCTCATGTCTCAGTTTTTGCGGCTTTGCAACTTGCGTTTACGCAATACCAGCGTAACGATGGGGCCGGAGATGGCGTAGCCGACGGACAGTAGAAATAACATCCGCTGCGGTTGCGCCAGGATGAAGCTGATCACCAGCATGGCGATGATGGCAACGATGAACGGCACCTTGTTTTTAAAATCGATTTCCTTGAAGCTGGAATAGCGGAAATTGCTGACCATTAGCAAGCCGGTGCTGATGGTGGTCAGCAATACCAGATATTTGATGTTTTCCACGTCGTAACCGTTTTCCACGCAGAACCACAGGCCGCCGGCCAGAATCGCCGCCGCCGCGGGGCTGGGCAGGCCTTGAAAATAACGTTTATCGGCCACTTCCACTTGGGTATTGAAGCGCGCCAACCGCAACGCGCCGCCGGCCATATGCACAAATGCGGCGAACAGGCCGGCCTGACCCATGGTGGATAGGGTCCACAAATACATGACGATAGCCGGGGCGACGCCGAACGAGACCATGTCGGACAAGCTGTCGTACTGCACACCAAATTCACTTTGCGTATTGGTCAGACGGGCAACCCGACCATCCAGGCCATCCAGCACCATGGCGATGAACATGGAAATAGCCGCCGTTTCGAAGCGGCCGTTAATCGCCGACGTAATCGCATAAAATCCGGCAAACATGGCGCCCGTGGTGAACAGATTGGGCAGTAGGTAAATGCCACGATGACGCGTAAGCGGTTGCTTCTTGATCATAATGTGTCTAGAAAGGTTGAAAAGTTGGCGGCATTGTACATGCTGAATATGACAGCTGCTTAACTAAATGCCGGGCGTTTGGGGTCAGAATTTCCACAGCAGCAAGGCTTGCGGCACGTTGTCGTGCAGGCCTTTAATGCCGTATTTATTGTGCCAGTATTGGTATTCGATGCCCAGATACAGATGGCTGCTATTGCCCCATAAATCGCCGATATCCAGTCGTAACTGCGGTTGCGCCAAGGCCTGACGCGCCGCGCGGTCGCCTTTCTCGCCGATGAAGTCGGCGAAGCCTTCGAAGCTCCATTTGCTGCCGGCTATTTCAAACGGCAACTGCCACACTGGCGTGATTTGCCAGGAGGTGCCGATATCGTCGGGTTCGGTAACCCGTTGCCGTAAAAAATCGATGTTGAAATAGCTAAAACCCGGCAGATTGAAATCCAGTGTAACGCCGTAAAGCCAAGCCCTGAAACCGCTTTGACTGCTGTTCATATTTTCGCCCAAGTTGATGCCGCCAGTAACACCAAAATCCTTGAAAATCCCGAACGACAAATCCAGGCCGCTGATTTTGCTCAGGCTGAAGGTGCTGTAAGCCTCGCCGTAAAGGTTGGTTTGCGACGTCTGGCCCGATTCGGTAAACAGCGTATCCATAAAGAAAAAATTGCGGCCATAAGTCCAGCCGTGCGTGTTGGTTATCGTGATGATGGATTGGCTGACATCGTTGGGGTTGAAGGGGTCGTTGTAATTGGCGCCGTGCAGGTATTGAATCTCGCTGTTGCTCCATAGTAAGTAATCAGCGGAACAGGGTAGTGCCAAGGCTGCGGTGATTACACCGAGATAAAAGCTGTTTAAGCGATAGCGATCAGGCATTTGGCAAAATCCTGCGGGCAAAAAAAAGCCCATCGTGTAGATGGGCTTTAATCCTAGCCGAAAAGCTTAGTTTTTGCTTTTATCGACGATTTGATTGGCCTTGATCCAAGGCATCATGCCCCGCAATTTGGCGCCAACGACTTCGATAGGATGCTCGGCATTCAGGCGACGTCTGGCAGTCATCTCTGGGTAGCCAGTTTGGCCTTCCAGGATAAATTGCTTGGCGTATTTGCCTTGTTGAATGTCTTCCAGCGCTTGTTTCATGGCCCAACGGCTTTCTTCGTTGATCACTTTCGGACCGGTGACGTATTCGCCGTACTCGGCATTGTTGGAGATCGAGTAGTTCATGTTGGCAATGCCGCCTTCGTACATCAAATCCACGATCAATTTCAGTTCGTGCAGACACTCGAAGTAAGCCATTTCCGGCGGATAGCCCGCTTCGGTCAGGGTTTCGAAACCGGCTTTCACCAGTTCCACCGCGCCACCGCACAATACCGCTTGCTCGCCGAACAGATCGGTTTCGCATTCGTCACGGAAGGTGGTTTCGATGATGCCGGAACGGCCGCCACCGATCGCGGATGCGTAAGACAGACAGACCGCCTTGGCTTGGCCTGATGCGTCTTGGTGCACGGCAATCAAGTCAGGAATGCCGCCGCCTTTGACAAATTCTGAGCGGACGGTGTGGCCAGGGGCTTTGGGTGCAATCATGATCACATCCAAGTCGGCGCGTGGCACGACTTGGTTGTACAAAATCGCGAAGCCGTGGGCGAAAGCCAGCGCCGCGCCTTGTTTGATGTTGGGTTCGATTTCTTCTTTGTACAGCTTGGATTGGAACTCGTCCGGGGTCAGAATCATCACCACGTCGGCGCCGGTGATGGCTTCCGGTACGTCTTTTACGGTCAAGCCGCTGGCTTGAGCTTTTGCGACGGATGCCGAGTTGGCGCGCAAGCCGACGACGACGTCAACGCCTGAGTCTTTCAGGTTGTTGGCGTGCGCGTGGCCTTGTGAGCCGTAGCCAATGATCGCTACTTTTTTGTTTCTGATAACAGAAAGGTCGGCGTCTTTATCGTAATAAACTTGCATAGGTTTTCTCGTTGCTGGGTAAATAATAAATGTTACAGGTGTAAGCCTTTTTCGCCGCGGGAGATGCCGGTCGGGCCGGAGCGCACCACTTCGATGATGCTGCCTTCTTCAAAGCCGTGGATAAAGGCGTCCAGTTTGCTGGATTGGCCGGTCATTTCCACCACGTAGCTGTTGGCGGTGACGTCGATAATCTTGCCGCGGAAAATGTCGACCATGCGTTTCACTTCTTCGCGGGTGTCATGGCTGGTTTTGATTTTCACCAGCATCAGCTCGCGTTCGATATGCGCCGATTCCGCCAAGTCGATCAATTTCACCACATCGATCAACTTGTTCAGCTGCTTGGTGATTTGCTCGATGATCTCGTCGCTGCCGCTGGTGACCAGGGTCATCCGCGACAGGCTAGGGTCTTCGGTGGGTGCCACGGTTAACGATTCGATATTGTAACCGCGCGCCGAAAATAAACCCGCGACGCGCGACAAAGCACCGGCTTCGTTTTCGATCAGGATAGAAATGATGTGTCTCATTATGACAACTCCCTGTCTACCGGGGTGCCGGGCGCGACGCGCAATTTCATGTCGTGATGGCCTTTGCCTGCTTCTATCATGGGGTAAACGTTTTCGGTACGGTCGGTGATGAAATCCAGGAATACGGTTCTGTCTTTCAAGGCAAACGCATGCTCCAGCGCGCCGCGCACGTCTTCCGGTTTTTCGATTAGCATGCCGACGTGACCATAGGCCTCCGCCAGCTTGACGAAGTCGGGGATGGTATCCATATACGACTGCGAATAGCGGCTTTCGTAGGAAAATTCCTGCCACTGCCGCACCATGCCCATATAGCGGTTATTCAGGTTGATGATCTTCACAGGCGCGTTGTATTGCAGCGCGGTGGACAGTTCCTGAATACACATCTGAATGCTGGCTTCGCCGGTAATACAGGCAACATTGGCTTCCGGAAACGCCAATTTCACGCCGATCGCCGCAGGCAAGCCAAAGCCCATCGTACCCAAGCCGCCGGAGTTGATCCAGCGCCGTGGTTTGTCGAAGTGGTAATACTGGGCCGCATACATTTGGTGCTGACCAACGTCCGATGTGACATAGGCTTCGCCATGAGTGACCTGATACAGCTGTTCCACCACATATTGCGGCTTAATCACCTTGCTGTTGCGGTCGTATTCCAGGCAATGCACGTCGCGCCAGCTTTGAATCAGCTGCCACCAGGATTCCAGCGAGGTTTTGGACGGCTTGATTTTGCTGTCTTTGATCAGCTCTATCATTTGTTCCAACACCGGTTTTACTTCGCCGACGATAGGCACGTCAACTTTAACGGTTTTGGAAATCGAAGCCGGGTCGACGTCTATATGGATGATCTTCGCGTACGGGCAGAACTCAGCCAACTTACCGGTTACCCGGTCATCGAAGCGCGCGCCTACGGCGAGAATCACATCGCTTTCGTGCATAGCCATATTGGCTTCGTAAGTACCGTGCATGCCCAACATGCCGACGAATTGCTTGTCGGTAGCCGGATAGCCGCCCAAACCCATCAGCGTATTGGTGATTGGGTAACCGAGCATTTGCGTTAGTTCGGTCAATTCCTTGTGGCCTTCGCCCAAAATCACGCCGCCGCCCGAATAAATGATCGGCCGTTGCGCGGTCAGCAGCATTTCTACAGCGCGCTTAATCTGGCCCTTATGGCCGGTGACCACCGGATTGTAAGAGCGCATCACGACTTTTTTCGGGTACTTATACGGTACCTTGATGTTCGGGTCGGTGATGTCCTTCGGCACGTCGACCAAAACCGGGCCGGGGCGGCCGGTAGTCGCCACGTAAAAGGCTTTTTTCATCGTCTCGGCCAGATCGTTGACGTCCTTGACCAAAAAGTTGTGTTTCACGCAGGGGCGGGTAATGCCGACCGTATCGACTTCCTGGAACGCGTCGCTGCCTATCACCGGCGACGGCACTTGTCCCGAGATAATCACCATCGGGATAGAATCCATATAGGCTGTAGCAATACCGGTGACGGCATTGGTCGCGCCAGGGCCAGAGGTGACCAGCACCACGCCGGGTTTGCCGGTAGCCCGCGCATAAGCATCCGCCGCGTGGGCTGCCGCTTGCTCGTGTCTGACCAGGATATGTTTCACTTCGTCTTGATGGAAAATGGCATCATAGATGTGCAAGACAGAGCCACCCGGATAGCCAAATACAAATTCGACACCTTCATCTTTAAGACATTGGACAAGAATATGTCCGCCACTGAGTTCCAATTTTACGTCCTCAAAAAACTAATCGATCGGGGAAATGCAGATTTTACAAAAAAGGTTGGATAAGCTACTGTTTTTGACCCTTTTCGTCAAGGAAAACCAAGGATTTCGCTTGGGATTGTCGGTAAATGGATGGGTTTATACAGTAACGGAGAAATGGTGAATCAGTATTTTGTCGATGTTTGGCATGGGAATTTGCGACTGACGGCAACGGCGTTGCAACAATTGACTGGACTGTTGATGGACGACGAAAGATCCAAGGCGGAGGCATTTAAGTCAGCCTTATTGCGGGACCGTTACCTCGCAGTGCGCGGTTTGTTGCGGCAAACTCTGGCTGGCTATCTTGATGTTGAGCCAGTCACATTGGCGTTTGAAACAGGGCAATATGGTAAGCCTGCCTTGGTCGGCGGGGCGCTACATTTCAATCTTTCGCATAGTGCCGATACTTTATTGATAGCGGTTGCGGATTTCGCCGATATTGGTATCGATATCGAGACCTGCAGGCCGCGCCAGCATCTTGATGGTCTGGCGGAGCGTTGTTTTTCCGACCGGGAATATCGGGATTGGCGCCAATTGCCGGCGGACGCCCGGTTAGAAGCTTTTTACCGACTATGGACCAAAAAAGAGGCGTTCGTCAAAGCGGTTGGCAGGGGAATTGCTTTGGGAATAGAGCAATGCGAATTTCAATTGGAAAAGGCCGGGCAGTTACTAGTCATTCCCCCTGAATACGGTTCGGCAAGTGCGTGGTTGGTTCACGAATTGGATGTCGATGATGCTGGATGCGCGGCGCTGGTCACGCCGGCACGTCGTTTCAATTTGCGGCGGTTAGCGCTGTCGATTGATTGAGGCTTCGCACGGATAAATTGTCGGACCTTTGCGGTTAGTCTGGTGTCGTGTCTATCGTTGTTGTATCTGCCGGTTATGTTGGGTTTGCAACAAATATCCGTTCTGGCTCTTAATGCTATCAACTTAATTTTTAGCCACGCATTGTGCTTGATTCGCTATTAAACCTTGATTGTCGATCAGTCTTAAGCCATTTGCCGGTAAAACAGGATATTGGAATGGGATTTGCTGAGTACTCTAAAAACAGGTTACTCAGAGAGGTTGATATGACTATACACATTGCATCCATGATGCCGGATCGCGCGCTTGACGAGAGTGCAATTGCCAATGCTATTACGAAAACTGCCATCGATTTGGCAAGATTCCGCGAGGAGCCGATACAGAAACGGGCGCCGATTCTGGATTTGGTGTTTTTATTACCCAGTCGCCAGGAGAAAGCCGATTTCGAAGGTTTGCGATTGCATTCGTTCGATAAAACCTCGCAGACTTTGCGAATAGAATGCGCCGTTCCGGAAAAAATGGTGGCATCCACTCACGCCGAGCGTTTTGTGGTTGCGGTGATAATGGACGCCATCGACGCCGCTACCGAATTCTTCAGCGAGCAGCGTATATTGTTCGATGCGGCCGGGCATTTGGCGTTGGCGGAGGCGCTGGGAGTCAGGGAGCAATATGCGATCAATTGAATGCTGATTGAATTTGTTTGTTGCTAATTCGAGTGCGTCTTACGCCGGATCCGCCAAGTCCAACAAGCTAACCACATTCAGCTTAATCGCGAGCCGCGTCAACTCGATATCGCTGCTCACCCCTAATTTGCTTTTGATCAGATAATGACAGTTGCCGACGGTTTTGGGGCTGATGTTTAGGGTTTTGGCGATGGTATCCGGCGTGTTGGCTTCAACCAGCAGGCGCAAAATTTCGAACTCCCTGACAGTTAAGCTATTAAGAGCCAGGGTTTCAGTGCCGAGTTTTTCCAGGGCCAGCGCTTGCGCGATGTCGGCGCTGAGAATGTGCCTGCCAACGTAGACGTCTCGTATCGCCTGCAGCAGTATGTCCGGCGCGCTGCTTTTGCTGACATAACCTAAAGCGCCGGCGCGACAGGCTTGGCGGGCAAAGCTGGGGTTTTGATGCATGCTGAATACCAGTATTCTAGCTTTACTGTCGCGCTGTTTGATCCGGCCTATCAATTCCAGGCCGCTTAAGTCGGGCATGGTTAAATCGGTAACCACCACGTCGGGCTGGCATTCCTTGTAAAGGCGATAAGCGTCGGCGCCGTTGCCGGCTTCGGCGATCACTTGCAGGTCTGTTTGTTTGCCGATTAACGAACGGTAGCCTTCCCTGACTATGGCGTGATCGTCTACTAGCAAAATATCGATGGTGGGCTGACTATTCATCGGGTTGTTTAAGTGGCAAGCAGGCTTGGATTATCAAGCCATGCGGCTTGGCGATGCTCAAATCAAATCGGCCGTTTAAGGCTAATACGCGTTCGCGCATGCCCAATAAGCCTATGCCATGACCTGTGGCAAGAGGCAAGTTGGTCTTGCTGCCATTGTCTTGTATTACCAGCAAGACCTCGGTGCCGGCGACTGTTAGCGTAATAGCCGCTTGGCTAGCTGCGGCATGTTTGGCGATGTTGCTAATGGCTTCTTGGGCGATGCGAAACAAGCTGATAGCCAGTGAATCCGGTAATGCTCGGCAATCGCCGGCGATGTGCAGGCTGTAGTAAGTCTTGCCTAGACGGTTCCAGCTTGCCACCAGGCTGCGCAGGCTGGCGTCCAGGCCTAATTCCTCCAGTTCCGCCGGTCGTAAGCGAGTCAATAAACCCCGCACGGCGCACTGCATGGCTTCGGTAAAGCGGCTGATTTGCTCTGCTTCAATAATTAGCTCGGGACAATTTTGCCGAGCGGTTTGGGCGATGCCGGCGGCGACGGCTTGGATCGCGGTTAGGCATTGGCCCAACTCGTCGTGAAGTTCTCGCGCCAGATAGCGGCGTTCTTCTTCCTGTAAGTTCATCAGCATCACCGCCAGTTTTTGCCGTTCAGCCAGGAGTTGTTGCTGATTGTCGGCGAGTTGGTTGATCGCCGTCGCGGTGTCCCGCCATTCCAGCAATTCGAAACTGGGCAGTCGGAACGCCAAATCTCCCAGGCTGAGCCGGTGCAGGCCTTCTACAATGGTCTGAGCGGGGCGCAGGGCGCGGCTGATGGCTAAATAAACCAGCAGGCACACCGCAGAGATAGTAATCGTGGATAGCGCCAGTAAGTGCCGCACATCCTCCCAGGCGCGGGCTATAGCCATTTCGGCGCTAACCGAGACAGTGAGTACGCCATAAATTTGGCCGTTGTAAGTTATCAGCCTTTGCCTATCGACGTTCGGCCCAAACAGATGACGGTACAGCTCAGCAAAATGCGGAGGATAGTAATGGGTCGATAGATCGATGCCTTTGCAGTAATTACGCATCGTTTTGCCGTCGTTGGCAAGATAGCTGGCGCAAATTCCGGGTTCGCTGCCGGTCTGTTTCCATAAATCAAAATCCGGGAACGGGCTGGCCGGTTTTTCGCCGGCGCTCACTCGCAATAACTGAAACTCCAGTTGTTTGCCCAGCGCGGCTAAGGTGTTTTGCGCTTGCGCCGCCGATTGTTCGGCGCTGCGATGTAATACATACGCTACCGTGGCGAGCAAACACAGCAAGGCTGCCGCCGTAATGCGAGATAACAAATACAGTTTTAGATTCATGATCGGTTCGTCGCGCGCTGAAAGGCCGGGTGGAGTCGGCATGGCTGGCATTTTAGGTAGTCGAGGCGGCGCTGCATAGTTCGTCGGCGTAGCGCGGGCAATTTGCCCGAATTTGCCGGGCAAATTTCGGCTTACCGGCGACGACTGGGTGCTTAAGCTGAAGACTTCGTAATCAGCTTAAATGGAGATCAATGATGCTTAAAACAGTGAATGTCAGCAAAACCATGCCTATACCGGCTGAAACGGTATGGTCGGCGATAGCCGGTATCGGCGGTCTGGAGCGCTGGTTTCCGGTGATTGCCGCCTGTCGAGTGCAAGGCGATGGTGTCGGAGCCTTGCGGGTTTTAACGTTGGCGGCGGGCGGGGAAATGACGGACAGGATCGAGCTAATCGACCATGATCGCCGGCGCTTTCGATACAATCGCATCGAGTCGCCGTTTCCGGTTAATCGATATTTGGGAACGGTGGACGTTGCTGAAACGGTTGATGGACGTACCGTGGTGGAGTGGGTAGTGGATATTGAAGCGGAGGCTGAAAGCCGAGAACTGCTCGAGTTTGTGCGTCAGGCTATAACGGACGGCGTGGCGGGATTGGAGCGGGATTTGCTGGATTTGGCGGCGTCAATTTCGGCATCGGAGGCATTATGAATATTGTCCGATCGATCAAATGCTTGTCGTTGGTTATGGTTCTTTTTTCAGCTACGGCCGATGCCGAACTGCGGATAGCGGTTTTGGATTTTGAATTAAATGACATTACCTCGCTACCGAATACGCCGGCGGAAATAACCCGCACTTCCGGCATGGCTCCTCTATTAATCGAAGCTCTAAGCCGGTCGGGCGCTTATCAAATCGCGTTTGTCGATGCCGCTACCCAGAAATCCGCCAACGCCAGTTTCGGCTATTTGTTCCGATTTCACGATTTGGCAGCGGATTTAGGTCGGCAGCAGGGTGCTGACTGGGTTCTGGTCAGTCAGCACAGCAAGCCTAGTTTTTTATTTTCGTATCTATGGGTGTATTTGATCGACGTGAAGAAGCGAGCGGCGGTAGCGCGTTACGACATTGAGTTGAAGGGTAATCATCAGAAAGTCACCCGGCACGGCATCGATACGTTGGCCGAAAAGATTCAAGCTACGCTTGCCGCGCACAGCGCTAAGTAGGTTTGGTTGGTTGTCCGTTGCGGCGTCGTTGTAAGGGGGCGTACTTAGATTCGTTAGGTCTTGATCCTCTTGAGTCGGCCCTATGATTGATAGGGTGGGACGACAGGCATAAAAAAGCCGCTTTGCAGCGGCTTTTCTCTGTTCCCAATAAGAAACGCTTAACGTTTTGAGTATTGAGGACGTTTTCTGGCTTTGTGCAAGCCGACTTTTTTACGTTCAACTTCACGAGCGTCGCGAGTGACGTAACCGGCTTTTCTCAATGGTGGTCTCAAGGTTTCGTCGAAAACCATCAACGCACGGGTTAGGCCGTGACGGATAGCACCTGCTTGGCCTGAGGGGCCGCCGCCGGTCACGATGATGTTGATGTCGAAATCACCGGTTTTACCCAACAACTCCAGTGGTTGTCTGGCAATCATTTCGTCGGTTTTGCGACCAAAATATTGTTCAACAGGTTGTTTGTTGATAGTGAATTTTCCTGAACCGATGGTGGCGTAGACGCGAGCGATTGCGCTTTTGCGACGACCTGTTCCGTAGTATTGAGCTGCCATAAACTATCTACCTGCTTAGAATTCTAAAACTTTAGGTTGCTGAGATTGATGATTATGCTCAGAACCTGCGTAAACTTTCAATTTTTTGAACATTGCACGGCCCAATGGATTTTTGGGCAGCATGCCTTGTACGGCGGTGGTG
Source organism: Methylomonas methanica (assembly GCA_001644045.1). GTDB lineage: Bacteria > Pseudomonadota > Gammaproteobacteria > Methylococcales > Methylomonadaceae > Methylomonas > Methylomonas methanica. Next base: position 144,568 of record LUUF01000019.1, on the reverse strand, counting down.
ATGATTCTGTCCGGAAAAGTTTGTCTTAACTTGCCTAAAGAAGCTGACTTCATGTTACCGACATAACCAGTATGGCGATAGTACATTTTGTCTTGTTCTTTGTTGCCGGTAACGCCGATTTTTTCGGCGTTGATGACGATGATGTAATCGCCGGTGTCAACGTGTGGTGTGAATTCGGGTTTGTGTTTTCCGCGAAGACGTCGTGCAATTTCAGTAGCAAGGCGACCTAATGTCTTTCCTTCTGCATCAATCACGTACCAATCGCGCTTAACTTCTGCGGGCTTTGCACTAAATGTTTTCATCTTTGCTTTTTAGTCTGTTGAGGCTATAAAAACCGTGAATTGTACTTAATAGGGCCGGTAACTTCAAGTCCCATTAAAGCTTAATTTTCAGCGAGTGTAGTTTTCGGTATAAATGCGTACGTTCCATACCTATAGCCGATGCCAGTTTGGCGACGCTGCCGCCGGTTTTTTCGAAATGATATTCCAGGTAGGATTTTTCGAAATGGTCGCGGGCTTCCTTCAGCGGCAAATTGAAAAACTCTGGTACATTCAGGCCCAGCTTGGGTTGCTCGGCGATCGATCCCAATGCGGTTTTGACTTCGTCCAGCTCAATGTCGTCTCCGGCACCGAGTATCATCAGGCGCTGCACCAGATTACGCAGTTCGCGCACATTACCCGGCCAGCTGTAATTACGCAAATAATTTTGCGCCGCCATCGAGAAACGCCGGAACGGTAGTTTTTCTTGAGTAACGAAATGATCGACGTAAAAATTCAACAGGCTGGGTACGTCTTCGCTGTGTTCGCGTAGCGGCGGAATTTCCAGCGTCACCACATTCAACAAGTAATACAGATCCTGGCGGAAGCGGCCGCTATTGACTTCTTCCTCCAATGACATGCGCGTGGAAGCGACGACGCGCACATCGACGCGCACCGCCTGACTGCCGCCAACTCGCAGGAACGAGCTGGATTCTAGCGCGCTAAGCAAGCGAGTCTGGGTTTCCGGGTCCATGCCGCCGATTTCGCCTAGAAACAGCGTGCCGCGATGGGCTTGTTCCAATAAGCCGCGATAAACCCGGCCGTTGTCTTCGCGGCCGAAAAATTCCACCGCCGAGTTTTCCGGCGAGATACTACCGACCGAGACGTCGACGAACGATCCTTCGCGCCGCGAACTATTATTGTGCAAATAACGGGCGAACATTTCCTTGCCGACCCCGGCTTCGCCGACGAACAACACCCTGGCGTCGTGTTGTGCCAAGCGTTTTAATTTGTCCTTGGTGCGTTCCACGACCGCACTTTTGCCGACGGGATCAACTCCAATCATCAGCTGTTGTTTCAAGCCGGCGTTTTCGCGTTGTAACGAGCTGGTTTCCAGCGCGCGCTCGACGATCAACAATAACTTAGCCAGCGACAGCGGTTTTTCCAAAAAGTCGTAAGCGCCAAGCCGAGTCGCTTCCACCGCAGATTCCACCGATGCATGTCCGGACATCATGATCACCGGGCACAGCGCGTCGTCTTCGCTGACCCATTCCCGCAGCAGGGTGATGCCGTCGCTGTCCGGCATCCAGATATCCAGCAGGATCAGATTGGGCGGGCGCTGATTTTTGAGGGCTTTGGCCTCTGTGGCGTTTTCCGCCATCGCGACGTCGTAACCTTCATCTTCAAGAATTTCCGACACCAATTGACGAATATCCTGTTCGTCATCGACCACCAATATGTACGGTGCTTGCGTATTCATTTATTGTTCCCAAATTCAAAAACCGGCAGCTGGAGTAAAAAACCCGCGCCGCCATTATAAGACGTATCCACCCAAATCACCCCGCCATGTTCTTCGACGATCTTTTTGACGATCGCCAAGCCCAGGCCGGTACCTTTGGCCTTGCTGGTCACGTAGGGGTCGAATATGGTTTCAAGCTGTTCCGCGTTCAGGCCGTTGCCGTTGTCGTAGATGCCCAATTCGACATAGTCGGTGTTGTTGCGGCTGACCTTGGCGATTTTGATCTCGATGCGGCAGGGCGCCGTGGTGGCTTCTTGGGCATTTTTGATCAGATTGTGCAGCACTTGGCGCAGGCTGACCGGATCTGCCTCGACCAGCACTCTGTCGCTGGCGAATGCCGTGCTGAAAATGATGCCGGATGGTAGGTATAAAGCCATGACTTCCTGAATCAAATCGACCAGATTGATTTTTTCCACCTGTTTCTTGGAAGGGCGGGCGTATTCGGAAAAGTCGTCCACCATGCGTTTCATCGCTTCCACCTGCTGGACGATGGTGCGGGTTCCGCGTTGCAGAAACTCGGCGGAACCGTCCTGCAATTCCTTGGAAAGTTTGTGCTGCAAACGCTCGGCCGAGAGTTGAATCGGCGTCAATGGGTTTTTAATTTCATGCGCCAGACGCCGCGCCACTTCGCCCCAAGCGGCATTTTTTTGCGCCTGAATCAGGTCGGTGACGTCGTCGAATACCACGACCGCGCCAGTGCGGGCGCCGTGCTGCGAGAACAGCGGCGTACCCCGGCACAGCAATTCCTGGCGGCCATTGGGGCCGAGAAACACGATGCGTTGCTCCCATATGTCGTCGGCTTTTTCCAACAGGCTTTGGATCGCGTTCAGTACATCCGCCAGTTCTTTGTGCATGGTCGCAAGGGTCGGCAAAGTCTCGCCGACGAAATGGCTGACCGGGATGTGCAAAATGCGGTAGGCGGCCTGATTGGCGGTGCGGATGTAAAAGGCCGCATCGAAACTGATTACGCCGGCGGTGAGATTGGCGAGTATGGTTTCCAGATAGGCACGCTGGTTTTCCACCTCCAAGCCGGCTGCACGGGTTTCGTCGCGGGAACGGGCGATGCGGCGGGTCATCTGGTTGAAAGATTCCACCAGAAAGCCCAGATCGTCCTGATTCATCACCGGCAGTTGCTGCTGATAGTCACCATCGGCGACCGCTTGCGTACCTTTAACCAGCTCTTTAACCGGCGCGACGATGTTGCGGATACTGATAAACGCTACCCAAATAGCCGCCAGCAGGCTCAGCAGTAGCACCAGCAACAGGATCAACGAGAAGCTGGTTTTCAGCGAATCGCGTAGGAAATTCATTTCCTGATAGCGAATGAAGGCAAACTCTATTGAGTCGGCTAGGTCGGTTACCCGCACCGGAATCGGAAACAACACTTGCAAAAACCGGCTTTGATCCGCTTCGATGGCAACGATGATGCGCACCAGCATTTCGTCGTTATCGCCGGGATCGAAAGCAAAATATTCCTTATTTTGCCGCAGCAGCAGCCAGATTTGTTCATCGGGCAGATGCGGCAAAATATCGCTGGGATTGACGCTGCTGGAAGCTAGTACGCGACCTTGATTGGAAAATACCGCTATCTCCAACGCGCCTGAGTCTGCCCATAAGGAGCCGACTTCCATCGCGATCAAGGCTTCCGATTTATCGCGGAGTTGGTCGGCCATCTGTTTGGTCTGCTTGATATGCCAGTTCATGCGCTGATTCAGCGAGGACTGGCTCAACTCCAACGCATCGTCCATGGCCCGGTCAATTTCCACGTTAAACCAGCTGTCTATGCCTTGATGCAGAAATTGCACGGAGAAATAAAACACGATGGCGGCGGGTGCCAAGGCTAGCAATACGAACAAGGACACCATGCGGGTGGTGAGTCGGGAGCCAGCTTCTTTTTTCTTCAGCTCTCGTACCAGCGAATAGGCGTTGAAAGCGACCAAGCCGAGCAGAATTACCGAACCCAGCGTGTTGATTACCAACAGCCAGGAATACATTTCGCCGAGTTCCGACGATTCCTGGGTGGCGCTGCTCATCAATTGCAGCGACAGCAATACGAAGCCGAACAGCAGGATAATGGTGGCGCTGGCCGGTAACTTTATTTTTGAATGGGCCATGTGTACCAGGCGCTAGAAAGAAACCAGCGGTTATCGAGATAGGCGACCGGGCGCAGCGGTATCGGCAGCAATTCGCGGTTGAACTGAGTTTTTACGGCCAGCAGGTAAGGCTTGCCTGCTGCCACGAGTTCGGCGGGAATTGGCGTGTTGTCATGCACGGCCGCCATGAAATTCATTGCGGCGCTCAATGTTAAAAACATTTCGCTGCGGTCGAAGGGGGTTTGCACCACATACTGGTTGAGCAGGGCATGGAATTGCAGGCTGTAAGTCAGCTTGCGATTATGAATTATCGTGTCCCAAAGCATGCCGGGCTGGCGCAGTTCTATCGTTACATCCCAAGTCAATGGCACGCCTTTGTGCAAGGCTTCCTTGGCAGTCGGGCTAAGCCGGTAATCGATATGAGCCTGCACGTCATAACCGTGATCGATATGATTCAACTCCGCATACTCGATGCGCGCGGCGTAATCGCCGGCTTCGGCCATGCCTGGCGCAATTTGCAGGCAAAGCATCAAGAATCCGAAGCTAAGCGGCTTTATATAGCTTGGCATAATAAAAGCCGTCCATTTGCCGGTCGCCGGTGATGATTTGTCGGCCGTGCGGGCGGGTCATGCCCCAGTGCGCGTCGATGCGGATTTCACTGGCATCATCATGTTGGGCCAGGAACGCGGCGATTTGCTCTTCGTTTTCCTGTTTCAATACCGAGCAGGTGGCATACACCAAGATGCCGCCGGGTTTCAGCAATTGCCAGGCGTTATTGAGGATCTTGGCTTGCAGGGCTTGCAGGGTGGCAATATCGTCGGCGCGGCGCAGCAACTTGATGTCGGGATGGCGGCGAATCACGCCGAAGCCGGAGCAGGGGGCGTCCAGCAGTATCCGGTCGAATCGGCGCTCGCCAGCCCATGACACCGGCTCACTGGCGTCGGCGGTCAAGGTATCGGCATGCAAGTTTAAGCGCTGTAAATTGTCGGTAACGCGTTGTAAGCGTTGTGGATCGACATCGATCGCCAGCAGTCCGGCCAAGGCCGGTTGGCGCTCCAGAATGGCCGCAGTCTTGCCGCCCGGTGCGGCACATAAATCCAGCACTAGCTGGCCAGGTAGCACATCGAGCAGCGCAGCCGCCAGTTGCGCGGCACTGTCCTGTACCGATACGCGGCCTTGAGTAAATGCCGGCAACTGCTCGACGGCCAGGGCTTGGTCGAGCCTTATCGCGGTCTCGCAACAGTCTACCGGTTGCGCGGCGATACCTTGCGCGGTGAGTTCGTCCAGATAAGCGGCTCGGTTGCCTTGCAGCAGGTTGACGCGCAAGGCCATCGGCGGCGCCTGGTCGTTGGCGTGCAGGATTTTCTCGTAATGTTCCGGCCAGTCGTGCTTGAGCAAATCCACTATCCAGCTCGGGTGATTGTAGTGGGCCTGGTTGTCTCCGGCGCAGGCTTGTTGCAACGTCTCGGCATCGCGCAAATATTGTCTGAGTATCGCGTTAACCAAGGATTTGGCCCAAGGTTTGTGGCTGGTGGCTGCTACCGTTTCCGATACGGCGGCGTGCGATTTGACCCGCATATGTTGCAGTTGATACAGGCCGATCAGCAGCAAGGCTTTAATATCGCCGTCTTTCTGTTTGAGCGGCTTGCTGAGCAGGCGGCCCAGCATAAAATCCAAAGCGTAATAATGGCGAATCACGCCGTAGCATAAGGCCTGGACGAAAGCCCGGTCTTTGACATCCTTGATTTTGGGTAGGCCGTGTTCCAGGGCGGCGGTCAGTGATTGGCCGTCGCTAAGGACATGCGCGAGTATCTGTGCCGAACAACCGCGCAGATTCATGAGCCAAGAATAACGCGGTCGGAGGGGTGGGCATTCATAAAATCCTTGCCGGCTATGCGTTTACCGCCGGGGAGTTGCACTTCCAATAGGCGTAATACGCCGTCGCCGGTGGCTACGTCCAGTGCGTGTTCCTTACAATCGACGGTGCCGGGTGCTTGCTCGGCGGCTTTATCGAGCACTTGGCTGCGCCAGACCCGCAGTACTTGGCCTTGATACAAGGTTTGCGCCACCGGCCAGGCATTCAGGCCGCGCACTTTACGATCCAGCTCTACAGCCGAGTTTTGCCAGTCCAAGTTCGATTCCTGTTTTTCCAGTTTATGGGCGTATGTAACCAGGGCCTCGTCTTGCGGCTCTGAATGTAGCGAACCGCTGGCTATCTGGTCGACAACCTTGACCAGCCCTTCGGCGCCCATTTGCGCCAATTGATCGTGCAGGCTGCTGGAGGTGGCGTCGGCGCTGATCGGGCATTCGGCTTTGTAAAGCATGGCGCCGGCGTCGAGTTTTTTTACCACGTTCATGATGGTAATGCCGGTTTTAGCGTCGCCGGCCATCACTGCCCGGTGAATCGGCGCCGCGCCGCGCCAGCGCGGTAGCAGCGAGCCGTGGACGTTAATGCAGCCCCGTTTGGGAATATCCAATACCGCTTGCGGCAAAATCAGGCCGTAAGCCACGACGACCATTAAATCGGCATCCAGGACCGCTAATTGCGCAATTGCTTCCGGGCTTTTGAAGTTTTCCGGCTGATACACCGGGATGTTGGCGGTTACGGCCAGTTCCTTGACCGGGCTGGCGGTCAGCTTGCGGCCACGGCCGGCCGGCCGGTCGGGTTGAGTATACACCGCGCAGACTTGATGCGGTGAATCCAGCAAGGCCCGCAGGGTTGGGACCGCAAAATCCGGCGTACCGGCAAACACGATTTTCATGGGATGTCCTTATTGGCCCTGCGACTTGTGAATTTTATCCAGCTTGGCTTTGATGCGGTTGCGTTTGAAAGCCGACAGATAATCGACGAATAGCTTGCCTTCCAGGTGGTCCATTTCATGTTGAATGCAGACCGCCAGCAATTCGCGGGCTTCCAATTCAAAGCTTTCGCCGTCACGGTTAAGTGCCTTGATTTTGATATGTTCGGCGCGACTGACTTTTTCGAAAAAGCCGGGTACCGACAGGCAGCCTTCCTCGGATTCTTCGACACCGTCGCGCTCGATGATTTGCGGGTTGATCAGGCAGATCGGTTCGTCCTTATTCTCGCTGACATCCATCACTATAACGCGTTTATGTACGTTTACCTGGGTTGCGGCCAAGCCTACTCCCTTGGCGGCATACATGGTTTCTATCATGTTATCGACCAAGGTCTTGATGCCGTCATCGACTGTGTCCACCTCGGCGGCGACTGTACGTAGCCGTTTATCGGGAAACTCCAGAATTGTAAGAATACTCACCCATCACTCCACTTGCTAACTGTAATGCTGCGATTTTATCCGAAATTGCCCTGGGTTTGAACGTGAAGACTAAATACCGGTGGTGTTATGCTGACGGCGTCGCTAAGCATCCGCGTCGCCGGCTTGGGTTAGGCCGGAACGGGGTGTGCTGGCATAATGCGCGAATTAATCTAAACTGTGCGGCAAATCGATTGTTGATTTTTACGCAATTGTTTCAAATTAGGCTAAGCGGAATGCACAAAGCATTGGCGCTTGCCGATCTTGCGTTTAGACGGTTCGTCTAACGGATTTTGAATGGTTTTATAGCCTGTGGCAGGATAAATTATGTTTTTTCGCGCGATACTGGGAATATTGATACCGCTGGTTTTTGCCGCTGTGGTTTGGGCCGATGAGCTGAAAATAAACCCCAATCATCCCGATCAGTACACGGTGGTAAAAGGCGATACCTTGTGGGACATTTCCGGGAAATTTTTGCAGCATCCGTGGGAATGGCCGCAGCTATGGCATAACAATCCGCAAATCAAGGACCCGCATTGGATTTATCCGGGCGACACCTTGTACTTTTCTTATGTAAACGGCGTGCCGCGTCTGAGTTTGTCGCCGGACGGTAACGACGAAAAGCTGTTGCCGCGGGTGCGCGAGTCGGAGCTTGATCAAGCCATTAAGATGATTCCCAGCGATGCGATCGTGCAATTCTTGAATTCGCCGAAAGTCGTAACCGCGGAAGAGTTGCAGCACGCGCCTTATGTCATCGGTTTTGTCGGCGAACATTTGATCGTCGGTGCCGGAGACGGAGTTTACGTCCGGGCCATCGAAAATCCGCCGGGGCTGGGGTACACCATTTATCGGCAGGGCAAGGCTTATGTCAGCCCGGTAACCAAGGAGATTTTGGGTTACGAGGCGCAATATATCGCAGATACCACGCTGCAAGAACCGGGTGACCCGGCAACCTTGCTGATTAATAAATCCGATATGGAAATTCAACGCGGCGACCGTTTGATGCCTACTTCCGAGGGCGAGTTAGCATTGAATTATTTCCCCAGGCCGCCGAATCATCAGGTGGTGGGTAGTATCATTCAGGTGAAGGGCGGCGTATCGCAGATCGGTCAACACGATGTGGTAGTTATTGATAAAGGTACTGCCGACGGTTTGGAGGTGGGGCATACCTTGGATGTTTACCGCAGAGGACATGTCGTTGTGGATAGGTATCAATCCCAGGAAGCGGTGGCGGTGAAAATGCCGGACGAGCTAGCCGGTGTGTTGATGGTATTCCGGCCGTTCGAGCGCGTCAGCTATGCGTTGGTGATGCAGGCAACTGCTGCCATGCACACGTTGGATAGGGTGCAGACGCCCTGATGAATTCCCGCGCTAACGATATTCAAACGGGTTGGTTTGAGCCGCGCTGGTTTGTTCTTTAACCTGTTTTGGCATCCGCGCTCAATCCGCAAATCAAGTACTGGCTGGCGATGCTGCGTAGTCCAGGCGTCGGCAGTCAGGCCATTCAGCGCTTGCTGGTGCATCTAGAACCCGAACAGATATTCTCGGCTTCGCGAGCCACTTTAACTGGCTTGGGTTTCAGCGAAAAGCTGATCGAGGCTCTGCAAAAAACGGATTGGCAAAAGGTCGAAGACGATATTTGCTGGCTGGAGCAAGCCGGGAATTACGCCTTGACCTTGGATGATGCCGACTATCCGGCGCAACTGCGAGAGATCGCAAATCCCCCTCCAATACTATTCGTAAAAGGCAATCCGGCTTTGCTACAGGAGCCGCAATTGGCCATGGTTGGCAGTCGCAATCCCTCGCCGGTTGGCGTTAGTACCGCGATTAAATTTGCCGAGGTTTTAGCCGAGGCCGGCTTTACCGTGACTAGCGGTTTGGCTTTGGGTATCGATGCGGCTAGTCACCAAGGTGCGTTAAACGTAAACGGGCAAACCATAGCCGTGGCCGGTACCGGTTTGGATAGGGTTTATCCCGCGTGTCATAAACAGCTGGCTACTCAAATCGTCGAGCATGGTGCCTTGGTCTCCGAGTTTCCACCCGGCACCAACGCCAAAGCCAATCATTTTCCCAGACGAAACCGCATCATCAGCGGTTTGTGCGTCGGCTTGTTGGTGGTTGAGGCTGCCCAGCAAAGTGGTTCGCTGATTACCGCGCGTTTGGCGCTTGAGCAGAATCGGGAAGTTTTTGCGATTCCCGGCTCGATTCATAACCCTTTGGCGCGCGGATGCAATGCATTAATTCGCCAAGGAGCCAAATTGGTGGAAACCGCGCAAGATATTTTTGAAGAATTAGGTCATTATAATCAAAGGTATATGCGAGCTGAGTCTGAATTAACGCAGACTTCGCTTGACCTGGAGCAACAAAATCTATTGAAATTGATTCCATACAGCCCCACAACGGTCGATACTCTGGTGCAAGAAAGTGGTTGGTCGGTGGAAGAAGTTTCCTCGATGCTGTTGGTGCTGGAGTTGCAGGGCTACATAGCCGCACTTGCCGGTGGTGGCTACCTCCGAATCAAATAAAGGTTCTAATGAAAGAAGATATTTTCGATGTGCTCATTTATCTGTTTGAAAATTATCTGGATGGTGACAGTGATAACTATCCGGATACTGCAGTGATTGCCAGCGAGCTGCTGGATGCGGGTTTTCAACAGCCTGATGTCAATAAGGCGTTCGATTGGCTGGAGTCTTTGGCCGAAATTGAGAGCATCACACCGGCGGTTTCCTCTTCGTTCCGCATTTTTAGCGGCCAGGAAATTTCCGTGTTCGATATGGAATGCCGTAATTTCTTGATGTACCTCGAACACAGCGGCATCCTGACGCCGATTAATCGCGAGATTGCCATTGATCGGGCGATGGCCTTGAAAGACGAGAATATTACGCTGGATAAATTGAAATGGATTGTATTGATGGTGTTATTGAGTCAACCCGGCGATAGCGCCGCTTTTTCCCGAATGGAAGATATAGTTTACGATTTGATACCCACTTCTTTACATTGATTTTTCTACGGACAGCATGAGCAAAAGTTTAGTCATTGTAGAGTCACCGGCCAAATGCAAAACCATAGAGAAGTATCTGGGTAAGGACTTCCAGGTATTGGCCTCTTACGGCCACGTCCGCGATTTGATTCCCAAAGAGGGAGCGGTAGACCCGGAAAACGGTTTTGCGATGAAATATCAGGTGATCGACCGCAACCAGCGCCATCTGCAAGAGATAGGCAAAGCCATCAAGAACGTCGATACGCTCTATCTCGCGACTGACCCGGATAGAGAAGGCGAGGCGATTTCCTGGCATGTGTTCGAGCATCTTAAAGAAAAAAAGCTGTTAAAAGACAAGGAAGTGTTGCGGGTGGTGTTTCATGAAATCACCAAAAAAGCCGTCACCGAGGCTATCGCCCATCCCACCGAATTATCCAATAATCTGGTCAACGCCCAACAGGCGCGGCGCGCTCTGGACTATCTAGTCGGTTTTAATTTATCGCCGTTGCTGTGGAAGAAAATCCGTCGAGGCTTATCGGCCGGCCGTGTGCAAAGTCCGGCTTTGCGGATGATCGTCGAGCGCGAAATGGAAATCGAAGCGTTCAAAACCCGAGAATACTGGTCGCATACGGCTGAAGCCAGCGCGCAGGGGCTACCGTTCAAAGCCAAGCTCACATATTTCAATGGCGAAAAGCTGAATCAGTTCAGTTTTACCGACGAAGTGCAAGCCAACCAAGTCAAACAAAGCTTGTTGGATGCCGCTGACGGTCAGTTGATCGTTGCCAAAACGGAGAAAAAACAACGCAATAAACACCCTGCGCCGCCGTTTATCACTTCGACTTTGCAACAGGAAGCGGCCCGTAAGCTGGGTTTTACCACCAAGCGCACGATGATGGTCGCGCAACAGTTGTACGAAGGCATCGATTTGGGCGGAGAAACCGTCGGTTTGATTTCTTATATGCGTACCGATTCGGTCAATCTGGCCGAAGAGGCGCTTGCCGATATTCGCGCGCTGATCGCGGAAAAATACGGTGCCGACGATGTGCCAAAAGAGCCGCGCCGTTTCAAAACCAAATCTAAAAACGCTCAGGAAGCGCACGAAGCCATAAGGCCGACGTCCGTGCAGCGCTTGCCCGAGCAGGTGAAAAACCGGCTCAGTGCCGAGCAATTCAAGCTCTACGACTTGATCTGGAAACGCACAGTCGCCTGCCAGATGATTCACGCTACCTTGAACCAAGTGGCGGTGGATCTCAATTGCGGCAGCGAGAAAAATGTATTTCGCGCTACCGGTTCCGTGGTGACTAATCCCGGCTTCATGAAGGTGTATCTGGAAGGTGTAGACGACAGCAAGGAAGCCGCCGACGATCAGGACAGTTTGTTGCCGCCGATGGAAGAAGGGCGGCCGGTGGTGCTGAACGACATCGCGGCAACCCAGCATTTTACCGAGCCACCACCACGCTACAGCGAGGCGAGCTTGGTAAAAGCCTTGGAAGAACATGGCATCGGCCGGCCGTCTACGTACGCGACGATTATCTCGACCTTGCAAAACCGCGAATATGTGACGATCGACAACAAGCGATTTTACCCGACCGACGTGGGGCGCATCGTTAACAAGTTCTTGACCGAGCATTTCACGAAATACGTCGACTATAGTTTTACCGCCAATCTGGAAGACGATCTGGATGCGGTGTCGCGCGGCGAGAAGGATTGGATTCCGTTGATGAACGACTTCTGGCGGCCGTTCACGCAGTTGATCAACGAGAAAGAAGAAAGCGTGCAGCGCAAGGATGTGACGCAGGAGAGCATCGACGAGCAGTGCCCGGACTGCGGCAGTCCGCTGTCGATTCGCTTGGGCCGCAACGGCCGCTTTATTGGATGTACCAATTATCCGACCTGCTCATACACTCGAAATCTGGGTGACGATAATGCCGGTGCCACATCGGCCGAGCCTGAAGTGGTGGAAGGGCGGGTGTGTCCGAAGTGCGAGTCGACGCTGGTGATAAAAACCGGGAAATACGGTAAGTTTGTCGGTTGTAGCGCTTATCCGAAATGTAAACACATCGAACCCCTGGAAAAGCCATCCGATACCGGTGTCGAGTGTCCGCAATGCAAAAAAGGCGCAATCCTGAAGCGAAAGGCGCGTAGCGGGAAGATTTTTTATTCCTGCTCGGAATACCCAAAATGCGATTATGCCTTGTGGGATGCGCCGATTAAGGAGAGTTGCCCGGACTGCAACTGGCCGATTTTGACCTTAAAAACCACTAAGCGCCGCGGAACCGAAAAAGTCTGCCCGCAGAAAGAGTGCAAATACGCCACGCCTTACGAGGGTGATCCGGGCGATGTAAACGGGCCGGTGTAAGTCTAGGGAAGCGTCACTGTTTGCCCGATCTTGATTGCGTGTTTGTCGATAAAGCCGGCTGGCAGTTCCAGTATGTATCTGGCCGGGACTTTGGAATTATAAATCCTGCAGGGATCTTTGGAGCAAGGCTGTAAGTCTTTTAGCAGCGCTGCAATCCGGCCGTCTCCCGATAAAAACACCACATCCAATGCCAGCAAGGTGTTTTTCATCCACACTGCACGTTGGCTCTGATCCGGATAGACAAATAGCATGCCCTGGTCCTCGGCAAGTGCCTGACGAAACATCAATCCGTGTTCGCGTTCGCTTTCGTTAGCGGCAATAGCCACGTAGACGATACGTTGTTGATCTACAAATGTGATTTGGTGGTTGAACTCTGTAAGCGCGTTTGCCGACGCTCCCGCGCTGTTGAGTGCTACAAGGAAAACTATGCCGAAAATGGAGCGGGAAAGATAAGAATGCATGCGGGATGTCGGTAATATAAGGTTGTCTTTGAGGGTGCGGCTGATTATAATGCCGCGTTCAATTATTTAGCGAGCGTGGCGAAATTGGTAGACGCGCTGGATTTAGGTTCCAGTGGTAACCCCGTGGGAGTTCGAGTCTCCCCGCTCGCACCATTTCTGCGTTATTCGTAACGATACGACCTTAAGTTCCCCAGATTTAAACATCGCCGGCAGGTCTCCCAAAATATAAAACCGTATCTTTAATTTTTTGAGGTAGTGCAATGCAAGTTTCTGTCGAGAAGACATCAGAGTTAAGCCGAAAAATGACTGTTAGCATTCCTGATGCCGTGGTTCAGGAAAAAATGGAAACTCGCTTTAAAAAACTCGCTCGCGAAGTCAAAGTGGACGGTTTCCGTCCGGGGAAAGTCCCAACGAGCATGGTTAAAAAGCTTTACGCCGATAGAGTTAGAAATGAAGTAACCGGTGACTTGATTCAAACGACTTATTTCGAAGCACTGCAGCAACAAGATTTGAATCCTGCCGGTCATCCGCATATTCAGCCTACCGAAAAAACCGAAGGTTTTGAATACATTGCAGAGTTCGAAGTTTATCCGGAGATCGTTCTGGACGGTGTTAGCGAATTAAAAGTAGATCGTCCTTCCGCAACCGTGGAGGAGGCCGATGTCGATAACATGATCGAAAAACTGCGCCAGCAAAAGAAAACCTGGAACACTGTCGAGCGCGCTTCGCAGGATGCTGATCGGGTAACCATTCATTTCTCCGGCGTGGCCGATGGCGAGAATTTTACCGACGGTAAGGTCGAAAACTACCAGGTGGAAATCGGCGGCAAACAAATGATTCCCGGCTTTGAAGATGAATTGAAAGGTTTGGTTGCCGGTGCGACCAAAACCTTTTCAGTGACATTTCCAGAGCAATACAACAGCGAAAAATTAGCCGGTAAGGTTGCCGAGTTTGAGATCGAGTTGGTTAAAGTCGAAGAGCCGGTTTTACCGGTCGTCGATGCGGAATTTATCAAGGCTTATGGTGTTGAAGATGGCGATGCGGCAAGTTTCCGTACCGATGTTCGTGCCAACATGGAAAGAGAGCTGAACCAAGGCCTGAAAAACAAGTTGAAAAATGCGGTGATGGATGCGTTGTACGAAAACATCGTGATAGCGATGCCTAACGCGTTGATCGATCAAGAAATTCAAGCGTTGATGAAGCCTTACGCCGAACGCGCGAAAAACATGCGTTTAAAGTTGGAAGACCTGAATTTGCCTAGGGATGCTTTTGAAGGTCAGGCCAAGCGCCGAGTGGCCTTGGGCTTGATTCTGGGAGAAATCATTCAAAAAAATGACATCAAGGTCGATGCCGATAAAGTACGTGCGGTAATTGATGATATGGCGAAGAGTTATGAGCGCCCCGAAGACGTTGTGAACTGGTATTATGCCGACAAGGCCCGTCTAAATGATGTGCAACAGATGGTTTTAGAAGATCAAGCTGTTGCATGGATTGTTAGTCAGGCTAAAATCACCGACGTAACAGTTGGTTTTGATGATGTCATGGAAAAACAGTAACGAATGAGGGCTAAACGTGTTTAACCAAAATGTGATGAGCGAAATGATGGCGCCGCAAGCGGCGGGCGGTCTAGTGCCTATAGTGGTTGAACAAACAGCCCGTGGGGAAAGATCGTTCGATATTTATTCCCGTTTGCTGAAAGAACGGGTAATTTTTCTAGTCGGCCAAGTGGAAGATTACTCGGCTAATCTGGTGGTAGCGCAATTGCTGTTCTTGGAGTCCGAGAACCCGGATAAGGATATACATTTGTATATTAACTCTCCCGGCGGCTCAGTGACAGCGGGTATGTCGATTTACGACACCATGCAATTTATCAAACCGGATGTCAGCACCATGTGTATCGGTCAGGCCGCCAGTATGGGGGCTCTGTTGTTGGCGGGTGGTGCCAATGGTAAACGCTATTGCTTGCCTCACTCCAGGGTGATGATTCATCAGCCCTTGGGCGGTTTTCAAGGCCAGGCATCGGATTTTGATATTCATGCCCGAGAGATTTTGGCTATCCGTGACCGATTGAATAAAATCCTGGCTCATCATACCGGGCAACCGCTGGAAAAAATTCAGCAAGATACGGATAGGGATAATTTTCTGAGCTCTCAGCAAGCGGTTGACTATGGCTTGATAGATAAAGTATTGACTAGTCGTATTGCTTGATAAGTGTCGCGTTGCCTCGTCTAGAGTGCGGAGTGATTTGAATGTTGGTTTTTGATATATTTCATCGCCATGACGAGGCAATGTATCACGGTGGAGTCTGTCTATGAGTAGAGACAAGAAAGGTAAAGACGATGAAAAACTTCTTTACTGTTCTTTTTGCGGTAAAAGTCAAAATGAAGTCAGGAAGCTGATTGCAGGGCCATCCGTTTATGTTTGCGACGAATGTGTGGAATTGTGCAATGACATTATCAGGGATGAGTTGCTGGAAGACGAAATGTCGGTGGCTGGCGTTGCATTGCCTAAGCCGAAGGAAATCAAGCAAGAGTTGGACGGTTATGTAATCGGGCAGGAAAATGCAAAAAAGATCCTGGCCGTAGCTGTTTACAATCATTACAAACGCTTGCGCAGCAACAGCAAAAAGAATGAAGTCGAGTTGGCGAAAAGCAATATCTTGCTGATCGGGCCTACCGGTTCCGGTAAAACCTTGTTAGCCGAAACCTTGGCCAGATTGCTGGATGTGCCTTTCACGATAGCAGATGCCACGACGCTGACCGAAGCCGGTTATGTCGGTGAAGATGTCGAAAACATCATTTTGAAGATTCTGCAAAAGTGCGATTACGACGTTGAAAAAGCGGAGACCGGGATCGTTTATATCGACGAAATCGATAAAATCTCCCGCAAATCCGATAATCCATCCATTACTCGCGACGTATCCGGCGAAGGTGTACAACAGGCCTTGTTGAAGCTTATCGAGGGTACTGTTGCTTCCGTACCGCCGCAAGGCGGTCGCAAGCATCCGCAACAGGATTTCTTGCAGGTTAATACTGCAAATATCCTGTTCATTGTCGGTGGCGCGTTTGCGGGCTTGGATAAAGTCATTAAACATCGCACCGAGAAGGGTGGTATCGGTTTTTCTGCGGAAGTTAAAACCAAGGACGATAAGCGAAATGTCGGCGAGATTTTTGCCGACGTGCGCTCCGAGGATTTGATCAAATATGGCTTGATTCCGGAGTTTGTTGGCCGTCTGCCGGTTATCGCTACGCTGGATGAGCTGGATGAAGCCGCGTTGATCCAGATTCTGACTCAGCCTAAAAATGCTTTGATCAAGCAATACAAGCATTTGTTTGAAATGGAAGGTGCGGAGTTGGAGTTTCGGGACGATTCGTTGGCGGCGATTGCGCGTAAATCGATGGAAAGAAAAACCGGTGCCAGAGGCTTGCGCACGATAGTCGAGAACGTGTTGTTGGATACCATGTACGAACTACCTTCCAACGACAAAATATCGAAAGTCGTGATCGATGAGAACGTCATTTTGGGTAATTCGGAGCCAATTTTGGTATACGAAGCCGAACAAAAGCTGGTGGTTTCGGACGCTTCTTAAGTATGGCGTTTTGAATCATCTTCGCGTTATTCCGGCGAAATAATCAAATTGAAGGGGGCTTTGCCAGCAAAGCCCCCTTTTTTTTTGCCCGAAATTAAAGATACTTGTTTTCTGGGAGTTCATCCTCATATAGGATGACATCTAATGTTTTGAGCTGCTCAAGGGAGCAAATGAAATGACCGAGTCAAATACCAAAGATGAATTAATTCCTGTCTTGCCGTTACGGGACGTGGTGGTCTATCCGCATATGGTGATTCCATTGTTTGTCGGTAGAGGCATGTCGATCGATGCTCTTGATGCCGCTATTAAACAAGACAAGCAAGTGTTGTTGATTGCCCAGAAGCAGGCCGATGTGGATGAGCCGGGCTTTGACGACTTGTATAAAGTCGGCACCTTGGCCAATATCCTGCAATTATTGAAATTGCCGGACGGCACCGTGAAAGTGTTGGTTGAGGGTAGTCAGCGCTGCTCGGTGACGAAATATCAAGAAGTCGATAACTACTGTGCAGCCAACGTGATTGAGTTGAGCGATGAGCTGAATATTTCCGAACAGGAAGCGGAAGTTTTGCAGCGTACGGCGATTAACTCGTTCGACCAGTACGTAAAATTGAATAATAAAATTCCGCCCGAAGTGCTCAATTCACTGGCGGGTATCGACGACCCAAGCCGATTGGCCGACACCATGGCGGCGCATATGGCCTTAAAGGTTGAAGAAAAACAGCTGATGCTGGAAATGGTGGATGTCGCCAAGCGGCTGGAAAATTTGATGACCTTGATGGAAGGCGAAGTCGATATTCTGGAGATGGAAAAGAAAATTCGCGGCCGCGTTAAAAAGCAGATGGAAAAAAATCAGCGCGAATACTATTTGAATGAGCAAATGAAGGCTATTCAAAAAGAGCTGGGCGAGATGGATGAAGCCAGTAACGAGATAGAAGAGCTGGAAAGAAAAATTGCCGCGGCGGGTATGTCCGCCGAAGCGAAAACCAAGGCGACGGCCGAGCTGAATAAACTGAAAATGATGTCGCCGATGTCGGCGGAGGCGACAGTAGTACGCAACTACATCGATTGGATGGTCAACGTGCCCTGGAAAAAGAAAACCAAGGTTAGGCACGATTTGAAAGTTGCCGAAGAGGTGTTGGAAGCCGAACATTACGGCCTGGATAAAGTGAAAGAGCGAATACTCGAATATCTTGCGGTTCAACAGCGGGTCAAGGCGTTGAAAGGGCCTATCCTGTGTTTGGTCGGACCTCCAGGGGTTGGTAAAACCTCTCTCGGCCAGTCGATTGCGCGGGCTACCAACCGCAAGTATGTGAGGATGGCATTAGGCGGGGTAAGGGACGAAGCGGAAATTCGTGGGCATAGGCGTACGTATATAGGTTCGATGCCCGGTAAGATTCTGCAAAATTTATCGAAAATCAAAACCCGTAACCCCATGTTCTTGCTGGACGAGATCGACAAAATGGCGGCGGATTTTCGCGGCGACCCGGCGTCTGCGCTATTGGAAGTGCTTGATCCCGAGCAAAACCACACCTTCTCGGATCATTATCTGGAAGTTGATTTCGATTTGTCCGACGTAATGTTCGTGGCTACCGCTAATACCATGAATATCCCGCCTGCCTTGATGGACAGGATGGAAATCATCCGCTTGGCCGGTTATACCGAAGATGAAAAAATCAATATAGCTATGCGCTTTTTAATTCCGAAGCAGATCAAAAACAACGGTTTGGCGGAATCTGAAATTCATATCTCCGAAGCGGCAGTTAAGGACATTGTCCGTTACTACACTCGGGAAGCAGGGGTGCGTGGACTGGAACGGGAAATCTCGAAAATTTGCCGGAAAGTCGTGAAGGACCTGTTATTGAAATCCAGGAAAAGCCGTACCGCGGTTACCGAAAAAACGCTGGATAAATATCTGGGTGTGCGGCGGTTTAGCTACGGTATGGCCGAAGACAACGATCAAGTTGGTCAAGTCACCGGTTTGGCATGGACCGAAGTTGGCGGGGAGTTATTGACTATTGAAACGGCGGTGATGCCGGGCAAGGGCAAACAGCTAGCGACCGGTAAGCTCGGCGATGTGATGAAGGAGTCTATTGAAGCCGCGGTTACGGTAGTTAGGAGCCGGGCTGATATTTTGGGTATCGACAGTGATGTGTTTCAGAAAAACGACATCCATATCCACGTTCCGGAAGGCGCTACGCCAAAAGACGGGCCGAGCGCGGGCATCGGGATGTGTACCGCTATCATTTCCGCACTGACCAAAATTCCGGTGCGTGCTGATGTGGCGATGACCGGCGAGATCACGTTGCGCGGTGAGGTGTTGCCGATTGGCGGATTAAAAGAAAAACTGCTGGCTGCGCATCGCGGCGGTATTGTGACCGTGGTGATTCCCGCGGAAAACGAAAAAGATCTCGCCGAGATCCCCGAAAACATCAAACGCAATTTGGCGATTAAGTGTGTCCGTTGGATAGATGAAGTGTTGGAATTAGCTTTACAGCATATGCCCACCCCGATTGCGGCAATTCCGGTGACTGAAATAACTGAAACTGCCGCCACCAAGGCGGAGGTAAAAAAGCCGGGTGTTGTTGCACATTAAAAGTCGAGTCGAGTCGAATCGGCGGAAACCATCAGGATCGTGGCTTCCGCCGACTTCAGTGCTTGACATCGCTTGTAGGCGATTGATATAAATGTCGGCCTCTCGCACCAGGAGAGGCTGTAAATCGGGTTGGTGGAAAACCGGTTAGTGGGCAAATCCAAGCATTTGTTTGCTGAGCATAATTAATACAACGACATCCTAAGGGGAAATAAATGAATAAATCGGAACTTATCGATGCAATCGCCAGTGCGTCCCAGTTAACTAAAGCCGATGCTGGTCGCGCTTTAGATGGCTTTATCAAAGCAGTAGAAGATGCTTTGAAACAAGGCGATTCCGTTGCCTTGGTCGGCTTCGGCACGTTCGATGTTAAAGAAAGAGCAGAGCGTAAAGGCCGTAATCCGCAAACCGGCGAAGAGATTACTATCAAAGCTGCAAAAATTCCTTCATTTAAAGCTGGCAAATCTTTAAAAGATGCTGTAAACTAGCCGCTCTTTAGTCGGGTGCTTAGCTCAGCTGGGAGAGCATCGCCCTTACAAGGCGAGGGTCGGGGGTTCGAACCCCTCAGCACCCACCAGACTTTGGAGCGGTAGTTCAGTTGGTTAGAATACCGGCCTGTCACGCCGGGGGTCGCGGGTTCGAGCCCCGTCCGCTCCGCCAAAACAGAAACCTCGGGCCGTATGGTCCGAGGTTTTTTTTTGCCTGTTAATTTTATGGCCTGAAGCGATCGGGTTTAATACTGTTTAAGGACAGCGTTTATGCTTTTAGAGATTAGAGAAAAGGTGCACGGTCTGTTTGCATCGATCATATTGATTTTGATTTGTGTGCTTTTCGGATTGTGGGGCATCCAAAACTATCTTGGCGGCGGTAAAGAAGCGCCAGTGGTGTCGGTAGGGGACAAGGAGTTTTATCAGCGCGATGTCAATCAGGCCTATCAGCAGTATGCGCAAAATCTGGCGGGCATGAAGTTCGACGAAGAGACGCTGAAAAAACAGGCCTTGGAAAAGCTGGTTCGCGACGAAGTGTTGTTGCAGTACGTTCAGGATCAAAACCTGTTGGTTAGCGACGATACCGCCAGGGATTTCATTCAAACCCTGGAGTATTTCCAAAAAGACGGCAAGTTTGATAAGACTCAATATCAGACTATGCTCGGTTCGCAAGGCATGTCTTCCGCCGAGTTCGTCAACCGTATCAAGAAAGCCTTGGTCATGGAGCAGTTTCAACGTGCCGTGGTTGATAGCAGCTTTGTGACGCCAGTGGAAATCAATAACTTCTTTAAAATTCAGAACCAAACTCGCGACGTCGAATATTTGACCGTGCCGTTAACGCCGGTCAGCCAGCAACCTGGCGAAGAAGAAATTACCGCTTATTACCAGCAGCATCAGGATGCCTATCAGACTCCCGAGCAGGTAGCTATCGAATATGTGGAATTATCTTTGGATAAACTGGCGGCTGAGATTAAGCCTAGCGAAGAGCAGTTAAAAGCCTATTATGAAGAACAAAAAGTCCAATTCACCACGAAAGAGCGCAGAAAAATCAGCCATATCCTGTTTGCTTTCAACAAGGACAAAACTGCCGACGACTTGGCGTTGCAAAAAGCTCTGAAAGCTAAACAAGATTTGAAAAATAAGGATTTTGCGGCCCTCGCTGCGGAAGTGTCCGACGACAAACTGACCGCAAAAAATGGCGGCGACCTGGGTTTGTTCAATGTCGGGGTGATGGAAAAAGCCTTTGAAGATGCCGCGAGCAGTTTAAAATTGGGTGAAGTCTCCGAGCCCGTTAAATCGGCTTTTGGTTATCACTTGATTAAAGTCACCGAATTGATACCGGGTGACGTGAAGCCTTACGAAGCGGTAAAAGCGGAAGTCAGTAAGGCTTATCAAAAAGCGCAGGCCGAAGCCAAATTTAATACCTTGGCCGAAAAAGTTGCCGAAGTCAGTTACGAAAACCCGGATAGCCTGGCGGCAGTCGCGCAATTGTTGGGTGGAGCGACTAGCAAGACCGAGGCATTTACTCGCACGGCCGGCGAAGGCATTGCTGCGGACGAAAAAGTTCGGGCGGCGGCATTTTCTGAAGACGTGTTAAAAGGCAGCAACAGCGAGCCGCTGGAAATTGGCGGCGACAAAGTGCTGGTGTTACGCATGTTGTCGCATCAACCTGCCGCCAGCAGAGAACTGAAGGAAGTTAAACCGCAGGTCATTGCCGCGATCCAGCAAGATAAGGCCAAACAACAAGCAATCGCCACTGTCGATAAAATTAAGCAGGAATTGGCTAGCGGTAAAACTCTTGCTCAGATTGCCGAAACGCAACATTTGCAAACCAAAAAAATCAACGGTCTGACTCGTACTGTTAGCGATTTGCCGGCAGCAGTTACTCAGGAGATTTTTAGAGCCGCCAAGCCGAAGGCTGGTCAACCTAGCGTCGCTGTGATCGATGAAGCCAAGGGGGGTAAATTGGTGGTTAGCGTCAACAGCGTACATGAAGGCGTAATGTCGGATAGCGACAAGAACAAACAAGCCTTGATCGCCAAAAACATTTCTACTGCCTTCGGTAAGGCGCAGATGGAAGCGGTATTGAATGCGCTGCAGACTAAAGCCGACATCGTTATCAATACGCAAAAACAGTAAATCGTCACGCGGACCGACAAAAAGGGAGCTTGAAGCTCCCTTTTTTATTGCCGGCATAAACGGTTTTACCGGTTACCGAATCGACATGTTTTAGGCCGTTATCACAGGAAATTTCGTTGGCGACGCGGGGCCTGTGCATTGAAACGCTCCGATATTCCCGCTGCCTTGTGCGCCAAAAGCTAACCGCGTTCAACCCACATTGGCTTTTAGACCAACGTTTATTAACATAGCCGCTGATGCCCGAATAAGTTGGTTTTTCGCTCCGGAAACAATCGATATTATTTTCCTGTTGAGCCATCTCATGGGATAAACTTTAATGTTTGTAACAAACATCGCTGGCACAGCGACACCCGACTTAATTTTTTAATAGCTTGATTTAAGGATCAACATGATTATCAAACCTCGCGTACGCGGATTTATGTGCGTCACCACCCATCCCGTCGGCTGCGAAGCCAATGTCAAACAGCAGATCGACTATGTGAAAAGCTTTGGCGCCATTGATAATGGCCCGAAAAATGTGCTGATTCTGGGCGCTTCCACCGGCTACGGTCTGGCTTCGCGCATTGTCTCGGCTTTCGGTTCGGGTGCGAAAACGCTAGGTGTGTTTTTTGAGCGCGAAGGCACTGCGGATAAGCCGGGTACTCCCGGTTGGTACAATTCCGCGGCCTTTCATAAATTTGCCGAAGCCGAAGGCCTGTATGCCAAAAGCATCAACGGTGACGCGTTTTCCGACGAGATCAAACAAAAAACCATAGACGCCATTAAACAGGATTTGGGCAAAGTCGATCTGGTGATTTACAGCCTGGCCGCGCCGCGCCGCACTAATCCAAAAACTGGTATTACGCACAACTCCACATTAAAACCGATTGGCAAGGATTTGGTACAAAACGGTATCGATACCGACAAAGAGGTTATTAAATCCTTTACCTTGCCGGCCGCGACTCAAGAAGAAATCGATAACACCGTTGCCGTGATGGGCGGTGAAGACTGGCAAATGTGGATCGATGCGCTGGCGGAAGCGGGCGTATTGGCGGAAGGAGCTAAAACCACCGCTTACACCTATTTGGGCGAAAAGATCACCTGGGATATTTATTGGGACGGCACCATCGGTGCGGCGAAGAAGGATCTGGATAAACGTGTCATCGATATTCGCAGTAAATTGGTTGCCTTGGGTGGTGATGCCAGGGTATCGGTGCTGAAAGCCGTGGTTACCCAAGCCAGCGCGGCGATTCCGGTCATGCCTTTGTATCTGGCCTTATTGTTCAAAACCATGAAGGCAGAGGGAACTCACGAAGGTTGTATCGAGCAGGTCAACGGCTTGTTCCGCGATAGTCTGTATGGTGCCAATCCCATCCTGGACGATACCGGCCGCCTGCGCGCCGACCTGAAAGAATTGCAACCGCAAGTGCAAGACAAGGTCACGGCCTTGTGGGAACAAATCAACAATGACAATATCAACGAATTGAGCGATTTTGCCGGTTACAAACATGAGTTTCTCAAGTTGTTCGGTTTTGAAGTAGACGGCGTGGATTATGATGCCGAAGTCAATCCTGAGGCACCGATCGCTAATTTGTTGTAAAGATGTACCCCGGTGGCTAGTGCGGCGACTACCCATCGGGTTAAAAAGTAAGGACACCTGGCGTTTTTGCAAAGGCGGCGTTATCGATAAGCCCCGGAAGCGATTCATATAGCTCTGGCCATCAAGCAAAAGCGTCGCTGAAGTTTCTGTTTAATTTCTGCGAAACACTGGAAACATGCAAACACAATCAACTACCCGAGACTGGATTCTCTATTCGCTACTCAGTTTGACTATTCTGCTGATCGTGTTGGCGATGTATCAAATCGACCGGCAATGGCTGAAATTAAGCGAGATGCAAATCGCATTGTCGGAACAAGCCAAGGATATGCGAGAATTGCGCGGGGCGATTGCTTCCGGTGCGATTGCTGCAAACGCATCAACAAATTCGACCAAAAGCGGCGAAGTCGCACAAGCGTTTCAACGTGCTTATGCCGCCAGTCGTCAGCCGGATTACGCCCAAGGTGACTGGAGCGTGGAAGCGTTCGGCACCAATCTCAAAACCATCACCCCGCTGGTGTCCAGCGATGCCTACGCCTCCAATGTGCAGAGTTATGTGCTAGAGAGCCTGATTACCCGCAATCCCGATACTTTGGAATGGGAAGGTTTGGTTGCCAAGGACTGGACGATCAGTGAAGACGGCTTGGTAATCAGCTTCCGGATGCGCGAGGATGTGAGCTTTTCCGATGGACAACCGCTGACCGCCGACGACGTGGTGTTCAGTTTCGATTTCATCATGACCGATGCGATCCAGGCGCCGCGCGAGCGCGCCTATCTGGAAAAAATCAAAAGCGTCAAAGCCAACGGCAAGTATGAAGTGGTGTTTACTTTCAAGGAACCCTATTTCGAAGCGCTGTCTTTGGCGGGCGGTATCGGCATCATGCCCAAGCATTTTTACGAGCCGTATTTGAAAGAGCCGCAAAAATTCAACGAATCCAAAGGCCTGTTATTGGGTAGCGGCCCTTATCGGCTGGCCGATCCGAAAAACTGGACGCCGGACAAGGGCAATATAGAACTGGTGCGCAACGAGCGCTACTGGGGTGATGTGCAACCGTCCTACCATAGGATTCTGTGGAAAATCATCCAGAACGATAGTGCCCGCTTAACCACTTTTCGCAATGGCGACATAGACTCCTACTCGGCGCGTCCGGTCGAATATCAGGAGCTGAAGAAAGACCCGCAAATCCAGGCCAAGAGCCAAAACTTCGAATACATGCCGCCGGTCGTGGGCTATAGCTACATCGGCTGGAACCAGGAGCGTGGCGGTAAGCCGACCCGTTTCGCCGACAAACGCGTGCGCCAGGCGATGACCTATTTGACCGACGTCAGCCGGGTGATCAAGGACGTCATGTTGGATTACGCCGAGCCAGCCGTCAGTCCGTTCAGTAATGCCAGCAAACAACACGACGCGGCCTTGCAGCCTTATCAAGTGGATTTGGACAAAGCCAAAGCGCTGTTGAAAGACGCTGGCTATCAGGATAAGAATGCCGATGGCGTGTTGGAAGACAAAGCCGGACAGCCCTTCGAATTTAAACTGACCTACTTTCAAGCCAACGAAGACACCAAACGCATGGTTTTGTTGCTGAAAGACTTGTACGCCCGCGCCGGGGTGAAGTTGATTCCAACGCCGCAAGAATGGCCGGTGATGCTGGAGAATCTGGATAAAAAAGACTTCGACGCCATTACCCTGGGCTGGACCAGCGGCATCGAAACCGATTTGTACCAAATCTTCCACAGCTCGCAAGCCGTCAGCAAAGGCGATAACTACGTCAGTTACAAAAATCCGGCCCTGGACAAGTTAATCGATGACGCCCGCCGCACCGTCGACGAAAGCAAACGCATGCCGCTCTGGCAGCAGGCCGAGCGTATTCTTTACGAAGATCAGCCCTATACCTTTTTGATGCGCCGAAAGAGCCTTCTGTTCGTCGACAAGCGCATCCACAACCTGCAAATGACCAAACTGGGTTTGAACTTCGGCTCCTTGCCGTTGGAAAATTACGTGCCACTGGCGCAGCAAAAATACACGCAATAGGCCAAGGATTCGCCGATGTTAACCTACCTGCTGCGGCGCGTGCTGTTGATGATCCCTACCTTGTTGGGGATTACCGTATTGGTGTTCAGCGTGATGGCTATGTCGCCGGGTGGCATTAGCGCGCAGACCTTGATCGGCGGCATGGATATGAAGCCGCAGGAAAAACAAGCCCTGCTGGATTATTACAACAAACGCTACGGTCTGGATCAGCCCGCACCGGTCCAGTATCTGCGCTGGTTGAATAATGTCTCGCCAATCGGCTTCGTCACCGATGCCCAAGGCCGGCGCGGCGAATTTTCCTTCAGCAAGGGCATGGATCTGGGCACCAGCTTTCAATACGGCCGGCCGGTGTCGGCCATTCTGGCCGAACGGATTCCGATCACCTTGCTACTCAATCTGGTCACGCTGCCGTTTACCTACATCATCGCGATCATGGTCGGCATGAAAGCGGCGACCCAGCGCGGCAGCGCTTTCGATGTCGGCGCCGGCGTATCGATGCTGGCTTTATGGTCGATTCCGACCATGCTGGCCGGGGTATTGCTGCTGGGTTTTTTTGCCAATATTCAGTACTTTCAATGGTTCCCAACCGCCGGTATCAGCAGTCGGGAAGCGCAAGATATGCCGTTCCTGCCGCATTGGGATGAGGGCGGTTTTATTCGTGGTTTTTTATTGGACAGAATCTGGCACCTGATTTTGCCTGTGATTTGTTTGTCTTACGGCGGCTTTGCCGCGCTGACCAAGCTGACCCGCACCTCGATCCTGGAAAATCTGCATGCCGATTACGCCCGCACCGCCCGCGCCAAGGGCTTGGCCGAAAACGACGTGCTCTGGAAGCACGTATTCCGCAATAGTCTGCTGCCCTTGATTACTGTCTCGGCCGGCTTGTTACCCAGTCTGTTGGCCGGCTCCTTGATCGTCGAAAATATTTTCAGCATCAACGGCATGGGCCAGTTGGCGGTGGAAGCGGTGAAAGGCCGCGACCGCGAATTGGTGCTGTCGATTACCTGGATCAGCGGCTTTTTGACCTTGATTGGCTACCTGATTGCTGATTCCTGTTACACCCTGGCCGATCCGCGGGTAAGTTATGACTAAGCCTGTGGTTAGCCGCGAATCCTTCTCGGCCCGCATCTGGCGCAAGACGCTGGCCGGCGTCGGCGTCAAATTTGGTTTGATCTGGATTGCCTTGTTGATATTTTGCGCGGTGTTTGCGCCCTTTCTCGCCAACTCCATGCCCTTGCTGATGAGCAAGGACGGCGTCATTTCCGCGCCGGTGCTGGAATATTTGTCGGTGGAAGATGCCTGGATCCTGACCAGCTTTTTCATCGCATTGGCCGTGTACCGGCTAAAAATCGACGGCGGCAAACAGATACTGTGGTTTTTGCTGGGTAGTGCGTTGGCGGCGCTGCTGGTCAATAGCTTCGTCAAACCGCCGGTGCTGGTGATCTACGACGATTTTCGCAGCGCCGCTTACACGCAAGTGGATTGGAAGATCATGCCGCCCATACCCTATGCGCCCGTAGACTATTTGCGCGATTTGGGCAGCAAGGGCCTGGAAGCGCCATTCGCCACGGACGGCCATACCCATTTGATGGGCACCGAGGAAAACGGCGCCGACGTGTTAAGCCGGATGATCCATGCCTGCAGGATTTCCTTGAGCATCGGCCTGATCGCGTCCGGGATAGCATTGGCTATCGGTATCGTGGTCGGCGGCTTGATGGGCTATTTTTCCGGCATCGTCGATATGCTGGGCATGCGGCTGGTGGAGATTTTCGAAGACATTCCTACGCTATTTCTACTGCTGACTTTCGTGGCGTTTTTTGGCCGCAGTTTGTACATGATGATGGTGATCATTGGCGTCACCGGTTGGTCGGGGTACGCTCGGTACGTGCGGCAGGAGTTTTTGAAACTGCGCAAACAGGATTACGTGCAGGCGGCAGTCGCCAGCGGCTTGCCGTTAACGTCCATTTTGTTTCGGCATATGCTGCCCAACGGCGTCGCACCCTTATTGGTGGCGGTCAGCTTTGGCGTGGCCGGGGCGATTTTGTCGGAAGCGACGCTAAGCTTCCTGGGCTTGGGCGTGGTCGATGCGCCATCCTGGGGGGCGATGCTGGATCAGGCCGTCAAATCCTCGACTTTTAACTGGTGGATGGCGGTGTTTCCCGGCGGCTCGATTTTCATGACGGTGTTCGCCTACAATCTGATCGGCGAAGCGTTTCGGGACGCCATCGATCCGCGCCTGTCCGACAAGGCTGGGATCAAATCATGAGCCAAGCCTTGTTGGAAGTCCGCAATCTGCGCACTTATTTAAGGTCCGGCGGCGGCGAAGTTCGGGCGGTGGACGACATCAGTTTCAGTATCCCCAAAGGCGAAACCTTTTGCTTGGTCGGCGAATCGGGCAGCGGCAAGTCGGTGAGCGCCTTATCCGTAATCCGTTTGTTGCCGGACGGTGTATCTTCCCATCCCAGCGGCGAGATTTTGCTGAACGGGCAGGACTTGTTAAAGCTAGACGATCAGGGCATTCGCGCCGTGCGCGGCTTAAAGATCGCGATGATTTTCCAGGAGCCGATGACCTCGTTGAATCCGGTCATGAGCATAGGCGAACAAATCACCGAGGCGCTGCAACTGCATCATCCCGATATGGACGATGCGGAAGCGACCGAGCGCACCATCAAAGCTTTGGAACAAGTGCAAATTCCCAACGCCTCCAGCCGCTTCCGCGACTATCCGCATCAACTGTCCGGCGGCCAACGCCAGCGGGTGATGATCGCGATGGCGCTGGCCTGCGAGCCGCACTTGCTGATCGCCGACGAACCTACCACCGCGCTGGATGTGACCGTGCAAGCCGAGATATTGCGCTTGATGCGCAAACTCCAGGACGATACCGGCATGAGCATGTTGTTCATCACTCACGACTTTGGTGTGGTGGCGCAGATGGCGCATTGGGTGGGGGTGATGCAGCAGGGCAAACTGGTGGAAGTTGGCGCGTGCAAAGCCGTGTTGCGCAATCCCCAGCACCCCTATACGCAAAAACTGCTGGCCTCGGTGCCGGAGAATCTGGCCAAACCGGTTGTCGAGCCTCCGCACACCGAAGACCCCGACCCGGCCGATGACGAAAGCCTGAGTGACAGCGATAAAAAACTGCTGTCGGTGCTGACGCGCGCCGGTTTACGGGGGCAGGCCAAGCAGACTGTTTCTCTGGCAAATACGCCCGGCGCGCTGCCAAGCGCAGATGATCAGCCCTTGCTACAAATCCGTGACTTGAAAGTCTGGTTCCCGATCAAAAAGGGCTTGTTCCGACAAACTGTCGATTATGTAAAAGCCGTGGATGAAGTGTCGCTGGATATTCCGCAAGGTGAAATCGTCGCCTTGGTGGGTGAATCCGGATGCGGCAAAACCACGTTGGGCCGGGCGGTATTGCAACTTGAGCCGCCGACCGCCGGCAGCATCCGCATCGACGGCCAGGAGCTCACCGGCCTGTCCGCTCGCGAACTGCGGCCGTTACGCCGCAAGATGCAGATTGCCTTTCAGGACCCGCAATCCTCATTAAATCCGCGTCTGCTGGTGGAAACCACGTTGACCGAACCGATGAAGGTACACGGCATCGGCGCCAATCAAGAAGAACGTATCGAATTGGCCGGGCAACTGCTGGAAGACATGCAACTCAGCCGCGAATCGCTGTGGCGCTACCCGCACGAATTTTCCGGCGGCCAGCGCCAGCGTATCGGTTTGGCGCGGGCTTTGGCATTAAATCCGGAGTTTGTGGTGTGTGATGAAATTACCAGCGCGCTGGATGTGTCGGTGCAGGCGGAAATTCTGCAATTGCTGTTGGATATTCGCCGTCGGCGTAATCTGACCTTGTTGTTTATTACGCATAATATTGGGGTGGTGGAGTATCTCAGTGATCGGACGGTGGTGATGTATAAGGGGAAGATTGTAGAAGAAGGTTTAACTGCTAAGGTTTGTGGGGCGCCGGAGCATCCTTATACTCAGAGGTTGTTGTCGGCGGTGCCGAGGTTGGTGGTGTGAGATATAAGATAGATGGTATGCTGGAATAGCATAATAATTCGCTAGATACTCTGAATAGTTAGCCATTGGTATGATTGAACAAGATCCAAATGCGAGGTTTGAAAAAGCCATTTTTAAGTTGCTAAGAAGTTTTAATTATATAGACCTTAATATTGGGCTTTTGATTGCAAGCATACCTGGACCACTGCCCCGTGACGAAATAGTTAAAAAACTATCAAGTAAATCTTTTGATAAAAAAATGAAGTGGTTTAAATCGCTTTTAAAAGAAGATCCGCTACATCTCTATATAGGGAAAAAAGGAGTTTCTGAATTTGAGGAATGGTTTCTACAAGCTCATGAAGTCAGGGAGCTAAGAAATCGATATGTCCACGCTACTTGGAATTTTTACCCAATGCGTAAAGGATCTCCTGTAAGTATTTCTTCTCCTGAGTGGATGAAACATATTCTAGGCGATGAACTTGAAGAAGCTATGAGTCTCGACGAGCTAGAGTCAAAGGCAGCAAGGGTCGAAATGGTTTTTCGCGATTTTAACCAACTCAGAAAAAAGTACAACGTTTAATAGCACCCAATTAATGAATTAACCCGACTCCACTACCCACGCGGTTAATAGGCTTTCGTGTCTTGTGTCGCTAACGCGACGGCTGGTTTTAATGTCGGTTCGCGGACCGACAACCGCGATACTTTCTTTTGTTTGGCCAAAAGAAAGTATCCAAAGAAAAAGCCACCCGGATGCCGCTTATTTCCTGCGCTCCTCGCTTTTGAACGGGGTTGCCGAAAGGGGCTTCCTGCCCCTTCGTCAACGCGCCGCATCCCTGCGGCGCCCCTAACGGGCCGATCCGTTCAAAAGCTCCGGTGCTCGGCGCAGCATACGGGGAGAAAACCATCCCAATTCCACGGTAGCTGGTGTAATCCGCGTAGATTAGCGGTAGCGTAATCGTACGCATGCTTGAACCGCGACTTATTTTATTGTCGGTCCCGGCCCGACAGCCGAGATACTTTTCTTTGCTTGTCCAAAGAAAAGTATCCAAAAGAAAAGACACCCGGATGCCGCTTGTTCCCTGCGCTCCTCGCTTTTGAACGGGGTTGCCGAAAGGGGCTTCCTGCCCCTTCGTCAACGCGCCGCATCCCTGCGGCGCCCCTTCGGGCTGATCCGTTCAAAAGCTCCGGTGCTCGGCGCGGCATGCGGGACGAAAACCATCCCGATTGCGCGGTAGCCAAGTAGGGTGGGCACGGCTTTTTGTGCCCACGCGGTGATTGGTTTTATGTGTCGCTAACGCGACGGCTGGTTTTAATGTCGGTTCGCGGACCGACAACCGCGATACTTTCTTTTGTTTGGCCAAAAGAAAGTATCCAAAGAAAAGGCCACCCCAAATGCCGCTTTTCTCCTGCGCGCCGAAGATTTTGGCGAGGGTTTTCGGAAGGGCTGTCCTAGCCCTCCGAAAACGAGCGGCATCCCTGCCGCTCCCCTTACGAGCTGTTCTCGCCAAAATCTCCGGTGCTCGGCGCGGCATAGGGGACGAAAACCATCCCGATCGCAAGGTGGTTAGGAATAACTAGGTGTATTTTAGAAATTGGCCTAATTTCGAATTAAAACGTCCGACAAATTTTGTAGAACAATGCGGTTCGCTGGCGAAGCGGGCGAGCTATTTTCTCGGCCGTTCTCCAAAATAACTCGGGCGTTCTCACTGCGAGCTCGAGCGTTGGAGTAATTTTGTGCAATCGCCGAGCTCCGAACGAGAACAGCCGACAAATTTTGTAGAACGATGTAGTTTGCTGGTAAAACGGCCGAGCTATTTTCTCGATCATTCTCCAAAATAACTCGGGCATTCTCCCGGCGAGCTCGAGCGTTGGAGTAATTTTGTGCAATGGCCGAGCTTCGAACGGGAACATCCGACAAAGTTTGTAGAACGATGCAGTTCGCTGGTAAAACGGCCGAGCTATTTTCTCGACCATTCTCCAAAATAGCTCGGGCATTCTCGCGGCGAGCTCGAACGTTTGAGTAATTTTGTGCAATCGCCGAGCTCTGAACGAGAACGACCGACAAATTTTGTAGAACGCTGCGGTTCTCGGGCACAATCATCCACGGTGGGTTATGTCGGCTGTTCAAAAGCGCTCTTTATCTGAGCCATCCTGGTGCATTTCAGACAAATTCCGGTTGCATCTGGTGCAAATCTACCGGTCTTTTATTGGTTGTTAACATCACAAATCCAGCAAAATCAAGGTTTCGGCTATTTGGCATCAACCTTGCAATACTTAGGTTGTGTTGTTACTCCTATCTGTTCTCATGTGTGGACGTGGCGCTCTGGTTGGTCGAAGTTCTTCGGGCGGTCAGGGCGCATTTTTTTGTCCGCAATAAAGTAATCCCGGCTACCGGCCAACGCCTCTTAAAATTTACATTTCAAATGATACTTCTGCACCCGGTAGCGCAGGGTTTCCCGGGTGGTACCCAGCATGCGGGCCGCGCCGGTGACGTTGGCGTCGTTGCGGTTCAGGGCTTCCTGGATAATGAATTTCTCCATTTCGTGTAGGCTGATGCTGCCGTCCAGCGGAATGAACACACCTTCTTGATTGACCTTGGCGTTATGGGTGGCGGCGGCTTGCGGGGCTTGTAGCTGCAGCCATTCCACCGGCAAGTTGTGATCGTTGGACAACAACACGCAGCGTTCCAATACGTTGTGCAGTTCGCGGATATTGCCCGGCCAATCGTAACTTTTCAGTGCCTGCCAGGCTTGTTCCGGAATGTGATTGACGGCCTTGGCCGATTTGCGATTGCATTCGGCGATGAATTGCGGCACCAGTTGTTCCAGGTCTTGCTTGTGTTCGCGCAAGGCCGGCATGCGTATGTTGATCACGTTCAAACGATGATAGAGATCGCGGCGGAACGCGCCTTCGGCGACTTTTTCCACCAGGTCCAGATTGGTGGCGGCGATGATTTGTACGTCGATACTGATTTCCGCTTCGCCGCCCACCCGGCGGATACGTAAATCTTCCACGGCTTTTAACAGCTTGCTTTGCAAATCCAGATCCATTTCGCCGATTTCATCCAGAAACAGCGTGCCGGTATGGGCCTGTTCGAACAGGCCGCGATGGCGTTTTTTCGCGCCGGTAAAGGCGCCAGCTTCGTAGCCGAACAATTCGGCCTCCAATAGTTCACGCGGTAGCGCGGCGCAGTTGATTTCCACCAGCGGCGCAGCGGCGCGACTGCCGGAATAATGCAGGATGCGGGCGATCATACCTTTGCCGGTGCCGGTTTCGCCGCTGACGATCAGGCTGGAGAAGGGCACATTGGCGATTTGTTTCAGCATCGCCCGCAACTGAGACATGGCCGGGCTGGAGCCGATCAGACTGTCGATGCCGTATTGGTGGTTTTGCGTGGCGGTTTGCTGTTCCAGGCGTCGCTGGGCGCGGGCGCTGCGGGCGGCCCCTTCCACCAATAGATTCAGACGGTCCAGCGAGCAGGGCTTTTCGATAAAGTCGTAAGCGCCCAGCCGTACCGCGCGCACCGAATCGGTGACGCTGCCGTAGCCGGTTAAAAATACCCATTCGCTGCTGCCGATCTCCGGTTTGAGTTTTTCCAGCAAATCCAGCGCGTTGCCGTCCGGCAAATTCATGTCGGACAGCACCACCAAGGGGTCCAGGGTTTGTCCGCACAGATATTGTTCGGCTTGTTGCAGGGTATGGGCGATGCTGACTTCCCAGCCGCCCTTGCCGAAATAGCGCGCCAGTTCGGAGGCCAGCAGGGTTTCGTCTTCGATAATTAACAGCGTGTTGGGCATCATGGTATGGGCTTCTGTTCGGGTTACAGCATTGTATTCGATTGGCCGGCATTAGCCGGGCAGTCGCTGGATTTGGTCTGGGGTTATTCTTGATTTAAGTCATTGGTAAAGTCAGGGTTACCCGGCCGTGGCCGGCGGCATCGTTGTCCAGTTTCAGCTGACCGCTGAGGTCCTTGGCAAAACGTTGCACCATTACCAGCCCCAAACCGCTGCCTTTTTCCTTCAGGCTGACGAAGGGGCGGATGCCTTGCCGCAAAAACTCTTCACCAAAGCCGTCGCCGCTGTCAATCACACTCACCGATAGCTGCTGGTCGTTTTGCGCAATATCGACTTCCACACTGCCGTTGCGGGTGCCGATTGCCTGCACCGCGTTTTGCAACAGGTTTAACAGCGCTTGCCGAAATTCGATCTCCGGCAACATGACCGAAGTATCCGCTTTGCCGTGCACCGCAAAGCGGATGTTATCGGTAGCCTGATATTTGAACAGCGTGATCAAGTCGTTGACCACGGCGTTGACGTCGGTCGGTTGGGCAATTTTGCTGCTATGCCGCGCGGAGCTGAGCAGGTCGTTGAGATGGCTGGTCAGTCTTTGTACTTCGCTGTGCAGCAGGCCGATGCGTTGGCGCAGATCCGGGTCGGTCGATTCCGACAACAAGTTCTCCAGCGCGACCTGGATAATAGCCAACGGATTGCGCAATTCGTGCGCGGTGCTGGCCGCCATTTCGGTCAAGGCCGCCAAACGCTCGGCTTTGGCCAGACGCTGGCTTTGTTCCAGCAGGGCGTGACTGGTTTGCCGTACCTGTTGCTCCAGGCGATTGGTGTAGTGCAGATGCTCCTGTTCCAGTTCGATCAAATGATCGACCAGATTATTGTAACGGTCGAACAGATCGCGCAGGACCGGGTCGGCCGTCTCGCGCGTTATGGGCTGCTTGACGCCTTCCGCCAGTCCGGACAGCAGATCGCGCAGCGCGTCCAAAGGCTCCAGCACGTTATTGCGGAAAAAGTAATGGCCCAGCCAAAACAGCAGCAAGGGCAGCACCACCGCCAGTTGCAGCTCCAGGCGGCTATCGTCTTCGACATTGATCAACATTTTTTCTTCTTCGTTGGTCTGCCTATCCAATACCTGACGGATCATATTCACCGAGTCGATCAGCGCTTGCGGGTCGCCGTTGCTGGCGGCGGCGAATTTGGTTTGCAAGATGTTCAGATCGACCGCGACTACAAATTCGGCACTTTTATTGTGCGTCTGCAGTAAATCCAGCAGCCTATCCTGAATTTCGTTGATCTGCTCGGCGGCAAGGCTGGGGTTGCTGCGGTGCAATGCCAATTGCGATTGCAGCTCCAGCAATTCGAAAATCGTTTCTTCCAGGTGATGGCCTTTGCCGATGTCGGTTTCTATGGTCTGAATGCGTTGATGATTGCGCCAGGTCAGGCGGCCGATGGCCAGCAGCTCGCCAATCACCAGAATGCTCATCACTATCGTGACGAAAATGACCGGACGTAACAGAAGTTTTAGCATGCTTTAATCCTCAAATGGGTTACGGCCAAGCGAAAAGCCAGACTGCAAGGAAAGCTTGACGCTACCATCCCTGGCACTGGATGCCCACGTCCTGCAGGCATGACGACACTTGCATATAAGAAGCATGACATTGCGGTTGGGATAGCTGCCATGTCAAATTTTACGCCGGCTCAGCGGGTGATTATCAAATGCCTTGCGCACCTGCCGCCAATGTTCCAGAACCTGTTCGATACGCTTGCCGTCGCGGGGTTTAAGCTGGGTAAAGCATTCGCTGCTGCGCACGAAGGCCGACAAAAAGTCGCCCATGATGCGTTGCTGGGTTTTGTATTCGGCCAGGGCTGCCCGTTTTAAGTTGATTTGCGCGGGCGAGAGATTGATGCAAGCGCGGCTATGGCCGCGTAGCGGCAAATCGGGCGGCAATAACAGCGGTTGATCGCTCCAATCCTGCGCTATGCCCCAGTTGGAGCCGGTTGGCCAGCCGTGTTGCCAATGAATCAAATAGGCTAGTAATTTCGGTTGCGGGCGCTGCGTCGGGTTTTGCAATAGCCAGTTATGCACGGCCAGTAACGTAAACATGCCCAACCCGGCATGGTCTGAGTCGTTTTCCATCACATCCGGGAAGGCGATGATCGTGGGTTTGGTATCTTGCAGAATAGCGACCAGTTCGTTCAGCAAATCCTGTCCATCCTGGGCAAAACCGTGATCTTCCGCTTGCCGGTAGGGTACGTGGTCGAAGCCGGTGAATTCGGAGCGCATCGGATTATTGCGTCGCCAATGCGATACCAGCGCCGAGTAAATGCTGCCGTCCGAGAACCCCAATAAATCCAGATGCACGAAGCCCTTGCCCAAAATTTCGGCGGCGCGGCGCGATTCTTCCAGACGTTTCTCACCAAAGTCCAGATAATCCGCCGCCGACGGGTTGCGTTTGCCGCTATCCAGCATCACCGCACCGACGTAAGCATCGCCGGATGTCACTACCGTAGAGCGCACGCTGCCGCCCTGTTGCAATACCTGCTGGATCAGACCGGCCGAACTCAGCGTTTCGTCGTCGGGATGCGGGGCCAATACCAGCAGGCGCTCACCCTTGCCGATTTCCAGGCTTGGTTCGGCCACAGCAATCGCGGGGCTTGCCAGCAATAGCAGGCAAATACATAGGTAGCGTCTGTGAGGAGAGAATTGCATTGAGACTCCTTGGTGTTTCTAGTTACTCGGATGTCAGGCCCGTTGTGACTATGGGCAAGGGCATTAATTAAACGCTTACTTGCTAAAAATACCTTGCCATCCGCCGGAAATCAGGCGGGTGACGACCATTAAAATAAAAGGTAGCGAGATACCCGCCGGCGCCGCCAAGTAACGGGGTTGCCAGGTTGGGGCAAATTTAGCCTTGTATTCGTAAAGCCCTTCGAAATTGTAAAAGTGATCGCCCAAATCGAAAATGGTGGTGCCGATTTTATGCCACAGCGGTGCCAGGGGACGGCGTTCCAGACCGGCCAGCGGCGCCATTCCCAGCGAAAACCAGCGGTAATTTTCCGCCTTGCCCCACAACATCAACTCGGCAAATAGGAAGTCCATAATGCCATTCGGACTGTCCTGATCGTAGCGCATCAGGTCGATAGATAACTCTTGCCGATTTGCGGTTTGCCAGAGATTTGCAAAGGCTTTGATTTGTCCCGATGGGGCCTTGATGACGGCGACATCGGTGTGGCGCAAATACTCTTCGGCAAAAAAGCCTAGCGAAAAACCTTTTTCGCGGGTGTTTTTATGCGCCAGCCAGGCATCGGAGATTTGTCGTAAGGTCGGCAATGCCGTCTCGACCTCATCGCCGGTGAGAATTTCAAATTGATAGTCCAATTTGCCGAATTTATTGCGGGCGCTGCGCTGGGAGTCGCGTTGTTTGCCTTGCAAGCTGAAAGTAGTCAGATCCACCCGCGCTTCCTCGCCAAGCTTGAACAGGGACATGCCCAAATCCAAATAGTAGGGTAACAAGCTGGGGCCGGCTTGATAGAACACCGCTTTGGCGCCATGCAGATTGGCTTGCTCGTAAAACTCCCAAAGCAGATTTTCAATAGCGGACGGTTCGCCGATGGGATCGCCCATCGCCACCCAGAATTGGTCGGTGGTTGCGTACATGATGAATGCACTGCGTTGTGGGTTCCACAGCAAATACTTGTCGGCAAGTAAAGCCAGAAAGCCATGAGTATCCTCGCAGTGAGTCAGTAGCTCCCTTACTTCGCTGATTTCTTCCGCCGAGGGCGTTTGCAAATCCTCCGGCGGTGCAACGTTGAGTAAACGCGAAAGTCCATAAGACACGCTCACCACCGTCATTAACAACAAGGCCCTCAAGAATCTTGGTGCATCGTCTTCATAGGAAAACTGCCACCATAACTCATGGGCGTATTCGACATCGCGATGGGCGAAAAATCCTAGCCAGGTCGAACCTGCCAGCACCATCACGATGGTGGCTATCCAGGAGGCGGAAAAGGACATGCGCAGCAGCGACGAGCGGCGTTGGAAGTGGCTACGCGTCGGCAATAACAACAGCATGATCATTGATAATACCAGCGCTTCCCGCCAATCGAAGCCCTTGAGCACGGAGGCGATTATCCCCAGTCCCAACAGTATCAGGCTGCCGAACCACGCCGCATCGATTCGCAGCCAAATGCCTCGCGCCAAAAACAGCAGCAATAAGCCGATCAAACTGCCGGCCAGATGCGAAAACTCGACGACAGGTAGCGCAATCATATCGCTTAGCCAAGCCATGGCTTCCGAGTTGGCGGGAATGGAGCCGGAAACGATCAATACGCCGCCGGCAACCAGCAGCAATAGGGAGTAAAGTTGCGGTACGATCGCAGTCAGAACCTTGCCGATCAGCTGACTACTTTCGGAAAGCAGGGAACGCCGGCTGTAGATCTCGTAACCCAGCAAACCGACACCGGCCAGCAGCAGGGGTACGAAGTAGTAAATCACTCGGTACAACAACAAGGCGCTGATCAGAACCAGATGCTGATCCATTGCTTCCATGTCTGCCATCAGCCACAGAAATGCGCTTTCAAACACGCCTATGCCGCCGGGCACCTGGCTAATCACACCCATCACCTGGGCTACCACGAACACCACCAGGAAGGCGCCGAAATCGATATCGACCTGATTCAGCAACAGCACCCACAACACGAGTGACGACAACACCACGTCGATGCTGGCGACCAGGGTTTGCCAGAAAGCCATCGACGGCGAGGGCAGGTGTAACTCGAAACCTTTAATTAATAATGGCTTACGCCACAGAAAAACCCCGCCCCAATATGCTAGCAAGCTAATCGCGCAAATCAGACTGACCCAATGAATGGCAGTTGGTTCTTGAATAGTGCTGGATAAATAGTGGGGCAATATCAAGCTGCCCACCAGGCCCAAGCTCAGTGCGCCGAGCAGATAGGTGACCGCCTGGAACAAGGAGATTTTTAAAATATCCCAACCCGGTACGCCCCATTTGGAATAAAACCGATAGCGGATCGAGCCGCCCGCGGCCCAGGCATGACCGGTGTTATTGCTGATGGCGTAACTCAATAAAGCCGCTGGGATCATCTTCCGCAGCGGAATTTGGCTATGGCCTGTGAAGCGTAATGCCAGCCAGTCATAACCGGCCAACACCAGGTAGTTGATCACCGTGAGCAGCAAAGCTGCAAATACGATAGGCATCGGTGTGGTTTTCAGCGTTGCCAGGATGTCGCTCAGATCATGAACGGCTAATTGCTTATGGACGATGTAAAGCGCGCAAGCAAATAACAACACCGGCAGCCAATGGCTGATCTGTTGTAAGAAACGATTTAGGGTTACGCGAGTCATGGTTTGCTGAATGCCGCTATGAAATTAGTGAATGCCGTGGCGTTGGTAAACATCCAGAATTTGCCGGGTCAATTTGGGGTAGTCTTGGTCGAAATGGTGGCCGCCGGGCAATTCCAGAATACTGGCGTCGCTATTTATCAGAGCAGTACAGGCGGTTTTGGCCTTTTCGTCTTTGCCATAGACACACAGGATTTTCTGTTTCGGCAGCTTTATCAGTTCCGGCGCCAACGCGTGTTCTCCGCCGCTTTTCCCAAGCCAGCCGGTCACGTGGATTTCAAAATCCGCATGATCGGCCAGTGCCAACAGCACCAGCAGCGACACGCTGTGTTGATCCTGTGCCGACAGACGGTTGTAAACGGGAGGCAAGATGTCGGCGCCGAACGAGTAACCGGCTAACACAAAGGACTTTACGCCCCAGTTTTTTCGATAGTAAGCCATGGTGGCGGCCAGATCGGCGGCAGCCTGTTCCGGCGTTTTATGCTCCCAGAAATAGCGTAAGACATCGACCCCAACTACCGAATAATTTTGTGCCGCCATCTCGCCGGCCACGGTTCTGTCCAGGTCGCGCCAGCCGCCGTCGCCGGAATAGAACAGCGTGACGGTGTCGCTGGGTTTGGCGGCAGGCACTTCCACCACCGGCATCGGTGGAGACGCCTGCTTGCTTTGACCCATAGCCGTTTTGACTTCTTCGATCAACAGGTCGTCCAGTGGGGTATCGTAAGCGGCAATCCGGGTATCGACATCGCCTAATGTGCGGATAAACACCGCGGTTTCGTCAGCAGGTTGCTCGGTCCACACCGAACGCCAATTGCCTTCGGGGGCTGGCGCGGAAATCAGTAGGCGTTGCTTATTCTTCTGCGAGCTACTTAATGGTGGGCATAGGTCTAAATCGGCTGGTAAGGCCACCGAAAAACCGATAGAAAGATTGATAGCTGCGTTCCCAAGCGGAGCTTGGGCATTCAGAAACGGTAGCAATGCCCCGTCGGCAAGCCCGGCAACTATCAGCCGGTTGACCGCCGGGTCGGGCAGTTGTGTTACTAACGCATTGATGGTGGTCGCGACAAAGTGGCCATCCAGGCATTCTTCGTTTTCAGCATTAAAGTGTTTGAAAATCTTGGCGGTATCGATGACAGCTGCCGTCACACCGGTCGCCGCCAGTCGCTGAGCCAAGGCTTTGGCCGGAAATTTTTGGGTGTCGACAAAGACCAGCACCATGCCTTGAGAGTCCCATAGCGGTTCGGCAATACTTATATAGCCGAAATTTTCGCTAGTGAGCTGTTTTTCTACAAGCAGCGGCCTTTTCTGAACGCTTAGCCAGACACCCGCGGATATGACCCCTAAAGTCAGAAATACCAAGAGTACTCTTTTTATTTTCATAGTCTGACCCAGCAAAAAGCGCTTAAGGCATAGTGCATCACTGGTTTAAGTCCAAGAATGACGCAATTAACTGGTTAATCTGGCGCGGGTGAGTAACCGGTGCCGCATGGCCAGCGCCCAAGACAATTTCTATTTTTGCGCTCGCCAACATTTGCGCCAATTCGCCCGAGTGGGGGAGATCGATAATGTCGTTTTCGCCGGCAATAACTAAGGTCGGTGCGGTAATTGCCCGCAAATCCGCATGCTTGAGTTGCGGTGCCACGCGCCACAGGGCCTTGATTTCCGCTTCCAGAGCCGGGTGGTTTTCTCCCGCGCCGGACCACCAGCCTCGCAGCCAATCGATGATTTTATGCTGCGGTGGGCTTATTGCATCAACTTGAGTGTTGTCGGCTGCCTGGATTACACCCGAGGGGTGGAAATTGGCGCTTATCGCGATGATTTTCCCCACGCGTTGCGGGGACTCCAGGCCCAATAACAGCGCAATAATGCCGCCATCGCTCCAGCCGACAATATCGGTACGTTGAATACCCAACCGATCCAACACCAACAAGGTGTCTTCCGCAAAAACCTGATAGCTCAGCGCAGAATGACCGGGTGTCGACTCGCCGTGTCCACGTGTATCAATCAGCACGACCTGCTTTCCCAATTTCACCAGCCAGGGTATCTGCGAAAACCAGCTGAGTTTATTGCTCAAGCCGCCATGCAGTAACAGGATGGGCTCGCCCCGGCCGTAAGCGACATACCGAATGTGGGCGCCATGATTTTCAATGTCGCCACTGACCGTTTGGGTGCTGGTTGTCGCTTTCCATATTAGGTAATTTAGAAAGTTACCCGACATCGGGCTTAACCAAATCCAAATGGCGAAAAAGAAGATCAGTAAAAATACTCCGCTCATCTGCAATATGCGCTTCATCAAAATTGTTGCCTCATATTTGAGGTAGCTGGATCTCTTGGTTTATCGAGTTTTTGAGTTGATCAGGCTTATATAATCTTGCAACTGATCAATGCATCTTCATTAAACCCGTAAATGGCGCACAAACGGTGGTAGCCATCGGCAATGATCACTTTGCCATTTTGCGAATCTCGGACCAGCAGTAAAGGAGAAATACTTTTCTGTTTCCGGATCTTTTTTCTATCTTTTTCCACATGCAAATTGCTGACGCCCAATAATGACAACTGTGATGCCCTGAAGATGTCTTTGGCCTTGAATTGCACCACGGCGGCAATTTTTAATAGGGCTATCATCTCGGCTACCTTGTCGTCGCTGTAAAGGATGCTGAGATAAGATCCGGCCGCTGGGTAATCATGTTCTTCCACATCGGGCAACCAACGAATCTCTGTTGTGTTTGCTTTAGGCATGACTATTTCTCCGGCGTGGACTGTGTCGAGCGGGCTCGACTAAAACTCAAAATGCGCCCTGACGCCATACACATCGACAGGCCCGCGATCCGCGTTGTAGGCGGGGTTGGCGATGTGCTGGTAATCCAGCGTCATCCAGGCGGACGGCAGCAGGCGCAGTTTGTAATAAATATCGACCACTTGTTCGGGCCGATAGCGCAGATTGCCGTCGCCGATAAAACCGTCTACGCCGCCCAGGCGCAAATACTCGGCATGTCCGGCGGAAATCCAGCTGCTGGCATAAGCTACGCCCAGCGCATCGTAATGCCTGCCCCAACTGTCGCCGCCGATCAGGGTGCCGAACGATAGCGAGCGGTCCGCCGATGTATAGGAATACACTTCGGTTTTACCGTCGCTGACCATGCCGCGCAAAAACACGCCGATGCCGTCAACCAGCTGCTGTTCCAGATTGATGCCTATGCCCATTTTGACGTTGGCTTTACGCACCCAGCATAGATCGGGCGCGCCGTTATTGGCCGAGTCGTAGTTGAAGCTCGTGCAATTGGCGGCGTTTTGCGCCGGATTGGCCTGGTAGGCGGCGATGGCATCGTCCCAGCGGCCCATCCGTTCGCGGTTCCGGTACGCCAATAGCCTGACGGCGCCCGGCTGTTTAAATAGTTCATGACGATGTTCAATCTCCATCTGATCGCCGTAATATTTGAACATCCGGAAATCCAGCGGCAAGTCGTTGGGGTTTTGCGGCGTGGCGAAGCGGCCCAATCGAAAGGTCCAGTCGTCGAAATAATATTCGGCCGCCAAACCCACGCTGTAGCCGCGCGCATCGGCGGCGAAGTCGTAAGCGGCATTGGTCAGAAACGCCATGTTCAAAAATTGCTGGCGCAAATCGGCGGCATAGCTGTTCTTATCGAAAATATCCAGAATGCTGAGGTTGCCGCCGGTAATTACCAAGCGATGGCTATTAAAACTACCCGCCAATTGCATGGGCCCGGACGCCACACGATGACTGTCGCCGCCCAGATTGAAAGTCTGTTTTAAGTAAAAGCGCGATTTATACCAAGTGGCGCTCACCGAGCCGGATTTTTGCAATTCAAAGTTCTGGATGCTGCCGCCCAAACCCTTTAAATCCGATAGGGGCAGTTCGGAAATCATTTCCGGCGCCAGATAGATTTCGCCGCCTTGCCAGGCTTTCAAGCCAAAATAAGCGGTGACCGTGCCGGTGAAACTGCGCTCGGCTTCGGGCAGCAGCGAGTGCGGCGTACCGTTGAGATTGGTGTATTGGGCAGGGAAGGTTGGTTTCCAGCTGGAAATATAAGTAGCTTGGCCATAGGCATTCCAGCGTTCGTCGGCCATATCGTGCCAGCCCTGATCGGCCAGTAACTGCATAAACGAAAAATTTCCGTCTTCGGCATCGGGCTGTTGTTCCTCGGCTTGCGTGTCGGCAACACAAAGCATCAGCACCAACACGGCACCGTAGAAAACTGCCTCGCAGGGTCGATTGCACATCACGGTCAGCCCAAATCCTTATCCCGCTCGCCGCTACTGATGCGGCCGCCTTCGTGCGCGTCGATGATGTAAACCTTGCCGTCGCCATGATGCCCGCTGCGGGCGGTGCGCATGATGGTTTCGAAAATGATGTCCACCAGCTCGTCCGGCGCAAAGATCTCCAGGCGTTTGCGGGCCAGAAACGGTTTGTAATCCTGAACGTGTTCCGTGCGTTCGCGGCCGAAGCCTTCGCAATCGACTATCGACATGCCCGGAAAGCCCGGGATCTCCATCAAAGCCATCGTAATCTGGCTAAGCTTGTGCGGTTGCACATAAGCGCGAATTTCTTTCATGGTAATCCTCTAAGGCTCGTCAGGTTCGGCGAAATAGCGATACAGCGCGGGTAGCAGGGTCAAGGTCAACAGGGTGGCGGTGATCAGGCCGCCGATAATCACGATCGCAAACGGCTTGGCGGTTTCGGAGCCGACGCTGGTCGACAGCGCGGCCGGAAACAAACCCAGCATCGCCATCAAAGCCGTCATCACCACCGGCCGCAAGCGACTCACCGAGCCGTTGACGATGGCGTCGTGCAATTTTTGGCCGTCGCGGCGCAGCTTGTTCAATTGCGAAACCAAAATCACCCCATTTTGCACGGCAATCCCGAACAGGGCAATGAAGCCGACCGCAGCCGACACGCTCAGGTTAATGCCGGTAGCCAACAGAATCAGCAAGCCGCCTATCATCGCGAACGGCACGTTCATCACGATCAATAAGGCATTTTTAATCGACATGAAAGCCCAGAACAACAGTACAAAAATCAGGCCCAGGCTGATGGGCACGATGACGGCCAGCCGCTTCATCGCCCGTTGCTGGTTTTCGAACTGGCCGCTCCAGACGATGTGATAACCGGGCGGTAAATCGACTTGTGCCGCGACTTTTTGCTGGGCTTCGGCGACGAAGCTGCCCTGGTCGCGGTCGATCAGATTACATTTGATCGCGATGCGCCGCATATTGTCTTCGCGGCTGATGCGGGACGCGCCTTGATTGATTTTGATGGTGGCCAGCTCGGCTAGCGGAATGCGTTGGCCGCTTGGAGTTTGCACCGTCAGATTTTCCAGATTGGCTACCGAATTACGGGCGCTGTCTTCGTAACGCAGGGTGATGTCGAAACGGCGTTCGCCTTCCAGAAACTGCGAGGCCGCCTTGCCGCCCATGCCGATTTCCATCACCCGCTCCACATCGGCGACATTGATGCCATAGCGCGACACTTTGGCCCGGTCGATGTCGACAATCACTTGCGCCAGGCCGGCTTGCTGCTCGGCGGCGACGTCGGTGGCGCCCTGAATGCCGGCCAGAATATGCGTGACTTGATCGGCCCTGTCCTGCAAGGTTTGCAAATCGCTGCCGAAGATTTTAATGGCGATTTCGCCTTTCACGCCGGAAATGGCCTCTTCGACGTTGTCCTGAATCACCTGGGAAAAGTTGGTGAGTATGCCCGGAAAGATTGCCAGTGCCTTGTCCATGGCCTGCACCAGATCGTCTTTGCGCTTGTAACGCCAGGTATCCTTGGGTTTCAGATCGATCAGCACTTCCAGATTATTAAAGCCTTTGGGGTCGGTGCCGTCTTCCGGGCGACCCAGTTGGGTGATGATGGTGTTGGCTTCCGAAAAGGTTTCCAGCGTTTCGCGGACCTGCCGTTCCAGTTGTTTGGCAGTGCTCAGCGATACCGGCGTCGGCAAAGTAATGGTCAGCCAGATATTGCCTTCGTCGAGCTTGGGCATGAATTCGGTGCCTATCAGTTTTACGGACATGAAGCTGAGCACCAGCGCGGTGATTGCCGCTATGAATACGGCCCGTGCATGCCGTAACACCCATTCCAGCGTCCGCCGGTAATGGTGTTCCATCGCGTGCACCAGCGGATTGTGTTGCTCGGCGAGTTTCGGACCCAGCAAATAAGTCAGCATGGCCGGCACAAAGGTTAGGCTGAACAGCATGGAAGCCACTAGCGCAAAACTCAGGGTATA
Source organism: Methylomonas methanica (assembly GCA_001644045.1). Taxonomy (GTDB): domain Bacteria; phylum Pseudomonadota; class Gammaproteobacteria; order Methylococcales; family Methylomonadaceae; genus Methylomonas; species Methylomonas methanica. The sequence goes on along the minus strand of LUUF01000019.1, from coordinate 99,807 downwards.
GGCCATCGGCGAAAAGATTTTGGCTTCCACGCGCTGGAAGGTAAAAATCGGCAAAAAGGCGATGATGATGATGGCTTTGGAAAACAGGATGGGCCGGCCCATTTCCTTGGCGGTGGTGAGCAGCGATTGCCGCAGATGCCGCATATCGGCATTGTGTTGTAAATCCAGCGTGACTTGCACCATCACGGCTTCGACCAGTACCACAGCGCCGTCGACAATGATGCCGAAGTCGATGGCGCCCAGCGAAATCAGATTGGCGGAAATGCCGCCGAGATCCACCAGGATAAAAGCAAACAGTAATGATAGCGGAATAATCAGCGTGACCAGCAGGGCAGCTACAAAGCGCCGCAAAAACACCAGAAGGATAATCAGGATCAATACCGCGCCTTCTATCATATTGTGCTCGACGGTATGAATGGTATGTCCCACCAGCTCGGTTCGGTCGTAGAACGGCGTGATTTTTACGCCGGGCGGCAAGCCGAAGTCGTTGAGCTCCTTGATTTTCTGTTTCACGCCGTCCAGCACATTGACTGCGTCGCGGCCCTTGATCAACAACACAATGCCTTCCACTACATCGTCGTGTTGATTCATGCCTACCATGCCGTTACGGGGTTGTGGCCCTACGCTGATGTCTGCGACATCCTTGATCCGCACCGGCACCCCGTCGTTGGTGGTGATCACGATTTCGCCGATTTCGTCGGCGGATTTCAGTAAACCGGTACCGCGCACCACTAAGGCTTCGTCGCCATGTTCGATATAGCCGCCGCCGGTGTTGGTGTTGTTGGCGGCGATGGCCTGGAATACTTGGTTGAGGTCGATGCGATAGTTTTTTAGGCGATCCGGCTTGGCGGCGACTTTATATTCCTTCACCCCGCCGCCGAAACCGACCACGTCCGCTACGCCCTGTACCGAGCGCAAGCGCGGCTCGATGATCCAATCCTGCAACGCGCGTTGCTCCACTAAGGGTAAGTTTTTCGCATCGATCACATAGCGCAAGATCTCGCCGACACCGGTGGATAGCGGCCCGAGTTGCGGTTTGGTCTCGCTGGGAATATCGGCGTATTGCAGGCGCTCCAGGACTTGCTGGCGGGAGAAATAATCCTCGGCCTTGTCGTCGAAAGTCAGCGTCACCACCGACAGGCCGAAAATCGATACCGAACGCATATTCATCAAATGCGGCAAGCCGTTCATTTCCCGTTCGATAGGCAGGGAGATTTGCTTTTCCACTTCTTCCGGTGCCTGGCCGGGAAATTGAGTCACGACTTGTACAAAGACGTTTTGTACGTCCGGAAAGGCCTGGACCGGCAGGTTTTCGAAGGCGATGATACCGGAAACGGCAATCGCCAACGTGGCGCCGATTACCATCAGCCGTTGCTGTAAACAAAACGCGATAAGACGCTCGATCATGTCAGTGTCCTGGGTATGGCGCTAGGGCTGGTTATTACTTTCGGTTTCGACTTCTTCTTCGGCGCGCAGCATCAACGCACCTTCAGTCACCAGCAGCTCGTTAGCTTCCAGGCCTTGCGTGACGATCGCCTTGTCTTTCAAACGCAAGCCGATATCGGCCTTGCGTTGTCGGTAGCGGTTATCGTCCAAGGCGATGAACACATAATCGGCATCGCCTTCGGTAAACACCGCTGTCAGCGGAATCACGAATGCCTTGTCGTCCGCCGCGCTTTCTACCGTGATGGTGGCGTACATGCCCGGCATCAGGCTGCCATCCGGATTATCCAGTTTGCAACGTACTTGCACGGTGCGGGTGGTTTCGTCGAGTACCTGGCCGATGTATTGCACCGTCGCTGGAAAGGTCTGGCCGGGATAGGCCGGCACCGAGACGGACACCTGTTGTCCTAACTTGATTTTGCCGATGTTGACTTCGAACACCTCCAGCAATACCGTCAAGTGCTTCAGATCGGAGACCACATACAGAGGCGTATCCAGGTCCGGCCGTACTTCCATGCCCGGATTGACGTTACGTTCCACTACCACGCCGGGCACCGTGGCGCGCAACGCGAAGCGGCCATCGGCTTGGCGGGCGGACAAGTGCAGGTTTTTTAAACGGTCCGTAGCGCGTTGCAGATCGCTACGGGCGCTGCTCAAATCACTTTGCGCTTGTTCCAGTTCCTTGCGGGAAATGGCTTTGCCGGCGTATAGCTCTTGTTGGCGATTGAAGGCATGGCCGGCCAATGTTGCTGCGGCTTGCGCCTTGGCGAAATCGGCTTCCGCATCGGCGACATCCGGGCTGTCCAATTCCAATAGAGTCGAACCCGCTTGAACCGGCGTACCCAGCGCAACAGGTGTGGCAACGACCCGGCCGGCAACCGGTGAGCTGATGCGCGAGGTCAGGCTTTCGTCATACACGACTTTGCCGGCCAAGGGTTCCAGCAAGGGATGTTGTGCCAAGCTCAGCTTGGCGGTTTTGACATAGGCTTTTTTCGGCGAATCGGGCGCCAGGATCACTTCGCCGGCGGGCGTTGGTGGTTTGGGTGGTACTGGCGTCTTGTCGGTCGAGTCGGAACAAGCCGTTATTATTCCGGCAGCCAGCAGGTAACAGCAGAGCAGCGGTGTTTTGGCGAGAGATTGCATAGGTACATTCATGTCGATTAGTTGTTCAAGTTTGCTATGGCAATTGGGCTTGCTCGTGAGCCTTGTGGGTGGCAGCGTTGTCGTTACCAACTTCCTCGCCCAGGGCTTTGGCCAGATCGTAATACGCGTTGGCGCGGCTGATCATGGCCTGGCTGTAATCGCGCATCACATTTTTATAGCTGCGTTGCGCCTCGATAAAATCCAGCACGCCGGTAGCGCCCTTGCTGTACGCCAGATCGGCGCTGTTGCGCACCGCCAGCGCATCGTCGAGCAAGCCGCTTTGGAAGCGCTGCACGATTTTATCCGCGCTATTCCAGGTGGCTAAGGCATTGGTGACGTCGTTGCGAATGCCCAGTTCGGTTTGCTCGACCGCCAGCTGGTTCTGGTTTAACGCAACCGCCGCCTTGTCCGATTCGCCCTGGTATTGGTTAAACAGCGGCACCGGCACGCTGACGCCGACGAAAAATGAATTGAGTGCGTTGTTGCTGGGGTCGCGCGCATAGCCGGCATTGACGGTCACGTCCGGATATTTCAGGCGTCTGGCCAATTCCAGTTCTTTTTCGGCTTGGGCGGCGCGTTGTTTGTCGGCCAGTAGATCCGGACGTTGTTGCAGGGCTTTGTTCATCAATTCGTCTTTGGACAGGTTTTGACCGATGTCCTTGGCGTCCGGCCATTGTTCCCTGGCTTCGAAATGCAGACCGTCACTCGGCCAGCGCAAGATCACCGCCAAACCGGCTTGCGCCTGTTCCACCGCGGTTTGTGCGGTATCCAGATCGGATTGTGCGCGCATCGCTTCCATTTTTACCCGCAGAAAATCCGATTCGGCGATGTCGCCGCTGTTCATCCTGAGTTGGTTGGCTTTGGAAATGGTTTGGTAATGATCGACAATTTCTTGGGCCAGCCAGCGGTTTTTTTGTGCCAGCAGCAGGTCGTAGTAGGCGTCTCGAACCATATTGGAAAAGATTCGCACCGCATCGCGGAAATCGCTTTCCGCCGCCTGGGTGGCGAATCCGCTGCTTTGCATGCGCAGGCCGCGTTTGCCGGCGACTTCGATCAACTGACTAAAGGAAAAATATTCGGCCGGGCCGCAGGAGACGCCGGCATCGTGATTACAACCGCTGGCGTTGGAACCCATGTTGGGCCGATTGCTTAACTCGGAAATCTGCACGCCCAGCGTCGGATTGGGGATCGCCGCGGCGATCAGCGCGTCGGCGCGGGACTGGTCGATATTGTATTGGGCGGCGATCAGATCGAGATTGCGCTGGTAAAAAATCGCCAGGGCCTCGTCGATGGATAAGGGGACGTTTTGCGCGTAAGCCTGAAAAGTCAGCATAGACCCCAACAAGCCGAGCGCAGCGCTATAGATGAAACGTTTGTTTTGCATGGTTTATCACCGCAGTCGCGCTATTGAACGTGGTTGGTAACCACTAAAAGCAATTAGCCTGCCAAGATGCCCGCGCGCTTGATAAATGCCGAAAATTCGGCTTATTTCAACCTTATCGCCAGTTAAAGGTGCTTAGGCTAACGGTTATTTAGAACAAATTTGGTTTATTTAAACCAGTTGCTTTCATCGATTGGCCGAACAGCCCTGTTGTTTGGGCAATATCCACTGCGCGTACGCATTTCGGTTGTTTAGCAAAAATCGTTTACACAATTTCGAACGAGAAAATGAGGGCAATGACTGTCATCGACACCAGTCCGATTATAAAAAGCACTTCCGCCCAGCGCTCCAAACCTATTGTCGAGCGCTCCAGCCGAATCGACAAGAACGATAGCAGCGCGCTGATGGTGAATAGCAAACTGTCTATCGCCAGCGCCTTGTCGATAACGTAACCGACCATATCTGTAGGTTGGCCTTTCACGATGCTGATGACCATAATACAAACGCCTACCATCGTGGCCGAATTCGGCAAAATGTGCAGGGAAAGGTCGTTGTTGTCGTTGTGTTTCATTGGGAGCTTTTTTAAGAAATATTCTGATTATAGCTTTACATGACGATAGAAAATTCGTTTCGCTAGTTCCGCGGTAAGGATGTAAAGCAGCACGATCAAGCCTAGCCCGCCGGAAATAGCCAGGGGTAGGGGCTGAAAGCCGATAAACGGCGCCAAGGGCGTATAAGGCAGTGCCAAAGTCAACGCGACGATGGTTGCGGTGGTGATCATTAAATACTTGCCCGGACGATTGCTGAACAAATGATTTTGGCTACGCACCACGAATACTATCAGCGCTGCGGAAATCACCGATTCGCTGAACCAACCGGTGCGGAATTGTTCGGCCGGCACTTGCAGCCATAGCAATAGGCCAAAAGTCAGGTAATCGAATAGGGAGCTGACGATGCCGAAAGTCAGCATGAATTTGCGGATAAAGCCGATATTCCAGCGGTGCGGCTTGCCGAGCATTTCCGGATCGACGTTGTCGGACGCGATGGTCATTTCCGGAAAATCGGTTAGTAGATTGGTCAGCAAAATTTGCTTGGGCAATAGCGGCAGAAAGGGCAAAAACAGCGAAGCGCCGGCCATGCTGAACATATTGCCGAAATTGGCGCTGGTGGCCATGAACACGTATTTTAGCGTGTTGGCGAAGGTGATGCGGCCCTCGCGAATGCCGCCCAGCAATACCCGCAGATCTTTTTCCAGCAACACGATTTGCGCGGTTTGCTTGGCGACATCAGCGGCGCTGTCCACCGAAATGCCGACATCCGCCGCATGCAGCGCCGAGACATCGTTGATGCCGTCGCCCATATAACCGACCACGAAACCGGCTTTTTTCAAGGCGACGATGATGCGTTCTTTCTGATTGGGTTCGATTTCGGCGAACAAGTTGACCTGCGCGACTTGATGAATCAAGGCTCTTTCGCTCATGCCGGCCAGGTCGGTACCGGTCAGGATGGCCGAGGACGTTAAGCCTAGTTGCCCGGCCACGGTTTCCGCTACCAAGCGGTTATCGCCGGTGATGATTTTCAGCGTCACGCCTTGTTCGCGCAACAGGTAGATCGTTTCGACGCAATCGGCTTTCGGCGGGTCGAAGAACGTCAAAAAACCCAGGAAGCGCAAGCCGCTTTCGTCGTCCTTGGCAAATTTTGTCGTATCCGGCATGGGTTTGTAGGCAACGCCCAGGGTTCTGAAACCCTGGCTGCTGTATTCCTTATAACGCTGCTGAATCGCGTCGTAAGCGGTAGCGATGGGTTGCAGTTCGCCATCGGCATTTTCCGCCGTAGTGCAAATTTCCAGGATATTGTTTAACGCGCCTTTGCAGATCATCAAGGTCTCGCCTTGATCTTGCACCAGCATGCTCAGCCGTTTGCGATGGAAGTCGTAGGGGATTTCGTCGAGTTTGCCGTCCGCGGCGATGTCAAAGCTTTTGAATTGGCGGACGGCCTGATCGATGGGGTTATTGAAGCCGGTTTCGTAAGCAGAGTTGAGGTAAGCATAGCGCGCCACCTTGTCGCTGGCCTGGCCCATAATATCCAGCGGGTCTTTAAGTTGAACCGTGCCCTCGGTCAAGGTGCCGGTTTTGTCGGAACACAGCACATTCATGCTGCCGAAGTTTTCGATGGCGGCTAGTTGCTTGACGATGACCTTTTGCTCGGCCATGCGTTTGGCGCCATGCGCCAGATTGATGCTGATTACCGCCGGTAATAGCTGTGGCGTTAAACCGACTGCCAGAGCTAGCGCAAACAGAAACGAGTCCATGACCGGTTTGTCCAGATAGACGTTGACCGCGAAGATCATGATCACCAGCGTCAGTGTTACTTCCATCAATAGATAACCGAAGCGGCGCACGCCGTGTTCGAATTCGGTTTCCGGCGCTTTCAGTTTGATACGTTCGGAGAGTTTGCCGAATTCGCTGCTGGAGCCGGTCGCGACCGCCAGGGCCGTGGCGCTGCCGCTTTGCACGTGCGAGCCCATCCACAGGCAGTTCTGGCGTTGGCTGAGACCGGTGTTGATCGGCAGTTCGGTGACGTATTTTTCGGCCGGATAGCTTTCGCCGGTGAGGATGGCTTCGTCGACGAACAGATTGTCGGCGCTCAGTAAGCGACAATCGGCGGGAATCACATCGCCGGCCCGCAACTGCACGATGTCGCCGGGGACGATTTGTTCGGCAGGCAGTTCTTGCATAGTGCCGTCGCGCAATACGGAAACCTTGATTTGCACCATTGCCAGCAATTTGCCGACCGCGTCGGCTGCGCCTTTCTCCTGCCAAAAACCCAGCAGCGCGCTCATCAGAATGATGCAGAGGATGATGATGGCATCCAGTTTGTCGTGCAGATAAAAGGACAGGCCGGTGGCAAACAGCAGGATCAGAATGATCGAGCTTTTGAATTGCCCGAAAAACAAGCTTACGGCGCTAGGCGGTTTGTGGTTTTGCGGGCGGTTATCGCCATACTGTTTTAGACGCGATGCCGCTTCCTGCCGGGTCAGGCCATGTTCATCGGCTTGCAACTGCTGGAATAGTTCCTGGATCGGGTTATGCCAAAACGGCTTCGACTGTTTGGGGGCGATGTTGATTGACATACTTCGACCTCGGTTATTTTTGAGTGTGCGGTAAATTGTGAGCCTTGGATGCCTGGGAGAATTTGTCGGATTGGTGAGTTAACTATGGCTACGTAATCAAATGGGCTTGGCTGCTTTGCGCGACTAATGGGCGTCCAATACCCGGCCGTTTAGTTTCTGTTCGGCGCGGGCGTTGTCATGGTAGAACTTGCTGTTGAAGTCTCTAATTTGCTGTTCCGATACTTCCAAAATATCCTGCAGGACAAACCATTGCACACCTTCGCTGCAGGGCGGGGTGGTTAGCGAGCCGGCATAGGTATAGAAATGTTGGGTATGTTCCGGCAGCAAACGCGCCGGGCGGATCATCAGCGGCGGATTGCTGGTGTCACCAATGTGCTTGGGCGATTGCTCAAGAATTTCCTGGAATGCCGGGTTGTGTGCGCCGGCTTTCACCAACACGCCCAGCACCGCCATCCGGCCGTCGGCGGTACCGTTGACAAAATGAATCTCCAGCGGATAGGCCACGCCGTTCAGCAAGTGCTCGCTGGGCGCATGAAAATGAAATTGCACCAAATCGTATTCGTTATTGCCGAAGTTTAACTTGCCTCTGCTGGTGTTGGCTCTGATGGTGTGGCCGTTATTGGTCAGACTCAGCGGTATTTCCATATAATTGGGTTGCAGCTCGTCAATCTTTTCGACTCTTACGGTGCTACCCGGTTCGATGTTTACCGGCGATTGCTTCTGGCCGATGCCGCATTCCGCGTACGGAAAAGGCGGTTTGTAGAGTTGGTCCTTTAATTCGCCCCAGCTTTCCTGTTCCTCGTAAGTCCAATGCGGGTCGGCATGGCCGTCGGCCGCGAATGCTTCCGTGGGGTTTAATACCTGACTGAAAATGGTCAAACAGGCGAGCAGCGTAAAGTTTTGGTTCATGGCACGATTTGAAACCATCGATTGTTAATTGAATAAGGGCCGTTAGAGCGTCGAAAGTCTCTTAGCAAGTGTATCTGGGGTCTTTGCACTTTTCTAACAAACTACGGCTCTTTCTAAACAAGACATGGCAGGAGATGCAGGTATTGGTGATGGTATCCAATGTTGCCGGAATTTCTCGCAATTGGTTTTGATCGGCCAAGTCCTGCATATGCACGGCGCTCACCCGCAGTTTATCCGCCAAGGCAAGAAAGGTGGTTTGTTCGTCGGGTTTCAGATTTAGCGAGGGCAGCGTTTCCACTATCGATTTTTCGCTGGAGGCCAACTCGTTGGCAGTTCGGGCGATTTCCGCTGTTTTCAATTCGCGTTGTTCTTTCAGGTTAATTTCGCCGCTCAGCTGGCTGTAGACCAGTTCGTTGATCTGCTGCATCACGTGTTGCAGGCGACTGTTCTGAATCGCATGCATGGCGGGCTCGCCGGTTTCCGGCGGCTCGGGGATCTTGCTGCTTTTCGCCAATACCGGGCGGGTGTCGGACGATTGCTGCGCGGCGGCAGGTTCATGCTTTGATTCGGTGGAGCAAGATACGGCACTGAAAAATAGTATAAAAATAATGATGATACGGGTCATGTCATTTGCCTGTTCAGTGATATTTGTTAGCGCCGATTGCACTGGCATCTGCTGGTGGTAAGAAACAATCTAGTTGATTACGCAAAAAAAGTCTTGATATACATTTGGTGTCCGCCGAATTAGAAATTAACAAACACCGATGCCATACCCAAATGCCGCATCGTCGCTGCACTGTGATTGGCGTTTTCGACATATTGGTTCATATAGCCCAGTTCGGTTCTAACGTTTTTGTTGAAGCTCCAGCCGAAACCGGCAAACGCCCGGTTTTGGTCAAATCCGGATTTGCCGCCAAAGGTGGTGGAATTGACCCGGTAAAAAGCTTCATCCCAGGCGATCAGGCTCAAGCGCGGTTCGAACTCGAGCGGGTGCATGAATTTGATCATTTGCCGGGGGCGTTCGCGCAACTGGTCGCCGTTCAGAAAGTTGGTTTCCCACATGGTGCGGAACGTAAAAGTGCCTATCTCCGTGGGCAACACATAGCGAAACGCCGGCCAAATATCTTGCTGGGAGACATAAGATTTGCCGATGTTTTGGGTCGGCAGCCAGGTATAACCGGCCCAGATTGTGGCGCGGTCGCTCAAGGAATAACCCACCGCGGTGCGGACCATGCCTTGGTACCAATGGCCCCAGTCGCCATCGAAGCGCGATTGGCCTTCTACCCAGACCCGGCCGTTTTTCAAGCTCGGATCGATGAAGCTCATGCTGCCTTCGCCAACGGCTTGCAACCAGGCGCCGGAATCTTCCGTCAGATCGTCGGCCGCTACGTCGGCAGACATTGCTGTTAGCGATAGGCAGCCTAAAAACGGCAAACAAAATATTTTTCGAGATAGCTTGTGCATAAAGTTTCCCCAAAATTTAAGCAAAAGTTGGCGTATCTCCCTGTGTCACAGGGAGATGAAGGTCTGTTGTTGGTGTTGTTAAAGCAAAGAGCTTATAGAGGGTAAAGCGTCACTCCGGCGGTTTGTCCGGTCGGAATGACAGAGTTACCCGGTCAGAGCGCAATTTTGCGGCGAGCAGAGAGATGGTGGTCGGAATAACTTTCGTGATCGTCCAGGCCGACAATTTGGCAACGGCCGCCGGCATGGTTGTAGTCTTCGGCAAAATGGTGGATGAATTCCATCACCGTATGGTCGATCAGGTCGGCTTCGGTAAGGTCGAAAAACACGGTTTTGCGTTCCGGAAAATCGGCCAACAAGCTTTTTAGCGTGATGAAGTTGGAGAATACCGCCGCGCCGGATACTTCGATATGGTGGGTATCGGCATCGGTTTGGCGCACGTGAAAAGCCATAGAAAACGCGTTACGCAGTTTCAAGCCACGGCTGACGTGAATCGCCAATTCAACCGCGATGCCGATTGCCACGCCGACCAGCAAATCGGTTGCCAGTACGCCCAGGATGGTGATCACGAACACCGCGAAATGGTCAAGACCCACCGCCAGGGTTTTCGCAAATTCTTTCGGCGAGGCCAGACGGAAACCGGTGAATACCAATAATGCCGCCAAGGCCGATAGCGGGATTTCGTGTATCAGTTTGGGGAACAGCGCGACAAACACCAGTAAAAACAAGCCGTGAAAGAAGTTGGACCAGCCGGTTTTTGCGCCGTTGTTGATGTTGGCGGAGCTACGGACGATTTCGGCGATCATAGGCAAGCCGCCGATCATGCCGGCGACCATGTTGCCGATGCCGACGGCGGTCAAGTCGCGGTTCAGGTTGGAGTTGCGTTTGTACGGGTCTAGCTTGTCGACTGCCGATGCGCTTAACAAACTTTCCAGGCTACCGACCAGCCAGATGGTCAATACCGCCAGCCAGAATTCGCCGGTGGCGATTTTGGAAAAATCGGGCAGATAAAACCCGGCCAGAAAATGTTCGGGCACCGCCACCAGAAATGAAGGGCCGACGCTGAATTCGTGGTGCGGCAGAATTGCCGCGTCCGGCAGGAACATGTATTGATGAATATGATCCAAATCAAAATACTGTCCCAAGGCCAGACCCAGCAACACCACCAACAGGGGGGCCGGGATCATTTTCAAGGTGGGATGTTTGATCACCGACCAAAGTGTCAATAGCAACAAACCTAGCAAGCCTATCAGCGAGACTTCCGGATTCATTTCCATCAGCGAATGCGGAATCTCGGCGATGGTGCCCAACAGCGATTTAGCCGCCGGTTTTACGCCCAGCAGGGTATGAATCTGTTTGGCCATGATGATGATGCCGATGGCTGCCAACATGCCGTGTACGACCGATGAGGGAAAAAAGGCGCTCAGTTTGCCGGCCTTAAACACGCCCAGCAGTACTTGCAAGACGCTGGCTATCACGATGGCGGCCAGCGTATATCGATAACCGGCCATCGCATCGCCTTGTCCCAAGGATTGCACCGCATCGACGATAACCACGATCAAGCCGGCGGCCGGGCCGTTGATCGTGACATATGAACCATTGATTCTGGAAACCACCACGCCGCCGATGATTGCGGTAATGATGCCGGACATGGGCGGGAAACCCGATGCCATGGCTATGCCCAGGCAGAGCGGAAGGGCGATCAAAAACACTAAAAAACCGGATAGCAGATCGCTGCGCCAGTTTTCAATCAAACCGGAGAGCCCGGTCTTTGGCAGGATGACTGGAGTTGATGAGGTCATGGTTTTTCTCAAGAAGCCTAGGAAAACCAAAGTACAGCGAGAAACATGCCAATTTTGCAAGAATCGCGGCAGTGTAGGTATATCAAGGGTTGTGGCAGTGGCTAGCCTTAAAATTGTTGTAGATTTGATTTGCTGGCCTGGTTGATTCGTCAGGTTCAACCAGTTGGGTGGTTTATTTGCACCGATGTCGCTTGGCTTGGAATTTGAACAATAAGCTGGAAACGGTGCTATGCCAGGGTTTCGGGATTTGGCACGCACTATGCAGTGCTAAGCGTAAGAGGCTGTTTGCCTCAACTTCTGTTTGACTAGCGAGGTTTAAGTTACAGATGTCTGCTCCCACCCATCACAATGTTCACAACGATGCTTTCGATCTGGATGTGGCTATCGACCACATTGCCCATTGGCTGCCCAGCCAGGGACCGATCAAGGATTTTATTCATCATAATACCTTGCACGCCGTGCAGGACTATCCGTTTCACGAAGGGGTGGCGGTGGCGGCTCAGGTATATGGCGCCAAAAGTTATTTGCCCCTGGCCGATTATCTGAAGCGGTATAACGAGGGCCGCATCAGTGATCAGGCGCTGGAATGGGCGATTGCGCAGGCTAATTGCAGTGTCTATCAAGAGGAGTCATTGCGGTCTTCTTTGTTTGAGCCCGACGGTCACAGTCATTATCCGCCGCAGTCCTTGGCTAACCACGGTATCCGTAGCGCCTGGCTAAATCACCTGGAAATCGACTTGAACGGTATGGTGCATCCGGTGATGTTCCGGTTGTTGAGTAATTTTCTCGATCAAGGCATTAGCCGTTGGGCGATGCCGAAACCGGACGAGCGCTTTTGGGATTGCGTGTTGCGACTGGTGCAAAACAGCCTATTACCTTTGTATCCGTTTCATCAGCCCGTTGTAAGGCAAATGCTGGATGCCGGCCCTGATCAGGTGATTTTGAATTGCCTGGCCAAGATCGTCGGCGATGAAACCTTGTACGGGCAATATCTGTTGGAGGTATTGCTGGCGCATCCCGGTTGGTCCGGGATGGTACGGATTATCGAAACCCAGCCCAATGTGCTGTTGGCGCCCCGAGCTATTTCGTTGAAAGAATTGCTTGCAGTGGAACTGGCTTGCGAGCTGGCGTTTATCGATAAAAAGTACGGGCACCGTTTTTTACAGATCGCGCAACTGCCCAATTTACACGCCATTCCGTTATTAGAGCGGGATGCGACCAAGCCGCAAGTGCCTTTGAAAATGCGCGTGTGGCACGAGGCGATGGAGTGGTCGCTGCATTCCGAGTTGTTGTTGGCCTTGCGCGAGCAAGCCCCTCTTGACCAGGCAACCGGACATGCTCCCAAAGTGCAGGCATTGTTTTGCATCGACGATAGAGAATGTTCGCTACGGCGTTACCTGGAAGAAATGGATTCGGGTATCGAAACCTTCGGCGCACCGGGATTTTTTGGTATCGATTTTCTGTATCAAGGTCTGGACGATGTATATCCGGTGGCGCAATGTCCGGTGGTGATTAAACCCAAACATTTGATTCTGGAGTCGACCGATACGCCGCAGTCCGACAAATCCGATAAGGGCGAATCGCTGTCGACCATGCATTTTGGCGCGCATTCCATGCTGCGCGGTTGGTTGTACACGCAAACGCTGGGTCTGGCATATGCGTTGCGCTTGGGATGGAGCGTATTGCGCCCCGGTGGCCAGTTACCGGGTATCCAAAGTTTGAGCGAAGTGGAAGCCCACAGCCATTTGCATCTGTTGCGCGAGAGCGATGAACTCAACGAAGACGGCTATCTGCTGGGGTTTTCGTTGACGGAAATGGCAGATCGGGTGGGTGGCTTGCTGCGTAATATCGGGCTGACTAAGCAGTTTGCGCCGTTGGTCGTGGTGGTGGCGCATGGTTCCAGCAGCGTCAACAATCCGCATTTCGCCGCTTACGACTGCGGTGCTTGCTCCGGTAAGCCGGGTGCGCCCAATGCGCGGGCTTTTGCCTGGATGGCCAACCATCCGCAGGTACGAGAGATTTTGCGTGAACGGGGTATAGATATTCCCGACAGTACCCATTTTGTGCCGGCTTTGCACAATACCAGCCGCGACGAGATCACTTACTTTGATCAACAGGAACTGGATAAAGCCGCGCGCCACGAACTGCACAGTTTCCAACACAGCATGCAGCATGCCTTGCAGCGCAATGCGCGCGAGCGCTGCCGTTGGTTCGAGTTGGGGCCGAAATCGCATAAAAACGAAGAAGCGCATCGGCATGTGGTGGCGCGGGCGTCGTCGATTTTCGAGCCGCGCCCGGAATTGAATCATTCCAATAATTTGTATTGCGTAGTCGGGCGGCGCGGCTTAACCCGGCATTTATTCATGGATCGGCGGGCGTTTTTGCAATCGTACGATCCCAATAGCGACCACGACGGCTCGATATTGGTCAAGGTGTTGTCGGCGGTGATTCCGGTTTGCGGCGGTATCAATCTGGAGTATCTATTTTCGCGCATCGATAACTCGGTCTACGGTGCCGGCACCAAGCTGCCGCACAACGTGATCGGCTTGTTGGGCGTGGCCAACGGCGTGGAGGGAGATTTGCGCACCGGCTTGCCGTCGCAAATGATAGAGGTGCATGAGCCGGCGCGTTTGCTGATGGTGGTGGAACAAAGCACCGCGATTGCCGATCAGGCGATTGCGGTGCTGGGCGGCTTGCGGGAATGGCTGGATAACGAATGGATACGCCTGGTGGCCTGCGATCCGGTGAGCCGCGAATTGTATTTATATAGCAGCAAGGGCTGGAACGTTGCCGAACCCGCCAGTGGTAGGCCGTTGCCGGTTTGCAGCCGCTCAGAGAAAATTATCGTCGGACAAACCCGGACCATTCCGGTGCATGAATTGGAAAGGAGACATGGATGAGTATTTTATTATTGGCATGCGTGTTATTGCCGTTAATCGGCTTTTTGCTGATTTTTTTCAGCCCGGACAACGAACATAGAATTGCAGCGATCAGTCTGTGGATGACCAGGCTCAAGGGTGTCGCGGTGTTGGGTCTGCTGGCTGCATGGGCTGCCCAGGGTTTTGCCAACTTCGAATACCAGTGGCTGGTGTTATATCAGCACGACGATTACCAGTTCCCTTTACTGTTCTTTCTGGATAGGGTCGGCGCCGCTTATTTGTTCGTGGTGTGGGCGGTATTTTCGGCGATTGTTAAATATTGCCGGGTCTATCTGCATCGCGAAGCCGGCTATAAGCGTTTTTTTCAAGCTATTTTCGGCTTTGCGTTCGGCCTGAACCTGATCGTGTTGTCAGGCAGTATCGATATGCTGTTTGCCGGCTGGGAAATTGTCGGGATATCTTCGTTTTTGCTGATCGCCTTTTACCGGCATCGGCCGCAACCGGTGCGCAATGCCTTACGCGCCTACACCATTTACCGCTTTTGCGATGTGGGCTTGCTGGTCGGTACCTGGATGAGCCATTTGCTGTTTCACGAAAGTCAGCATTTTAGCCAGTTGTTGGCCATGTTCGACGCGCACAGCATTCCACCAGCCGGCTATGCGTCTTTGTCGATTTTATCCTGGCTGATTATCTTGGCGGCCTCGGGTAAGTCGGCGCAGTTTCCGTTTAGTTTTTGGCTACCTAGAGCAATGGAAGGGCCGACACCTTCCAGCGCGATATTCTATGGCGCCTTATCCATTCATCTAGGAGTCTTTCTATTGTTGCGGACGATGCCGATCTGGAGTTATCACTATCTGCCGCGCCTGATCGTGCTGAGTATTGGCGTGTTGACGGTGTTTGTCGCCACCCTGGCCGAGAAGACCCAATCCAACATCAAAGGGCAGGTGGCTTATGCCTCCATCGCTCAGGTAGGAATTATGTTCGTCGAATTGGCATTGGGCCTGGAAGGTCTGGTGCTGCTGCACTTCATGGGCAATGCGTTTTTACGGTGCTACCAATTGCTGGTGTCGCCGTCCATCGTCGCGCATCTGTTGCGAGTGGAAGGCAATGTTGATAGCGATTTTTACATCAAAAACAACGAACAACTGACATTTTTACCGGCGTCGATTCGCAACTCCCTGCCGGATGTCTTGCAAAACACCTTGTATGTGTTTGCGTTGCAGGAAGGGCAGTTGGAGTTGTTGGTGAAGAAGATTTTGTGGGAGCCGCTGAAAAACGTGGGTCGGCAACTGAACGCGGTGAGCCTGTGGGTCAAAATTTTAGCGGGTCTGGCCATGTTAGTTATCATCGCCATTGCCGCGTCCGGCGTCAGCAGCGTGGCTAGAATTTATCTGTCCATGCCGGTCTCGCTGGCGATGGCCGTGGTGTCCTTGAGCGCATTCAGCAACAAGCACAGCCCGTTCCAGGTTTGGCATAGCGTGGCCTTGAGCAGTATCTTGGCCGGTGTTGCGGTTTGGTTGATGGTGCCTTCAGCCTGGCCGGATGTGGCCTTATTCTTCAGCGGTATCATTCCCTCATGGGCCTTGGGTATCTGGGCACTGAGCGTGTTGCTGAGGCATTACAATTTTGCCGATGAACCTTTCGTGTTTCGCGCCTTCGCCGAGACCCGCCCTGGTTGGTCGCTGATGTTGTTTTTGAGCTTTTTGGGTTTGGTCGGCTTTCCGATTACGCCGGCATTTCTGGGTGAGGATTTGCTATTGTCGCACGCAAGCAGTCAACATCCCTGGTTTGCCGCACCGATCACCGTGTCCTTCGTGATCAACGGCATCGCCATAGCTCGGGTTTATTTGAGGCTTTGCATGGGGCGGCCGGTAGAGCTGCGAGGCGCGGTTTTATAGATTTACGGCAAGCGAGCGGTCGATGGATGGCATCTTGATCAACTTGTGATCAGGATGCCATTTCTAGGAGAGGCTTAAAGACTAAGCTTTTTTCACAAACTCCGATTTCAGCTTCATCGCACCGATACCGTCGATTTTGCAGTCGATGTCGTGATCGCCGTCTACCAAACGGATATTTTTGACGCGAGTGCCGACTTTCACGACTAGTGACGAGCCCTTCACTTTCAGGTCTTTAATCACCGTGACGGTATCACCGTCTTGCAGCAGGTTGCCGTTGGCGTCCTTGATGACTTTAGTATCGTCGCCGCTTTCGGTGACGGCATCGGCCGACCATTCGTGGGCGCAATCCGGGCAGATATTCATAGTGCCGTCGTTGTAAGTATATTCAGAACCGCATTTAGGGCAGTTGGGTAAATCGCTCATGGTTGTTCCGTTTGATTGATAAGCTGTGAGACAGCTTGGTTAGTATAAAGGAAGCTCTAAAAATCCTTCTCCCTGAGCCGGCCGGCGTAAAAGTCGAATGTAGGTTGGGCAGATCAGAGCCCAGCAAAATCCAAATGTTGGGCGTCATTATATTCAGCCCATACTACCTATTGCGACAGTTTCCCTGGGAGAAGGAGATTTCTTCGATTTTTAGAGGTCTGCCATGCCTGGTAAACAGGCATGGCGTTGATAGTGGAAAATCAGGAATAGACGACGTGAGGCTTGCCGTCGCCGACGACGATTTCGCCGATTCTGAACACGGTTTCGCCTTGTTGTTGCAATATTTCCAACGTGGCAGCCTCGTCCGCCGCCGCGACACAAACGATCATGCCGATGCCGCAGTTGAAGGTGACCAGCATGTCGGCCAATTCGACATTGCCTTGTTGTTGCAGCCAGACGAAAATTTCCGGCAATTGCCAAGCGGATAGACGCACATTCGCGTTCAAACCGTTGGGCAGCACGCGCGGCAGGTTTTCCGTGATGCCGCCGCCGGTGATGTGGGCCATTGCATGCACCGGCACGGTTTTCAGCAGTTCCAGCAAGGGTTTGACGTAGATGCGGGTTGGGGTCAGCAGCGTTTCGCCAAGCGGTTTGCCGTTGACGCTATCGGTCCAGGCCAGACCGCTGCGCGCCACGATTTTACGAATCAAGGAGTAGCCGTTGGAGTGCGGGCCGGACGAGGCCAGGGCAATCAATTTGTCGCCGGCTTGTACCTGGCTGCCGTCGATGATGCGGTCCTTTTCGACGATACCGACGCAAAAGCCGGCCAAGTCGTAATCGCCATCAGAATACATGCCGGGCATTTCCGCGGTTTCACCGCCGACCAGGGCCGCACCGGATTGTTCGCAGCCTTTGCCTATGCCTTCGATGACGCTGGCGGCGGTATCTACTTCTAGTTTGCCGGTGGCGAAATAATCCAGGAAAAACAGCGGTTCCGCGCCCTGGACGATGATGTCGTTAACGCACATGGCCACTAGGTCGATACCGACACTGTTGTGGATATTCAAATCCAGCGCCAGTTTCAATTTGGTGCCGACGCCGTCGGTGCCGGACACCAACACCGGTTGCTTGTAACGATCCAGCGGTAATTCGAACAGCGAACCAAAGCCGCCTAAACCGGCCATGACGCCCGCATTACGGGTTTTGGCCGCGATGGGTTTGATGCGTTCGACTAAAGCGTTGCCGGCTTCAATATCGACGCCCGCGCTCTTATAATTCAGGCGGTCTTGTTGTTGTTCGCTCAATGTCAGTCTCTCGTTAAAGTTAAGGTTGAAACGACCGATATTGTACTATAGTTCCCATTAATGCACTGTCAGGGTAGGCTTGTGGTCAATGTTTTTATGAAGGGTAAATCCGGGTTTTTAAGGCTGTGTTTGTGGGGATTGCTTTGCAATTCTCAGCTAACGGAGGCTGTGGAAGTAATAGGCTTGTATGAGATTGAGCTGATAGCCAATAGTCAGTCCGCCGAGGATAGAACGCAAGCGATCAAACAGGCCATGTACGCGGTGTTGAGCCGGGTCTTGGTGTCCGAGGATATTTCCAAAATACCGGTGGTGCAGCAGGCATTGAATAGTGCGCAGAACTACGTGAAACAGTCGCAGTTTTCCTTAATTTCCGCCGACGAACTGCCCGACACCGACGCGCGTTTGCTGCGAGTACAGTTCGACGAAGACCAGTTGATGGAAGTGATGCGCAAAAGTCAGGTAGGTATCTGGAGCGAGATCAGGCCGGAAACTTTGGTGTGGCTGGTGGTCGATGACGAAGAGGGGCGGCGGTTTTACAACGCCGACAGCATGCCGGAATTGGAAAGCGCGTTGGCGTTCGCTTCTAAAATTAAAGGCGTGCCGATGATATTTCCGATGCTGGACTTGGAAGAGCAGCAAAAAATCTCGTTGAGCGAGGTGCTGGGTGCTGATTCCCGTAACTTGTTGGCCGTATCCGCCCGCTATGAAGTAACGTCGGTGATGGCGGGCCGGATTGCTAAGAAAGGCAATTGCTGGCAGGGCGAATGGGCATTTTATTTCGACGGCAAGATCAAGCAATGGAGCGGTGCTTGTTTGCCTTTGAAAGCGGCAGCTGTCGCCGGAGTGCAAGGCGCCTACGATGTGTTGTCCAATTATTACGGCGTTAAACCGGAAACCTCAGCCCCCCACTAGGCTGTAGATACCGTAAGCGCCGCCGTAAGTAGTTAAAAAATAAAACAAAGACACCACCATGCTGGCCGGCGTATTCACTTGCAATACATCCTTAAAGATCCGCGCGACGATTGCTATGTCCCATAGAAAAAACAAAGCCAGGGTTGCATAGCTGGGCGTATCTTCCGCCACGGTCACCCAAAACACGATGGGAATCAGAAAGATCGCGACGACATTTTCGCAAAACAAAATGGCCGACGCGACTTGTATGAAGGTGTTAAAGGTCCGATTCAGCAATAACACAAGCGCAATAAAGCCCAGGGTTAGCAATACCTCCAACAACACCTCGAAGACCGAGTCAATGTCGTCAGACATGTTGAATTGAATAAAAAACACCGCGATAAAATAAAAAATCGCATTGTTTTTAAAAAAACGCGTCGATCTGGGCAGGTCCAAGACCGAGACATTGAGCCAGCACAGCGGGAAATAATGTCTAAGCATGTCCATGGGAAGGCGCTCTAGTAATTAGTTGGATTCCTCTTGGTCGACATAAGAATACGCATCGTATTGGCTGCGATATTCCGGCTGTTGACTATGGCTGAACTGATCGTTTAAGGCTTGCACCAAGTCCTTGCTCTGCTCGATAAGAGCGTTCAGTTTTTTGCGGTTTTTCTTATTTTTACCGACCGGGTCGGTGATGGGCATTAAAATCCGCCAGAAGCTCAGGCTTTTTTCAAACAGCCCCGCCAGGTCTTCGCTGAGATTTAACTGTTTCCGCCGCTTATGCAAGTGCTTGATCAGAAATTTGGCATGCACGCGGCTGACGATTATATGCAGCGGTGTCAAGACGCCAATCAGTACCGCGACGATGGCTGGGCCTATCAGCGGATCAAGCAGCAATTCAAGTATCCCCACCGCAATTTCGGCAAACAGCATCAGCATCACCACAAAGCCGAGCACGATTAGCGTGGAAGCGTTGCATCTATCCTTCCAAGTGGTTAACGCTTCTTCCACTTCCGGGAAGATCGTGTCGTCAATCGCGCGGATGCTATTTTCCAGCGTACCGAGTATGCGGTAAGAGCGATCGTTATTGATGTTGTTGAAGCGCTGATCGAACAGCGAGGTATCGCCGGATTGCGACAAGACGATGAATTGGCCGGTGTGGATGCCCAGCTCGGCCAGGCGGCGTTGCCAAGACGCGGCGATTTCCTGGCTTTTCAGCGCATCGATAGTTATTTCGGAATGATCGATCACGAAAATGAATTTGTTGGCATCCTGGTGGGCAACGATCTCTGCCAAGGTGTCCTTGATCAGATCGGCATCGGCTTCGAATAAGTCGTTAAACACCAATACCAGATCGGAGATGCCTATCACGTATTTCCGTAGCAGTCCGGATACCAGATTTTCCGCGGCCGGATTCAATACCGGGGTGTCGATCAACAGCTTGTTTTTCAATTTGCCGCTATTGACCGTAACCAGTTCCAGATAACTGTTCAGTTTGCTGCCTTCGCCGCTGGTGACCAAATCGATCTGACGGCTGATTTGATAGAAAGGCAAGCGGTGGTCGGCGTCCAGCGCGGTGCCGGGTAGGGTGGCGGTATTGGCTTGCGGCGTATATTGCAGTACGGTGAATTTATGGCGGGCGGTGTGCAGTTGCACGCCCAGGTAACGATTAACAAAGTCTGATTTGGCGGGCGAGTAGCCGCCCAAGGTGCTGATGATAGGCCACCAGCTGGTTTTGCGCGCGGTGGTTTCGTCGTTATCGATCAAACCCAGTTCGAACTCGATTTCATCCAGCTCCTGGAATATTTTCGCGGTTTTTTGCAAAACCGGATCGGTCGCCGCGAACTGTCGTTCAAGATTGGTCAGGTGTTTACTTACCGTTTTATCCGCCATTAGATGTAAACCTTCTCTGCTTGTTATTGAGGTTAATCAGACGGCGGGAGTATACACCGATGGCATTTAAACGGATAAAAAAACCTGCCGGTTTTTCGAGTCTAAGACGCCTCATTTAGAGGCTATCGCCCGATGGGAAATGGAGACTTTCCGGCAGTGGCGGCGGCGTTTATTCCTTAATATCCAGCTCCTTGATTTTGCGGGTCAAGGTGTTACGGCCATAGCCTAGCAATAGTGCCGCTTCGTGTTTTCGGCCATGCGTGTGATTCAACGCAGCCTCGATCAGCAGCGTTTCCAAGGTGGGGATGGCTTGCTTGGCGATGTCCACTTTACCGGTCGTCAATTGTTGCTTGACCCAGTTTTTAAATTGGCTTTCCCAATCTCCGGGGGTATTGTCAGCCAATCCGGAATCGGCGGTATTGTGGGTCAGTTCCGGCGGTAAATCTTCCAGATGAATTTCTCGTCCGGAGGCCATCACCGTCAGCCAACGGCAGATATTTTCCAATTGCCGCACATTGCCCGGCCACTTCAAACCGCTCAAAAATGCCTCGGTTTCGGGTTTTAAAAGTTTGATTTCGGTATTCAATTCTTTTGCGCTTTGATACAGATAATGCCGCATCAATAAACCTATGTCCTGGCGGCGTTCGCGCAACGGCGGGATATGAATCCGAATCACGTTCAGGCGATGAAACAAATCTTCGCGAAACCGGCCCTGCGCCACCAGCGCTTCCAGGTCCTGATGGGTGGCGGCGATGATGCGGACGTTCACTCTTACCGAAGTGTGAGCGCCGACCGGATAAAACTCGTTGTCCGCCAATACGCGCAGCAAGCGGGTTTGCAGTTCGGCCGGCATGTCGCCGATCTCGTCCAGAAACAGCGTACCGTTGTTAGCTTGTTCGAAACGGCCGATTCGTCTGGCCTGGGCGCCGGTAAACGCGCCTTTTTCATGGCCGAACAATTCCGATTCCATCAAATCCCTGGGGATCGCGGCCATATTCAAGGCAATGAACGGCTGCTCGGCGCGTGGACTGTGGCGATGCAGGGCCTTGGCGACCAGTTCCTTGCCGGTGCCCGATTCGCCGTTAATCAGCACGGTGATGTGCGAGCGCGCCAGACGGCCTATGGCCCGAAACACTTCCTGCATGGCAGGCGCTTCGCCGATGATTTCCGGTGTTTCCTCCACGGTAGGTGGAGCTTGCACAAGGTCGCTTTGCCGTTGTTTGCTATGCGCGCAGGCGCGTTGCACGGTTTCGACAACTTCGGTGACGTCGAAGGGTTTGGGCAGGTATTCGAAGGCTCCGCCATGAAACGCCGAAACCGCGCTTTCCAGGTCGGAATGCGCGGTCATCACGATCACCGGTAAATCCGGATAACTGTTTTGAATATTGCGAAGCAACTCGAAGCCGTCCATGCCCGGCATCCGAATATCGGTGATCAGCACTTGCGGCAAGCCGCCGGGCAAGGATTTGAGCAGTTCGTTGGCATTGGCGAAGCTTTGCGTATTCACGCCGGCTTTTTGCAAGGCTTTCTCAAGTACCCAGCGGATGGATTTGTCATCATCGACAATCCAGACCTTGTCAGGTATTTGCATGATTCGTCTCCAAAGGTAGGTAGATGGAAAATACGGTGTTGCCCGGCTCGCTCTCGCATTCGATCAAGCCGTTGTGTTGGTTGATTAAGGATTGAGCAATAGACAAGCCAAGTCCGGTGCCCTCGGCGCGGCCGGTGATCATCGGATAAAAAATTTGTCCCATCAGTTCGGGTTTGATGCCCGGACCGTTATCGATAATGTCGATTTTTACGGTCAGTTTGTAACGTTTGCGACCTATGGTCATATGGCGTTGCACACGGGTTTTGATGGTGATCACGCCGTGGTTCTGCACGGCCTGTACCGCATTGCGGACGATATTCAGAATGGCCTGGATCAGCTGATTTTTGTCGGCGAAAATTTCCGGGATGCTCGGGTCGTAATTGGTATGCAGCATGATGCCGTGGGCGGCTTCCACCGTGACCAGATGCCTGACGCGTTCCAACACCTCGTGAATATTCAGCTGGCTTTTATGCGCGGGTTTGTTCGGGCCGAGCATCTTGTCCATCAGATCCTGCAGGCGGTCGGATTCGGCGATAATGATTTGCGTATATTCCTTTAATTCAGGATCCTGCAATTCCAGATCCAGCAGCTGCGCCGCGCCGCGCAGCCCTCCCAGCGGGTTTTTAATTTCATGAGCCAAGCCGCGCACCAGCATGCGGCTGGTATTTTGCTGAGCCAGCAATTGCTCTTCCTTGGTAATGCGTAGATGCCGGTCCACCTGTTGCAGTTCGATTAGGATTTCGCTTAATTTCCCGTCTTCCAGTAACGGCGTGGCGCTGAGGTTAACCGTAATCGATTGGCTTAACCGCTCTAGGATTAGTTCTCTATCGACCAGGGGTTCCAGCAGATATAAGCGCGGCAACAAATCGTTAAACAAGGTGTTATGCGCGGTTTTGAACAATTTGTGGGCGGATTGGCCAAGCAAATGCTTGGCGCTGTCAGCGAGTAGCATTTCGCCGGCCGGATTGATATAAGTCAGGCGCAAATCCTTGTCGAACAGCAGGATTGCTTCGTTTAAGTGATCGAGTATCTTCTTATGCACTGGATAGATGAAGTTCTAATGGTCGGAATAGCTAAAGCAATAAACACGCCAGAGCTATAGCTCACCTGTTTACCCGCTTGGGAACCTATAAAACGCTGCTGTCGATCTATTTTAGTGCGGATGCTTAAATAAGTGGTCTAAATTGGTGCAAAGCAACTGGGTCGCCGATTTAATTGCTGCTGCAGAGCTTTTCCGCGCGTTCGCTTCCGGCCAGGATGTTGCCATCGTTTGTTACTCGCCACCGGTAATGCAACTCGGTGGCTTTGCTAACCAAAATGGCGCGTTCGACATCGACATAATCGTTTTCCCGAAACGACCGCCAACCGACGTCCCGTTGGGAATTGCTTTTGATCGACTGTTCCAGCGCTTGATCGACAGTCATATTATTCTTGCAGATCATGGCCTTCACTTGTGCGGCGGCTACCTCGCTGTCCATCGCTATCGCAGCCTGCGAGAAACCGAAATAGAAGGTTGACATCACCAATGCATTCAATAACTTAACGTTAAAGTCTTGTGCAAGAATTTTCATGTCGGGATACCGTTAATGGAGTCTGTGTTGAACGATCAAATAGTTAAAAATTGTAGCCCTGCTCGTTATGCAGCGATATGTCCAGGCCTTCGGTTTCGTCGTTGCTGTTAACCCGCAATCCCAGGGATTTATCCAGCAATTTCAGAATCAGGTAGCTAATGCTGCCGCTCCAGCTCAGTACGGCAATAACCGCGATAGCTTGCACAAACAATTGACCCACGATCTCGCCTTCAGCAAAAGTACCTATGCCTCCCAGCGATTGAGTTGCCAGTACCGCAGTGAGTAAGGAACCGACAATGCCGCCAACGCCGTGTATCGCAAATACGTCCAGGGTGTCGTCTATCGCAAAACGGCGTTTAAACCAGTGCACGCTGCAGAAGCACAAAGAACCGGCTATCGAGCCGATTATTAAGCCGCCGAGCGGAGATACAAAACCAGCCGACGGTGCGATCATGCCCAGTCCGGCAACCATGCCCGTGATCACGCCCAAGCCGCTGGGTTTGCCGAAACGCAGCCACTCGATGAACATCCAGGCCAGAGAGCCGGCGGCAGCGCTCATGTGGGTCGACAGCATGGCAATGCCCGCCGCGCCATTGGCCATCAACGCGCTACCGGCGCTGAAACCATGCCAGCCCACCCAAAGTATGCCGGCGCCCGTGGCGGTCATCGTCAAGTTGTGCGGCGGCATTGCTACACGGGGAAAACCGCGGCGGCTGCCAACCATCAGTGCGCCAACCAGTGCAGCGGTGCCGCCGGAAACGTGCACGACAATGCCGCCGGCAAAATCCATCGCCCCCAGTTGCGATAACCAACCGCCGCCCCACAGCCAATGGCATACCGGCACGTAAACCAGCAATTCCCAAAGTGCAACGAACCAGAGCAGGGCGGAGAATTTCATTCTCTCGGTGACGCTGCCGATGATCAGGGCCGGCGCGAAGATCGCGAAGGTCAGGTGATACATGCAAAACACGGTTTCCGGCAGATTATCTTTCACGCTGTCGGCATTCATCGATAGCAGGGACAATCTTGAAAAACCGCCCAGCAGATCTTGCCAGGTACCGCCATCGCTTAATGCCAGGCTATAACCACCCAGAAGCCAGAGTACGGATACCAGCGATGTGATCGCAAAACACTGCATCAGTACTGAAAGCACATTTTTGGTGCGAACCAGGCCACCATAGAATAAGGCCAAGCCTGGTACCGTCATGAAGAGTACTAACCCTGATGCAGTCAATATCCATGCGGTGTCAGCGGCATTTATTTGATCGGCGCGCGCCAAAACGGGAAAGCTTAAAAGGCAAGTCAGGCTGAGAAACTGACGGCGGATTGAGAGAGTCGGCATATGATTTCTTTATTGTTATTATTTTTGACCCAAAACTGTGCGTCTGTTCTCATAATGCACCAGAATGTAGCGAGTGGCAAATAATATCGGCTCGCCATATTGGCGCGGAAATGTTTTCTAATTACTAAGAGCTTTGCGATGCAGGGGGCGATCATGTACCGGTTTATGGCGATGGCTTTTTAGTCCTTGCAGCCGTGCCGGTATCTGTTGTGGTGGATGCCTTGCAGGAAGGGCGATAACATTTTGTGATGTGGCAATGTGACCAACATGCGCTTAAACAGCTTTGCACCAAATATGGGCATGTTTTATCTGTGCAAACTGAGTGAGGAATAACCGTACAGGGGACTGGAATTGATGAGCTAAAAGCCGGCTGCCGGCCAAATGCTGGTCAAGCAAAGGTTTGGGCGGCTTTTCGCTCGACTATCCGATGGGGGAGAGTTAGTTATCCGTTTTGACTGATAATAAAGTTAAAAGTCGTAATCCACGATCAACGGCGCGTGGTCGCTGAAGCGTAGCTCTTTAAAAATGCTGGTTGCGCTTGCGCGGCCGGCGATGCCGGGTGTGGCGACTTGATAATCGATGCGCCAACCGACATTCTTGGCCCAAGCCTGGCCGCGATTGCTCCACCAAGTGTAGCAGGCGTCGGTAGCGTCGGGATGCAGGCTGCGATAAACATCCACCCAGCCCAACTCATCATAGACCTGCGTCATCCAGGCCCGCTCCGCCGGTAAAAAACCGGAGTTTTTCTGGTTGCCGCGCCAATTTTTCAAATCGGCCTCCTTGTGGGCGATATTCCAGTCGCCGCAAATCACCACTTCCCGGCCGCTGGCTTTCAGTTCGGCAAGATGCGGATAGAAGCGTTCCATCACGCTGTATTTGACAGTTTGCCGTTCCTCGCTGCTGGAGCCGGACGGCAGATACAGGGAAATCACCGCCAGATTACCGACGTGCACTTCCAGATAGCGGCCCTCGCTATCGATGTCGGCATGGCCCAAGCCTTCAATCACGTTATCGGCCGGCTGTTTGCTGTAAATGCCTACGCCGCTGTAGCCCTTCTTTTCGGCATAATGAAAATAGCCGTGCAGGCCGTTCGGTGTCAGCATGCCTGCTGTCATATCGCCGGCCTGGGCTTTAAGTTCCTGCAGACAGACGAAGTCCGGGGTTTGGGTGTCTAACCAGTCGTAAAAACCTTTTCTGGTTGCCGAGCGAATACCGTTTAGATTGGCGGAGATGATGCGGAGCATGGATAGTGGTTGGGATTTATGCGCTCCCGCCTACGCGGGAGAGACGATATTTAAGGGCTAGGTTAGTAATTACGCCGCAGTTTAACAGTTCCAAGCGCCATCGCCCCAACCGCGCTTATAGCCACTTGGCCGACATTCCGCGTGCGTCTGCCAGTGAAAAGGCTTTTAGCCTTTACTTAACAATTGCCGGGCGCGGCTATCCGCACCGGAAGGCAGCTGGTTCGGGCCGGATTTAATCCAGGCCACGATGTCCTGCCAAGCGGTGGGGGCTTGCAGGTCGCGGAGCAGCATGTGGTAGCCGTTTTGGTAGATGGCCACGGTTTTTTCCGCTGTATCGGTGGTCAGCATTTGTTGCAAGAAAGCGTAGGTTGGCTCCTTGGGAATGACTTCGTCTTTCTCGCCGTACAGCATCAGCGTATGCGCCCGCAGCGAGCCGGCGCTGTCGAACGCGGCGTCCATCAGGTTGGTTAAGCCGTATACCGTTTCCACGCGGGTGGCTTTGATGACCATCGGATCGCGACCCATCGCCCGCAGCATATCGATATTATCCGACGGTAAAATTTCCAGCCCGCTGCCGGTCAAGGTCAGCCAGGGCATGCTGTGCGCCAGGGTCCACAGCAAACTGGTTTGATACCAGGGCATGGTCGATCTGGCCCATAGCGCCGGTGCGGCGAGGATGATGCCGGCGACATCCGGCATATTTTCCTGTTGCATGGCGGTGATCACAATCGCACCGCCCATGCTTTCTCCTAGCAGGTAAATCGGTTTGTTCGGGTAGCGCTGTTTCAGCAGTCGGGTTAATTGTTTTAAATCCTGCGCATAAGCTTCGCCGCCCGCCCACAGCCCGCGCTGCGGCGCCGCGCCGAAACCGCGTTGGTCGTAAGCGAAACAGGCGATGCCGAGTTTGCTGAAATAGTTGCCCGGCGAATCGAAAAAGTGGCTGTAATCGTTAAAGCCGTGCAGCGCGATTATCACCGCATTGGGTTCGGCATCCGGTAGCCAGCGGCGTAGCGGCAGACTTGCACCGTCCTCGGTTAGAAAAGAATTGTCGCTCAGTTGCGCGGTATTGGTCTTGGCGCCGGGCGGATAGCTCATCGGCATGCAACCGCTCAGCGAAAGCAGCACTAGCAAGCCGGCCAGTGCCCTGGCGTGTGGCATGCGTTGTCGATACGGTCTGCGAGTGTTCACTATTTTCAAAACAAGATTGTTCATCGCTAACACATTATTTCAGTATTGAATTTCCCAAAATATCCCCGCATAGGATGCGCAAAGCGGGGGATTGTTCCAGTCAAACTTATCTTAGCTGACGCGGGCTAACGGTTTTATGACAATTCGGGAATGGCTAGTTTCCTGTTATCGAACTATTCATCGTCCCATAAAATTGGAAATGCCTTGCGCACCCGTTCGATAGCGTCCTGATCGACGTTTTTTCCGCGCAAGGTCAGCACCAAAGCATAAATATCCTGGGTGCTGACCTTGAACGTGCGTTTGGGATCGGTTTTAACGGAACTGGATAAGCGTTTGATCGTGGTGTGGAAGGGCAGGGGTTTGGCGACCGGTTGCGCGGGCCGCGATAGCTCGCTTTCGATAATCTCTTTTTCGTTGCCGGGCGGCGCGTTTAAGGCTTTGCGCAAGATGTCGCGCGCCCTGGCCCAGGACAGCTCGCCGCCCGCCAGTTTTTCGCGCATCGCTTCTGTGGTCAGCGGCGCGTAGCGAATGATGTCGTCTATCCAGCTGACGCTTTTGTCGAAGAATTCGGCGATGCGTTCCCTGGACCAGTTGGCATTGTTCAAGTAAATCACGGTCTGGAAGTAATCGGTAATGCGGGTGTCGACGCGGTCAGAATTCAGTTTCAGATTCAAGGCCTTGATTTCGTCAGGATCGCCGGTGACGATTCTGACGTCCACTCTATCGAAATAGCCGGGATTGGCGCGGCGAATGCCTTGAATGGCCTCCATGCGATGAAAGCCGCCGACCAGATAATATTCGCGGTTGTTGCGCTCCCAAACCACCAGTGGTTCGAACAAACCGTTGACCACAATATCTTTTTCCAGATGCGTGACCTTGGCGCGATCCAATTCTCTGTGGTTGGTGAGCGTGTGATGAAATTCGATTTGATCGATGGGTAGATATTCATAGCGTTTGGTCGCGAGCATACTGGGTTCTCAGGGTGGTAGGAAACTGGAAGGCGGGATAATCAGCGTTATCGCCGATCAGGGAAAAATAGTAACGCCGGCTAGTCGATAATTTCAATGCATTTCTAACCATTGGGCACGATGCGTCTAGCCTACAACTTATTTCCGCAACAACCAAGGATTGCCGCCGATGGCTGTCAGGTTGGTGCTCAGGGTTTGTTCGTTGGCAAAGCGCTGCAAGTAGTTTGGCCCGCCGGCTTTCGGGCCGGTGCCGGACAGGCCCATACCGCCGAAGGGCTGCACACCGACCACCGCGCCTATCATGTTGCGGTTGATGTAGATGTTGCCGACGCGGGCGTGTTGCCGGATATAGCGCATAGTGGCACTGATGCGGCTGTGTATACCCAGCGTCAAGCCGTAACCGCTGGAATTGATTGCCTCGACCACTTTTGCCAGCTCGTTGGCTTGGTAACGGACAATATGCAGGATGGGGCCGAACACTTCGTGGTCAAGGAAGGATAAGGCCGGTATTTCCGCCAACGTGGGTGGAAAAAAGCAGCCGTCTGCCAGGTCGGCAGGCAAGGGCAATTGATATAACAGCTTGGCTTCGCGTTTGAGTGTCTCGATATGTTTATTCAGCGCGTTTAATGCGCGTTGATCGATGATAGGGCCGACGTCGCTGGCAATATCCAGCGGTGAACCGACTCGCAGTAAACGCATCGCGCCAATCAAACGCGTAATGACGCTGTCAGCGATGTCTGTCGGCAGAAATAACACCCGCAACGCCGAGCAGCGTTGGCCGGCGCTGTTAAACGCCGATTGCAAGGCGTCCGCGACCAGTTGCTCCTGATGCGCGGAGCTATCAGCGATCATCACGTTTTGCCCACCTGTTTCGGCAATCAAGGCAGCGATGGCGCCGTGTCGATCAGCCAGTTGCCGGTTGATAAGCCGGGCGGTGGCGCCGGAACCGGTGAATGCCACGCCGGCGATGCGCCCGTCACTCAATAAGTGCCGGCCAATCTCGGCACCGTCACCCGGTAAAAACTGCAAGACGTTTTCCGGTATCCCGGCTTCCCGTAGCAGGCGAACGCAAGCCATGCCTGTTAACGAAGTCTGTAAAGCCGGTTTGGCGATCACGGTATTGCCGGCCACCAGCGCGGCGGCGATTTGGCCGATGAAGATCGCGATCGGGAAATTCCACGGGCTAATACAGACAAACACGCCGCGCCCGATCTGAAACAACTGATTATCTTCGCCGGTGGGTCCGGGTAAGCGCTGTGGCTGAGCAAATTGCTCTACCGCGCAGGCTGCGTAGTAACGGCATAGATCGACTGCTTCCCGCACTTCCGCGAGCGCGTCGCGCACGGTTCGGCCGCCTTCGCGGATGCACAGTGCCGCCAATTCCAAACGCTGCTGTTCGAATAAATCCGCCGCGTTGCGCAGATACCCGGCACGGGTTCCGACCGGGCATAAACGCCAGTCATTGAATGCGCTGGTGGCTTGTTGCAAGGCCTGCTCTATATCGCTTTGGGAACTGAACACCACCTCGCCAACCAGGCTGTGTCTATCGTGCGGGCTATAAACTGGATGCGGTTCGCTCCGAATTTGCTGGCCGGCGATCAATGGCGCGGCTTGCCAAGCATGGTCTGACATGGCTGCCAAATCCTGCTGCAGCTGCTGCAATACCTCTGGGTTGCTTAAATTCAGACCCTGCGAATTTCGGCGTTGCGCGCCGAATAAATCGTCGGGTACAGCCAGCGGCTTAGATTCGACTTGATTAAACTGGATTAACGGATCAACGGACAGCATCGCGGTGCTGATCTGCGGGTCTTCGATTTGATTGATAAACGAGGTGTTCGCGCCGTTCTCCAGCAATCGCCTGACCAGATAAGGCAACAATTCCCGGTAGCCGCCGACCGGCGCATACACTCGGCAGTGGGTAGGGCGCTGATTCAATAATTCGTCATACAAAGCAGATCCCATCCCATGTAGACGCTGGAACTCAAACCCCGGATGGTCTTTGCCGAACTCGCAAATCGCCGCCACGCTATGCGCGTTATGCGTGGCAAATTGCGGATAGAAGGCTTGCGGGCGAGACAGGATCAACCGGGCGCAAGCCAGATAAGACAGGTCGGTGGCGGCTTTGCGGGTGTACACCGGGTAGTCGTCCCAGCCGTTTTCCTGGGCGCGTTTGATCTCGCTATCCCAGTAAGCGCCTTTCACCAAGCGGATTGGAATTGTGCGTAGCTGGGATTCGGCCAAAGCGGCCAGCCATTCGATCACTGCCTCGGCGCGTTTTTGATAAGCCTGCACCGCCAAGCCAAAACCCGGCCAACCGGTCAACGCCGGATCGCTAGACACCGCCGTAAAAATATCCAAGGACATGTCCAGCCGTTCGGCTTCTTCCGCATCCACGGTCACGGAAATATTTGCCGCTAGGGCCAACTTAGCCAGAACTAAAAGCTTGTTGCTGATTGCCGGCACCGCATAGCGATACTGCAAGGGCTCGTAACGCGGATAAAGCGCCGAGAGCTTGATGGAAATGCCGGGGTTGGCAAATAAATCCGCGTTAGCGGATTCGGCCAGCGTTACGATGGCATGGCGATAGGCCGCGAAATAGCGTTCCGCATCGTCTTCCGTCAAGGCCGCTTCACCGAGCATGTCGAAAGAATAACGGTAGGCCGGATTGCGACCGGCTTGTTCGACGGCGGCCGTTATATCTTCGGCGATGACGAAATGCTTGGCCATTTGCTGCATGGCCTGCTTGATGGCCGCGCGAATCAGCGCCTCGCCCAGCCGGCTTAATAAGCCATCAAAAACCCGCTGCCGAATCAGCGCTTCCATTTTGCCGCCGATCCATAAGCTGCCGCTAGCCAGATTGACTGGTAGAGAATCGCTGTGTAGCCAATGGGCATGCCAATCGGCATCGGCCAGTTTGTCCCGCAAGAACAGGTTTTGCGTGTCGCGGTCCGGAATCCGCAGCAGGGCCTCGGCGATGCTCATCAACACGATGCCTTCATCGCTATTCAGGCTGTATTCGTGCAAGAAGGCTTCGAAAATGCCCGGCTGTTTATGCTTGGCGCGCACCGCTTCTATCAATGCCTGCGAATATGCGCCGATGGCCTGACTATCGTAATCTCCCAATGTGGCTATCAGGCCGGAGATTGCTTGCGGCTCTGCTTGGGTAAATACTTGATTGATGCACTGGCGCAGTTCGGTTAAACGGTTTGCGTTGCTCATTGCTATCACCTGTTGGACAGACCACCATAAGCATACCGCTATCCGGAAAAACCGGTTGGCTTGTTGGACGGGGTTTGCTCTGCTACTGTTGATGGTAAAGCAATGTAACTATTTAACTGACTACGAAATCCTATAAATTGCCAAAAGCCGGCCCCCTCTCCTGATGGAGAGGGCTGGGGTGAGGAGAATCCGATTAAAGAACATGTCTTTAGATTCCCCTCACCCTAACCTCTCCCTCTGGAGAGGGGATGCTGTGCTTCGCTGAATAGTTACAAAGCGTTCAACACACTAGGAGACTATATGTCAGGCAGAATTGATTTTACGATGGGTTTTAACGCGGGAAAAGCGGCTAAAGTTGGCAGCGGTGACAGCACCTACCGGGTTTATGTGTTCGGAAATTTTTCCGGTGCCGCCGCGCCCTGGGAGCAAAGCAAAATCCGGAGAATCGATGTCGACAACTTCGAGCAAGTGATGGCGCAAATCCTGCCGACCCTGGAAATCAGCCCCGGAATCTCGCTGCAATTTCCAACGCTGGACGATTTTCATCCCGATGCCTGGTTGGGGAAAATCAAGCTGCTGGCCGATTTGCGGACCTTAAAATCCGAACTGGGTAATCCCGCTACCGCCGCGCAAGCAGCGGCGAAAATTCAGGCGTTTTTCCCCGCAGTAGCCGCCAGCGAACCAGCCGCGCCCGCACCGGCCACGGAAAGCCAGGACGATATGTTGGAGCGCCTGCTGGGGAAAAAGCCGGAAGGCGCGGCCGCTGTGTCCGATTCCTTGGATAATTTGCTGAAACAGATTGTGGAACCGCATGTCGCCAGGGACGCCAACCCGCAGCATCGGGTTTTAATCGATCTGATTGACGCCGCGACGGCGCAGTTTGTGAAAGCCTTATTGCACCGGCAGGATTTTCAAGCGCTGGAAGCCTTGTGGCGGGCGACGGATGGCTTGGTGCATGAAGAAGCCGCCGACGCGCAACAGCTTTATTTGCTGGATATTAGCCAAGCGCAGTTGCTGGCGGAGCTTGAAAAAGGCGGCGAGAGCGTGGTCCAGCGTTTGCAGCAACATATGCAAACCGGCGACGGCGAGCAGGATGTGTTGTTCGTTGCTGACTATCTGTTTTCCGATAACGTGGACGACAAGACCTTACTGGGTTTTTGCGCGGATTTAGCGACCAAATGCGGCGCGGGTTTTTTGGCCGGCGCTGGGGACGGTTTGGCGGTTGCGGCTATGCAGAATGCGGCGGACTGGTTGGCATATCGCCGGGAAATCCAGGCCGACAGCGTGATCCTGGCTTATCCGCGCGTGCTGATGCGTTTGCCCTATGGCAGCAAACGCGATCCGCTGGAAAGCTTGGCGTTTGAAGAGTGCGCTAATATCCCGCAGACCGACGAGTTGTTGTGGGGAAATCCGGCCTTTTTGGCGGCCAGGGTATTGTTGAGAGCCGCTCAGGATGATGCGACAGCGGAGCAATTCTTTTTTGCCGATGTACCGGCGTTTAGCTACGAACTGGACGGCGAGCAGGTACTACAGCCGGCCACGGAAGTGGTGTTGAACGAAGCGCAGGCGAACAATCTACTGGCGCAAAACATTATGCCGGTAGTCGGCTATCGGCAACGCCAAGGTTTACGTTTACTGGGTTTAGACACCTTGACTTGACCGGTTTGGACGTAGCTGTGCCTGCATCTTTTCCCTATCCAGCTCGCCTTCCGAATGCGACACCACTATCGTCGCTACCGCATTGCCGACGATATTGGTCAAGGCCCGCGCTTCGGACATGAAGCGGTCTATTCCCAGGATTAATGACAGCGCCGCGACCGGCACGGCCGGCACCACCGCCAGCGTCGCGGCCAGCGTGATAAAGCCGGCGCCGGTGACGCCGGACGCGCCCTTGCTGGTCAGCATCGCTACCAACAACAACGTTAACTGCTGAGTTAGCGTCAGATCGACATTCAAGGCCTGGGCAACGAACAGCGCGGCCATGGTCAGATAGATATTGGTGCCGTCCAGATTGAACGAATAGCCGGACGGAATCACCAAGCCCACCACCGAACGCGAACAGCCCAGTTTTTCCAGCTTATTCATCAACGGCACCAGCGCCGATTCCGACGACGAGGTGCCCAGCACCAGCAACATTTCTTCCTTGATATAACGCAGCAGTCGAAAAATATTGAAGCCGGTCAGTGCGGCTATGCTGCCCAGTACCAAAACGATAAACAACGTGCAGGTCAGATAAAAGCTACCCATCAGTGCGGCCAGCGGCTTCAATGCCTCGACGCCGTATTTGCCGATGGTAAACGCCATCGCCGCGCCGGCACCGAATGGCGCCAGCTTCATGATTACATTCATCATCGCAAAAAAGATGTGCGAGCATTCCTCGATAAACGCATACACCGATTTGCCGGCGTTACCCATTTGTTGCAGCGCAAAACCGAACAGCACCGCCACCAATAACACTTGCAGCAAATCCCCGGAACCGGTGAAGGCATCGGTAAAGGTTTTGGGGATGATATGCAGCAGAAAGTCGGCAGTGCTTTGCTGGCTGGCTTGTTTCACATAACCCGACACCGCCTGTGTGTCCAGCGTGGCCGGATCGACGTTAAAACCTTGGCCGGGTTTGAGCAGATTGGCGACCAGCACGCCCAGCGCTAACGCGAAAGTCGAGACAATTTCGAAATACAGCAAGGCTTTTACCCCGACGCGCCCGGCTTTTTTCATGTCGTCGGCACCGGCGATGCCCAAGACGATGGTGCAAAACACCACCGGACCTATCAACATCTTGATCAGGCTGATAAAGCCGTCGCCTATTGGTTTGAGTGTCACTGCCTGTTCGGCGTCCAGGTAGCCGAACAGGCCGCCGGCGAAGATAGCCAGCAAGACCCAAAGATAGAGTCGGGCAGATGGGCTGGTAGTTTTCGCCGGCGGCGGGTTTTGGCTATCAGAGTTCATGGTTTAAATCGAGACAGATTGGGTTTGAGCGAACTATCGTTTAAAAGCGGTTTACAAAGCAAGGCTAAAAACCGGTTCGACGCAGTATTGGCCGTTATACGGCTTTCGGATAAGCTCTATGCCGAATGGTATCAACTACTGCTGGAGTTTCGATCATGCCTGCCTTTTTAAGAGCGAGTTGCGCCACTCTATTGCTGTTATTGGTAGCGGCATGCGCCAATTTGAATCAAGATTTAACTGCCGGTACGGATAGTCCGGCTTGCGTCGGCGATGTGATACAGCCGCCTGTGGGCATGGTAGAGGTGGTCGATGCCGAACTGCGACAGGCTGCCGAAGGCGAGCCGGGTAAAGGCAAGCTGTGTAAGGCTAAAATATTCCTGGTACAAATGCCTGTCGCTGTTTACCGGATTTGGGATAGCGCGTGGCCCGACCGCGCTAGGGGCAACTGGTGGACGCTGAATTATCCCGCTGGATCGCGGGATAGTTACCGCCAAGCCGAAGCGATTTGTCCGGAATGGAGCGGCCTGGACCGACTGATTGTCTGCACTGTCAAAGTCGGTACGCGGGTGGCGATTGGTCCGGCACAAAGCGCGGATTGCGCCAACGGTCTGAGCTATAAGCCGTCCCCGGAGAATCAGGTTTACATCCCCAACGACAGCCGTAACAATCAGGTGTTTGTTGAAAATTGCAGTAATGGCGCGCCCTGGCCTGCGCCTTGATGGTCAATCCGAACCGACCGCCTTTTTCAACAACGGTTTGAACGCAAATATAGCCAGGCCGGTACCTGCAGCCAGCACTGCCAGTAACAGAAAGAAATCCTGTTTCGGCATTTGTTCGTAGAAACTGCCGATATAACCCGATAAATAATTACCGAAAAACGTCGACAAAAACCACATGCCCATCAGCATGCCTACCAAACGCGGCGGCGAGACTTTGCTGACCAGCGACAAGCCGACCGGCGATAGGTAAAGTTCGCCCAGCGTATAAATCAAGGTACACAACGCCAGCCACAGGAAGCTGATTTTTTGATTGGTTTCGCTGCCGCTGATAGCGAAGATGAGTATCAAAAAGGAAGCGCCCAGCAATATCGAGCCGAAAGCCATTTTGCCGACACTGGAACTTTGCCGGCCCTGGCTGGCGTGGTGCCTGGATACTCGGTCGATCAGCGGCACCAACAGGAAAATGAAGGCCGGATTCAGGGATTGAAACCAGGTGGAGGGCATTTCCCAACCCAGGATATGCCAATCGGTATCGTGCTCGGCGAACAGTTGCAGCGTGTTGCCTTGTTGCTCGTAAACAGCCCAGAACAGGATATTCAAAACCGCTAACGCCGTTAAGCCGCCTAAGGCCTGCCATTCTTTAACAGTCAAAGGCGCGGGGACAATCGCGTTTTCCGCAGGTTTAACAAATTGATCCTCGCCCAAATACTTTTGCCCAAACAGGTAAATCAGCAAACCCAGCAACATACCAATGCCGGCGGCGCCGAAGCCGTAATGCCAGCCGTAGCGTTGCCCCAAGGTACCGCAGATCAACGGCGAGAAGAATGCGCCCAAGTTGATACCCATGTAGAAAATGGTAAACGCGCCGTCGCGGCGCAGATCGCCGGGTGGATATAAACTGCCGACCTGGGTCGAAATATTGGCTTTGAAACAGCCGTTGCCCAGAATCAAAAACAGCAACGCCAACAGGAAAAACGCTTCGGCGGCCATCAGAAAATGGCCGATAGCCATTAACACGCTGCCCAGTATCACGGATTTGCGCGGCCCCAAAATCCGGTCGGCCAAAATGCCGCCGAACAAGGGGGTGAAATACACCAGACCGGTATATAAACCGTAAATCTGCGAGGCCAAGGCTTGTGTGGACAATGGCCCGAACAAGCCTTCCAAACCACTTTGCAGCTTTGCGAAACCGAACACTATGGTATCGGTTTGCGCTGCTTGAATTAAATGTTGGGTCATATACAACACCAGCAAGGCGCGCATGCCGTAATAGGAAAAGCGCTCCCACATTTCGGTAAAAAACAGCACGAACAAGCCGATGGGATGACCAAACAGGTTTTTTTTTTTCACGAGGGAAAAGCGTTGCTAAGTTTCCGGGAGAGGTTGTAACGCATCATCTCATAAGCGCCAACCTGGGGCATTTTCACGGTAAACGCCAAGTAAACGCACCGCCTTGAAACACGGCAAGCACGAGTAACAAAAAAAGTGCCGATTCAGCTGCCTTGCGGCTACCGCATCGCCGGTTAGGCTGTTATAAAGGGAACACGCGCCATAGTTTGCGCTATTCGGGCTGCTTGGTTAACTCCGCGAGTTCGATTAAATAAATCCAAGGAAACTTAATGACAACGCTAAGCGATTATTTCGACTACCGGCTAGATGCCGACGGTAATAAATATGTAGAGGTTTCGATTCGAGGCGTGACTTTGCTCCGGCTACCGGCAACCAATAAAGGCACCGCGTTTAACGTCCAGGAACGTATCGAACTGGGATTGGATGGCTTATTGCCGCCGCAAGTCACGGATATGGAGCAGCAGCTCGACCGGGTGTACGCCAATTATCAAAAACAAGCGAACGATATTTCCAAGTATCAATTTCTAAGAGCACTGCAAGACCGCACCGAGGTGCTGTTTTACGCGCTGTTGGAGCGGCATCTGGACGAAATGGTACCCATCGTCTATACCCCGACCATAGGCTTGGCGGTACAGCAGTTCAGCTCCAACTTTACCACCACGCGCGGCTTGACTTTTTCGGCGGCCAATATCGACCGGGCCGAAACGATTTTGCAAAACTACCCATTACACGATGTTCGTATGATTGTGGTGACCGATTCTTCGTCCATTCTAGGTATCGGCGACCAGGGCATGGGCGGTTTGGCGATTTGCATCGGCAAACTGGGGCTGTATACCGTCGGCGGTGGCATGTGCCCGTTTCAAACCTTGCCGGTCAACCTGGACGTGGGCACCAACCGCGCCGAATTACTGGACGATCCGTTCTATTTGGGCGCGCACACCAAGCGCTTGCACGACCAGCCTTATTTCGAATTGGTCGATAAATTCGTCAATGCGGTCAAGAATGTCTGGCCGAAAGCGATTATCCAATGGGAAGATTTTGCCAAAAACGTCGCCTTCGATTTGTTGGCAAAATACAAAGACCAAGTGTCCTGCTTCAACGACGATATTCAAGGCACCGGCGCGGTAGCCTTGGCCGGTTTATTGTCGGCCTGCCGTAAAAAAGGCGAAACCCTTGCCGAACAAACCGTTGTCGTCGTGGGCGCCGGTGCCGGCGGCTTTGGCGTGGCTACTGCCATTAAAGAAGGCATGCTGCGCGAGGGTTTAACGGATGAGCAGGTGCTGCAGCGGATCTTCGTGATCGATGCGCACGGTCTGGTAGTAAAGGAAGCCACCACGGAAGCGTATAAATTGCCGCTCTCCCACACTCAGGCCAGTTACCACGATTGGGGTATCCCGGACGATAGAGTACCGAACCTGCTGGAGGTGGTCACCCATGCCAAGCCCGGTGTGCTGCTGGGGCTAACCGGCGTGCCCGGATTGTTCAGCGAAGCGGTGGTAAAAACCATGGCGCGGAATCATCCACAACCCATTATTTTCCCTTTATCCAACCCCACCGCCAATTGTGAAGCCACGCCGGAAGACATTCTGGAATGGACGCAAGGCACGGCCATGGTTGCGACCGGCAGCCCATCCGCCGACGTGGAATACCAAGGCCGGCGTTATCCGATCGGGCAGGGCAATAATGCCTTTATATTTCCGGGCTTGGGTTTTGCCGCGGTGTTGGGCGAATGCAGCCGGATCAGCGACGCGATGGTGTTGGAATCCGCGTATGCCTTGGCCGATTACATCGCGGAAAACTGTATTGCGGCCGGTCTGATCTTTCCGCCGGTTAGCGACTTGAAACAAGTTAGTTTGCTGGTGGCTACCCGGGTGTTGGCAAAAGCGCTGGTGGACGGCTCCGCGACGCGGCAGGACTTAGTGGGTATCGATCTGGAAGCCTATGTCAAGGCCCATCTCTGGAAAGCCGAGTACGCGCCTTTCAAATATGCGGGGCCGGCCAGTAGTTGCTGGGATTGAAGCGGGCTTCATGCCGCTTCAATCCCAGCATCGCGCTAAGTAACAAGGTTTAACTTTTGCAACTGGCATTGGATTCTGTAGCCCTGGCGTATTTGGTTGGCGGAGTGGGCATTCTGGTGGAATGGCGGGCTTACTGCCTGCCGGACGGATCGGCGTTTCGACGCTGGTCCGCCGCCGGTGCGTTGTTGTGGGCCGCGCAATACCTGTTGCTGGACGCCTGGACCGCCGGCTTGACCATGGCCAGCACGGCCTTGCGGACCATGCTGTCCGGCAGTTTAACGAACGGCTTTTACAAGCATTGGGCCGCGGTCGGTTTCGTGGCATTGTTTTGTGGGCTTACGCTGTTTTCCTGGCAAGGGCCTGTGTCGTTGCTGCCGGCCTTTGCGGTGATCAACACCACACTGGCTTTGTTTTACCTAAATAATCGCCACATGCGCATAGCGCTGCTAGTTTCCAGTCTGGCCTGGATAGGCAACGATTATATTTGGCAGGCCTGGCCGGCGTTTTTGGCGGAGAGCGTGGCGATGGGTATCAATTTGCGGACTATTCGCCGGTTGTTTGCCAGCCAAGGTTAAGGTGCGTCAATCTCCAACAAGTATCTCCGCCCAGTCTGTTTACTAATTGTCTAGGTTTTACCGCATCGAAAATACTTGGGTATAAAGCGCCAGAGGAATGCCGTACTCAAGAGCCAGTTCCTCCAGGTCTTTGTTTCGGTTATGAGTTATTTCGGCAATGGCTTTAAACTCCGCCAGAATATTAGCTTGATTGAGAATGAAGCCGTAATTCGAATAATCGTGAATTGATGGCCCATTCACTTGTTCGGCTAAAGCTGTTTTTAAATAGTCCGGCAAATCCCATTTTTGGGCAATCTTGGCCGATAGCGCCGCCGAATGATCTCGCACGATGCCGGAAAAAACTCCGCCGCGTGGGGTGTAATCGAGATATTGGCCCAGCGCCTTGCTCAATAAGCCGAATATGGCTAATTTGCCTACATCGTGCATCAATCCGACCAGGTAGGCGTTATTGGCATCGCCACGCTGGTAAATCTCCGCCAATGCCCGGCAGGCATGCGCGCAGTTGAGCGAATGTTCCCAAAGATGGCGACCGAACATTTTGAAATAAACCGGCGCAATGACTAGCATGCGCTTCATCAGTGCCGAGCTAACGACCATTTTCAGATTTTCCAAGCCTAAGATCACGACGGCATTTTCGAGATTGGCTATGGTTTCGCAGCCAGTCGGCCGAAACATGGCGCTGTTGGCCATGTGCAAGACCTCCGAGGCCAAAGCCGGATCGCGACTGATATAGGACATGATTTCAGTTGTGGTGATCTCGGTGTTACCTAGTTGCTTCAGCAATGCCATCCCTACATCAGGCAGTCTAGGCACAGCGGACTCCGGAATATCCCCCTGTAGCATTTTCTCCAGAT
This sequence comes from Methylomonas methanica, assembly GCA_001644045.1. GTDB lineage: Bacteria > Pseudomonadota > Gammaproteobacteria > Methylococcales > Methylomonadaceae > Methylomonas > Methylomonas methanica. The sequence goes on along the minus strand of LUUF01000019.1, from coordinate 59,656 downwards.
TCTCACGGATGAAGTGTTCAACCTCATTCAGAGGGGCCGTTGACGATGTGCCGGAGTCAAGTAAAAAATCGTTAAAGCTTGCGGCCAGCGCGGCATAATCCGAGCTTAGCGGCGAAGAATGTAACTTGGCTGCCGATGGAACTGATTTTTGAGCGGCGGCAACCGCCGACGAGTGCAGCGGAGTTTGTTTGTTGGTTTTTGGCGTTTGTGTCTGGTTGCCGGCGAAGATTCGCTTTAAAAAACTAAACACCTTAACCTCGAATCAAAATGAGGCCTAAAGTGTAGTTGAACATCGGCATGATTTTTCGGATTCTTCCCAGTCTGGATTTTTAACAACGCTGCTCAGAGGCGTTTTTACCGGTGAACGTAGTTTTCTTTTTCTGATTGTCTGTGGCGGTTATTGGTAATTTCAATTACGTGAAAGTCGGCGACTTTATCGGCAAGGCTCATGCGGTTTTGCAGGCTGCAACAAAATTTTTCTAACCCCTGCTTGTGCTGCGTGCTCGAAAGCCGCCAGTCCGTCTTGCAGCTGGTATTGGCCGTCTATCATCGTTTCCACGGGCAGCTTGTTTTCCGCCAGCAGCGCTAATGCGTCCGCGAACGGGCCGCAGCGCGAGCCGATGATGTTGATTTCATAAACCACCACTTTACTTAAATCCAGCGCCGCGTTGCCTGCGAAGGTGCTTTTTAATACCAAGGTGCCGCGCGGTTTGACGATGCGCAGCGCTTGCGCAAAGCCGGCGGCCTGACCGCTGGCGTCGACGACGCAGTCGAAACGGTTATCCGCAATATCGGTAATTAAGCCGGTAGCCAGTTGCCATTGTTTGGGTAATGCCAAGGACGCCGCCGACCGGCCCAACACCGTGACCCGGTAGCCGGCCAGACTCAACACCTTGGCGATTAACAGTCCCAAACGTCCGGGGCCGACGACCGCGATGTCGGTGATGGGCAGTGCGGCAATTTGTTTCACAACTCGCAAAGCAGCGGCCAGGGGTTCGGTAAACACGGCGGCTTGGTCCGGCACTGCTTCGGGAACTGTGTACAAGTTGGCAACCGGCAGACTGAAATAATCGGCGAATACCCCGTCTTTGCCGCGTATTCCCAGCACTTTGCGATGCAGGCAATGTTCGGGGCCGTCGCGTCGGCAAACCTCGCAGACGTTACAGCCGATATTGATGGAGCCGACCACGCGCCGGTTCAGCCAGTCGCGGTGTTTGTCGTCGGCAACGGCGGTTACCGTGCCGACAAATTCATGGCCGAGGATGCCGGAAAATCCGGCATAACCCTTCACCAGTTCCAGGTCGGTGGCGCAGATGCCGGCCAGGCGTAGCTCGATTAAGGCCTCGCCGGTAGCTAAGTCCGGTATCGAAATATCGTTGCGGTAGGATAATAATTTGTCTAATGTCAGCGCTTGCATTGGTAAGGCCGGGAAGCTTTGGAGAATTAGTTTTTACCAAACATTCAGGCCAAGAATATACCTTTAGCGTTTTTCAAGCATTTTTCAGGTGGTTTGCGATGAGCTATTTACCGACGACGTCTTCCGCGGCAGCATTTCAGCATTTTCTGTCCACGCCATTGGATACCTTGCTTGCCGAACATCAAGTACCCAATCCGCAGCAAAAAATGCTGGCTTTATTCCGGCGCTGCGCGACAGAGGTTCCCGCTTATCGGCAGTTTTTACATGCCAAGCAAATCGATCCCGCGCAGATTAATACTTACCCGGATTTTCAAAAGCTGCCCTTAATCAACAAGGCTAACTACATGCAAGCTTATCCGTTGCCGGCGCGTTGTTTCGGCGGCAGTTTGAGCGGGGCGGACCGGGTGGCGGTGTCGTCCGGTTCTACCGGCGTGCCGACTTTCTGGCCGCGTTCGGCGGCATATGAGTTGGATGTGGCGGTGCGCTTCGAGCAGGTGTTCAAGGACAGTTTTCAAGCGGATAAACGCAGTACGCTGGCGGTGGTATGTTTTGCGCTGGGCAATTGGGTGGGCGGCTTGTTTACCACGTCATGCTGTTGGCATCTGGCGCATAAGGGCTATCCGTTGCTGGTGGCAACGCCGGGCAATAACAAAGCCGAAATTTTTCGGGTGGTGCGCGAGCTGGCGCCGCATTTCGAACAGACGGTGCTGTTGGGGTATCCGCCGTTTGTGAAAGACGTGATCGATGCCGGTGTCGCAGAGGACATAGACTGGGCCACATTCAAACCCAAACTGGTGTTTGCCGGCGAGGTGTTTAGCGAGGAATGGCGCAGCCTGCTGGCGCAGCGTATCGGCTCGCAGTCGGTTTGTTTCGATTCAGCATCGCTATACGGCACCGCCGACGGCGGCGTGCTGGGTAACGAAACGCCGCTTAGCATCGCCATTCGCCGTTGGTTGGCGCAAAGGCCGGAAGCGGCCCGAAGTTTGTTCGGCGAATCGAGACTGCCGACCCTGGTGCAATACGATCCACATAGCCGTTTCTTCGAAGAACACGAGGGGACCTTGGTGGTCTCCGGCGAGACCAGCGTACCCTTGCTGCGCTATCACATCGCCGATAAGGGCGGGGTGCTGAGCTATGCGCAAATCTGGGAGTTTTTGCGGCAGCACGGCGTGCAGTCGGTTGAGGATTTAGGTTTGGATAGCGGTTTTCAAGCCCGCGACTTGCCTTTTGTGTATGTGTTTGGCCGCGCGGATTTTACCGTGTCGTACTACGGTGCCAATATTTATCCGGAAAACGTCACGGTGGGACTGGAGCAGCCGGAGATCATGGCTTGGGTGACCGGAAAATTTGTACTGCAAACCCGGGAAAATGCGGAGGGCGATAAATATCTGCATATCGCCGTGGAATTGTTGCCAGGGGTAATGCCTGATCCGGCGATGGCGCCGGCGATAGCCGCTTCCATCCGTACGCAATTGTTGCGCCTGAACAGCGAATTTGCCAATTACACGCCGGCCGAGAAGCAACTGCCGCAGATTAGCTTACATAGTTTTGCGGATGCGGAATATTTTCCCGCAGGAGTAAAGCATCGCTATACCCGACTTTAACGAAACTAAGCGAAGATTCGGTTTGAATTAACCGGCATGGGACGACAGGTGCCTTAATATCCGTAGCTCCTGCACGCCCCAAAAGTTTCCGAAACCCTAGATTGTTACCTTGCTACCATCGAATTTGGTAAAGGTATAGCCATCGAAAGGTTCGTTGTAGGTGTAACGCTGATCTCTAAGCAGACTGATCGCCAGCGCTTCGCCCAAGCTATGCGAAGCGGAAATGTCAGCGCGAATATGGAAATTGTTAAAGTTGCGGCCAAAACCGACGTTGTTGACCAGTTTGTTCAACTCTCCGCCTATGGTGAGTTTTTCCGAGCCGGTGTAAGGTCTGAGCTTGGTTGGATCGTTAGGATCGACCTCGACCGGATTCGGTATCACATAGCTTTCGTCGAAGAACGCTTTCAACAGGGTAATAGGCGTCGCCGCGCTGATGGTCGCGCCGCTTGGATAACCCGGATGGGTGGGGGCGCCCACATTGCTGGCGCTGTTCAGCAAATAACTACCGTATTGCTTGTAAATACGTGCCACGGCTTCCGAATTTAAAATATCGGGATGGATAGCGTAGCTGGCGCCGTTGGCCAAAATTTTGTGAACCAAACCGCCGTAATCTTCCGGTCTTAAGCGGCGATTGACGTACCAGTTTTGGTAGTAAGACACTCGGTTGGTATAGGCGCCGGCCAGTGCCAACAAGCCTTGGATGAACGCTGTGCTGAAAGACGACGCCGTTGATTCCTGGGTTTTGGAATTGACATAAGGATTTGCCGGGTTCAACGGTGCGCCGACACCGCCCAGCAGCGGGTTGCTGGCATTGGGTGCGGAGGTAAGTATTTGCAACACGTGCAAATAAGTAGGGCCGCTGCCGCGCGCCAATGTGGCCAAATCGCGGCCATTGATAATGTGCCGGCGTCCCGATTCCAAGGTAATGGTGCGGCCTATGCTTTGGCCGTTCCGTAGCGCCAGCCATTCTTCATAGGTGGCGCCAAATGTCTCGCCGGCTTTTTGAATGGGGCGAGTTTGAGCTTGGCTGGCGATGGTGCCCCAGGCAGGGATAGGGCGCAATAAAAACTGCGAAATATATGGGCCATCCAGCGTGCCGTCGGGCACGACATATTTGCCTTTTTTGCCGGACGGATCAGCCTGGTAATCGACATAGGACGCGGTGCTGCGGAACAAGGTTTCGGGGGTGACTTTGCCATTGATTTTGGGACCGTTGAAGGCTTTCAGACTGTTCAACTCGGCGACAGCCCCCAGCACCAACTCGTTATTGGTGTCGTTGCGATATTCGCTGAACGGCACATCGCGCAACAATGCCTGCCAATAAACTTCGATGTGGTGCGCGGCCAACTCGGCACTGTCGAGCGGGGCTGCTTCCGGAATGGCCAGCTGGCTATTGGCGATGCCTTCAAGACTGGCCGACAAAGGCCCTTGGATACCGGCTAATTTAGTGGTGCCGCCCAGTTTGATTTTTTCAAAATCTTCATGTTTGCCGGTTTTTAGCGCTTTTAAAAACGACTCGTAGGAATCGGGCTGCACATGGCCGTTCGCATCGTGTTGCAAGCCTTTCGTGGAAATCGCGATTTTGTTCGGATAGCGCAGTTCGTCGCCGTTGTTGGGTTGTGGCGGAATATCGATCTTGTATTCGGCTTCGGCGGATTTTAGCCGCGCTTTAAAGGCTTTTTTCCGCAAATCCTTGCTATGCAGCGTATCGAAAACATCGCGTTGATATTTTCTTGAGAAATCTTGGCCGAGCGATTCGGGGATTGAGTCGTCATCGTCAAAATGACCCCGGCCGACAGCCGCTTGAACCGATGCCGGTAAGGTTGGCGCCAACACGCCTGCAGCGGAAATCACGGCTGCCCGACCGATAAACGAGCGCCGGCTGATGTTGCTTGCGCCTGCATCCGAGGTGTCCGCGGCACTATGGCCGTCGTCCGATGCGGATACGTTGGATACAGCGGTTTTTGCGGGAAACGATTTGGTTGACATAGGATTTTGCTCCGTAAAATCTTTTAATGTGGAATGCAATTAAAGTGTCCTGAGAATCGAGGTGTTCTGAGCCTCAATGTAGTTCTCTCAAATTCCATGCCAACTAAAAAACGGCGATTCCTCTGGTTTGGCGCGGGTCAACATGTTGCGGATGGAGCAGTATTTGGTTTATCGCTGTTGCTCAGGTAATACCCTGGCAAGATAAATTCTTAAGTTTTACGAAGATAAACGTCGTCGTTTGGGGTTCCGTATTTCGGCCCAGTTAGATGCGTATGCATTCGCCGAGACACAAGAAATTGGCCGGGTTTATTTCCTTATGTTTCATAAGGAATGGGCTATAATTAGATGCACATCACAAAAATGGCCGGGGCAGGGAACTGGCGATCACGCCGCAAGCTGTCGGCATACGCTTTCGAGGGATCGCTCTGTTGTAAAGGAGATTGAACATGTCTGTTCCATATCCATCATCCGACGGCGGTATTTCGGTAGAACTCGGCAAGAATCCCTCTGTGCCGGGTTCCGGTTCCGGCAAAGTCGATTTATTTCCCATCGCCAATCAAGACTTCCAGAAAATTAAAACTCTGAAGGATTTGGCGCTACGCAACATTACGCTGGCACAATTCCCGGTCGTTAAGGCCTGGCGCGATAAGCTGTTCGCGCCGGAAGGGACTCCGGAGATTTGCGACGAGTTGCCGCGCCTTTTGACCGAATTCTTGCGCCGGCCCGAGAATCAGGCCTTGCCGCCCTATACCCGGCGCGCCAAAGCGCTGCAGCATATTTTTGCCAACAAAACCGCGATAGTTAAAGCCGATGATCTACTGCCCGGCCAAACCGCCACCAGCTTCGTCGGTCCGGTGGTTTACGCCGATACCATCGGTTATTGCATCTGGCCGGAACTGAAAACCGTCACCACCCGCGCCCAAAATCCGTTCAAGATTCGCCCGGAAGTGGCCGACCGCCTGAATCGGGAGATTTTTCCGTTCTGGTTGGAACAAAAACCGGTGCAGGAACTGGCGCGTTACAGCGATTACGATAGCGCCGGCTATGAAAATCGGGACAGGGTAGCCGGCAGTTATCCACCCTCCATTGATCCACCGTTACGTAAAAGAGCCGGGCAAACGCCGAAAGCTCAGGAATTAATGGAACGGGTGGCCTTTTTCTTGTCCGACAAAGCCACTTGCGTTTCGCATACAGTGCCGGATTTCGAACGGGTGTTGAAATACGGTTTCGATGGCCTAATCGAACGGGCCAGACAGGATATCGCCAATGGCGTAGCGGCCACGGCACAGCAAATTGAATTTTTGGAAGGCGTCATCGCGGTATACGACGGCGCCAAAATTTATGCGCAACACCTGGCCGAGGCCGCCGTGCAAGCCGGCAATCAAGAATTGGCGGCAATCTGCCGCAAGGTACCGGCGCAGCCCGCAGAAACTTTGCACGAAGCGCTGGCTGTAGTCTGGATTTGCTATCACCTGTTGCTGCAGGAAAACACCAATTTCGGTTTTTCCATAGGCCGCCTGGATCAAATCCTCAACCCGTTCTATCTGGCCGATTGGCAGAAACTGGATGGCGCCACGGCGCAGGACGACTACAGCCGCCGAGCGGTGGAACTGGTTAGCCATTTCTTTCTGCATTGCTCCGACCATGTGCCGCTGTCTACGTCCGGTTCGGAAACCCTGTTCGCCGGCAGCGGCTCCAATCAGGCTCTGACCGTGGGCGGCACCCGTTACGAAAACAGCCAGGTTGTCGATGCGGTCAACGACATGACCTATATCATTCTGAAAGCCACGGAGATCTTGTCGATCCGCGATCCGAACGTGCACGCCCGCTATCACCGCGATGTGCATCACCGCGACGCGCAAGGCAAGCCGCTGCCAACCGAGGTGATGGACCCTTATCTAAGACGCATCTGCCAGGTCAATATTCTGACCCGGGCCACGCCTGCACTACATGGCGACGCGGCGGTGGTCCCGGCCATGGCTAGTTATTATGCCGCGCACACCGGCATTAGTGCGGAAGAAGCCTTGGCCGACGCCTATGACTATACTTCTATCGGCTGCATCGAAGAAAATGCCGCGCATAAACATTACGGCAATACCGGCTCGACACTGATGGTGCTGCCGGCGGTATTGGAACTGGCTTTATACGGCGGCAAGCACCGTAGCGACGGCGTGGCGGTGAAATCGCCAAACCTGTTTTACGGCGACGCGCGTTACACCACGCAGCCGTTGACAGCAATCGACACCATGCAAGCGTTTATCGAGGCCTTTAAATTTCAACTGAACGAAATGGCCCGGCATGTCGTGCAATGCAACAATTACTTCGGCCGTTTCTACGAACAATCCCGGCAATCGCCGTTTTTGTCCGGGCTGTTTACTGGCCCCACCAATACGCCGGACAGCGACGGCGCCAGTTTTCGCGACGTGTCCGCCGGCGGCGCTAAATACAACTCAGCGGGCATTGCGGTGATCGGTTTGGCCGATGTGATCGACTCGTTTTGCGTGCTGGATACCCTGGTGTTTGCCGGCAAAATCTCGGCCGGCGAATTGCTGGCGGCGATGCAGGCCGATTTCGACGAAAACACCCTACAGCCCAAAAGCGCCTGGAAGGCATTTCTGGCGCGGGTGCAAAACTGGTTGCATCCCGAAGATGTGCCGCTCAGTTTGCCCAATCTGAGTAAGGAGCGTTTAAAACAAATCAAGGAAATGGTGCGTTTGGCCCCCAAATACGGCGCCGGCGTCGATCAAACCCCCGGCGGCATTTATAACAACGCCACGGCGGTCAAATACACGCATTTGTTGACCGAAATGTTGCAGGAAGTGTTCGCCCAATACCGCACTCATCGCGGCGGGCGCTATCTGCCGGGTTACTGGAGCATGACCAATCATGCCGGCTTTGGGATGTTGACCAAGGCCACACCCAATGGCCGGCGTAGCGGCGAATCCTTTGCCAGCGGCATCACGCCGTGTCCCGGCGTCGTGAAAGCCAACGGCGAGCCGGTCAATTTGCTGGATCATATGCTGTCCGTGACGTCGGTGAACGCCAACACGGTACAGAACGGCTATACCTACAACCTCAGCTTGACCACCCGCGATCGCGGCCATTTCGAAGAAGATACCGAGTTGTTCTCGCGCTATATGAAGGCCTTTGCCGACCAAAACGGCGTATTGGTGCAAATGTGCGTGTCGTCGATCAACGATCTGGTCGCCGCCGACCGCGCCGCCACGGCCGCCGGGCAATCCGGGGCCGGCGAGGCCGAGCATAAAGCCCTGGAACCATTCAAGGATCTGATGATACGCGTGGCGGGCTACTCGGCGTATTTCGTCACGCTCAGCCCGCAGATGCGTAAAGAGATTATTCAAAGAGCCAATTTTGGCCTGGACACCGGCGCCGAGCAACATACGCTCAACGCAATTTAATAGGAGAACTGTCATGCATGCCGGATTTCCCGTTTTGTTACCGAATTTACAAAAAACCTTGAGGCTAGGCACCAAGGCCGCGACTCAGGCTGGCGACCTGCCGGCTGTGCTGGATAAAGTCCAGGGCCGGTTGCTGGCCAGTGGCATGGCCGTCGCGCTACGTTTGGGGTTTGGCTATTTGTTGCGCGATTGCCATCTGGATGCCGCGCAAGCCGCCAAGGCCAACACGTTTTTCGAGGAAAACTTCATCATCATCGATCCGATGGTGCCCGGTGGTAAACGTTACTACCAAGGCAAGTTTCTGATCCGCACCAGCCGGCGCGGCGACGACATGAACGTGTTGCTGAGGTTCTGCCCGAATCCCGAGGCACTGTATATCAAGACCCCATTCGGACAAGCGCTGAACTCGCTGGCGTTGGTCGATACCCAAGTGCTGACCGAAGACCAAGCCGACCAAATTGAGAACGATCCCAGTCAGGTGGACTTGGTGGTGCGCTTTAAAGACGTGCAATCGATTATCGGTTTGCTGGGCCGTTCCGGCGTGGATATTGTCGGCTTGCTGCTGGAGAATTTGGTGCAGTTGACCGGCCACGTCGGTCATCTGTTCAAACTGGGCGCGATCGCCACGGATATCCAGCTGTCCTTGGACCTTCCCAAAGCGGCCTGAATATGGAGCAGGAAGATGGACAGCAAAGCCTACATCTTCGATATCAAACGCAATACCAGCGAGGACGGGCCGGGCATCCGTACCACGGTGTTTTTCAAAGGCTGTCCGCTGAGTTGCAGTTGGTGTCAAAATCCCGAGGGCATAGCTTCGGGGCCATCCCTATCTTTTCGTGCCGAGTTATGTCATCCGGACGACTGCGAGCGGCCTTGTATCAAGGCCTGTAAAACCAAAGCCTTAACCCTGCGGGACCGGCAACTGCGGCTTGACCGGGAACGTTGCGATCAATGCGGACGCTGCGCGGCGGTGTGCTCGCGGCATGCCTTGGAGCAGGTCGGCCAATGGCTGAGCGTGGACGAGCTGTTTTACCGGGTAGCCATCGATAAACCCTTTTTCGACGCCACCGGCGGCGGCGTTACGGCATCCGGCGGCGAATGCACGATGCAGATGAGTTTTCTGCACGAATTTTTCAAAAAACTGAAAGCCGCCGGCATTCGTACCGCCATCGAAACCAACGGCATGTTCAATTTTGGGCGCTTCGCCCGCTTGCTGTTGCCTTGGCTGGATTTGATCTATTTCGACTTAAAACTGATAGACGAAGCCGCCAGCATCCAGCACACCGGCCATTCCAATAGGCCCATTTTGGACAACTTGTTGCGCCTGACCGAGTGCGCCGAGATTCCGGTCAAGGTCCGCATTCCATTGATCCCCAATATTACCGCTACCGATGAAAACCTGTGCGGCATAGCCCGGTTTTTACGGGAGCACCGGATCAAGCAGGTCAGTGCCCTGCCTTATAACCCATTATGGCTGGACAAGCTGCAGCGCTTTGGTATCGATGTCGAGTATCGGCACAGCGCATTCATGAGCGATACCGAGATCGAACACTGCATCGATTGCTTGCAGGCCAGCTGATTTCAAGGAGATTCATCATGCAAACCGATTTTCATCACGCCGTCACTTATGTTACCGCCCGCACGGCCGGGTTCGCTCACCGGGAAGCCGACATCATTGCTTATTCGGCGCAATACGTGGACGACGCCGTCAGCGAAGGCGTCGTGCATTTCGACAACGATGCCTTTTATGCGCGGATACATTCCTCGCATAAAAGTACCGATGTCGGCAATTTGAACAATGATTACAACCACTTGATTTGGTTGCCGTTTCATTTTCTGCCGGGTAACGGCGACAAGGGGCCGGGCGAGGATCCGGACGGCACCTTTATCCAAAAAATCGTCTGCCTGCCGGACAGTCCGCCGGCCAAGGAGATGGTGCAGGCGGCGGTCGACGATAAAGGCAAACCGTACAGTCTGCATCGGCTGGGGATAGCCTTGCATGTGTATGCCGATACTTGGTCGCACCAGGGCTTTGCCGGGGTAATACATGAAATCAATAACGTGGAGCATGCCCGGGAGCTCACCAGTTCCGGCATGTACAGCAAACAGCTGCAGCATGTGCTGGAGGATTTGCTGGATGATGTGATTCCGCCGTTGGGCCATGGCCGCGCCAAGGATTTTCCCGATCTGCCGTTTTTACATTGGCAGTATCGGAACGGTCGCGGTGTTTGGGGCGATCGCGATAATCCCGCAGATTTTTGTAAGGCCGCGGACGCGATGTGTAAAGTCATGCAGCAATATTTGGGTAAAGCGCAGAGTGGACTGCCGACCGCCGACAAAACGCTGCTGGAAAAAATCTTTCTTGATTTAAAGATCAAAGAAGACAAAGCCCGCCATGCGAAATGGCTGGAGATCGTCAAGAATGGCTTCAAAGGCGAAAAGTTCAGCTTCGGTACGGCCGAGATCAGCTATGCCGCCGAAGGTGCCAATTCCTGGAAGGAAAAAGCGCTGGGCAGCAGCTGGGATATACGCGTGCATAAATACACGCCGGAATTTTTGCGCAGCAATTGGAAGTTGTTTCACGACGCGCTGCAATTGCATCGTTTGACGGTACTGCACGATATTTTGCCCAAGTACGGTATTTGCGCGGGCTGAGCCGATAACCGGGAGATTTGCCATGAACGCCAACATCGCAGCCGAGCTATCGTGCCGGACGCTATACCCTATCGTCTTGTTACATGGCGTAGGTTATAGAGACGACTTGCTGATGCTGAATTCCTGGGGGCGGATTCCTAAAGCCCTGGAGGCCGCCGGCGCCCGGGTGTTTCAGGGCGGCCTGGATGCCTGGAACAGCCATGAAAACAGCGCGCTCGCGTTAAAGCCGAATATTGAGCAAATACTCAGCCAGACCGGAGCGGCAAAGGTCAATATCGTCGCCCATTCCAAGGGCGGCCTGGAAGCGCGTTATCTGATTTCCAAACTGGATATGGCCGATAAGGTGGCCAGCTTGACCACGGTTTGCACCCCGCATCATGGTTCCGCCGTGGCGGATCTGGTAGCCGGCGACATTCCCGATACGCAAAACCTGCTGAGCATAAATTTCTTCAAACGCCTGGCGCAGCGATTGGGGTTCGGTGCGATGGACATTCTGGCCAGAATCACCGGCGACAAAAGCCCGCAAGCCGGCATGGCAATCAAACAGCTGACGCGTTCCTATCTGGCGGAATTTAATCGACAAGTGTCTGATATGCCCGGCGTGTACTACCAAAGCTACGGCACCTTGATGCGTCGGCCTATCGACGACCCGGTGTTTGCCGCGACGCAAGTGTTGCTGAAGCGCATGGAAGGCGACAACGACGGCATGGTCTCCACGCTATCCTGCCAGTGGGGCCGGTTTCGCGGCTTGATAGGGGATAGCAATCCGGACCGAGGCTTGTCGCATGGCGACTTGGTGGACTATCGCGGCGTGCTGTTGACGCATTTCGATATTCCGGCGGTGTACCGCGACATCGTCAAAGACCTAAAACAACAAGGCTTTTAAGCGGGGCTTATACGTCCGGCCTAAGCCAAAAATATAACAATCACAGGGGGAAGGACCATGAACAACTATCTCAATGTCGCCAATTTCCCAACCGCGTCGGAGCAAGAACAGCAAGCGCTGGCTACCGCTCTCGACGCCATAATCGCCAACGATCTTAAAGGCGGCGCGTTGCCTATGCTCGGCAGTTATCGCAAGATTCTGGGCGACAATCTGCGCCGCGAGGAATGGGAGGGTATTCACGAAAAGCTGCTGATCCTGTTCAAGTGCGGCACTAGTACGCCACTGGATGGGCCGATGATAGGCGTGTCGATGTCCATCCGCGATAGTGATTATTTTAAGGAAGCCGCCAAGAAACACGGCGAAAACCGTTCGATGCTGGCGCATCTGGAATGGATGGCGACGCTGTGGAATGTCACCTACGCCAGTACCGGGTTATGGATGGGCAAGACGTTTGAGCCGGTGGCTAAAGAGGTGTTTGCCGCCAAATGCGGCCACGACCCGGTCGCGATCTTTAATTACGATCCGGAGGTGGCGCGCATCGGCCGGAATTTTTTCCGCGAGCCTGACGATCCTAATTTCATTCAAAGCTTAGGCATGCCGGTGCTGACCCAGTTTTGGAATTTGCGTGACCGGCCGTTGGATACCAACGCGCAGGGTTTCGATAGCCAATTGCTTGCGCAAAATCTGGCCAAGGAAAAAGCCATTCCGTATGTGAAAACCGGCGGGATTTTCCTGTCTTTGCCTGGCAAATCCGTGGTTGGAGAGATGAACGGCAAAGCCGTTTATCAGCTTAATTACCGATGGCACGATCTGCATCCGGCGTTTCCGATGACGCGGCTTATCGACGAGTTAGTGCAGATCGAAGACGGCGTCTATTTGGGCCAGTTGGTCATGGCCACCCATCATTACAGTTTGGGCACGTTACAGATTCCCTTGTTCGGCGATCATCCGCCGGAGTGGGAATTGGGCGAAGCGTATACCGGCGATAACTCGGTCGATTACGGCTATCAAAATAACGGCTTCTTTTTGATGATAGATACCGCTCGCGCTCGCGAGGCGTTTGCGGACGAAGCCTTCCCCAATTTACGGCCTCGGCCCGGCGAGAGCGGCTGGAAGGAATTGGGCTACGACAAACCAAGAACCACCAAACCTGGCGCCGCACCCGATGGTGTGGATTGGGTCAATGGCTGGCGCGACGATCCGGAGTTGCAGCGTAAATTCACGACATTTTGCCTGGAAGCGTCGCCAAAAGACGACGATGGCGATGTCCGCGAGTTACTGCAACCTGGCGAATCCATTTTGCAGATGCTGCAGCGCCAACAAGGCAAAATTTCCGCGGCCAGCGGTTTTGACGATCACCTGCGGCATTTTGAAGTGCTGAATCGGCTGTTTCGCGCCGGCGTTGCGCCCGGCATTGTCGATGGCGTGTTTCAAGGGCAGGGTAGAGGCTACAACACCCGTTTCGACGCGCCCGAAGCGCGCGATTGGTATGAACAGAGCGATCCGTGCAACGGCTTTGATTATTACCACGGTGCCACGCTGAATTTGCATTGGGGCTTTGGCGACAGTTTTATCGCCAACATCGCCCGCTCTTTGCAGGAACACAGCATGATTCCGGCCGCATTGGCTGACAAGCTGCAAAACGATCCGCGCGCGCCTAATTTGCTGAATGCGGTGTGGGCCAATATCGGCCGCTTTATTTTTCCGTGGGCCGGCAAGTCTTTCGAACGCATCAGCGGCCGTAAATTGAGCATGCTGCTGGACGAAAGCGACGATCTGGCCCAGCGCTATCCGGAGCGGGTCGCAGAACTGAAAGCCCATCCGGCCAGCTTTCCGCATTACGCCCTGGTCGAGAAAAACCGCGAGCATTATTGGCAACAGCCGGGCGTTTACGCCAAACATCTGAGCAGCGGCAGTTGGGACCAAGGCATGTCGAAAACCGACAAGGCCTTCTGGGAACGGGAGGCTGCAGAGCATTGGCTATTCGGCAATAACATCCAGGACTCGCGCATCCTGCCGACCGACGCCTTGTTCCGGGTCTTGGATATGAACTACCATCCGCCGCTGCCATCCATACAGCAATTAGCCGATGCCGGACCGTCGCCGTTTGTAAGGCAGGGCTATAGCTTTTTGGGTGTGGACGATAGGGAGTCGATCTTGCCGATGAACAACGGCCCGGATAAGCCTAAGAAAGTATTTCAGTTTCATTACCGCTATCCGCTGATCGGCGGGCTGGCGCCGATCGGCACCTGTCTGGATGAGTTGGTAGAAATTGCCGAGGGTTTGTTTCTGGGGCAATTGATTTATTCTACCGCTTTGCTGGTGCCGTTTCACTCGGCCACCGACCCGGCCGACTATCAGTACCAGCTATTCGGTTATTTCCTGCTGCTGGATAACACCTGGGAGAAACACCGGCAGGCGATAGGTTTTGATATCAACACCTAATTATGAATTCACGCGTGTATAGATTGTCCGGCATACAGGCCGAGGCCTAAAGAAAATAAGCGGTGTGTAAGTGTCTGCATTAGTGACTCTCAATGCTTTTCAGCATCCTCTCTATGGACTGCATGTAGATCTGCACGCTGCTTTCAAAAACCGGCGAAATCGAGATAAATTGAAAACCTATCCGATGCGCGGTGTTTATCGTGCTGGTTTTGACGTCGATGCTGTATTTGGCGCGCAGCCCGACGTCGGCATGGTGATGTTCGTGGTCGTGCAGAAATAAGGTGCAACTGACGGGTTCGACGGTTACTAAATCCTGCTGCAAGTCATGGTCGGGATTGAACAAAGCCAGTCCGCACAAGCCAATATCCATCAGTTTGAAGGTTTTAACGATAGATGTTTGCACGCCATTCGCGTCAATTAGGCTAAAACCGAATTCGCAATAGGTACCCACATGCGATTGCGGCACTTTCACCCTATAGTAATCGCGCCGTTGCCGCCAATGCAGCTTGTCCGGCAAAGGCATGGTCAACACTGCGCCATGTTCGCCTTGCGCCAGTTTAATGTTCACCCCTTGAAAAGCCGCTTCAATTCCATCCACCTGCGTAAAGAAATGCACACGCTCGCTCAATAACAAACGGTCCGTCAATTCCTGGGTGGGGGCAATGTCTATCGCCAAGGTATTATGCTCAGAGTCGATTTGCACAATCGCGGTTAGAAACGCTTGATTATCGGCCCCATAGCGGGCGGACAAAATGCAATTGCGCTGCTGGATTTCCGTTAGGTAATTGATAATCTGTTTTGGGTTAAAAATCGCGTAATTGTCTTCCATCGATAGTGATCATCGGTTTTGCAAATGTTTGGAAAATATACGTTAAAAAGCGGATTGTTGCAGGCTTGAAAGCGGGTGTATTTAATTTTCTAATGTGGCGATGTAGGTCACGTTGGCGCGAGAGCGGTTACGTGACGAATCGAATCTAATTTGTCAGGGAACGCTTCTCTCACCCTGACCTACCGACTAGTAAGCCGTTACGGATTGGCTCAGATACGGCAAAATGAATAAAATTCTTCGCATGTGGCGACCGCGTGAAATTCTTCGTCTGATGGCAAAAAGCCATAAGGAAGAGGATTTTGTGCACAGGGGTTGTGAATGATGGCAGACGGCTGATGATTGCCAAGGATTCGGCAACCGTCAAAGTCCACAGCCCACAATGCACTAATCATTTTGTGTGTCGGGTCGAGGAATGCCTCTGCCGACACTGCTTTTCCGTTTGGTTTGGGAATGTTCCGCCTCTCCTGATAGCCTTGGCCGACGATATTCATTGTCGCTTTGTCTAATTGCACTTGATAGGGACCGATTGGGAAAACTGCCTCGGCGGCATATGGAAGTTGACTCATACCGTGCAGTGCAGAAAAGGGACCGTGGCGCAGTTGACAGCCATTAATCGCGATCACGTATAGGTCTTGTTCTGAGACAATACCATTGGCAAGATAACCCATTGGTTTGCCAGATGGATTACCAAGCAATTTTTCGACTTTTTCTTTGTAAGCACTAGTCCAGCGAAGTAGTATTTCGGTATGGGGGGCACTTGATGCTTTGTTTAATTGTATCTCTAGCCAATCATCTGGTATGCCGGAATGGGTGGGACATATAATCTCGATCCACAATTTACGTCCGTTGCACTCGATTAGAAAGTCTGGCCCAATGCCAATGTTTCGCCGTGATAAAAAATTCTTTCCCTTCAGTTGTTCAAAGATCAATGCTTCGGAGAGGCTGGACCAGAACTTAGAGGTATGGCCACTTGTAAGCTCGTGTTCAAACTTGCCGTCAGCATAGCCGGACTCGATGAATTCTTGACACAGTCGCATGAGCTCAGCGCGAAAAATTGCCCTCTCGCTATTACCCGGGTACTTTTTCTCCAAATACTGAAGGATGCGCGACATATTGATTTATAGATAAATGGAGTTAGGCTCGCAGGATGTGCTGAACTATGTGAAGGGATTCGATCAAGATTGTACAGTTTTTCAATCCCTTGTCGGCAAGCTCAACACCGCCATCGCCCCACCACCCTCGGCATTGCCGACCTTGATCTCGCCACCATGCAACACAGCCACTTCCCTGACGAAGGCCAAACCCAAGCCGGTGCTCTTACGGCCATTGTTGGGGCGCGGTAGCGAGTAGAAGCGTTCGAACAACCGTTCCAGCGCGTAGTCGGGGATGCCGGGGCCGTGGTCGCGGATGCGCAGGATGATTTGTTTGCCATCGCGGCGGCCGTCGATTTCGATCACCGAAGCGGCGGGTGCAAAGGCCAAGGCGTTATCCAAAAGATTGGAGATAGCCTGCCGCAATAAAAACTCTTCCGCCAGCATGGGTAGCGGTTCGTCTAGCGACACAGCTGTTTGCAAATGCAGTTGCAACAGTTGCGGAGCCTTTTCGGTCAGGACGCTATTCAGCAATTCGCCCAAATCCAATATTTGTGGATCGGATAACTGTTGGCGCTGCTCTAATTCCGCCAGTCCCAATAAACGTTCGATCAACTGATCCAGACGCTCGGCCTGCTCGCGGGCGTTGCCGGCGAAACGGCGTCGGTCGGCATCCGGCAGCGGTTCTTCCAGCAATTCCGCCGCGCCGCGGATGGCCGCCAGCGGGCTTTTCATTTCGTGAGTCAGGGTTTGTACGTAACGCTCCACGTATTGTTTGCCTTCCAATTCCCTGCGCATGGTTTCCAGGGCGTGTGCCAGTGTGGACAGTTCGACACTGCGCAATTTGGGCGGGTTGGCTTTGCCGCCGGACGCGACGCTGCGGGCATAGCCGGCCAGTAAATCGATGGCGCGGGTCAAGCGCCAGTTGAATACCGCGCCGAATAGCAAAGCGCCGCCGAACAGCCAGAAAGCGCCGCGTTCTATGGCATTCTTGCTGGCGTCGACGATGGGTTGCAGCAGGGCGGTGGGGTAGGCGACGGTGACCACGCCTATCAACTGTTCGCCGTTGCGTACTGGCGCGGCTACATGCATGGTCGAGCTGGTTTTGTCGCCGGGATTGGCTTGCGTGGAACGTGCGCCGTATTGGCCTTGCAGGGTCAGATACACATCGTTCCAGCGCGAGTAATTTTCGCCGACTGCCGTACCCGCTGAGTCGAACCGGACAATGCCGGTCGAGTCGGTAACGTAAACCCGGTAATCCAGGCTTTGCTTCGGAAAACCGAAGATGGTCGCCGACACCGGCCGCTTGCTGTAGCGTTTGACCGCCTGGGCGAAATGACCGTCGGCGATGTTGCCTTGCAGCAAGTCCGGCGCGGCCAGTTCGGCCAGCAGGTTGGCGGTATCAACCAGGCTGGCCTCCAGCGCGGTGCGTACGCCGGGTCCGATCTGCTTTACCACCAGCAATAGCACCAGTTGCCCGGTCACGGCCACCAGCAGGAAATAACCCAAAAATAGCCTTACCGATAACTTCATCGGCTTTGCAAGCTATAACCCAGGCCGCGATGCGTGCGTATCGGGTCTTGATCGGCGGCGGCCAAGCGCAGTTTGGCGCGCAAGGTTTTGATGTGGGTATCGACGGTGCGGTCGAATACGTCCCCGGGGTCTTGCCAGATTCTTTCCAGCAGTTGCTCGCGGGAGAAAATCCGTTCCGGGTGTTCGATTAATAATTTCAGCAACAAAAATTCGTAACGGGTCAAATCCAGCAACTGTTCGCAATAGCGGATGCGCCCGGCTTGGCTATCCAAATCAAATTGGGTGTTCGGCGTTGATGTTGGCTTATTGGCGTCGGTGCCCAGCCGGCGCAGGATTACCCCAACTCTGGCCGCCACTTCACGTGGACTAAACGGCTTAGTCACATAGTCGTCGGCGCCGATTTCCAAACCGACGATGCGGTCGATTTCGTCGCCGTGCGCGGTCAGAAAAATCACCGGGATGTCGGAGAAGCGGCGTAACTGTCGGCACAAGTCAAAGCCGTTACCGTCCGGCAGGCCGACGTCGAGGATAGCCAGAGAGAACGATGCGGTTTGCAGCCTGGATAACGCGGTTTGCAGCAAGCCGACGTGCTCGGTCTGGTAACCGCTGCTGTTCAGCACGTAAATCAAGGTGTCCGCAATCGCCGGTTCGTCTTCGACGATTAAGATGCGTTTCGCGGCAGTCACGGCTTTAATAGGTCATGCAGGCCGCGCTTAATAAGCCCGCCGCCAGCGCAAAACCGGCCAGCACGATGGCCGGCCCCAGTTCGTCGTCGGCGATGCGCTTACACAGGTCCGCAAAGGCTAGTCTCAGGCCGACGAACACCAGCACCTGCAAAAATAGCGCAATGCCGGCCCAGATCAACATATCGATGAACGACACGCTGTTGGCGACGGCCCCGGACAGCGCCAACACAAAGCCCAGCAACGCGGCGCTAAACGCCACCGCCGGCGCGGTTTTGCCCTCGCGGATCAGCTTGAATTCGGCGTACGGCGTAATCCACAGATAACAGAAAGCAAACAGGCCGGTCAGGGCGGCGGCCGCAATGAAGTGCAGAAAAAAGCCGTTGGCGCCGGCCAGGATGTTAGAGAGGTCTAGCGATTCCATAGTCAATTCTCGACGAAATAATGCGGGATGAAGCGGCTATTGTTGCCGGTGATTTCGGTTTTGTCTTCGCGGATGCCGATGCCGGCGGGTTGGCCGGCGATAATCCAGGAGCCGATCACCGGAAAATTGCCGGCAAAATCGGGCAGCGGTGTATGCCGTTGATAAATGTAAGCTGCGCCGCCATAACTGCCGTCAGTTTCGACGACGCTGGAACCACGGCGAATCTGGATGTTGGCGCCTTCGCGGGAATACAGCGGTTTGCGCACATAGTTGCCCAACAGCGGTTGGTCGGCGAAGTTGGCCGGCAGCAGATTGGGGTGGTCGGTAAACAACTCCCACAAAATCGGCAATATGCCTTTGTTGCTGAGTAGCAGTTTCCAGGGCGGTTCCAGCATCGCGGGTCGGGCTTGCGGCAGGTAGGGGCCAAACTCCTCGTGCAACAGCCATTCCCAAGGATAAAGCTTGAACAAGGCGCGGATGGGATTATTGCGCAGATCGACAAAGCGTTGCTTGCCAGCGTCCCAGCCGATTTGGTCGATAGCCAGGCGTTGGGTTTGCAGGCCGGCTTGCACGGCGGTATCGCGCAGATATTCCAGGTTACCGCTATCTTCGTCGCTGGTATCGACGCCGGCAAAATGCAGGCTGGGCTGGCGTTGCCGGTAATGTTGCCAAAAGCCGAGCAGTTTTTCGTGTATCGAATTGAATTGATCGGCGTCGGGGAAGCAATCCCGTAACCAGAACCATTGCACCACGCCGGCTTCCAGCAGTGCTGTGGGGGTGTCGGCGTTGTATTCCAGCAGTTTGGGCTGGCCGCTGCCGTCCCAGGCCAGATCGAAACGGCCGTAAACGCTGGGTGCCCGGCGTTCCCACGAGTCGACGATATAGGGCACGGCCCAATCCGGAATCAGCAGTTGCTTGAACAGATTGCGGTCGATGATGGCCTGGACGGCTTTCAGACACAGTCCATGTAATTCGGCGGTGGCATCGTCGAGAACATCGATCTGATTGGTCGTGAATCGGTAGCAAGCCGATTCATCCCAATAAGCGTCACCGTCCAGGGTGTGATAATTCATACCCACGGCCTCCACTCTCTGTTGCCAGTCGGTGCGGGGAGTTAGCGCTATACGTTGCATGCCTAGCCGCCGAAGGAACTGTGCGAGCCGCCGAAGAAGCCGAAGCCGCCGCGTCTGACCGAGCTATGGCTGTCCGAGCTGCCATTGCCGCGATAACTGGAGCCGGAACCGCCGCCGTGACTACCGTTGCTTTGGCATTCGACCGGGTTGCCCTTGTCGTCGACGCAATCTTGTTGGCGTATCCGAAAATCGTTCGGGTTACCGGCATAGCTGGCAAGCGATAAACCGCCCAATAAAGCCAAGGACACCTGCATGGAACGGCGGGGAACCGCTGCTTGGACCTGCGGTGTTTCCTGTGCGGCTTGCAATATGCTTTCCCAGGTGGATAGCCGGGGATAAAAGTCGTAGTGATAAATAGCGCCTATCGACAACAGCAGATAAAAATCCAGTCTGTTACCGCACAGCAGAAACAGCGGCAATCCCAACCAGGCTACACCATTGGCGATCAATGCGGAACGGAAGGCTCGTTGCTGGGCTTGCGCTACAAGTAAGGTATAGTTCGGCACACCAACGGGCGGCTTGGCCAGCGCTTGCAATAGCGGATACACCGCCAAGGCGACGGCAACAAACAATATGCGCACCGGCCACGCCGGCAACTGCGGCGCGTAACCGGCAAACACCGGATATTGCCAGTACAGCATGGTTGCATAGATCACATACACCAACAGATATACGCCGGTAAGTACGGCCATGAAACGGAAGGACGACACCGCTTTATCGAACTCCACGCAGACGGCGCTGTTGCTGCTCAACGGACTACTGGAAAAGCCGCCTAATCTATAGATGTTGCGGCGATAGGAATCCAGCCAAAGCCTCAGCTCCGGCGACAAAAAATTGCCCGCCACGCGAATAGACTCGCGCCTGTTTTTGTTGGAGCCGTGAAAAAAGCGCCATGACTTTACGCTGTCCTGATCCTGGCTATCGGCTACCAGCAAGGCATGGGTTGGAATGGTGGTTTCGCCTAGCCAACTGCGTTTGACGATTTTGTTTGGATACATGCAAATCGACGATATGCCGACAATATCCAGCATTAACCAAAACAAATACGCGCAGAACAAAATCAGGCTGACTTCCAACAGGAAAAAGTTGCTCAGAAATCCCACCCAGGCGAGCAGTAAGGCTATAGTCAAGACCAGTAAGGCCGCCAATTTTTTCCAGGGACTGTAAGTAAGGAGCAGTTTTTTATTAAGCGACGACGATGGCATAGGCTCGGCTACATAGGGCGATGACGTTAGAATCGGATACTGGGTAATCGTCGGCGAAGCATAGCCGCTACTTGGTGTTTTTGCTGAAAATAGCAGTTGGGGATCGGTTGCCAGGAGCTGATTGCCGATACTGACTTGGCGCCTACCTGCAGACCTATTTCAGATTTGCCTTTGCCTGTTTTGGTGCGCTGTCAGTCCGTTTTGGTGCGTGATCACGGTCTTTGTTCGTTAGGTCTGCGGCGCAGAGCTTGCCGGTGCTGCATTCGAAACGCTGGCACAATCCGTGCTGCAATTTACGCGGTGCAATGGCGCACCCTCGGTTCCCTTCAACAACGGCGTTGGAAAGTTGCTGGTTTTATACCCGCAGCATGGTTTACTCGTCCGTTGTTCCTATCCTTATTGCCTTCAGGACCTTCGCTCACGAGTAACACGCTTGTTTCCAGGGGAGCTTTAGCTTGCGCACACAGGCTTAATCAAACGAATGGCGGTGCTTGTAAAACACCGAAGTTCATTTTGTTCCCACATTTAAAAGGTGAGTTATGTCCTATCTGATCCCTTCGGAATTCGTCACAAAGATGGTCGATGCCGGTGAATCCAAAATCTTCATGTCAACCCGCGACACGCTGATTCGCGCTTATATGGCCGGAGCGATCCTGGCATTGGCGGCGGTATTTGCGGTGTCGATTACAGTCCAAACCAACTCGCCGATCTTTGGGGCGATTTTGTTTCCGGTCGGTTTTTGCATGCTGTATTTACTGGGGTTCGATTTGCTGACCGGCGTGTTCGTATTGACGCCGCTGGCCTGGCTGGACAAGCGCGCCGGGGTGACGATGGGCGGCATCCTCAGAAATTGGGGCTTGGTGTTTTTAGGCAATTTTCTCGGGGCCTTGACGGTGGCGGTGATGATGGCCATCGTGTTTACCTATGGTTTTTCCGTCGAAGCGGATGCGGTCGGCAAAAAACTGGCCGGTATCGGCGAAGCTAGGACGCTGGGCTATGCCAAATACGGCATCGCCGGCTGGTTTACCATTTTTATTCGCGGCATGTTGTGTAACTGGATGGTGTCCACCGGTGTGGTGGGGGCGATGATTTCTACCTCGGTGAGCGGTAAGGTAATAGCGATGTGGATGCCGATCATGCTGTTCTTTGGCATGACCTTCGAACACTCGGTTGTGAACATGTTTTTGTTTCCCTCCGGCCTGATCATGGGCGGCAATTTCTCGATTATGGATTATTTTGTCTGGAACGAGATCCCGACCGTGTTGGGTAATCTGGTCGGCGGCTTGGCATTTACCGGCTTGACGCTGTATTCCACGCATGTCAGAACCGCACCGAAACGTTCTTTCAACTAATCACAATTCGATATGGCCTCGACGCTGTTAAGCCAGAGGTCATTTTCTCGCTGTTCAATGGGCAAAAGGAGTTAAAGATGACACGCAACGAAGTGACCGAATTGGTCGTTACGCAAAAATTGGCCAAGCAACTGAGCTGGGCGCAACTGGCGGAGGCGATTGGTTTAAGTAAGGAATGGACCACCGCCGCATTGCTGGGGCAGATGACCCTGAATGCCGAACAAGCCGCCGCCATCGGCGCGCTGCTGGATTTGCCGCCCGACGCTATCGCCCAACTGCAAGTGGTGCCGTACAAGGGTTCGCTGCCCAGCGCCGTGCCGACCGATCCGTTGATATATCGTTTTTACGAGCTGGTAAATGTCTACGGCACGACCTTTAAAGCGCTGATTCATGAGGAATTCGGCGACGGCATCATGAGCGCGATCGATTTTAGTATGGATTTGCAGCGCGAAGCCGATCCGAAAGGCGACCGGGTCAAGATCGTGATGAGCGGAAAGTTTCTGCCGTATAAGAGTTACTGAGGCGGATTTGCTTTAAGCCATGTCCGGTCAATTATGCGTTACCGTCGGCCAATATTCCGATAAGGGCCGCAAGGCGCTGAATCAGGATTTTCATGGCGTTTATATCGCCAAAGAGCCGCAACTAAGCGCCAAAGGCATTGCGATAGCATTGGCCGACGGCATCAGCAGCAGCGAAGTCAGCCATATCGCCAGTCAGGCGGCGGTGACCGGCTTTCTGGCTGATTATTTTTGCACATCGGAAGCCTGGTCGGTGAAGAAGTCGGTGCAGCGGGTGTTGACCGCCACCAACTCCTGGTTGTACGCGCAAACTCGGCAAAGTCGCGATTGTTACGATATGGATCGCGGCTATGTCTGCACCTTGAGTGCGCTGGTGATCAAATCCGCCACCGCGCATCTATTCCATGTCGGCGACACGCGGATTTACCGGGTGCAGGATAACGATCTGGAACAGCTGACCCACGACCACCGCTTATGGATTTCTCAAGAGAAAAGTTACCTGAGCCGGGCGATGGGCATGGATTCGCGTCTGGAAATTGATTATCAAGCGTTGACCGTCGGTTTGGGCGATATGTTCGTATTGGCGACCGATGGCGTTTACGAATATGTTAGTTCGCGTTTTGTAACCCAAACCATCCTCCAAGCCGGCGACGATCTGGACGGTGCGGCAAAAACCATCGTCGAGGCAGCCTACGGAAATGGCAGCGGCGATAATCTGACGGTACAGATTGTGCGCATCGACCAACTGCCGCTGCCCAGCGCCAACGAACTGTATCAGTCCTTAACCGACTTGCCGTTCCCGCCGCAATTGGACGCCAGGATGGCGTTCGACGGTTACACCATCGTCCGGCAATTACATGCCAGCAGCCGTAGTCATATTTATCTGGCGGTGGACAATGAAACCCAGGCGCATGTGGTGATTAAAACCCCGTCCATCGATTTGCGCGGCGACCCTGCATACCTGGAACGCTTTCTGATGGAAGACTGGATTGCCCGGCGCATCAACAACCCGCATGTGTTAAAGCCGTGCGCGCAGACCCGCAAACGCAATTTTCTTTATGTTGCCACGGAATTTATCGACGGCCAGACCCTGAAACAGTGGATGATCGACCATCCGCAGCCGGATCTGGAAACCGTGCGCGGCATCGTCGAACAAATCGCTAAGGGCTTGCGGGGTTTTCATCGTCTGGAAATGCTGCATCAGGATCTGCGGCCGGACAACATCATGATAGACGGCACCGGCACGGTGAAAATCATCGATTTTGGTTCGACCCGAGTGGCCGGCGTTGTGGAGATGGGCGCGACCATCGGCCACCAGCATATGCTTGGCACCGCGCAATATACCGCGCCGGAGTATTTTCTGGGTGAGCCGGGCTCGGTGCGTGCCGAGCAGTTTTCCCTGGCGGTGATCGCCTATCAAATGCTGACCGGCAAACTGCCTTACGGCGCGGAAGTGGCCAAATGCAAATCCAGGGCCGCGCAAAACAAACTCAGCTACGACGCCACCTTGTACCGCAATCGGGATGTTCCGGGTTGGGTGGACGACACCATCCGCAAGGCCGCGCATCCCGATCCACATAAACGCTACGAAGACCTGTCCGAGTTTATCTTTGATTTACGCCATCCCAATCCGGCGTTCTTGACCAAGACCGGGCCGGCTTTGCTGGAACGCAACCCGGCGGCGTTCTGGAAAGGCGTGTCCTTCATATTGGCTGGTGTTATCGCGATTTTGTTGATTAAGCGATAGTGCCGCACATTACCCCTAACGATAGCCCGGATTTTTTGGCCTCTGCTATCCTATGCACTGTCCCGGAAAACCCGCAAGATTTGATCTGAATTAAATGAAGGGCTGAAATTTAACAAACACTGCGCGCAGCTTGCTATTCTCTCGAAAGATTAGCCCCGGGGTTAATGCGTAATCCTCCTATCACTACAATTCGAAACAGGAGTTAGCCATGATGTTCCGCCCGTTGCTTCTTACTTGTTGCGGCTATCTGATAGGTGCCGCGGCTCGAGCGCAACCGGTCTCTCCAGAGGAGGAAGAAAGAGCACTATCGCAAATCTACGGGACCGAGGAAATGGTCAGTATCGCCAGCGGTTACAAACAACCGATCTCCAAGGCGCCGTCCATCGCCACGGTAATTACCGCCGCCGATATCAAGCAGATCGGTGCCACCGACATCGACGAAGTGCTGGAAACCGTGCCGGGTTTGCATGTCGAACGCAACACCATCGGCTACAACCCTATCTATACCTTTCGCGGCATTTTTTCGCAGTTCAATCAGCAGGTGCTGATGATGGTCAACGGCATTCCGATCACCAATTCCTATACCGGCAGCCGTAGCGAGGTTTGGGGCGGCATGCCGATCCGCGACATCGCCCGCATCGAAGTCGTGCGTGGACCTGGGTCCGCGGTATACGGCGCCGACGCTTTCGCCGGCGTGATCAATGTCATTACTAAAACCAAACAGGATATCGACGGCACCGAGCTTGGCGGCCGGGTCGGCAGTTTCGATACTTACGACGGCTGGGGCTTGCATGGGGGCGAATGGGCCGGCTTCGACATCGCATTGGCTTTTGAATACCACAAGACCGCCGGTCAGGACGCCATCGTCGATGCCGACTTGCAAAGCCAGTTCGACCGCTTGCTGGGAACCAGCGTCTCGCTGGCGCCGGGGCCGCTAAACATGTCGCGCGATAATCTCGATGCCCGGCTGGATTTGTCGCGCGGCAATTGGCGGTTTCGCGGCGGATTGCAACATCGTAGCGATCTAGGCATCGGCTCCGGCGTCGCCCAAGCCTTGGACCCGGTCAACCGCTACGCCGGCGACCGCTGGAACGCCGATCTGACCTACCACACCGACGCAATCGAAAACTGGGATTTGACCAGTCAGATCAGCTACTTCGAATCGACTCAGGAAATCGAGCGCAATCTAACCTTATTTCCGGCGGGCACGACTTTGCCGATCGGCGCCAACGGTCAGATCGGTGCCGGGGCGCCGGTGACGTTTCCGAACGGCTACATCGGCAATCCGGAGGTATGGGAGCGCCATGTGCGCATCAGCCAGGCTTTTGCCTACAGCGGCTTTCAGCAACATCAGTTACGTAGCGGCATAGGCTTTAACTACGACAGCCTGTTCAAGGCGCGGGTCAGTCAGAATTTCGGCATCGATCCGGCTACCGGTGCGTCGATACCGTCGTTGCCGGGTATTCCGCTGACCGACGTTTCCGGTACCGCCTCGACGTTTATCCCCGAGGTGGACCGGAAAGTGGCCTATCTGTTTTTGCAGGATCAGTGGAACTTCGCCAACGACTGGAGTTTGACCGCCGGCGCTCGTTACGACCGCTATTCTGATTTCGGCAATACCTTCAATCCGCGCGCGGCATTGATTTGGGAAGCCCGCTACGATTTGACCGCCAAATTGATGTACGGCTCGGCGTTTCGGGCGCCGTCGTTTCAGGAAATGTACATCATCAACAACCCGGCGCAACTCGGTAATGCCGCCTTGCGCCCGGAAACGATGGAAAATGTCGAACTGGGTTTCGACTATCGGCCGGCGGATAGTCTGCGCCTAGGGTTGAATTTCTTTAACTTCTGGTGGAAGGACATCATCCGTTTCGTACCGGATGCCAATGCTACCACCTCGACGGCGCAAAATACCGGGACTCAGCAAGGCTACGGCACCGAATTGGAAGCGGAGTGGCAGGCCGCCGACGCATTGAAGATCGTCGGCAACTACGCCTATCAACGTAGCCGCGATCAGGCGCAGGATCGCGATAGCGGCTATGCCCCCCATCATCAAGTCTACCTGCGGCTGAATTGGGAGTTTCTGCCCGACTGGCATCTTAGTCCGCAAGCGAAATGGATTGTGGGCCGCGACCGCAGCGCCGGGGATACGCGTAAGCCGGTCGCGGATTATACTTGGGTGGATGTGACGCTACGCCGGCAAAATGTGGCCAAGCATGTGGAAGTGGCCTTTTCGGTACGCAATCTGTTCGATGTCAGCGCGCGGGAACCCAGCCTCGCCGGTAATCCGGCGGCCATCCCCAACGATTTGCCGCTGGCGCCGCGCAGTTTTTACGGCGAAGTCAGTATTCATTTTTAGCCGAGTTGTCGCTGGCCGTGTCCCGCTACTATCAATGATTCAGGAGTAATTTTGTTCTCTCGACTATTTTTTTCGCTAGGGTTGATTTTGTGCCTGCTGTGGCCGATTGGCGGCGGCGCTTGGGCGCAAACGCCCAGTGTCGCCATCGTTTATCCGGATGTGCGCGAACCTTACCGTTCGGTGTTCATGGAGATCGCGCGCGGCATGGAACAGGAGTTGGGTCAGCCGGTCGGTCATTACCTGCTGAGCGAGCGGGATAATTCCACCCAAAAATTGCTAAGCGATCTGAAAAACGACCGGGTCGATGTGGTGGTAACCCTGGGTCGGGCCGGTCTGGCCGTGGCCAAGTCGGTAGCCGCCGAGTTTCCGGTGGTGATCGGTGCGACGATGATGCGCCCGGACGAAGTGCAAGGCTTGGCCGGTATCAGCCTGACGCCGGCGCCGGAAGCCATGTTCGACCGTTTGAAAAAACTGGTGCCGGACGTGAAAAAAGTGACCGTCATCTACGATCCCCGGCAAACGGCCTGGGAGATCGGGCATGCCGAGCGCGCCGCCAGCGAGCGCGGCCTGACGCTTGTGGCGCAGCCGACCGGCAATTTACACGACTCGTCCGAACTGTTCCGGCAAATTCTGGTAGAAGTCAAAGACAATTCCATCGCTTTGTGGCTGCCGCGCGAAAACGCTGCCATGGACGAGCAAGCCCTGCTGCCGGAAGTGCTGCGCGAAGCTTGGGAAAAAAACTTCGTGGTGTTCTCCAGCAATCTCGATCATGTCCGTAAAGGCGCGTTATTTTCGCTGTATCCGGACAATTTCGGCATGGGCCGCAGCTTGGCCGGTCTAGCCAAACAACAACTACATGCAGACGGCAGGTCCGAATCGGTGCAACTGTTGCAGGATTTACTGGTGGCCGTGAATTTACGCACCGCGGAACACTTGGGCTTGCGCTTTTCCAGTCAGACGCGCCGCGAATTCGCGATGGTTTTCCCGGTGCCGTAAGGGAAATGCAGCGTTCGCCGTGGCCTCGGTTCAAAGGGGCGAGTTTTCTACAGCAGCTTATCGTAACGTTTTGTTTCGGGCTGGCGGTAGTCTCGGTGCTATCGGCATTCGCTATCTCCACGCTGTCCTATCATATCGTCCGCGACAAGTGGATAGCCCAAGGTTTGCAGACCACCGAGGCGTTCGCGGCCCAGAGTGCTCTAGCCCTGCTTTACGCCAGCCGGGAAAACGCCGAGGAGCCTGCCCGGCGTTTTCTGGCGTTTCCCGACGTGCGCGGCGTGGCCATTTTCAATCCCGATCACATGCTATTGTTCGAGCGCGGCGATCAGGCCATGCCTGGCGCCGTAGGCGAGGCGTACTGGCCGGAGGCTATGGAACTGGTTCAGGAGAACGAACGGGCTTGGTATTTTGCCGCGCCGGTATTCGCGCGCAACGCCGGAGAACATGAGGCTTCCCCGTTCGAAGCGCAAATGCCGGCGCCCGAGTTGCTCGGTTATGTGCGTTTAGTACAGGGTAAACAATCGTTAAATCTGTTGAAAGACCAAATTCGCCTTTCCACGCTGATAGTTTCCGGCGGCTCTGCCGCCTTGTTCTTGCTGTTTTTATTGGTCATGTCGCGCCGCCTGACGCTACCGATCAAGCAATTGGCCTTGCGGATGGGCAAAGCCTCCGCGGGTGAAAAAAACGTCCGGGCCGCATTAAGCGGGCCACGCGATATTACCGAAATGGGCGAAGCGTTTAACACCATGATGGCGGTGCTGGAAACCCGGGAAAAGCAGTTGGAGCGCGCCCGCGACACTGCGCTGGAATCGGCGCGCCTGAAGGGCGAGTTTGCCGCCAACGTCAGCCACGAATTGCGTACGCCTTTGAACGCAGTACTGGGCATGCTGGAACTGCTGCAAGACATGGGCTTGACGCCCAAACAATTGGAATATTCGATGGTGGCCCGCAACGCCGGCGAATCGTTGTTGAAGTTGATCGAAGATATTCTGGATTTCTCGCGCATCGAATCCGGCATGATGAAGCGGCAACCGGTCGATTTTGTGTTGTATGAGACGTTGGACGAAGTGCTGGAGTTAATGTCCGGTCAGGCGCACCGGAAAAATCTGCAACTGGGTTATACGATAGCCGACGATATACCGCTGGTATTGAACGGCGAAGCCTCCAGGGTGAGGCAGGTCTTGATCAATCTGGTCGGCAACGCGTTGAAGTTTACCGATCGCGGCAGCATCACTATCGACGTGACGGCCGAAGCATCGGCAAGCGATCCACTGCTGTTGCGGTTTTGCGTCACCGATACGGGGATGGGCATACCCGACGCGGCGCAAACCAGTATTTTCGACGCTTTTGTCCAGGCCGACGGCTCCATGAGCCGGCATTACGAGGGCGCCGGCCTGGGCCTGGCGATTTGCCGGCAGTTGGTGCAATTGATGGGCGGGCAAATCGGGGTGCAAAGTCGGGAAGGGATAGGCAGTTCGTTCTGGTTTACCGTGCCTTTTGCTCCGCCCTTCGGCACGCAGGGACTATCCGAGGCTCGGCAAGCCTACTTTGCCAATCTGCGGATCTTGGTGGTCACCGAAAACGACAAAATGCGGCAATTCCTGACGCAAAGCCTGGAACGCTGGAACATCCATTACCGTCACAGCGGTTACGGCATCAAGGCCGTGGATATGTTGCGTTCCGCCCGCGATCAGGGGCAGGCTTATCAATTTGCCATCATCGATCTGAAAGATGTCGCCGATGGCGCTTGGGTCGATATGATCGTGTCCGATCCGGGCTTGGCGGCAGTCAAAGTCATCTTGTTGTCCGATCCAGGTACTGCTCCCAATCTATCGCGCTTACCGAACGTTGCCGCGCAGTTGGAGAAGCCGGTACAAGTATCCAAGCTATACGATTTCATATTAACGGTTGGGCAAGATTATCAAGGGCCCGGAACCGGCTGGGAAGGCGAGGCCGAGCCACCCGCCGCCATGGGCCGGCGGGTGCTGATCGTGGAAGACAACCGCGCTAGTCAGATGGTGGCCGCGGGCATGCTGGAACGGTTGGGTTGCAGTTACGAAATCGCCGGCTCCGGGGTGGAGGCCTTGACTTGGCTGGCGCAGCAGGCTTTCGATTTGATCCTGATGGATTGTCATATGCCGAACATGGACGGTTTCGAGGCCACCCGGCGCATTAGGTTATTGCCGGAGCCGTTGGGCCGGGTGCCCATCGTGGCGATGACCGCCAACGCCCAGCAGGGCGACAGCGATTTATGTTTGGCGGCCGGGATGGACGATTATCTGGCCAAGCCTATCAAGCTGAAACCCTTGCGGGACAAGCTATTGAGTTGGTTCGACGGGCGACCGCATGCCGCCAACGTGCCGCTACCTCCAGAGCATGCGATCGAGACGCTGGATAATGCGGTTTTGCGACAATTGCGCGATGAAATCGGCCAAGGTTTTGTGAAGATGGTTGCTTATTATTTGGAAGATGCGCCGGCGCAAATCGAGCAAATCGGCTTGGCGCTGGCTGCGGACAATCATTTGCAATTGCGCGAATTGGCCCATGGCCTGAAAGGCGCCAGCCGCAACCTGGGCGCGGAAAAACTGGCGGCTATTGCCCGACAATTGGAAGAACTAGCGGCTCAAGGGCAAATCGAGAACGGTCAGGCCTTACTGCATCAACTGCGCGACGAATACCGGTTTATCGAACAATTGCTGAATTTGGAAATTTGCACGGAAAGCGTCAGTGATCAGGTCCCGCAATCCAGTCCCAGGATACTGGTGGCCGACGACGATAGAGCCATGCGTTTTGCCTTGCAAGATGTCCTGGAGAAAGACGGCTATCTGGTCGATTTGGCGGGTACCGGCCGGCAGGCAGTGACGCTGTGCGAACGGCAAATGGCTGATTTGATCTTGATGGATGCCATGATGCCGGAAATGGACGGTTTTGAGGCTTGCCGCAAAATCCGTGCGCTGCCCCATGGCGCCGACGTACCAATATTGATGATTACCGCGTTGGAAAACGAACATTCGGTGGAGTTGGCATTCTCGATAGGCGCCAACGACTACATTCCCAAACCGATTCATTTCGCGGTACTGCGCAAGCGTATCGCGCATTTGTTGGAAGCCAGCCTGACTCAACGCACTTTGAATCGCTTGGCTTACCACGATCCCTTGACCGATCTGGCCAATCGCACCCAGTTCATCCAAAGGCTGACCTCGGTGATCTCGAACGATACGGATAAAAGTTTACTCCATGCCGTGTTGTTCCTGGATTTGGATCGTTTCAAACTTACCAACGATACCTTGGGGCACGATGTCGGCGATCAATTGCTGAAAACTGCCGCGGAACGGATTCAAGGTTGCGTGCGGCGGGAAGATGTGGTTTCCCGGTTTGGCGGCGATGAGTTTACGTTGTTGTTGGAAAACATAGCCAACCAGCAAGTTGCCGCTGCAGTGGCAGATAAAATCCGTATCGCAATCGCTCATCCGTTCGTGCTGATGGGCCAGGAGTTTTACATCAGTTCCAGTATAGGCATTTCTTTATATCCAGCCGACGGCACTGATAGCGGTTTGCTGATTAAGCACGCCGACACCGCGATGTACCGCGCCAAGGAGCAGGGCAATACTTACTGTTTTTACGAAGACAGCATGGAATTTGCCGTGTCGACTAAATTGCGCTTGGAAAGCGATTTACGCCGGGCGCTGCAACGCGACGAATTTTTTCTACACTATCAGCCGCAAATTGACCTGGATTCCGGGCGAATCGTCGGTGCCGAGGCGTTGATACGCTGGCGGCATCCAGAATTGGGTTTGATTCCGCCGGATCAGTTCATTCCGGTCGCCGAGGAAATCGGCCTGATCGAGGCGATTGGAGCATGGGTGCTGCGCGAGGCTTGCCGACAGAATCAAGTTTGGCGGCAAAGCGGTTATCCGCCGTTCACGATGGCTGTCAACGTATCGGCGCGCCAATTGGACCAGGAGGATTTCGTCGCGCAAGTCATCGCCATTGTCAACGAAACCGGCCTGCCAGCCGAATATCTGGAATTGGAGCTGACGGAAAGTTTGTTCATCCGCAATCCGGAACGGAAACGCGATATCCTGGCCAAGCTCAGGGAAACCGGCTTGCAAATTTCGATCGACGATTTCGGCACCGGATATTCCAGCCTCAATCAACTCAAGCAGTTCGCATTCGACAAACTGAAAATCGATCGCTCCTTCGTCGCCAACATCCCGCACGAAGCCGATGCCGCCGCGATCGTGCTGGTGATTATCTCCATCGCCAAAATCCTGAAATTCAAGGTGATAGCGGAAGGTGTGGAAACGGAGTTACAGGCGCAATATTTGTTGCAAAACGACTGCGACGAAGCGCAGGGTTATTTGTTCGGTAAGCCGATGGCCGCCGAACAGTTTTCGGCTTTATTGGCGCAGTCTATCAACGATTAGTAGGGAGCTTAAATCCCGATGAGGAGGGCGTTAACCGGAGAGCCGTGTGTGGGATAATCACTTGCATGGTTCATGGGGTGGGTGGTCTGCTTGGCCAATCATCAATGCAAATATAGCTTTGGATAACAGCTAAGAGTTAGTGTTTGCTTATTCCCTAGTCCTAGTCCTAGTCCTAGTCCTAGTCCTAGTCCTAGTCCTAGTCCTAGGCATGGCTGACAATTCTTGGTTGGTCCCGTGCAATCAGGCCGATCAGTTCCGGTAAACTGGCAACGTGGCGATTCGGCTTTCGATGTCTTGCATCATTTGCTGGTATGCCTTGCTTTCGGTACCGCCGAAGCGGCGGATAAACTCTGCTTCGGTCAGCGATTCCGGTAAATCGGCTGTGGCCGGTATCATTTGACTTTCATTGGCGCTGGCTAATATTGATTGGATTTTCTGGGCCAGTGCCGGGCTGGCGACGGCTTGTTCGCCCATGCGGGTGCCGGCCCGGTCGGCTGCAAGGTCGTTAAACGAAAAGCCGCTGCCGCCGCGCGAATCTTCTATTTCCTTAAACAAGCCCACCGCATCCGCTAATGGCGTGCCGGAATACGCCGCCAGCATCGCCGAAACCAGGTAATGTTTGGTCAGGTCGTCGCGGCCGTTCAGCGTTGCTTGGCGCCAAACTGGGCGGGGCCATAAGCGGGATTCCGGGACGATTTTCATTAGCCGCTGTTGATTGACGTAAAGCGTCAGTACCAAAATCAATGCCCGGTTTTCCGCGATCGGGTCGCCGCTGGCGCTTCGTTGTGCAGCCAGTTTAAACAACGGCTTGCTGAACTCGGTGAGGCTGACGCTTTTGTTGTCCACCTGGCTCAGTTCGGTCAAGCGCCGTTGATACGCCTCTAGACGCTGCTGATCATCAGGCGTCAGCAGCGCGCCGCGCAGTTTACCCGGCAAATCGGCCTGCCAACGATACGTAAGCGTCAGGCGCTGCGGTTGAAATAGCACATGTTTGACAACGTTGGCGAAGGCTTGCCGATCCGCCGCCGGTTGTAAGGTATCGAGCAGCACATTCAGTAACGGTTTAGCCAGCATGCCGGGAATCCAAAGTTTGCCGATTGAAACATGATCCACTATTGGCAAATCCGTTGACTGCCTGAGCTCTAGCGTCAGATTGACGTATCGGCCCAGGGGATTGGCAGGCAGACGCAGAGTTGCCTCAATGTGGGCCCGGCCTTTGTCGATCCGTAAGCCAGCCACGCTGTTGGCGTATTGATTGGCCAGGTAATTGATCGTCAGATCCAGTTCCTGTTGATCTAGTGCAACTCTGGCGATAGCGCCGGACTTCAGCCGGCGCGGATCGTTTTGCCGAAAAATCAATTTGCCTCTGGCAATTTGTTCCGGCGTCAGGTCGGCTCGGGTCTGTAATTTGGGAGTGTCGTCAATTGCCAACCACAGCACCAGTCCAAACAATGCGGCCAATAGCGATACCGTCAGCAGCAGGCTCTTTGCAATCCATTTCATTCGTCGTTTTATTCAATCCTTGCTGTCGGCAATGGCCGCGCTAAGGGTTTAACACCTTAGCACCGGCTTTAATTAATGCTGTTTATTTCGCTGTTCTTCATATGCGGACGGACTGATGCCGGCGCTTGCCAGATATTCGCGCAGATGTTTGATTTCTTGTTTGTTACAGATACCGCTGTGATGCGGATGATGCAACACGCCTTCGATATTATTTAAAGTCACGTGAAAGCGCGCGCCATGGCTGGGTTGCAGGTTGGCACCCAGGTGATGCAACAGCGATTCTATTTCCCGCCAATGGATGTTGCCGCTAACCGGATCCTGGAATATCGCGCGCAGCAGATTTAAATGGTGGCTCATGGCTGCATCCTCCTGAATGAATTGCCGATAGCTTACGCCTTAAATGGTTTGGCGTTCAACTTGGCTGGTGGATGGTGCTGTGTAGCGATATTTGTTTCAAAATAAGAAACAAATCATGTTATAAATGCCTTGTTGTAAATAAATAGCAAAGGTTTATAGTTAAACCGTCTCCATTGAATCGACTGAAACTCAGTCAAGGCGGAAAAATGAACAACTCAAGCAACCTATATAAAGACATCGCCACCGGATTATTCTTTGCAACCGGTATTTTTAGCTTCATGTCCGGTCAGTTCGTTCTTTCCACACTGTTTTTCGGCGCCGCGTCCTTGTTCAGTAATATCGAAGTGGCGAAACCGGTTCGGATCTAAAGGTTTTCGTAGTACCTCCTCGTTGTAAATGCTACACATTCCACAGCCTCCATCCTGCTCAAGGTGGAGGCTTTTTTTGTCGTTAACCGGAGCGTTATTCCTCAGTCGGATTCGGATTTTTTTGAGGTGTCCGAAACCACGGTATATTCAGCTTCCAGACTTTGCTCATCGACCCGCGCATTTTTAAGTTTTCGCAGCAACCACCAGCCTCTGATACCGATTATCGCCACCGGAATTAGCAGTAAGGCAAAAAATGCCGAAAACACCACGGTGCCTAATATCGCGCCGGCAATCATTGCTGGTATGGTCAACAGATTGGACGCCTTGCTTTGCGGAGGCGACTCGAGGCGGGGATGCGCATCGGAGCTGTCGATGCGGATGGTTTTTCTGTAAATTTTTAACATGTCGGGCACCTATTTAATTGGTACGAGGCCGGCCTCGTTACCGAAAAGGACTAATGGGTCGTCAGCTTTCCAGGGCGGGTATTTTCGCATAACCGCTGCGAACAGATTGGATGCTAAAAAGTTGTCCAAGCAATGTTGCAAGGCCGGGTATGGCGAGCCGGCAAACCAAGTGTTATCCACAGCGGCAAACTGGCGGATAAACGGCAGAATGGCGGCATCGGCCAGACTAAAGCTATCGCCGCATAAGAATCGGGTCCGCTGCAAACGGGTTTCCAGTGCGGCTAAAAACACCTCGCCTTGTTGACGATAATCGGCTGGTGTTTGTTCCGGATAGCGGTCCGCATATTTGTAACGGTCCAAAGAATATTTGAAATCGCCGTCGTTCCATTCGATTAATCGCTTCGCATCTTCCGGCGATTGGTCTAGCCAATCTTGCGGATCATGCAGAGCCAAGGCCCACAGCATAATATCCAGGCTTTGATCGATGACTTGGCCGTTGGGTAACAGCAGCACCGGCACCGTGCCTTTCGGCGAAATAGCCAACATCGCTTCCGGTTTATTGCTGAGCTCGATTTCTCGGAGTGCGACGCTTAGCCCCGATACGGCAATGGCCAAGCGTGCCCGCATCGCATAGGGGCAGCGGCGGAAACTATACAAGATGGGGTAAATCTGTTCTGTGGTGGGGGACGGTGCAATCATATGGGGATTGTCAATGACACATTACTGTAAATGATCGTCGATTAAAGTCTGGTAAAATAACCAATTTTCGCGTCAACCCATTTATTTCGTCATACGCCTCAAGCGGCGACAACGCTCTTTTTACTCTTAATCCTCGGACACTCTCTTGATTTCTACCGCTAATATCACCATGCAATTCGGGGCCAAGCCCCTGTTTGAAAACGTTTCCGTCAAGTTCGGTAACGGCAACCGTTACGGCCTGATTGGGGCCAACGGTTGCGGCAAGTCGACCTTCATGAAAATCCTCAGCGGCGACTTGGAGCCGACATCGGGCAACGTCAGCATCGATGCCAACGAGCGCTTGGGTATTTTGCGCCAGAACCAATTTGCGTATGAAGAGCAGCGGGTGCTGGATGTGGTGATGATGGGCCATGCGGAGATGTGGGCGGCCATGTCGGAACGCGACGCCATCTACGCCAATATGGAAGCCAGCGAAGACGATTACATGCGCGCCGCCGATCTGGAAACGGTATTCGCCGAATTCGGCGGCTATACCGCCGAAGCCCGGGCCGGCGAGTTATTGTTGGGTCTGGACATTCCGCTGGAACAACATAATGGCCCTATGAGCGCAGTGGCGCCGGGTTGGAAGTTGCGGGTGTTGCTCGCGCAAGCCTTGTTCTCCAATCCCGACATCATGCTGCTCGACGAGCCGACCAACAACCTGGACATCAACACCATCCGCTGGCTGGAAAACGTGCTGAACGAGCGTAATTCGACAATGGTCATCATCTCGCATGACCGGCATTTCCTGAACAGTGTCTGCACCCATATGGCCGATCTGGACTACGGCGAATTGCGGGTGTATCCGGGCAATTACGACGATTACATGACCGCCGTGACCCAGGTGCGCGAACAATTGCTGGCCGGTAATGCCAAGAAAAAAGCTCAGATCGCCGAGCTGCAAACTTTCGTGGCGCGCTTTTCGGCGAATGCTTCCAAGGCCAAGCAGGCTACGTCGCGGGCGCGGCAGCTGGAAAAAATCAAGCTCGACGAAGTCAAGCCGTCCAGCCGGGTCAATCCGTTTATCCGTTTCGATCAAACTAAAAAGCTGTATCGTTTGGCGGTTGAAGCCAAGGATTTAGCCAAAGGTTATGGCGACGAGCCGCTGTTCAAAAACTTGAACATGATGATCGCGGTCGGCGAACGGGTGGCAGTGATCGGCCCGAACGGCATCGGTAAATCTACCTTATTAAAAACCCTGGTCGGCGATTTGACCCCGGATAGCGGCGAAGTCAAATGGTCGGAAAATGCCGATGTGGGCTACTTCGCCCAAGACCACGCCGAGGATTTTGCCGAAGACATGCCGCTGATCGAATGGATGGGCCAATGGCGCAAGGAATCCGACGACGACCAAACCATACGCGGCACGCTGGGGCGTTTGCTGTTTTCCAATGACGAAATCAACAAATCCGTGAAAGTGATTTCCGGCGGCGAGCAAGGCCGGATGTTGTTCGGCAAATTGATTCTGCAAAAAAACAATGTGATGGTGTTGGACGAGCCGACCAACCATTTGGATATGGAATCGATTGAGTCGTTGAATGCCGCTTTGGAAAACTACCCCGGCACCTTGATTTTCGTCAGTCACGACCGTGAGTTCGTGTCGTCGCTGGCCACCCGGATTATCGAGCTGACGCCGAACGGCATCGTGGATTTCAGCGGTAACTACGAAGACTATTTGAATAGTCAGGACATCAGTTGAAGATAGGCAAGCTGATAGGCTTGCTTGGAACGATTAAGGAAATTCAAGGCAATTTGTAACTATTCAGCGCGGGGTAGGCTTTTGGCGATTTGCCGGGTTTGGTGATTCGCTGAATGGTTACGGCAGTTTAATACTCCCTCGCGCCGCGTACGAACAGCGTGGCTCCGACATCGGTGTATACCTCGCGGTGTAGGCTACCGGCCGGCGCAAGCTGGTAATCGCCGGCGCGCAGCAACACGTCGTCGATAAACAAGTCGCCGTCCAGCATCATGCATTCCTCTTCCACCTGGTGAAGGTGTTCCGGACAGCGGGCGTTCGCTTCCAGCCGATAGAAACAGGATTCCCTGGGTCCTTCTTGCCAGAGCGGTTTTTTCCAGATGCCCGGCATGATTTCCTGCCAAGCGCTGTTATTGTCGGCGTACACCGTCAAAGACCGGTCCTGGCCGAATGGTAGCAAACCGCCCAATACCTCCAGCAATACCTCGTGGGCGTTCCCCAACGAAGTGCCGCGCAGATAAGCCAGTGCGCCCTGATTCGAACTGATGCCGCCGTGGCGGCTGCCGGCAGGCGAGGCATGGTAATCCAGCGGGCCAAGCCGCAAGTCGCCCATTTGCAAATCGCCGCGCAACACTATGCCTTCTTCCAGACAGTTATGCCGATGCGGTATCAGACTGGCGCCGGGAGCGAATTCTACTAATACCGAGTTGCCTTGCCGATCGCCGTTCCACAGTTGCTTGACGCGGGTGCCGGCTTTCAGTGTTTGCCAGACGCCGTCCTTGGCGCGTACCGTCAACACACCTGCCTGATTGGCGACGCTTTGCGCCGCGCGCGTCAGCAAACCTTGCTTGAGTGCGTTATGGCGGCCGTTGCTCAGCTCGATAGGCGACAAACTGTCCAGCAGCAGCCGGTTGAGTTGGTCTTGTTCGGGGTCGTTGGCGTTATTCATGGCTTGGTTCTTCATCGGTTTAATGTGGTTCGGCGGCGTTTGCCGCCAATATACCCTGCAATGTTTGTAGCGCTCGGCGGATATGCGATTTCACGGTGCCCAACGGCATACCGCTACATTCGGCAATTTCGTCGTGGCTCAAGCCGCGAAAAAACGCCAACGACAATAACTGTCTCGGCGTGGCATCCAGCATTGCCAGTGCGGCGTGCAATCCATGGCCTTGCTCGACCGCCATCAACAAGTTGGGTGGCATATCAGCATCTTCGGCTTGGATTAACGCCAAAGTCTCCGGTTCCAGCTCGCATTCCTCGGAATCCAAACTGCGCAACGCATCCAGCGCCCGGCTGCGGGCGATCGTCATCACCCAGGCTTTGGCGCTGCCTCTGCTGGCATCGAATCGCGGCGCCTGCCGCCAGACTTGCCAAAACGTATCCTGCGCCACTTCTTCCGCTAACTGGGTTTGCCGGGTGATTCGCAACGCCAGTCCGTAAACCTGCGCAATTAGCGCGTCGTACAAACAGCTCAGCGCGGCTTGATCGCGATCCACCACGGCAGCGATCCAAATTCGCAAGGATGCATCGTCCGCGCCAAAACCGTCGGGGGTGTTCGAGTCTTTATTCAATTCAGCGGTCTCGTCTTTGTCCTTGTAGGTTTTTTCATGGTGTCGACCATCCCTTTCCCGCTATACGCAAAAACTAGCAGGTTTGGATGCAACGATGTGCGGATAACTGCCGGCAGTCATTTTTTAGGGTGGGATTAATGATTTAAGTAACTTCAGCTTATGTCAGATTATTCAATGTGTTAGCGGCAGTGTCCAGCTTATTTGGCCGGACAAAACCCCGTCGAATAGTTTCCTGGGCAAATATTTTTTACGAAAGACTCATCCAAGCGCCGGTTTGCCGCGTATCTGTGATTGCAGGCGCCTAAGGTTCGGAAATTCCGAGCGTGAGGATAGGGCGCTTGCCGTTTTTCATTTCAATCGGAGGAATTCAACATGAAAAAAATATTAGCAATAGCCGTATTGGCGGGAGCGGCGACGCTGCCGGTGCCGGCGCTGTCTGCCGCGTTCGATTTTAACGGCAGCTTTGCGCAAGATAACGACGTCGTGCGTTTTGACTTTAGCCTCGGCTTGCCCGGCGCGGTGACGCTGTTCACCTCGTCTTGGCTGGGCGGCGGCTTCGATCCGATTTTAACGTTGTGGGATGGTGGCGGAAATCAAATCCTGGAGCAGGACGACGGCAGCTTGGGCGGTGCGCTGGTGTCGAACGGCGTCACTTACAACTACGGCGAATTCGACAGTTATATCAACCTGAATCTGGCGGCGGGCAATTACATCGCCACCCTGACTCAATACGACAACTTTTCGGTCAGCGGCATTCTGGCGGACGGTTTCCTGCGCGACACCGATCCGGTGTTCACCGCCGCCTTCGGTTGTTCCAACGGCCGTTTTTGCGAAGGTTCGCTAGTGGACAGCAACAATAACCCGGTAGAACCCAATCGCACCAATGCCTGGGATGTCCATTTTCTGAATGTCGATAGCGCCAGCGTGAATAGCGTACCGGAACCGCCAACCTGGATGCTGTTGGGCTTGTCCGGCCTGTTTTTCCTGGGCGGTCGTTTGCCAAAAGCCTGCAGTAGCGCTGGAAAGTCCGTATCAACAGCGGTGTTTGTCTGACATCCATTTAGCCATTCAGCTCGTATTAACCATGCAGTCACCAGAACTGCGCGTTTATCTTTTGTTAGGAATCAAAGCCATGAAAAATCCAAATAACCATACAAGCTGGCCGCTGGCGCTATGCGTCGCGCTGGCAGCCCTGCAACCCGTTCAGGCCGCCAACCACCGCGAAGCGCCGTTGACCGCACTCGATACCAAGGCCGATATTACCGATTGGTATGCCTTTGTCAGTTATAACGATCCCAGCAAGGTAACGATGATCCTGAATGTCGATCCCTTGCTGGACCCTAGCAACGGCCCGAATTATTTTCCGTTCGATCCGGAGGTGCTTTACGAAATGAAAGTGGATAACAATTTCGACGCCGACGAAGACATTACCTTGCAGTTTAGATTTAAAACCGAAAACCGCTTACCCGGCGTGTTTACCGGTTTTGTCGGTGCTGGTACCGGGATCTTTGCGCCGGCCAATTCGCCGAGTCCGGTTACGGCCGGCAGCTTGATCGTACCGCCGGCCATTACCGCGCTGGATGGCCCAGGTTCGGAAGGTTTGGGTTTGCGGCAGAGTTATACAGTCACGCTGATCAAGGGTAAGGGCGCCAATCGGCAGGTGATCGACCTGACCAATCAGCAAAAGCTTTACGCTGTTCCATCCAACGTCGGGCCGCGCACGATGCCCAACTACCAAAATTTGGCCAGCCAAGGGATTTACGACTTGGGCGGTGGGGTTTGCGTGTTCGCCGGTACCGTTGACGATCCGTTTTATATCGATTTAGGTGCGACTTTCGATACCTTCAATTTTCGGACTGGCGCGTCCGGTGTCGGGGTGCCTGGGGTGTTTTCCGAGGATCAAAATGTAGCCGAGAGCAAAAATTTCGCGCCTGACGATGTGTCCGGCTTTAACGTCAATTCCATTGCCATCGAATTGCCGATTGCGCTGCTAACCCAAGACGGCAAGCAACATAGTGCCGGCGACGCCTTGGCGGTAATCGGTACCTACGCCACCACCTCCCGGCCGCGCAGCAAGGCTTATGCCGACAGACCGGGCGGCAAGCCTAAACTCGCCAACGCCTATGTGCAGATTCAACGGATGGGTAATCCATTGATCAACGAGGTATTGATCGGTACCGGCGATAAAGACAGGTTCAGCATGAGCGAACCCAAGGACGACGCCAGTTTTGCCGGTTATGTGCTGGATCCGCTGTTGGCTAGAGTCGTCAATGCTGCTTACGGCGGTGCGGTACCCATTCCGACACCGCCGCGCGTGAATCCGGCTAATCCCAGTTTAGATCTAGGCCCATTGGTATTTTATGCAGCGCCGATTTGTCCCGGCTGTTCTCCAGTTCAACGCGGGCCGGTTGCCGATTTGCTGCGTTTAAACACCGGCATTAGCCCCACGCCTTTGAGTGCACGGAAACGCATGGCATTTCTGGCTGGCGATACCGCCGGTTTTCCTAATGGGCGGCGGGTGTCCGACGACGTCACCGACATTGCCGCGCAAGCGGTGGTTGGGGTTTTGAATCCGGCATTTAACAGCTTTCCGAATAACCGGGTTGCCGACGGCGTCAACGCCAACGACAGAACCTATCAGGAAGTGTTTCCTTATGTGGCTTTTGCCAATAGCGGCCGGCAAAGTCGCCATGTCGATCCCGGCGAATCAGGTTGTTTCGATGCCGTTTCCTTGGCTGTGGGTAGTTGTCCAAATAATTAGAAGAGGGAAGGGGGCGGCTGTGCTCGCCCCCGGTCTGATAAACATCCAAAGGAGAAGCCGATGAAGCACTGGCTTACATTAGGTTTAATAATGTCTGTTGCTGTGTTCAGTGACGTGGGCGCGCAACCTTATTTACCCAAGACCAATGACGAGGTGGTCGAGATCTTACCGGCCAGGGGCGAAAGCTGGCTGGAAATTCGTTACTTGCGCAAACAAGTCGCGGCCCAACCGAATAATTTGGAACCTGCTTTAGCTTTGGTACGGCGCTATATCGAATTGGGTCGTGCCGAATCGGACCCGCGCTATTTCGGCTACGCGGAAGCGGCCTTGGCGCCTTGGCTGACGGCAGCGCAACCGAGTGCCGAGGTCCTGACCTTACGGGCGACCTTGTTTCAAAATCGCCATGAGTTTCCGGCGGCATTGGACTATTTGAATCGGGCTTTGGCGCGTCAGCCGCGCTTGGCGCAAGCGTGGTTGACGCGGGCGGCGATTCTGGAAGTGCAGGGCCGGTACGCCGATGCCCTGAACAGTTGTTTACCCTTATTGAAATTGGCCGAGCCGCTGATCGGCCAAGTTTGTGTTAATTCGACGCTGAGTGTTTCCGGGCAGCTCGATACTGCTTATCGTCAACTGGCGCAACTTGTGCCGGCTGCGGAAAATGCCGAGCCGCAAGATAAACAATGGGCGTTGACGACGCAGGCGGAAATGGCGGAGCAGATGGGCAAGGCCGACGCCGCCGAGCAGTATTACCAACAAGCGCTGCAATTGACGCGCCGCAACGGCTATCTGTTGGCTACCTATGCCGACTACTTACTGGAACAAAAACGTCACCCGGAGGTGGTGGCGTTGCTCGGTAACGAGACGCGCGCCGACGGCTTGTTACTGCGTTTGACCTTGGCTGAACAGGCCTTGCAGTTGCCAACCGCCAATGCGCATATCGACGCGCTGACAGCCCGCTTTGCCGCCAGCCGCATGCGCGGCGATACCAGTCATCAAGGCGATGAGGCGCGCTTTTTACTGCATCTGTTAAACCAGCCCGAACCGGCATTAGCACTGGCGCAAGCCAATTGGGCCGTACAGCGCGAGCCGCGCGATGCGCGCATCTTTCTGGAATCTGCACTGGCTAGCGGCAAAACTCAACAAGCGCTTCAACCGCTGCTGGCATTTTTAGCCCAATCCAAACTGCAGGATGCGCGGTTGCAAATATTACTCGAGCAGATCAAAGGGGGTAGGGTATGACCAGGCTGATAGTAACGATCTGGCTGCTGGCCGTAAGTTTTAATTCCTTAGCTCACAAGCCCAGCGATAGCTACTTGACTGTGCGTGTCGACGACCGGCAAATCACCGGGCAATGGGATATTGCCTTGCGCGACCTGGATTACGCCTTGGGCTTGGATGCAAACGACGACGGCAATATCACCTGGGCGGAATTGCGAAATAGTCGGGAAGTCGTTTATGCCTATGCGCTGAGTCGTTTGGAAATGACCAGGGGTAAGCAAGTCTGTTCGCTGCAAGCAGCGGACTTGCTGGTGGACGAACACAGCGACGGCCATTACGTAGTATTAAATTTTCAGGCAATCTGTCCATCCGTCTCCGCACCGTTGTCGATAGCTTACCGCTTATTTTTCGATTTCGACCCGCAGCATCGCGGGCTGTT
Organism: Methylomonas methanica; assembly: GCA_001644045.1. GTDB lineage: Bacteria > Pseudomonadota > Gammaproteobacteria > Methylococcales > Methylomonadaceae > Methylomonas > Methylomonas methanica. The sequence goes on along the minus strand of LUUF01000019.1, from coordinate 15,889 downwards.
AAGCCTGATCCACCAAGGCCTTACCGAAACGGCGATCTTTAGCCCCGACCGCCAACAAATACAGTTTCCATTCAGCGCAGGCCACTCTGCATGGCGGGCGCTGACCGATTTTGCTTACGAAGGTATTTGGCATATCTGGATAGGCTTTGACCATATGCTGTTTTTGCTGAGCCTGTTGTTGCCGGCGGCTTTAATCTGGAATAACGCCGAGTGGCAGCCAAAATCCGGCTTTAAGCCGGTATTTTTCGATGTGCTGGGCGTGGTCACAGCCTTTACGCTGGCGCATTCGCTGACCCTGAGTTTGACCGTGTTGCACTACATCTCCTTGCCGTCCCGCTGGGTAGAATCGGCCATTGCCGCTTCCGTGGCGTTGGCGGCGTTGAACAATATTTATCCGGTCTTGGTAAAACGCCGCACCTGGTTTGCCTTCTGTTTCGGCTTGATTCACGGCATGGGCATCGCCAGCGTGTTGCTGGACATGGGCTTGCCGGATACGCAGCGGATGTTATCGCTATTGGGCTTTAATTTGGGCGTGGAAGCGGGTCAATTGGCGATTGTCGGCGCGGCTTTGCCGTTGATAGTCGGCTTTAGCCGCTACCGTTATTATCCGGTACTAGTGATGAAAACAGGTTCCGTTTCTATCGTTACCGTGGCTTTGGTCTGGTTAGCGGAACGGAGCCTGGATTTTCAGATGGACATCTTTTGAATTACCCGGTCTTATTTCAACCGAGTTAAAGTTGTTTTTATTCAATATTGGGAGCGTATTTTCGAGGATATGAAATTGAATCCAGTGCTGTTTTTTCGATGTTTTCTATCAGCTCCACGATTTGCTGGTCCAGCATAAAGCGTAGTTCCCATTCCACAGCCAGATCGTCGGCCAGATTGTCGATACGATGATGATCGCTATAGCTTTGCTGTAGATCCGCTTGATGCTTGGCAAGCTCGCTCCGGTTGCCGGCTTGTTCGCCTTGCAGAAGTCTTGCGGCATATTCCAGGGCGTTTGCCAGCTCGGCATCGAACGCCCGGCTGAGTTGTTGCAATTCATCGGGAAAATGACTGAAGCGCTGGCCGCTGAGTAAGCGGTAACGTTTCCGGACTTGTAACAAGCCCGATAAATGGCTGGCATCCTTGACAACTGCTCTCAGCGTAGCCCGTTCGTGAACTTTCTCGACCAAGCGCGCATCGGGTTCCAATACCGCGTGAGCCAATAAGTCTTGAGCGGCGGTCAGCTCTTTTTCCGCCGATAGCCGTAAAGGTAAAGTGTAAGTCAGCAGGTGACTGACATCGGGTAAGCGCTTGGTGAAGCTGGCGAGTGTGCGCAAGGCCGCTACGCCGTGGTGGCGGGCCAGTGCAATCGAGCGCCGCGGCCACAGCGCGTAATCGATAACGCCCATCACGATGAGTCCGAGCAAAATACCTATGACCCGGTCGCGCGGCAGATACAGGTCAGTGACTTGACCAAAATCATGCAGCACAAACAATGCAAACGAGAAACCAAGCTGCCGGCCCAGATAGGCGATGCGTTCGCTGCCGGCGGTAATCCAGGCTGCCAGCGCCCAGAATGGCGCTGTTGCAAACGCAAAGCCGACGATGGTATCGAGCTGAGATTGAAAGACCAGTACGTAAAAGTAAGCGCAGATTCCGCCGACGGCGGCGCCCGACACCCGCAATAGCGAGAGCCGATAGTCGGCGCCGAGACTGGTTTGCGCCGCGACCAGACAGGTGGGAATCGCGGTGTTGATGTCGGGCCAGCCCAGGCTTTCCACGATCAGCATGCACAGGATCGCGCCCAGGGAGAATTTGATACCGAATTGCACGCTGTCGGCATGGGTTGCCCAAAACTCGTAAGCAAACCAGGCCGGCAGCCAGCCATGTTCCGGGTTGTCGTCGGATTCTGTGTTGATGTTTTTACTGTCTTTGGCGGCTATCGGTTGATGCAAATCATGCGTCAACCCGGCAATGCGTTGCAGAGCCCGCCACAAGGCGGTTAATAGCGAGGGATTGGTTTCCCGCGCATAGTTTTGCAATATCTCGTCGCTTAACAAGCTGGTGATTTCCCCGGACACATCGCGCGATTCCGCCACGCCTTGCCGTAATTCGGCGCAGGCGCTTTGCAAAGCCCGGTAGACATGCAGTTTTTCCGGCGTCATCGGCTGGGCTCGATATTCCGCCGCCAGCACCTGATTAAGCCAATCCGCCAACTGCCGCAAACCGTCTATTTCCAGCAGCAGCGCCCGATAAGTCTGGTGGCGTTCGTGCAACGCGGGATGTATTAATTCGGCGTTGGCCAGTAAACCCAGCAGCTTGCCGAGGCTGCCGGCAGCGGCATGCATGGGCGCCTCCGGCTTGGGGCTATGCGCACCCGCATCGGCTAGACGCACACTGAAGATGTATTCCACCGTCGCCAATTGCGTGGCGATCTCCGCTTTTAACAGTTTCAGCGGATCTTGCGGTTTGATGGTCAGATGCACTACCGTCCATGTTCCCAGCGCCAGTACGCCGATAATGGGGATATTCCATAAGGCATGGTAAATATTTTCATCGGGCGTGCTGGGGCTGTACAGCACCGCCACCGAATACCACAGGGCAATGCCGGTAGGCCAGGCGATCAAACGGGCGTGAAATAGAGCCAAGGCCATGATGACGAAAGATAAGCTCAACAGCAACCAGGGGTCGTTGCCGGCCAACATCAGCGTCAATACCGACACCAAAGTCGTCACAATCAGATAGCCAAGCTGGCGCATGCCGAAGGCCAATGACTGGCCGGCATTGGCGTGGGCGTCGTAGCTCAGGCAAATCAGTACCGAAATTGCCCCCAAGGGCGGCACATGCAGGGTTTGGCTGACGAGGACAATGGTCAGCGTGACCACAAACAGGCGGGTAGCGGCGACGCGCCGAGCCGGCGAGTCTTTGAGTTCTGCCTTGAGGAATTGCCCCAGGCTGGTGCCAAACCAAAGCCGGCTGCGTTTTGGCTGCGAGTTTGATACGGGCCGGCTGTCGCCGTTGATCATGACGGCGGCAGGGCTTTACCGGCTCCCTCGGTACTTCGTTCCCGCACCGTGACAAACGCGGTCATACCCATGCGTAAGGGATGCTCGGGGTCGCGCTCCGCAATCTCGATCCGCACCGGAAAACGCGAGGCCAGAATCACCCAGTTCAGCGTGCGCTCGACTTCCGGCAACACGCCTTGTTGCTTGATATTGTCGGGCGAATTGGCCCAACCGATACCGGTGACCACGCCGCGATAGCGCTTACCGGGATAACCGACCAGAAACACCTCGGCTTCCAGGCCGGGCTTGATCGACTTCAAATAGGTTTCCTTGAAGTCGGCGATTACATACCAGTGGCGGTCGTCGACCAAGGCGAACATTTGCGCGCCGGCCTTGGCATATTCGCCTTCGCGGGTATTCAAATTGGTGACGTAAGCATTAAACGGCGCGCGCACATAACAGTATTCCAGATCGAGTTCGGCGGCGGTGACCATGGCTCTGGCCACTTCGATGCGGGCGTTGACGTCGCCGACCTGGGCGATTAACGATATGGCCCGGCGGCTGTCGCTTTTAGCTTCCTCGATGGCGCTACGGGCCGACTGCTCCTTAGCTTTCGCATCAGCCAACTCGGCGCGCGAAGCCGCATAGCGCGAGCGCGCCTGTTTGAGCTGATCGGTGGTGACATATTGCTTATCCGCCAAGGGTTCCAGGCGTTCCAGATAGTTATGCAGATATTCGTCTTCCGCCTCGATTTTTTTCACTTCGGCATTGGCGGCGGCACGCTGGTGTTCCAGGCGTTCGATAGCGATTTCGGCGGAACCGCTGGAAGCGCGCCGGGAATCGACATCTTTTTCCGCGAGCAGCAATTCGGCCTTGGCTTTATCTAATCTGGCCTGATAAGGGCGTGGGTCGATCACGTACAGCAAATCGCCCTGTTTGACATACTGATTGTCTTCGACATGCAGTTCCACGATGCGGCCGCTGACTTCCGGCGCGATGCCGACGATGTTGGCCCTCACCATCGCGTCGTTGGTGCGCGGATTTTGATAATTGATATGCCAAACCAGCGAGCCGGTCGCCACCGCACCCAGCACGATGACAATACCGATGATACGACCGAGCAACATCCGATTTTGCAGGCTTAATCCTCGGCTATCGTTTTGACTGTTTTCCATCAGGCACCGCCGCTTTCATGCTGCATAAAACACCAACCAAATGACAAAGGTGCATAGGGCCCACAGGCTGGGAGCGATCAGCAGCGGTGGTCCCAAATGCGGTGCCAGGCGGCAGTGCACCAGTTGCCACATCAACAACATGCTGGCCGCCAGCCCTCCGAGGATGCAGATGATCCAGGCCGGCCAGAACGAACCCTCCAGGCTTAGCATTGGGTCGCAAGCGGTCAGGAAAATCGAGAGGCTCACCAGTAAAAACGTTTTAAGGGAACCTCTAAACATTCCCTCGCCCTCCGGGAGAGGGCTAGGGTGAGGGGGGTAAGTAATTGATTTTAATTCCCTCATCCCAACCTTCTCCCGGGGGGAGAAGGAGGTGTTTTTATTTTTAGAGGCCCACTTAAGTAATTGCCCAGAGATCATTGTGCGCTTCACCTCAAACGTATGAACATTTCGGTACTCGCTAGAATTCATCATCGACTTGTTCAATATGGTCGCCGCGAGCAGTGATGACCGCTTGATGCAACCTCTGCAAATCCGCTTCCAGCTTCGAGATTTCCTCGGGCGCATAATCGTCGAACAGGCGACCGATATGGGCCAGGTGCTCCGGGAAAGTCTGTTCGTAAACGGCGCGACCGGCTTCGGTCAAGCGGATGATCTGGCTGCGGCCGTCTTTTTTCGAGGCCGATCTTTCCACCAGGCCCTTATCCTCCAAGCGGCTGACCACGCCGGTGAGCGTGCCTTTGGTAATCAATGTTTCCTCGCCAAGTTTCTTGGGCTGCATGCCGGCGGTTTTGCCCAGCGTGATAATCACATCGTATTGCGGCAAGGTTAATTCAAGCCGGTGAACGTGTCTGGCCGCATAAGACAAAAAGGCCTGGTGGGTGCGGAGTAACTGGCGCAAAACTGTTGGAAATGTAGAGTCGGAGGACATAATGTAAAAATAATTGTTCTAATTAGAATTCGATAATAGCTATAAGCCTGTGCACGCTCAAGAAAAACCTGGTGAATCGGTTAACCGGCATTGGCTGTCGGGTAACAGAAATACTGACAGGCCGGCATGAAAGACGGTCATTTAATGCTCATCCGACGCTTCCGGATTTTGCTCGCCTGACACATAAACCAGCGTTGCGGCGGAACGTAATAAAGCCGCCCGACTGTCGATTTCGGTAAAGCGGGCACGCGCCAGATCTTTTTGCGCCGATAACAGCTCTATTACCGTCGAAAAGCCGTGTGTGTATGACTCCTGGGTGGCGGCATAGGATTCTTCGGCGGCTTTCAACAGAGCCAACGCAAACTCGCGCTTTTCCAGCGCGGTTTTGGTGTCGGCGTAGGCTTTCCAGATGTCGCGCATGATTTCCAGGCGCAAGGCATCCAGTTGGGCTTGGGACGCCGACCTTTTGGCCTCCGCTTCCCGTACGGCATTATTGCGTTCAAAGCCGTCGAACAAGGTCCATTCCACATTCAACATGGCGGTATCGACCATGGCGTTGGCGGAATAACTCTCACCGCCCGACGGCTTGGTACGCACATTGCCCCAGTATTGATTGCCCACCATGCCGCGTAGCGACACCTTGGGCCAGAATTCGGCTCTGGCCTTTTTCACGTCGGCCTCGCGGGCTCGCAATTCGGCAAGGCGCGCCAGCAAATCGGGACGCCGCTCCAAGGCCTGATCGACGATTTTTTCCACCGATTGCGCCAGTTCTGCGGGCAACGGTAGCTTGCTCAGGTCGATCAGTTGCAGACTGTAAGCCGGTGAAATACCCAGGTTCGTCGTCAGATCGGCGCGTGTCTGCGTGACCGAGCCGCGCGCATCTTGCAGGTCATAACTGGATTTTGCCTGCTCTTGCAGGGCCAGCAATAAGTCGGGTTTGGTTGCCAGGCCTTGTTTGAGCTTGGCTTGAACCGAGTCGGCGTTGGTCTTGGCAGACGCAAAAGTTTGTTGCGCCGCCGTCACCTTGGCCAAGGCGGCCTGATAAACAAAAAAACTGCTGGCCACTCTATAGGCAATTTCCTGGTGTTTACGGTCGAAGGCGAAGTTAGCCGCGCTCAGACGCTCGGCGCCGGCATCGACCAACGCTTCGCGGCGTCCGAAATCGAATAAGGTCCATGCCAAGTCCAGACTGGCGAGAGCCGCGTAGCCGTTGCTGACCAGCGCGCTGCCCGGGATGGGAAAGCTGCTGGTAAAGTGCTGACCGAATGCCATTGCCGTCAGGGTTGGATACCAGCTGCTGCGATTTCTTTCCAGGCGTGCGGCGGCGGCTTTAGCTTCCTCCCAACTGATCCGGGTTTCCGGATGCGTGTGCAGGGCCAAATCCACCAAGGCCGGCAAATCGTAGGTTTGCTTGGTATCGATTCCGGCATCTTCAGTTGGAAAGCCGGATGTACCGGGCTCTTGCGGGCTGTTTTGGGCTTGATAAGCATGCCAGGAAATAGCCGGCTTGGCAGGGATTGGCGGATCATTTTCTGCAACTGGCGCCGGCTTTGGCATGGTGCAGGCTGTCAATAATATCAATGCGGCAATCGTTCCGCCGCGATAGGCTGGCACCAAACAGCGTATTGCTGCCGAAGTTAAAACAAATTTATTCAAGCTTCTATTGGATTGTGGAATCACGCTAATGTAGAAAAAATCCCCTGTTCATTAATCACTCTGAGCGGAGCAACTCTTTAGCCCCGAACTCTAGCATTTATTCGGGGCCCGCGAGAAACAGTTCGGTAATGTGCTTACTGTTTTATATCCGCTTTTTAGGTTAGGACAATGCCGGCATTTTGCCAAACGGAGGTACAGTTTCAGCGGTTGGCTTGTGTAACTTGCCGTTATCGCCGTTCCATTTTGCCAGCTCTATAGCCTTTGGCGGCGCTATCATCCGGCCCTGCATCAACTCGTCTATCTGATATTTATCCAGGGTTTCCCAATCCAGCAAAGCTTGCGCCATGTTATGCAGAATATCCAGATGAGTTTTAAGGATGGCTTCGGCGCGCCGATAGTTGTTCGCAAGGGTTTGCCTTATTTCATGATCGATCAGACGCGCCATTTGTTCCGACATCGGTTTGCTTGACCCTAAATATCCGCTGTCGTTGTCGCCGCAATCTACCGGCCCCAGGCGATCGGACAAGCCCCATTTGGTGACCATATTACGGGCCAATTGCGTGGCGCGCTGAATATCGTTGGATGCGCCTGTGGTGACTTTGTTCTTGCCGTAAATCAAGGCTTCGGCAATTCGACCGCCGAACAGGCTGGAAATCTGGCCTTCCAGTTTGTCCTTACAGGCACTGTATTGGTCGCGTTCCGGCAGAAACATGGTAATGCCCAAGGCGCCGCCGCGCGGCATGATGCTGACTTTGTAAACCGGATCATGCTCGGGCACCAAGCGGCCGACGATGGTGTGGCCGGCTTCGTGGTAAGCAGTCATTAACAGGTCGTCGCGACTCATGATCATGGTGCGTTTCTCGGCACCCATGATGGCTTTGTCGCGGGCGCTGTCCAGGTCGTGCATCGTCACTTCCCGCTGATTGTTGCGGGCAGCGAACAAGGCGCCTTCGTTGATCAAATTGGCCAGTTCGGCGCCGGAAAAACCGGGAGTGCCGCGCGCCAGATCGTTGATGTTGACGTCGTCGGCCAACGGCACTCTGGCGGCGTGGACTTTAAGAATTTGCTCGCGGCCCTTGATATCCGGCAAGCCGATCTGCACCTGGCGATCGAAGCGGCCCGGCCTCAGCAAGGCTTTGTCCAGCACATCGACCCGGTTGGTCGCGGCGATGACGATGATGCCTTCGTTGCCGCTGAAACCGTCCATTTCCACCAACAGTTGGTTAAGGGTTTGTTCGCGTTCTTCGCCGCCGCCGATATTGCCGCCGGCGCTACGCTGGCGGCCGACCGCGTCGATTTCGTCGATAAAAATAATGCAGGGCGCGCGTTTTTTGGCTTGTTCGAACATGTCCCGTACCCGGGAGGCGCCGACGCCGACGAACATTTCCACGAAGTCGGAACCCGAGATAGAGAAGAACGGCACGCCGGCTTCGCCGGCAATCGCCCGGGCCAGCAAGGTTTTACCGGTACCGGGAGGCCCCACCATCAATACGCCGCGCGGAATTTTGCCGCCCAAGGCTTCGTATTTGCCCGGATCTTTCAGGAAGTCGACCATTTCAGCCACATCCTGTTTGGCTTCCTCGGCACCGGCCACATCCTTGAAACGTATCTTGACCTGATCTTCCGTCATCAATTTGGCCCGGCTTTTACCAAAGCCGTTTTGCGCGCCGGCACCAAGTTGCTGCTTACGCATGAAATACACTAATACCCCGATCAACAGCAAGGTGGGAGCCCACGAGAATAAAAGTTGCGTCAGGGTGGACTGCGTTTCCGGTCGCTCGACTTTGATCTTTACGTCATACTCCAATAGATCGTCTATGATCCGCGCATCCCCAGGATTGTAAGTGGCAAACCGGGTGCCGTTGTGGCGGCGGCCGTCGATGGATTTGCCGTCTATCACCACTTCGGCAACGGATTTGCTGCGCACGTCCTTGATGAAATCGGAATAGGAAATGTCAGTTTGCGCGTTGTAGGCAGGCAGCCTGGGATTGAATACCGCGAACATCACGATAGCGATTCCAGCCAATAGGGACAGCGCGATTAAGAGCTTTTTCATGATGCGATCTCCTGTTTAGGGTGCAAGGTTCAAGTGATACGGTGTCGTAAAGCTTGGGTTTGTGTCGGCATGTTTCCGCATCGACCCAAGCGACAGCTGATAGCGCTGATCCGACATTAAAAAATTAGCAATTCTTGCGCCATCAATCCCATATAAAAAAGACCCTCATCATCGCGTCGCCAGTTGGCGAACGAATCAATTGTCACGTTTTTCTTTTCGGAGGTAAGAAAACGCTTGGACCCCGGGCCCAAGGCCAGCACACGCGCATCAAATGTACTGACGTTATCGATGATGCGGGTCGTGAAAAGCGGGCAGCTATCCGCGGCTTGAGCGATGCGGCGGTCAAGCGTTGTTTTGGATATGAACAGAAGATGCCCCTATTCAGTGCGCCGATGCGGCCGGCTGACGCATAGCTCAACCGGCGCGATGTTTACGGTTTAATGGCTGGAAACATAAATGTTGTGCATTTCTTCATAGCGGCTTAAAGCTTCTTTCAACGATTCGCCGGCCAATTGCAAATCGCCGCCGCGCGCGGCTTTCCAGGCTGTATTCAAGCGTTTGCCGGCATGCTGGCGTTTGACTTCGAGATCGTTATTCTCAATGTCTTTTTGCTGTTGTTTGGCATCGCTGACCAGCTCGGCCACCGTCTCCTTGTCCGCACCGCCTTCCACCGCGGAGATGGACGCTTTGACTTTAGAAATGGTGCTTTCCAGAGCGGCTCTGACTTCTTCGTGACTAAAAGTGGCAGCAGATACCGGAAAAGACAATGCACTGATAACAGCGATGGCTATGGCAAAAGATATGAATTTTTTGAAAGATGTCATGATGTAAACCTCGGTAAATAAGAAGAAATGAGGCTATTGGGTTAGGCCTCGGCACTTCAGTATCAAAACGAACTTTTGTTTCGGGAAGTTCAGGTCAATCTGTCAGTGTGGGTAAAGTCTATCACTTTAAAGTTCTCATTAGAACTTATTTTGTTTTCATAAGAACTATTTATGAGCCGTACATCACATTTTTTCGGCGCAGAAGTGCTTCGATCGGTCAACGGGCGAGTAGTGCACCATGGATGTGACTAGACGGAACATCGAGTATTTGCTTGGCAGGTGGGCGCTCAATTGAATTGATCGCCAGCAATTCCGCGTTTTGTTGGTAAGCTAGCGGGATAATTATGCTAATAACCACCCCACGGAGAAAATAATGACCACGCTATTCCGAATTGCCGCCGCCACTTTGTTAAGTCTGAGCGGCACCGCGGCCCATGCCTACGGCAGCAGCCAGAGCTCGCAGCACTGCGATAAGCCGGTGTTTTCCGAGTTTCAGCCGGCGACCAATAAATATCTGCAATCGTTTAGCGAGTTTTCGTTGACGGCATCCGCCAATACCACGCTGACATCGATTGTCATTAATGTCAGCGCCGGGGAAACCAAATACCATTTCACCTCCAAAGAACTGCAAATTACCCAACAGCCTAGCGGCCGTCTGGAGATAAAAGGCAAAGTGGATAGACCCATAGAAGGCGGCTTTGCGCGCCTGAGCATTACCGCGCATAGCAAACCCGGTTGTGAAAAAACCGACGGCTATCTGGTTCGCATTCATTGATCGCTTGAGTACCCGTTTGCTCGACGCTTAGTTCTTACCTGCGCCCCTGCGGATTATTAACACAGGGGCCGCAACACCTCGCCGTTGAAATGCTGGAGAGTTTGTCGGATGCGATCAGACTCTCGTCATCTTCCTAAAAGCCTTGTCGATTGATCGGCAGGCTGTTTGCTGTAATCGTACAGCTTTACACTCGCCAGACTGATAGCCGGGCATGTATCGGCAAGACCTGGTATCTGGTCTATAGTTGCGATTAACCGACAGAACCAGTGCCGGCACGTTAGGAGGATGCTGAGCAACTCATCATTCATCCGGACTATCGATTTTTCCGGCTTGCCGCGCGGTATTTGCCGGAACGGCTAGATCAAGCTAACCAAATTTCAAGAGACTCAAAAAGGTGATAACAATGATTAAAAAGCCTGGGTTTTATCTGTTTCCAATGGTGTTTTGGGCTTGCTCCGCGGCTGCGGATTACAAAAGCGATATAGGTTATCAAGCCTTGTTAGCACAACTGGGCGCAAGCGTACCGACCGGCGACGGTGTCAATGTAGTTCATGCCGAAGCGTCAGCCGTTGAATCGAAAGATGATCCCGCTTACCCCATCTATGCGCCGGATATTCTTAATGCGCAATTTGCCGGCAAGACGTTTAGTTTTCCGGGTAAAAAAGCCAGTACTTCGCCATCCGGCCACGCAACTAGTGTCGGAGCCAGGTTTTACGGCAAGGATTCCATTGCGCATGGAATAAACACTATCGCCAGTTACGATGGCAACGCCTGGCTCGACAACCTCATCACGCCGACGGCGTTGGCACCCGTCAATGCCAGCCGGATTGCGAACCATAGCTGGATAGGCAAAGGTGATTCCGTAGCGGAAACCGCGATGATTTTGCGCTTGGTGGACAGGCAAGTGCAGCGTAACCAATTTATCCAGGTAGTTGGTATGAACAACGGCCTGAGCGACGCGCCGTTATTGGGTAGTGCTTACAATGCAATTGCGGTGGGCCGCACGGACGGTAAGCAGGACAGGGGGGCCGATGCGGTGGACTCGGTATATGTAGCGGGACGGACGCGCCCCGATATAGTCGCACCGCAAACTACTACCAGCGCGGCCACACCCATAGTGGCCGCCGCCGCCGCGCTATTGGTCGAGACAGGCCACAAGGGCGGATCGAGTCTTTCGCATGGATCTATCGACATAGACAGTGTGGGTACGGTTTATAACGCCGAGCGTGCCGAAACCGTCAAAGCGGCATTGCTGGCCGGCGCCGACAGAGCGACGCAAAATACCTCGACCACGGACAATATCCTCGATTATCGCGGCAGCGGGCATCAAACCGTAAACGGCCTGGACGATAGATTCGGCGCCGGCCAACTGAATATTTTGCACAGTTACGAAATCATCGCCGGCGGCGAGCAGGATAGCCTGGAAGATGGCGGTCATCTGGGCGGCATCGGTTTAGCCGGGTTCGATGTCGATACCGCGTTCGGCGGCTTGGGTAGCAATAGCCTTGGCACTTATAAGTTTGCCGCCGCGACGGATTTGAATTTGCAGGCATCTTTGGTTTGGAATCTGGGGGTATCGAACGACCTAAATCTGACAACCACCTTGTATGATCTGAATCTGGAGTTATTCGATATCACGGCGCAAAACATCGCCGCGTTTTCGGCGAGCAGTGTCGATAACAGCGAAAACCTGTGGCTTGATCTATTAACCGGTCACCACTACGAATTGCGGGTCAAGTCCGGCGAGGCAATTCCCTTCAGTTGGGATTACGCATTGGCCTGGCATATGAGTCCGTTGCAATCCGCACCGGTGCCGTTGCCTGGCGCATTTTCCCTGTTCCTTTCCGCACTCGGCGGCTTCGGCTGGGTTGTGCGCCGCAAACGATGAAATACCGAAGCTGTTTGATTTAAGGAGTTTCCGAGCAGGCAGGTTTCATCAATACATTGGCCAAGGCTATCAAACACTTAGCGTTTGCTATCGTGCGTTGCATTTCTTAAAAGCCGAGTGCCGATCCGGTCGTTTTCCCGCCATTGTTTCCAACAAACTTCCATATACTCTGGCTGCAAGCCTATTCAGGCAAATCACCTACTGCCTGTGTTATTTCACAGTAATAGCCAGGTATTTGCGCGTCAGTATTCATGTAGCCATATGTATTAAAACGTAATTAATTTATGGCTTATATTTTGCAATGCCGGTAGCGGTCTCTAGCGATGAGACTGGTTCCCGCGCAGCGATACTCCAGATTGGGGAGTGGCGCGGCGGGGATGTCGATAGGAAGCAGTCGATACTGAGTGACGAGTTCTTAGGGGAGATCGGAAACTCTGCAACTGCTTTTCCGTAATTTGTTAACAAGGAAAATTCATATATGAAACACGTTAAAAAAGCTGTTGCGCAAATTTTGACCGGTACCGCCTTAGTTTTGACCGCATCGCACGCCGGTGCGGTAAGCGTCACCAGCACCACGGAAACATTCAACGCCGCGCATACTATTACCAATGGCGCCGGCACCAATGCGATCGGTACCAGCCTGAACAACGGCGGCGGTATCGACGGCTCCGGTCGGGCGATTGCCACGGGCCATATTTTGACCGCCGGCGCCGGGCAAGCCGGTGTGTATCACGATTACACGACCGTTAAATCCTGGGCCGATATGGCTATCGATTTGGGCTGGATGCATAACGCGGACTGGGTACAAATCAATATTACCGATTCCGGGACCTATAAAATCAAGTCTGAAGTCATTGGCTTTCGCAATGCTGCCGGGTCGGCTAATACATCGAATGCCACAACCACCACTACTTATAGTCCCATGGTGCTGGATAAAACTATCCACCCGGCATTCAGTATCTGGTCGTTGGCGGGTAGCGCCTTCACCGGCGCGACCTCGGCCAATAACCCGGCCACCGTACAAAGTCCGTTGGCCTATGGCTATACCACGGGCGGCAATAACAACACCATGGGCTTTAACCAAGTTGCCGCGCCTAACGGTACGAACAACTCCACATTTCTGGCCACGGGTGGTGTAAACGGTTTTGTCGGTTATTCCAATTCGGGCTTTAGCGGCTGGTACAACGGCAACGGCGATTTAGTCGGCACTGGTTCCGCCGGCTCGTCTTCCGGCACCAATGCGGACGGATTTTTGTACACCGATCTGACGGTAAATCTGGGCGCGGGCAGCTATCTGATTGCGATCGGTGGTAGTTGCGTGGATTTGGTGGATTGCGGCCCTTATCAAACCAAAACCGTTACTACCCTCGCGACCGGCGCTACTGCGGTATCTAAAGCGTATGGCACGGGCTGGCACGAATTAACTGTCACCGCGGTACCTGTGCCGGGTGCGGTATGGCTGTTCGGTAGCGCAATGGCCGGCATGATAGGCTTTGGTCGCCGCAAACAAGCGTTGGCTGTCTGATTTGCCGACTAAGAGCAGGGGTTGGAACATGCTCTTAGCCTTTTCGAAAGCTTGAGCAAAAATCTACCTTGGCGGGCATTGCTCGCCTTTTTACGGGAAGCCCTGGTTTCCCGTATTTTTTTGCCTGACGGTTTTTCGAGCTTGCTCATCCAACGGTTTAACATTTTCTAACAGAGCCATTATTCCGATTTTTCCGACGGACAATGAATAACGCTATCCCACAAAAATCCGGACGTAACGATCCCTGTCCATGCCAAAGCGGCAAAAAATTCAAACATTGTTGCGAGGCAAATACTCCGCGCGAACAGGACAACGCTGATACAGATATTTGGATTTTGTTGGAAAGTGCCCGCAACCATGCTTATCTGCAGGGTAACTTCGCCGCCGCCGAGCAGTGTTATCAGCAGGTGCTGGCGATCAAACCCAATCATATCGAAGCCTTGGCTGGCGTCGGACAAGGCTTGTGCCGGCGGCATCGGCGCGCCGAGGGGCGCCAATATTTTGCTAAAGCCGCCAAGCAGATGCTGCGCCGCCCGGAAAAAATCGAAGGCCGGCTTTTGCTGGAGTTGGCCGAGCAACTGCAAATGTGGGGCGATTTGGATCTAGCCTTACAATTGGCGCGGGCGGCGGTCAAACAGATGCCGGAACAGCCGGCGGCCCAATTCTGCATGGCCGCTTGCTTGCATCGCTTAAATCACGCCGATCAAGCCATCGCGGTATTGAGTAAGGTCTTGAAGTTAATCCCGGACGATGCCGGCTGCCAAACCTTGATGGCGATACTGGAGTTCGACAAAAAACAGTATGTTCGGGCGCAGCAAAGACTGGAACGGGTGGTGGCCAGAGCAACGGACCTAAAACAGTTGGCGAGGGCCTGCCTGGAACTAGCCAAGGTTTACGACAAACAACAGCGCCATGCCGATGCTTTTAAAATGCTAAGTAAGGCCGGCGAACTACAGACACAATTACCGGAAACCCGGCGCGTCGATGGCGATTACATTTTCAATAAAATTGCGTTGTACAAACAAGGTTACGACGACAATTTATTAAAGCGTTGGTCGGTAGCCGATTTCGCCGATGATTTACCGGTGCCGGTGTTTTTAATGGGTTTTTTGCGCTCCGGTACCACGTTGACCGAGCAAATATTGGCCGCCCATCCCCAAGTATTGACCTCGGACGAGAACCAGCTGATCGAGGAAGTACTTGCCGAATTGGCGGCAATGACCGGTATCCAGCAAAATCCGCCCGAGGCCTTGCGCAGTCTTAATCTCGACCAGGCTCGCCGCCTGCGCGGTTTTTACTGGCAGCGCGTGAGCGAGGAATTTACGCCGACCGCTTTGCAGAAGCGCTTCGTCAATAAAGTAGCGTTGAATAGCATAGAAATCGGCTTGATCAGCTGTCTGTTCCCGGAAGCCAAAATCCTGTTTGCGTTGCGCGATCCGCGCGATATTTGTTTGAGTTGCGCGATGCAGTCATTCTCTGCGTCGCCGGCCACCGTAAATTTGCTGTCCTGGTCGGGGATTGCCAGACAATATGCTGCCGTGATGGATTTGTGGCTGAATCTAAGGCAGCGGATAGTTCCCGAGTATCTGGAATTACGCTACGAGGATGTGGTCGGCGATTTTGAAAACAGTTTCCGGCGGGTGTTTGCGCTGCTGGATCTGGCTTGGCATCCGCAAGTGGCTCACTACCACGAACGGGTGGCCGGGCGCTATGTTGCGACGCCGAGTTTTGCCGCTGTGTCCCAGCCTGTATACGGTTCGGCGGTAGCGCGCTGGCAGGCATACGCCGACCATTTCCAGCCCATCCTGCCAGTGTTGGCGCCTTATATCAAAGCGTTCGGGTACCTATAACAAGTTCTTAAAACCGGGATTCATAAGTCTGAATGCCGATTCCATTGTCCATTACCACAGGCGTATGCCGTTATATTGAGGATTGCCACGAAAGAAAGAAGAGTTATTGGCGGCATTTAATATCGCAATATCAGATATTGAATTCTAAATATATCGTTTTTGTTGGCTATTGGCTTTGCGTAGCATAAGCCCCGTGGTCAACCAAAACCCAGCTTGCCGCAA